>CANRDN010000072.1 GCA_947629375.1 uncultured Bacilli bacterium | reverse complement strand
GCAGATGATTTCTTCGATGAGGAAATTGAAGGTGTTCCGCAAAAATATATGTGCGGTTCGATAGAACAGCGGCAGTTATTTCTTGCAGGACTATTTGATACGGGTTCTGCGAAAGAATTTTTTATTTCAGAGAACAGTTCAGATCACAGTATAGATTATACGCACTGTATAACTTATAAAACAGTAAACAGAGAACTTGCGTATAATATAAAGCATATGCTGTATTCGCTCGGAGCACGATGCGAAGTGGATACGCAGAATATCATATATTCGGATTATGACGGCAAACATATTCGTACCGAATATTGTATTAAATTCATCATATATAAAGGCGAAGAAATGAAATATTCTATTTCAAAGTCTTCCAGACATATGATGCAAACATTTATGGAAGCATTTGAAATAGACACAGCTCCTGACAGAGTAGGTATTTCGTCTATCGAAAAACTCGATTATAAAGAAGATATGATATGTTTTTATGTAGACGATGATGAACATTTGTATCAGGCGGGAGAATATATTGTTACACATAATACAGAAATGACGAAACAGTTAGCCAAAATCCTGTTCGATGATGAAAATAAACTGATACGAATGGATATGACAGAATATGCGTTGGATGAATCGCTTGAACGATTCAGAGATGAACTTACAACAAAGGTATGGGCAAGACCGTATAGCATTGTGCTGTTGGATGAAATAGAAAAGGCGTGTGCATCTGTAACAAGACTTTTGCTTCAAGTTTTGGATGACGGCAGACTTATTGACAGAAATAACCGAGAGGTTACGTTTAAAAACTGTTATATAGTTATAACAACTAACGCAGGAAGCGAAATTTATAAGACGATAGCACAATATAATGCAGATGATAAAGGTTCGGGTAAATTTGTCGAAAAATATCAGGCACTGATACGTGAATCAATTATCGGAACAACAGGCGGAAATAAGTTTCCGCCGGAACTTTTGGGACGTATCGACTGCATAGTTCCGTTTCAGCCTTTGTCAGAACATACAATGGGACTTATATGCAGAAATAAGCTTCGTGAACTTCAGAGAATAATATACTCAAAGCATCATATAAAAGTGCGTTTTTCAGAGGATATTATAAGATATGTCGTACAAGAGAAAATGACGACTAATTCCGATGCGGGCGGTGCCCGTGCCGTTATCAGCCGTTTGGAGCAGGATGTAACGACAAAGGTATCACGTTTTATCAATTATATAGATAAGAAGCGTGTCAAAAATGATGAAATATATGTGTATGTTCAAGGCGATATGGCGACAGACAATAAACATATGCTTGAATCGGCAGCATATGTCGAAGTCGGTTATGACATGAAAAAATAAAAATGGGGAGCTGAAACAATGGGAATTTTTAGTAAGTTAGCAGGTAAGAGCAAGGGCAAAAGCGATACACCGGATACGAATAACGAAAACGAAAATAAAGGTTCGGTCGGTGTAAGGAATGATAAAAAGAATGATTTGGAAAAGGATTTAAACGAGTCGGTTTGGGAACATGTCAACGAGGATTTTAAAGCTAATAAACAGTTTATAGTTACCGATGAAGAAGAGGAAACCACAAAATATATAGCTTTGATCTTCGATACCCGTACAATCGGCGGGCTTGCAGGCAAAACAGCAAGAAAAGATGAATCCAAAGGTTCTATTCTTGAAGCAGTCAGAGTCGGTCATATTAAAACATATATAATTCCGGATATGCTCAAAGAGGAATCTTTTATTATCATTCCGGACAAAGCAACGCTTGATGATATGTCGCAATATAATTTTCTCGTAAATGCCGAATATATATTGTGTTCGGTAACACCCGACGGCATGGTAGAGGTTTTTTCCGATAAAAACGGTGAAGATTATAAGGTTACATATAAACAGATTACAGATTTGGTCAAAAATGGGGGAGATGTTAAAACGCTGTTCCCCGAAAATAAAGTCGAAGTTCCGGATGTGTTTAACGGTAAAGAGGACGATGACGAACCGGAATCAGGACCGGAGTCAGAACCTGATGAAAATAAGTCCGATAATAAATCCGGCAGTGAGCCATTGAACGCACAGCCGCAATCCGATGACGGCGAAGGCGGGGAGAATATAGATAATTTGCCGGATGTAAAGGCAGAATCGCCGGCTGATTACGATGCTATTAATAATACCATTCATCTTCCCGATGTGTCCGTAAAAACATCACCGGATGGGGATAATGATGATTTCGGAAATAACGACGGCGACGGTATTGTCATTAAGGGTTCGGAAGAAGATATCAAAAATAATAAACCGTCTTCCGATATACCGCCCGATTTGGATTTACCCGGAGACGGAGATGATGATAATTACGATGAGGATTATGATCTGTTCGATAAAGATATCATAGAGGATGTAGTAACACGTAAATTCTATTCCGATGATTTAGGACTCGAAATATCAACGAAACCGTTCGATATTTGTTTCATGCACGGAAATCCGTATATTCCGTTTGATGAAAACAGAGG
>CANRDN010000071.1 GCA_947629375.1 uncultured Bacilli bacterium | reverse complement strand
TATATGATTTTCCGTATGATTTTAAAATATCTGCGACAAATATTGATGCATTTACACAATCCGCCGACAGGCGATATGAGAAGTTTCAAAAAGCGAAAGAATATTTGATTAAATCAGGGCAGGAAGACGCAATAAGCGTGTTTCCCGAAGCAGATATTGAATTGCAGAAATCTATTTCCGATAAATTTAAAAATGATTCTATATTCAGAACGAGAAGAGATGTTTCTCCGCAGGCAAGACAGGCAACAAGAACGATAGCTTTAGATGCGGCATTTTATGCAAAACAGGAGAAAGAAATACGAAATGTTATTAAAACGGCAATAGCCGATCTGCAATACGATTAATTGACATAATTACTTGACTTATGCCAAATTTTGTGCTAAAATGATTTTGGTGGTAGGTGACAGAAAGGTTGATATATGAATGAATTTAGACAAAAATACACATTCGGTGTTCTGTTTAAATTATCATCTGGTATTGACAACAAAAAATCGGAAAAAAATAATCAATGATGTTATTTCAAACAGGGCAAGGGAAATATTTGAGAAAATAGCCGTGAATTACGGCATTACTGTACAGAAATGGAGTTATCGGGACGATCATCTTCATATTATATTTAAGGCTCGTCCAAATACGGAAATAAATAAATTTGTTAATGCTTATAAGACAGCAAGCAGTCGGCTGCTGAAAAAAGAATATCCTGATGTATGCACGGATGCTTCCGATCCGCATTTCTGGAATCAAGGCTTTTTTGTTTCATCTATAGGTGAAATCACAGATGAAATTATCGATAATTATATTACAACACAAGATTAAAGAAACGGCGGTGAATGGGAAAATGGATGAATTTGCAAAATGCGAGTTGGTTATAAAATTAACAGGTAATGATACAGTGTCGATTCCTATTAATTTTGGTTCGATGCCCGATGAGGATATACGTAAGTTATATCCGCATATGTTATCTATTTCAAAACCGTATGATAATCCTATGGTGAAACTGGCAGATATCAAAGAATCGGATGAATGGAAAAATTATACGGATGATGAGCGTGTCAGTCTTGAAAAATGGCATCATGATATGGCGAAATATTGGTATGGCAAGCCGTCAACGAGTTTACTTGATATAGCCATAGGCATTGCAATAGATATTAAATTTAATGGGCTTAAAGTTATAGGTATTTCGGACGGCAATAACGATATTGACAATAGATATGAAGGAAGTCTGAAAAATCCGGTTAATAACAAGAAAACACAAACACGAAATTCAGACAGTGATATAGCGGAAAAGTATATAAGCAAATATGAAGCCGGATCGGTCAGTAGAGAATCATCTGTCAGCAACGGAACAATGGGTTTGCCGATGATTGATATATACAGTGATGATGACAGATTCGACAAAATGTTCGAAAATATAGATCATCAGCATTTATTACAGAGTACCGCACAAAGTATCAGCGAAGGTGTTAATGATATCCGCAGAGATATTGAAACTCAGTCCAAAATGGACAGAGACAGTGCAAGAGCAAATGTAGACAGCGAACTTATTGAATATGATAAAAACGGTATTATGATAGATCGCCGTAATGATACGGATTCTAAGAGTATTGAACTGTATCCGGAAGACGATGATTTCGGAAGCGATATAATCGATGACGGCGGAGAATACGGAGAACTAATATCTTCACAGGAAAAACCTGCGGAAAAAGATAATAATTCGACACCGGATATAAATAATACTACGAATAATACCACATTTAATTTGCTCAACAGTGATGACTGCGATGAATGATTTTAGTATATTTTTTTAGAAAGCGGTGATATTACAATGGCGATTTTCGCACCCAATGATACGGAAAAGATAAAACGATATCCGTACTTGAATGAATATACGTCATTCTTAAAAAAGATGGAACGTCCGCTTGTCGGACGCAATGCAGAAATGATGGCTCTGCTTGCGGCAATGCAGCGTCCCGAACTTTGCAATGTAATACTTTTGGCAAACGCCGGTTCGGGTAAAACAGCACTGGTTCAGGGAACGATGCTTAAAGATAAAAACAGAGCATATCTTGAAGTAAATTTGCCGAGAATGATATCCAACCTGAAGAATGAAAACGAAATGGCTGATAAACTAAAAAGACTGTTTCAGGAAGTAGCTAATTACAGAAAAGAATACGGGCGTGAAATAGTGCTTTTCATAGATGAGTTTCATCAAATAGTACAGTTATCGACAGCGGCAGTTGAGGTTCTCAAACCGCTTCTTGCCGATTCGGGAACAAGAGGGATACGTGTTATTGCGGCAACGACATACATAGAATTTCAAGATTATATTTCTCCGAATCAGCCGCTTGTTGAGAGATTACAGCGTATCAATTTAGCCGAACCGGATAAAGACACGGTTGTACAGATTTTACATGGTATGGCTGAAAAATACGGTGTGCTGGATCAATTCAGGAATAATTCGATGTTTGAAGCTATTTATGAATACACCAACAGATATGTTCCGGCTAATGCTCAGCCCCGTAAGTCTATTTTGATGCTCGATTCCATGATAGGTTGGCACAGATTTACGGGACGTCCCATAGATATGAGGCTTTTAGCCGATGTTATATACGACACCGAAGGTGTCAATATTACGTTCAGAGTCGATGCTAAAGCAATTAAGCAAAAACTCGATAA
>CANRDN010000070.1 GCA_947629375.1 uncultured Bacilli bacterium | reverse complement strand
ACACTAGATATTCTAGTTTTTCATTTTTTCGCATTTAATTTTTTGGAAATTTACTTCACACCAGATATTCTAGAGCCCAATTTTTCGGGAATTTTATTCTATAATCTTATTTTTTTTAGGTCTTCGGGATTTTAGTTTTTAATTCAGTCCTTTTTTTACCAAGTCACTTTATTTTTTCTTTGGTTTATTTGGCTTATTAGTTTTATTATTTTGAGTATTTTTCTTAGTAGTTGTTTTTGTTTTAGCAACTTTACTTATTTCTCTTAAAACTGAACCACAGTTATTGCAGAAAGACACATCACTAGGATTTTCATAACCACATTCCTTGCAAGTTATTGTTGCTTTAGTTTTATTAGCAGCAACAGTTCTATGATTTTCTTCATCATTGTTTCCATAGTCTCTTGCATCTTCTTCGTAGTCAGGTCCAGATTTAGTTCTTGAGTAAATTGAAACACCAATTACACCAGCTAATGCTAAAAATACTAAAGTTCCAAACACTTTTTCACCAGTATAATCGTGATTGTCAACTATTTCACCAGTTTCAAGGTCAATTCCCATAGTTGCTGCCATTTGACCAACTATATCAACATCACCTTTTTCATAGACTTCATTAATGATGTCCTCTAGTTCTGTACTATAAGCAGCTGCTGCATAAACATCGCTTATAACAACTAAAGGTGTACCTGAAAACGCTGCATTTTCAAATCCTTCATTCACAAAATAATCAGATACTTCGCTAGCAAGATCATAGTAATCTACTGGTTTCCAGTTTGAATCATATGCTCTCAAAATAACAGTCTGAAACTTATCATTTGTTTTTGCTAACTCTTCTAAATACTGTTCTTGTGCTTCACAATATCCACAACCATCTTTTACAAAGACATAAACTTTTACTTTGTTACTGGAAACTTCCCCTGTTGTTGCTTCATCGTTTGTTTCTTCTGCATTAACATTTACAACAGAGAAAGGCATTAGAACCATAACAGCTACTAAAAAAGTCATTAATATTTTTTTAATATTCATAATATTTCCTCCTACCCTCTACATAAAATTATAGCAAACTTTTAATCAATCTACAAATATATTTGTTATTTTCATAAAAATTTCATAATACTATTCATTATGTGTTATTTTCTCAATTTCAACTCCGCTTATCATATCAAATTTCTTTGATATTTTATTGCTTGTTATTTGTACATCTTCTACTTCTTTATTAACTACTTGAATACTTTTAGCAAGTTTATCCCAGCGTTCCTTATATCTATCAAATTCAATACCTAATTTATTTAATTCATCGTGAATTATTGATGTATATTTATCTCTTTCAATATTTTTAATTATCATTTGAATTACAGTTAAAGTTGACATTAAAGTTGTAGGAGAAGTAATCCATACTCTTTTTTTGTAAGCATATTCAATCAAATCACTATGATAAGCATTTAATTCTGCAAATATTGCTTCAGCTGGCAAAAACATAATTGCTTGATTAGTTGTCACATCTTTTATAATGTATTTTTCACTTATAGCATCGATATGTTTTTTTACATCTAGTTTAAATTGTTTTTCATATCTTTCTCTAATCTCAACTGGTATTTTTTTATCTACCATCATTCTATAATTTTCTAGTGGAAATTTAGAATCTATTGCAATCGTTCCAAGTGGTTCAGGAGCAAAGATTATAGAATCTACAATTGTATTGTTGGGTAAAGGATACTGCAAACGATAAATCTTGTCATTTGATTCTCCAAACACGCTTTTCAAAATATGATTCAAATTAACTTCACCAAAGATTCCCCTTGTTTTCTTATCAGTTAAAATTCCCTCAAGAGAAACAATATCTGATGATAATGACTCTATCTTTTTTTGAGCCTCGTCTATTTTACTTAATCTCTCTAGAATATTAGTAAAAGTTCTATTAGTCTTTTCAAAATTTTGATCTAATCTTTCATTAACTTTATCATTTATTCTGTTGAGTCTTTCTTCTATTTTATTAGAAAGTTTTTCAAAATCAGAGTTCACATCTTTTTTCAATTCATTATTAGAATCCGAAATTTCTTTATTAATATTAACTTCAAATCTACCCAATCTTTCTGTTATATTTGCCTCATTTGACTTTTCTTTTTTACCTGTTATCAAAAGGATTACAACAAGTATTATTAAAATTACTAACAATGCTATAATTATATATTCCATATTGCCTCCATATTCACTACTAACAATTACATTTTATTGCAAACAAATGTTTTGGTCAACAGTAAAATAATTTTTTTCAAAAAAAACAGTTATAATCTAACTGTTAATTGAATTTTCTTTCATAATTTCTAAGACTTTATCAAAATTATCATCTATTGCCATTATATTTCTTTTTATTTCTCCACATTTACTACATTTATAGATAATTTTATATTTATCCTTACTTCCCTTTTCTACGCTAATTGGCACTAAAATCCCTCCACAATTTGCTTTCCTATCACCGGGATTAACATCAACGTGTTTAGAAGAAAGACAAAACTTACAATGATCTCGTGCTGTATAACTTAGCTTAGGAACCTCTTTCCCACAAACTTCACAAATAAAACTTTCATCAATCATAGTAAACTTTTTATCTTCCATACTATCACTCCAATTAATGAAAGGTAGTGTGCATAGTTTATATACAAACTACCCATTTTTTCTTTATTTTATTTATAATTTCTATATTCTTTTGTAAT
>CANRDN010000069.1 GCA_947629375.1 uncultured Bacilli bacterium | reverse complement strand
GGACCATCATACCTAAGAACAGCAAGAAGTGCAGGAAATACAGTACATATGCAAAGAGCGATAAATACATGTGAAACGAATAAACATTGTGAACTAGAAGATGATATGGTTACATGTAAAACGGATGCAAATGGAATCATTTATCAATATTATATAGGTCCAAGTGCAGAGAAAGCCTTGGTAGGAAGCTCAAAGCCATCAATATCAGGAAGAGAGTTTTATCTACAGGGAAGCTGTTATAATGGTAATAGAACAGATATAGGAGTATTACATATCTACCTAGAAGATTTAGTCGGATGTACAGATGCGTGTAAAGATGTAAAAGGATACGGATTATCGAGTGATAAATATTTGGCGTGTGCTGAGAACTATTGTGATGCAAAAGTAGACTACGACTTAAAAGGAAATCCAAGGAAAAGAAAAGAAGCGTGCATATTAAGTTGTGGATACGAGTTTAAGGATGACACAAGTTGTACTAAAGCCAATCCATATTCAAGGGATGACAATAGATATACTGGAGGAACATCAAAGTGTAATGTCGGTGGAAGATATAATGGACCGATGGGAGATACGGAAGCAACATTTGTAACATGTGAACAAGATGAACTGAATAATTTAGATGACACAAAAGATACAATCTTTGACCAAAGAACATATATAAATGAAGCTTGTAAAGAAACATCAAGTTTTGATTTTACAGATGTATCATCATACTATATTTTTGCAGGAGCAGGAATAGACTATGTAGCAAAACTAGATGGAGTAAAAGAGTGTACGATATTCTTTAACACTAACCAGTGGAAGTTTGATTATACGACAATACCATCAAAGGATACAGATAGAAGAAAGAGATTGATGTACTTGTATACGGTATTCAATAATGCCTTAGATGATAGCTATACACCGAATGCAAGTAACAACCCATACTTTGATCCAGATTTCTTAGCAGAAGGATATGGAGAAATAGATTGGTCGAAGTACAAGTATGATAAGAGTAAAGTGTCAGTAATGAGTAAAGTAACAGAGATAGTAGAAAACAAAGAAAAGACAAACTCGACACAGTCACTTAAGAATACAAAGTTAGAAGAAAAAGATGACCAAGAAGTATACTTTAAAGATAACAGTGAAAGAAACAATAGTAAGATAACGATAATAAGTAAGAACAAGATAACAACACAACCGGTAAATAAATATAAATCATCAAGTAAAGTAGAAGCAAAGTATCAGTTTGATAAAGCTTGTATAAAGACAGATGGATCATCGGAAGTATATAAACCAACTGGAGATGTATGTTATACAAAAGCAGATGGAACGAAAGAGTTAGCGCTTAATAAATATTATACAAATTTAAAAGCTACTCCGAATGTATACTTTAGTGATGCAATAAAGAAAGCAGGAAAGACACATAATGTTCAGACGATAGCAACAGTAGGACAAACAGGAGCAGGAACAGGACTATATTACGAAAACACAGAAAAATGTGAATATCAAATACAAACGAATACATGTGATTCACCAGACTGTCCAAAACCACCAGGAGACAATGGATTAAGTTGTACGATACTAGTGTATGTAAATAGTGGAACAGAGAAAATGGGAGATGATGTCTATAAAGGAAGTGCAGGAATAACAGCAGCCGTTTATGGAACGAACCCATCAGATCCAGAAGACAAAGTAGTAGGAGTCAATATTCTTGTTGATGGAGTATCAAAAGGAAGCTCTGAGACAACAGTAACAGTTGAAAAAAGTCTAGATGCAAGACAGGACTTTACAATATCAGGAGTAGTAACAACTGCTAAAGGACTTCAAGCAAACTGTTCAAGAGAAGTAGTAATAATCCAAGAGACAGGATGTAATGCAAGTTGTACAATATCAAAAGCACCAGGAAAAGCTGAAAATTTATATGTAGTAAATACAAGCCCACCTGTTGTTAATAAATGTGAAGCATATTTAAATACTAATACAAAGTCACCAAGATTAGTGGCAAGATCAGTAGTAAATAATGATGAAAAATACTATGTAAGACTAAATGAATTACAAAACAATTCTGAAAACTTTGGAGAAAAATATAACACATTATATGCTGAAGTATATGGATCAAACTGTAGTAATACTTGTAGTATTGATATAGGAACGGATCCTCCAGGAGATAGACCTGATTGTTCAAAAGAATTTGCAGGAAATAAATCTAAAACTGGAGAGATAAAAGAATTTTGTAAGAAGTATTACAAAGAAGATATAAACAATTACAATAGTGTCGATGACTGTGTATTGAAATGTTCTAACGAAGGAGATGGACCACCAGGAGGAGGTGGACCAGGAGGACCAGCTTGTCCAACAAATCCGATGGATAGAGCAAATGAACAAGTGGTAAAAACATTCTGTACAGCAAATTACCTAAAATTAGGATACTATGATTTTGAATCTTGTATGAATGAATGTTACGATGATTCAAGGACAGATAAAGCCTCTTACATATTTAGGCCAGTAAATGTAATTGACCCATTCCCTAACTCAGCAGAGAGTATAACACCAGGAAAGAGAGTAGTAGGAAAGAACTGGTATGGAGGAATGTCAAAGTATATAACGACAGATGGAGAAGATTTAACGACAGTAGCAGGACCAAATGCAAATCAAAATGTCGAATATATAATTGAATTAACGCCATCTACAGTAAGAAAGATAAGAGAAGATTCAAGTAAATATGGAGATGGAGC
>CANRDN010000068.1 GCA_947629375.1 uncultured Bacilli bacterium | reverse complement strand
GATTGGTTTAAGGATAAATTTGGCGGTGCTTGGACAAAAATAAAAGAGGTTTTCGGCGGTGTTGGCGACTTTTTCGGTGGCATTTGGGACACAATTAAATCTAAATTTTCGGACATTGGCACAAAAGTTGGTGACGCTATCGGAAGTGCCTTTAAAACGGCTATAAACGCAGTTTTAAGCACGGTTGAGGGTGCAATTAATTTTATTCCAAACACAATAAACGGGGTTTTGCAAACGGTTACGGATATAACTGGAAAAGAATTGCCGTATATGCCAACGGTTGAACTTCCCCGCCTTGCAAAGGGCGGACTTGCAACCGCTCCAACCCTTGCAATGGTCGGCGACAACAAAAACGCAAGAGTAGACCCCGAAGTTATCGCACCGCTTTCAAAGCTTGAAAATATGCTTGAGGGTGGTTCTAATAGCCAAGTTTTGGCTATGCTTTCGGAAATTATCAGCATTTTAAAATCACAGGAATTGACCGTTACCGGCGAAATTGACGGCAGGGAACTTTGGAAAGCATGGACTACTATGTACAATGAAAACGCTGTGAGAGGAGGATTTTAATGCTCAAAGTGTGGGTTTCGGGGGTGGAACTTCCCTCTCCAGAAATAACATCAACTGCAATCGAATATAAGACATGGGCGTCTGGAACAGGAAGAAATATCAACGGCAAAACAGTCGGTTTTATTCTATGCACAAATTGGAAATTGCAGTTAAAGTGGGGATTGCTTGACAAAGACCAAGTAAATCAAATAAAAAATCTAACACAAGGAACTTACAACAGCTTTTTTAATGTGGTTTTTGAACTTGACGGGTTTAGATATTCAGGCACATTTTATTCAAGTGATTTTACCTACTCACAGCAGGTGAAGGGCGGTTATTACAAGGATTGTGCAGTCAGTTTGATTGAACAGTGAGGTGATTTTTTGTATAATTTTGAGGATTTGGAGCAGACGGAAGAAAATCAAAAAGACATAGCAAAAATTGAAAATTTAATTGAGAACGGCAATTGTGCTGTCAAGGTTTGGTTTGATTTTGACTATGACGACAAGTGTGAGGAAAAGGAAAATTATGCAAGTGATGCTGACAAGAAGAAAATAATTGATAGTGAAAGCATAAAAAGTGTTAAACTTACGACTGGTTCGGGAACAAATTCGGGGCTTGCGGTGGGGGCAGTTCTTTCAAATTCGCTCACTGCAACGCTTGATTTGCCTTATAAATTCGCCCAATTTTATTATTATAATAATCTTATTGGAAAAAAGTTTCAGTTGCGTTTAAAATACGAATATATCGGTTCAGACCAAATAACTTACGGTGAACTGTCAAAATTCACCTATAATGAACTTGCAGAGAAAACAGTGCAGGACATAACGGAACTGAAAAAAATTAAAAACTCCATTCCAATGGGAGTTTTTAAAATTTATGAGGCGAAAAGAACGAAAATCTACAAAGTGGGAAACTTTGGTGCAGATATTTATAGGGCAGAATACAGCATAAAAGCTTGCGATGCACTGGGCGAATGTGATGTTGAATATAATGCCCCCGAAGATAAAACCGAAAGTTCTCTTGATGTAGAGAAAAAAATCGGGGAACATTTAGGAATAGACGGCAAAAACGTAAATAGATATGTTTACCGTTGCCAAGGCAGGCAGGTTTATAAGCCTAAAAATGCCTTGGGATATGAATTTCAAGCGTTTATTTTTAGGTTTCCGCACAAGCCACCAGACAAAACGACAATGCGACAAATGTTAAGCTATATTGCAAGTCTACAGGGCAAAATTGCTGTGATAAGTCGGCAAGGCGAGCTTGAATATCGTTGGTATGAGGATAGCGAATTGGAATTAAATTCAAATACCATGAGTGCTATCCAAACCGCCGAAAATGATATTTTTTATAGTGGTCTTGAATGTAAAATTGACGATAAAACAGCCCTAAAATCTGGCGGTTCAAACGGTAAAATTATGAGTTTTGAAAATCCATACATGACACAAAAAACGCTTGATGAGATAACAAAAAATATTTTGCAAAATAACAAATTAAAATTTAGATGCACTAAAATATCTCAGATTTTAGCCGACCCAAGACTTGACAACTGGGATATTGTCACGGCAAAAAACGAGTTGAAAGAAAGCGTAAAAGTGCCAATAATGCGTGTAGATTACACGTTTAATGGGGGCTTTTCGGCGAATATAGAAAGCGAGGTAAAATAAATGGCAGAAAACGTAAAATATTATGAGGGTCAGCATACGGGCGAGGAAATAGACAAGGCGGTGACAATAGCACTTGCCAACAAGTCCTATCCAATTCAGCTTAAAATTATCATTCCAGCAAGATATGTAAGCACTCCACATTATGACATTACAATAACTGTGCCAGTCGCTTTTTCTGACGATAAACCAATTTCAACCGTCTGCACAAAGGCAAATCAAGTTAGCAACGTAGATATAAATGTGACGGTGGGAGGTCATAAAATCAACGAAAACGGCGAAACGGAAGTTATATTGTGGATTGTGTGTGCAAATGTAGACACAGAAAATAGCAAAACGGTTATATTAAACTGTATTTTGTCGCAAATAGATACACCGACAGTTGAAATAGAAATTTCGGAGGATACACAAAATGAAACAAACACCTAACTTAAAGCTTAATAAGCCCGATTTTGACGATTTTTTTTATATTGATGATTTTAATGAAAATTTTAATATTATTGATAGCAACATGAAAGGCGGA
>CANRDN010000067.1 GCA_947629375.1 uncultured Bacilli bacterium | reverse complement strand
AAGGAAACTGCAGAAAAAATAAGAACGGCTGGAACTGAAAAGAATATCTCCACTCCAGAGCCTGCAGGGAAAGGTTTTCACAAGGGCTATTATACAAAAGACCAAGTAGAAAGCCTTGTCGATGATTATAATAAAAGCCAAGGCAAAATAAGAGCATTACAAAGAGGGGAAATTTCTAAAGGGTATTATGACTCTTTAGAGCAAAGACTGGAGCAAGCAAACAAAGAAATAGAACAACGAAATTTACAAAATAAGGCAAATGCTTATGATAGACTTGTCAAAAATGGAGTAGATAAACCTTTAAGAGTAGCAGGGCTATTAAGAGAGCAGAACCCCAAAGAATATGACCGTATAGAACGACTTATAGAGAGGGAAGATCGACAAAGGGAAAGAGGCCATGAAAGATAAACTTTTCAAAAAGTGCTTAAAAAAAAAGCAGATAATTATCTAAAAAAAAGAAACAAAAAAAATAGATAATTATCTACTTTTTTTGTTTTTTTTCGTCTGGGTCATTTTTATTTAGTTTCAAGGGGTAATTGCTCATTCCAGAAATGAAATTCAGCCAGCCGAAAAATGTCAAGGGTTTAAGGGTGGAGATTTTTTTTCGTAAGAAAAAAAATACTACCCGTCCCTTGACATTTTGACCCTTTAGCACCCCATACTAGAAAAAGGGGGAGCACCATTCTTGGTGCTTCCCCTTGATTACTTTTATACCCCCTATAGGGTGATGTGTGACGTGTGAAAAGGCTATCAACGTCCCATCAAAACGAGGGGGGGTACTACGACACCCCCCCTCGTGGTCATTGGTCGTTGGACAAGAAAAGGACGGAACACTTGACTTTAGAAAAAATAGGGTGTAAAATAAGAATAAAGTAACAAGAAAGGAGATAGATCAAATGAAAGAAAGAGTCTATAGAAAGAAAGTAAGCTACAGCTTGCCTGAAAAAACCATTGAAACCCTTAAAGCTATGAGCATTAAAAAGGGGATCAATCAATCAGTGCTTGTTCAATTAGCACTGGAAGAATTTTTTAGAAAGGAGGAAAAGGTTATAGATGTTCAATAAAAAAAAGTGACACCCCCAAAGGTCGCTACCCTTTGGAGATGTCTTGTCACGAATATTCTATAACCATAATACCATATGTCAGATAAAAAAACAACCCCCAAAGATGGGAGAGTAAGAAATATTGCTATGATGTTATATGAAGATAGCTGTGTCCCTGAATGGAAACAAATCCTTGAGGATGAACATATCCCCTCTATGTGGATATACCATAACAGGGACAAGAACCCCGATGGAGAGGACAAGAAACCTCACTGGCACGTTTTAGTATGCTATGAAGGAAAGAAGTCCCCTGAGCAGTTACAAGCCCTTGCTGATGCCCTTGGAGCTGCTAACCATCAATATCAGGAAGTACAAAGCATAAGGGGCTATGCTCGTTACTTGTGTCATATGGACAACCCTGAAAAGGCTCAATATGACAGTTCAGAAGTTCATACTGTAGCTATTGACTATCAAGCTATTGTTGGTATGGCTTCAGATAAGTATAAATCAATCTCTGAAATGATGGACTTCTGTGAACAAGAAAATATTTCTTCATACTATGAATTGATGAACTATGCTCGTATACATAGATATGATTGGTTTAAGTCCTTATGTGATAATAGTACCATTGTAATGAAAGAATATCTGAAGTCAAAGCAATGGACAGAAGAAAACCTACAAAAAAGAGTTGATCCACGTACTGGAGAAGTCTTATAAAGAGGGGTCAAGGGGGGAGCAATCCCCCCTTGTTCATTGACTTTTCCCGAAGGGATAAGTCTAATGAACTAGACTTATCTCTTGAATAAGTTTTTATCTGGAGATAAAATTTATTCAAGAGGTAAGTTTTTACCATGAAATTTTTTCAAAGAAAGGAGGGTCATCAATGGCTCATATACAAAAGATCACAGGGACGAAATCCCAAATCTATGGCCTTGTTATGATACATAATGACAGGGCCAAGGAAGACCCTAACGGTCAAAGAGAAAGGGACAATGAAAACATAGACCCTGAAAGAACCCATCTCAATTATGATTTACTGAATAGGCCAAATCCATATAAGTATGCTATGGAACGTCTGGACAAAATAGAAAAAGAGCAAAAGGAAAGGACGGGCAAAGGCTTTAGATCTGATGCTGTCAAAGCCTGCAGCTTGATAGTGTATCTCCCAAAGGAAAAAGAGGCCAAGGGAGAAAAGTATGAAAGAGAATTTTTCAAAGGCACCCTTGATTATGCTATAAAAAAATTCGGAAAGGAAAATATCCTGCAGGCCGTTGTTCATAAAGACGAAAATAGACCTCATATCCATATAGTTGCATTACCTATCACAAGGGACAAGGAAGGGCACGAGAAACTATGCTATAAAGAAGCATTTTCAAGAAAAGACTATAATAGATTACACCCCGAACTTGAGAAAACCTGCAGAGCAAGGACTGGTGATAGAACTATAAGCCTATATGAAGATAAAGACCAAAAGGCACAATCCGTTGATAAGGAAACCTATATTTTAAGGCAAAAAGAAGAAGAGCTTAAACAAGCCAAAGAAGATTATGAAAAAGCCTTAAAGGAATGTGAAAAGGCCAAAAAGGAATATGAACAATCCAAAAAAGATTATAGCAAAGACCTTCAAACAATAAGAGAAGCAAAGGAAACTGCAGAAAAAATAAGAACGGCTGGAACTGAAAAGAATATCTCCACTCCAGAGCCTGCAGGGAAAGGTTT
>CANRDN010000066.1 GCA_947629375.1 uncultured Bacilli bacterium | reverse complement strand
CGAGTTCCTTAACAACCCTTCTCCCGTTGGCCTTAGAATCCTCTTCCTATCTACCTGTGTCGGTTTGCGGTACGGGCACTTCAAATATACACACAGCTTTTCTTGCCTCACTCCATCTTTACTTCACTACTAATTTTCGTTCCCTTACGACCGGGTCTACCATCGCCCGGCTTAAAGACTTCATAAGTGTCCCTGTGCTTAAATTCTTCAGTGGCTACGGAATTTCTACCGTATGTGCATCGACTACGCCTTTCGGCCTCGCCTTAGCCCCCGGCTTACCTTGAGCGGACGAACCTTCCTCAAGAAACCTTAGATTTTCGGCCATTATGATTCTCACATAATTCTCGCTACTCATTCCGGCATTCTCACTCAAATACAGTCCACCATCGCTTCCGCTATGACTTCACCCCGTATTTGACGCTCTCCTACCATTTGATTTACACCAAATCCCAAGCTTCGGTTTACTGTTTAGCCCCGTTGAATTTTCGGCGCAGGGTCACTCGACCAGTGAGCTATTACGCACTCTTTTAATGTATGGCTGCTTCTAAGCCAACATCCTGGTTGTTTATGCAACCCCACATCCTTTTCCACTTAACAATAATTTGGGACCTTAGCTGTGGGTCTGGGCTCTTTCCCTTTTGACAATGAAACTTATCTCACACTGTCTGACTCCCATGCATCAATTATTCGGTATTCTGAGTTTGATAGTTTTCGGTAAGCTTTCGCCCCCTAGAACATTCAGTGCTTTACCCCCGATAATCTAACATGAGGCTAGCCCTAAAGCTATTTCGGAGAGAACCAGCTATATCCGAGTTCGATTAGAATTTCTCCGCTATCCACACCTCATCGCCGGCCTTTTCAACGGACGTGCGTTCGGACCTCCATGGAGCTTTACCTCCACTTCATCCTGGACATGGATAGGTCACTCGGTTTCGGGTCTATTGCATACGATAATTTACGCCCTATTCAGACTCGCTCTCGCTTTGGCTCCGTACCTTAAGTACTTAACCTACCGCATACAATAACTCGCCGGACCATTCTACAATAGGTACCCGATCACACTTTGACGTGCTCTCGGTGCTTGTAAGCATAGGGTTTCAGGTTCTCTTTCACTCCCCTCCCGGGGTTCTTTTCACCGTTCCTTCACAGTACTATTCGCTATCGGTCATCAGGTAGTATTTAGGCTTAGAGGGTGGTCCCCCTGTCTTCCCACGGGGTTTCACGTGTCCCGCGGTACTCTGGATACAGCTCAGTCTTTGTCGTTTTCGCTTACATGACTCTCACATTCTTTGGTATGTCTTCCCATACATTTCAACTAACAACTCAGAGTCCTAAATGCTGTCCAAACCCCGAAAGTATTTCTACTCTCGGTTTGGCCTCTTTCGCTTTCGCTCGCCACTACTTACGAAATCTCGGTTGATGTCTTTTCCTCGCCCTACTTAGATGTTTCAGTTCAGGCGGTTCCCCTCTGCATACTATTTTATTCATATACAGATGCATAAGCTTCTCTTATGCGGATTGCTCCATTCGGATATCTGCGGGTCACAGTGTGCTTGCCACTTACCGCAGCTTTTCGCAGCTTACCACGTCCTTCATCGGCTCCTGATGCCAAGGCATTCTCCCTACGCTCTTTGTAGCTTATTCTCTTTGAATTATGCAATATCTTCCTTTGAAATTGTACAACTACACGATTTTTCAAAAGTTTTTCTTTAAAAAATCTTTGTCGTTCATTTTTCCAATTTGCATTACTTCTTCTTATTCAGTTTTCAAGTTACTATTTCTTGTCTTGTTTAACTTTTGTTTTGTTGTTACTCAAGACAGTGGGCACAAGTGGGATCGAACCACCGACCTCACGCTTATCAGGCGTGCGCTCTAACCACCTGAGCTATGCGCCCATTGGTGTTGTTCGCTCTCCATTCCTCTTTTCCCTTTTGAAAAGCTTTCGCTTTTCCATGGTGGAGATGAGGAGAATCGAACTCCTGACCCCCTGCTTGCAAAGCAGGTGCTCTCCCAGCTGAGCTACACCCCCATGCTTATCAGGGTTTTTGAGTTGCATTTTACTTGCACCCTCAAAATTGAACAATGCTTAACACTTTTTTCCTTGCTGACCTTAGATTTCTAAAAATTCTTCCGAATTTTCTTCATCCTTAGAAAGGAGGTGATCCAGCCGCACCTTCCGATACGGCTACCTTGTTACGACTTCACCCCAGTCATCAATCCCACCTTCGGCGGCGTCCTCATTGCTGTTAGACTACCGACTTCGGGTGTTACCGACTCCCATGGTGTGACGGGCGGTGTGTACAAGGCCCGGGAACGTATTCACCGCAGCATGCTGATCTGCGATTACTAGCAATTCCATCTTCGTGCAGGCGAGTTTCAGCCTGCAGTCTGAACTGAGACTGCTTTTGGAGGTTTGCTCTGCGTCACCGCTTTGCTTCTCTCTGTTAACAGCCATTGTAGTACGTGTGAAGCCCAGGTCATAAGGGGCATGATGATTTGACGTCGTCCCCACCTTCCTCCGTTTTGTCAACGGCAGTCTTGCTAGAGTGCTCTTGCGTAGCAACTAACAATAAGGGTTGCGCTCGTTGCGGGACTTAACCCAACATCTCACGACACGAGCTGACGACAACCATGCACCACCTGTCTATACGTCCTCGAAAGGATTTCACATATCTCTATGCTATGCGTACGATGTCAAGACCTGGTAAGGTTCTTCGCGTTGCGTCGAATTAATCCACATACTCCACTGCTTGTGCGGGCCCCCGT
>CANRDN010000065.1 GCA_947629375.1 uncultured Bacilli bacterium | reverse complement strand
AACAAACAAAAAATTAAATAACGTACGCATTTTTTGAAACACTTAAAAATCTCTCAAATCCTTATAAACAAAGGACTTGGGAGATTTTGCTTTTTTAAAACTGATAAATTCAGGATCATAGATTGGATTAAATTACGATAAAAAGTTTCAAATAAAATGTAAATGCTTTTTTACTCTCTTATAATATTTATTTATATTCTTTTCTCATTTCTACAGGAGTCCATCCATTATTTGTCCACACTCTAGAATTATTATATATGTTAATTAAATAACTAACTATTTCTTGTAAATTTTCTTCTTCTACTTCAATTCCATAATCTTGAAGCATTTCAATTGAAGCCATAATATAATGATTCCCTAATCTAAACAAGTCGGAAATAATTTTTAAAATTTCTTCAATATCTTTCACTGGTATATTTTTCTTTTTTAAATATTTTTTAAATTCGTTTTTAGATTCTGTTTGTTCATAATAATTAGAATCAGAATACTTAAGCAATTCTTTTAGTTCAATTGGTTTCTTTTTTATGCTTTTTTGCCTAGAAACAATGTTTTCTAAAATAGGTTCTAAATTTTTATTCTTAAGTATTTTATGTGCAAAAAATATATTATTTTCTATATAAAAAGTATCTATGTTGTCGACTCTATCGCAAAAATATAATGCATTATCCGGAACATCTAGTTCTTCACCTTTTCCATAATATAAATTGTAAAAATTATATAAATCTCCATAAGAAACGACACCATATAATTCAATCATAGCACTAAGTAAATTATATACTTTGGTATTTTCATCTACAATTTTTTGAATTGGTTTTAAATCTATTTTTTCAATTACTTTATAAATATCATTGGAGATAGAAATATAAAATTTATTTTCTCTTTTAAATATGAAAACTAATCCAGTCATATATAGGAAATGATATTCTTCAACACCTACTTTGTTATCTTGAATAGTGCCTTTATTCTTCATTATTCTTTTTAATAAATTAAATTCTTTATCAATTAATCTTTCAATCAAATCGACTAGCTTATTTTTATCTGTAAGAGCACTATAAATTATTTTAACAATTTCTTTTTTAGGTTTATTGCTCAATCTATTGACAAGTAATAGATCTCCAATATTTTTTAAGTCACTGATTGTTAAAGTATCAAGAAGAGCTTTTAAATCCTTTATTACTGGCGTATTTGCAGCATATTCCAAATTAAATTGTTCTTCAAAGTTAAAACTACCAAGTAATTTATTAATTATCTGCTTGATTTCTGAAGGAATATAGTAAGAAAAATGATTATCAGTTTCATAAATAAACACAATTAGAGATTCAATATCGTCTTCATTAACTTGTGATAAATCATAATTTTCGTTGTTTATTAGTTTTCCAAAATACATTTTAGTAAGATTATCGTTCTTAGATTCATTTAAACAAAATTCAAAATAATCTAAAATAAAATCTTTTAACTCAAAAATATCATTAACTCCATATTCTTCCATTTTTTCATCTAAAACTTTCTTATCTAGTGCTTTTAATGACGACAATAAATCTAGTTTCCCTTTTTTTATTAAATATTTTTCATACTTCATTTTTACTCCTCTTATATTTAAAATTTTAATTGCTATTTAAAATTAAATCTTTTAACTTATTAATTTGGTTATTTAATAAAATACATATTTTTTCTATTCTTCCATCACTCATTTTAGTTAAATACTGATATTGGTGTAATAAATCATCAAACCATTCAACTATGCCATCCAATTTACTTACATCAATTCTATTTAATTCTTTTACAATTTTTATTATTTCATCGAATGGTTTAACTTGGTAAAAAAATCTTCCATTGCCAGACACACATAATTCTTCTTCATCATAATATTCAAGATTTAAACTTTGTCCATTATCAAATATTGGTGCAACATCCAACCATTCCAATGTATTTACATCTCTTATAATTCCAAAGTTATTTAAGTGTCTATCTTCATTCATAATTATGTAGTCTAAAATAAACATATTTTCAAGTTTTTCTCTTACATTTTCTATATTATGACTTTCCAATTCTTTTATGTAGTCTTCGTAATCTTTTATATTATCGTGATGTTGCATATTACTTTTAATTTGATTACAAGTAATAAATTCGGTATCTTTTGTTATAAAGCAAGGACATTTAGATACCACTATGTCTTTATATACATCTATTGTGTATTCCACGTGATTAAAACCGAGTCTTTTACAGATTTCACTTGCTAAAACTTCATTAAAAGGTTGTAGTGTTTCATTTTTATAACCACCTTTTAGTAAATATCTCGTATTATTTTCAATAATCCACGCTTTTTTAAGCATACCATCTGTAGTGTTATTAGGAGTTTTTAAAGAGGCTTCTTTAGTTATTGATTTACTATTTGTGGATAAAGAGGCTTCCATAAATTCAGCATAATCAAAATCATTATCAAAGAAGTTAATATCATCATATAAGATATTACTATTGTAAGGCTTTAACCAATATTGATCAGATAAAGATAACCCAAAAGACTTATCCAAAAGTTCATATGGGGCTGTTATATTTAATCTATGTAGTAAAAGATCTAATTTATCACGCCAAGATGGAATTCCTCTTCCTTTAAACCATTCACTTAATGCAGTTCTAAAAGATGAATTATCAATATCTTTTACATCATAAAATCTTTTCAAAATATATGGAGCATAATTAATGTTTTTAATTTCATATATTTTATCGAAAAACTTTGATGTTTCATCATATTCAGTAACTAGTACTTCTGTATTTTTGTTCATAAGGATACATTTCATAGAATCGCCTCATTTTATAAACGGTAGTGTGCATAGTTTATATACAAACTACCCATTTTTTCTTTATTTTATTTATAATTTCTATATTCTTTTGTAATC
>CANRDN010000064.1 GCA_947629375.1 uncultured Bacilli bacterium | reverse complement strand
CCGATTGATAACATTGTCTCGAAACCCGATATTCCGTGTCCTTCAGATTGTAAGTTCGATTTTATATATTCAAAAAGGAAAGTAATTGTTTATATAGATCGTTCGGCGGTCCCGAACGACAATCTAATGCCAATAATTTGTAACCATGCTTAGCCGCATATTTCCGCTTACGGGAATCATGTACTTGCTGACAATCAAATGCTTGTCTGCCACCAAAAAACTCAACAGGCACATAATGTTGCAACCCCTGACATTCAATTAAATAATCTTGATTGTTAATGAATACACAAAAATCATAAGACAACAAATTGTTTGAAAGTCCTACTAAATCCGGATAAGTTTTTTGTGCTTCATACGAAACACCCAATTTATCCAAGACATTCATTACTGCTATCTCAGATTTTGACATATGCTTAATTCCTTGCAACATCATTAATCTATAACAGCCGCAAGATGAAGTATGTCCATTTCGTAAAGACGCTCCACGAACAATAACATCCTTACCGCATTCACAATGGCACAACCATTGATCTATTACAGTTCCGATTGACGTATACAAATCCTTTTCTTGCGAAACTACAATTAATTT
Source organism: uncultured Bacilli bacterium (assembly GCA_947629375.1). Lineage (GTDB taxonomy): Bacteria > Bacillota_I > Bacilli_A > RF39 > UBA660 > RUG13868. The sequence continues at coordinate 2,519 of CANRDN010000064.1, read as the reverse complement.
TCCAAACTGTTTTCCAAGCATATTATTTGTTACATTACGTTTATGCCTGAAACAATTACAAGAATGTGATCCTTTCGCCTTTAAAGATTTTCCCAAAACTGAAATAGTGCCGCCGCAATCGCATTTGCATAACCATCTGTACTCTCGATCACCATTAGGATACACATGATAACCGTCTTGACGAATTACTACAAGTTTGTCAAAACGACGACCTGTTAAATCATCTAATGGATTATAAACACCGCATTGTCCACATGACGATGTATGTCCTGTTTTTAATTTGCCTGCTGTCACAACTGTATATCGACCGCAATCGCACAAACATTTATAAGCCACATACTTATGCCCGCCCGATGAAACATGATCCTCAACACGATATTCAACCAATAAATGACCGAATCGTTGTCCAGATAAATCTATAAACTTTCCCAAAAATCAATAATTCCTTTCCGAATTTCTTTTTCCTTTCACCTGTTCGCAACGCAGGCTCTATGTTAATTCATAGCACTCTCATTACAAGACGTGTCGAGGCTATATGTCAACCCTGATTTCAGGGCCATCTATTTTTCGCACACCCTGAGTATTTTCTACTCGCTTGGCTGCTAACGAGGACGCAATCCTATAGTCGTTGAGCGTTACCCGGCTCTTACGCTACGGGCATTCGCAACCAAACAAACCCTTTTTACCGATGGCTTAGAACCTTTTCAGGCTTTTATTTCATCATACCATCATTTCGTTACTTTTTTCTGCTTTCGCTACCGTCACGCTTGCCTTTTCAAGCTACGTTGTGGCTAACGAACTCTTAAGGTTTTTCCTGGTTTTAACTGATGTTAGTATACACACCGTTACCGGTTTGTACAGGGTTTTGCAATCTGCTTTTCCCCAATTCACAATTACGTTTCAACAGTTCGTAACACTGTTTCCGAGTTATTTCTCGGCACTCCCATTACAGGACGTGTTCAGACTATGCGTTAAACTTATCAAAATAATAAGTCCACATATTTTTCGCACACGGCATGTACTTCCGCTGCTAACGGGGACTCCCTATCCCCCAGTCGTTGAGCGTTACCCGGCTCTTACGCTACGGGCATTCGCAACTAAACTAACCCTTATCCATAACGACGTAGCTCGCTTCGATACGAAACGATTTGTTTTCAGCATATCGTCATCCTGTAACTTCTTTCCGCTTTCGCTCCGTCACGCTTGTTCTTTCGAACTACGTTGTGGCATACAGGCTCTTCAGGTTTTTCCATAGTTTTAACTTGTGTGGGTACGCACCGATCACTCGATACGCAGGACGTTGTAATTATGACAAATTAAATTGTTTTAAGCCATTCCTTAAAATCGTTCAAATCATTATCCCAAAACACAAGATAATTAATATGATTTTCTATTGCAGTTTGCCGTTTTCTCAAATCATCATAAGTCCAAATATAAATTGCTCTTTTGTACATAGGCTTAGACTCTTGTGCTTTGTCAAATAACATTTGTAATTTTTGCAAATCATCTTCATTGTGTTCATCAAACCAATGACCACAATGTAACCATGTGGCATTAAGTTCAATAAACAAATCCAGAGATCTAATATAAAAATCACATGCATACGGATAACGAGCATCCTTGTTATATTGCGATTCAACATCATCTTTTCCAAATTTATCAACAAGTAATTCATATGCAAGTCGTTCAGGTTTTGAACTATTAATAGTTCCTCTTGCTTTCTTTGTTTCAATTATTTGCTGTTGAACTCGCTCCGTATTCAATAATTCTTTCAAGCGTTTGCGTGCATCTTCAGATTGCCAATAATATGGAACACCATAACGCTCCATGCTCGTCGCTCGTATTTTAGCCTTGACATCGGGTGACAACATACGTTCACTGCGTGCCGCCCGCTCTTGTTCAGTAGAAAACATATCATGCAATCGTTGCTTGCCATCACTACTTTGCGTCCAATGTTTTGCACCGTGATGAATATATGATGTTTCTGCATAATGCTGACGAGCTTCATCGCTCCGTGATCGTCTCGACATTTCAGCCCGATATTCCTTTGACATACATCGTTCTTTCGCTATTGCAATACCTATATCACTTTCTGCCCATGTCTTCGCTCCAAAACGCTGTTCACAAGTTTTTTTTGCTTTCTCACGGGCGTCTTTTGCCCACGGACCTTTACCATCTGCATATAACTTTTGTGCCTGCTGACTGCCAGCAAACGTAGTGGCTCCATATCTCCGCAAATTTGTCTGTCTACGTTTTTCTTTTGCCTCATCAGACATAGGCTTCCTACATGCTCTCAACATATGCTCTCTGGCACACACCGGACATTCCCCACCACGCAAATGATATGATGGCGTTCTCATATATCCCCCATGTTTAGGACAAACAATCGTGATTGGCGTACTCTGATTTACATAAACCACTTTAGAGTAATCGTATTTATTATCATAAATCTCTTTGGCTCGACTTAAAAATGTATCTTTTTGATAACGCATATAATCACAACTTTCACATTATTTATT
>CANRDN010000063.1 GCA_947629375.1 uncultured Bacilli bacterium | reverse complement strand
ATTACAAAAGAATATAGAAATTATAAATAAAATAAAGAAAAAATGGGTAGTTTGTATATAAACTATGCACACTACCATTTTAATGTTGAGGTGAGCGTATGATTTCTGTAAATAATGTAACATTAAGATTCGGTAAAAGAACTTTATTCGAAGATGTAAACTTAAAGTTTATTAAGGGTAATTGCTATGGTTTAATTGGGGCCAATGGAGCTGGAAAGTCAACATTTCTAAAATTACTTTCTGGTGAAATAGAAACAACACACGGTGAAATTGAAATTACTCCAGGTGAAAGAATTGCTATGTTAAAGCAGAATCACTACGAATATGATTCATTTACACCGGTTGACACAGTTATAATGGGAAATACAAAACTTTACGAAGTAATGAAAGAAAAGGATGCAATGTACTCTAAAACTGATTTCACTGATGAAGATGGGATTAAACTTGGAGAACTTGAAGCTTTGTTTGCAGAACTTGACGGATGGAGTGCCGAAAGTGAAGCTTGTGAACTACTAAATAATTTAGGAGTTTCTGAAGAGAATCATTATGCTTTAATGAAAGATATACCAAATAACCAAAAAGTTAAAGTGTTACTTGCCCAAGCTCTATTTGGAAATCCCGACATCTTATTATTAGATGAACCAACAAACAACTTGGATTTAGATGCTATTAACTGGTTAGAAGAGTTTTTAATTAATTTTGATAACACTGTAATTGTGGTATCTCACGATAGACATTTTTTAAATAAAGTTTGTACGCATATTGCTGATATTGATTTTGGTAAAATAAAACTTTATATAGGCAACTACGACTTTTGGTATGAATCAAGTCAACTTGCTTTAAAACAAATGAAAGAAGCAAATAAAAAGAAAGAAGAAAAAATAAAAGAGTTACAGGCATTTATTCAAAGATTCTCTGCAAATGCTTCTAAAAGTAAACAAGCAACATCAAGAAAGAAAATGCTAGAAAAAATAGAACTTGACGAAATAGTACCATCTTCAAGAAAATATCCTTTTATCGAATTTAAACCTAATAAAGAATCTGGTAAACAAATTCTAAAAGTTGAAAAATTATCAAAGACTATCGATGGTAAAAAAGTATTGGATAAAGTAAGTTTCATTGTAGAAAAAGGCGATAAAATTGCCTTTGTAGGTACAAATAATATTGCAAAAACAACATTGTTTAAAATACTTATGGGTGAAGAAAAATATGATTCTGGACTTATAGAGTGGGGAAGTACTATAACTAAATCATATTTTCCACAAGATAACTCTAATTATTTCACAGGAGATGAAACTATTGTCAAATGGATAGGTCACTTCTACAATATCGATGATGAAACAGTTTTGAGAGGGTTCCTTGGAAGAATGTTGTTTTCAGGTGAAGAAGTATTTAAAAATGTTCAAGTATTATCAGGAGGAGAAAAAGCAAGATGTATGTTATCTAAGTGTATGCTAGAAGGATCAAACTTCTTAATTCTTGATGAACCAACTAACCATTTGGATTTGGAAAGTATTACGGCTTTAAACAATGGTTTAATAAAGTATCCTGGTGAAATGTTATTTGCATCTCACGACCATCAATTTATCGATACAGTTGCAAATCGTATAATCGAATTTGATGATGAAGGAAAAATAACTGATAAAAAATGTACATATGAAGAATATTTAGAAATGAAAAAAAGTAATAAATAAAATGATAAAAGTAGACAAAAAAATAGTCTACTTTTTTTATGAGTGACTATTTTGTAAAGGAGATAATTCAAATTGTAAGTTTGAGTTTTATTTATATATCTATTTATTCATTGGTTTTGGGATTTCTTATTTCTTTTGTCTAATTAATTTTAATGCTTTATCTTTTGCATATTTATCGACTGACTCGAATTTATCAAGCATATGATATGTATCATCTAGTGATTTAATTTTATTGGCATTTTGTCCGATTGAACTGTTTACTGACTGCATAATTTCTTCGATTGTATATCCTTTTTTTATCTCATTATCAATAGCTTTGCTTACATCAGATTGAAATTCTTTTTTCTTTGATATATATAAAAGTGCTTGTAAAAGTAAATACTTATATATTATTTGTGAAAATCTCGATTCATTATGTAGGTAGTAATCACCAGACTTTATACATTGTTTCTCTGATTCCATACAATTTTGAGTAATGCATCTATCAAAATCTATTAAATATAGTTTTCTATCTTTTCCATATAGGATATTATTGGGATTAGTATCTGTAAGGGCGATAGAATTGGAAGAAAATATTGCGTGTAAATTTTTATGCATCTTTTCACATTCACTTATAAAATCACCGGTTGATAAATCGACAATAGAATCCATAGGTAGAATATATTTTTGAGTATATCCAAAAAGTGGTGTAACTTTTAATCTTTTTATTGGATTGTAAGGACTATCAACAGTCTTCTCGGGTAAAATCATAGATAAACTAGATGTATCCAATCCTTCACTTTTTGCTTTTGATAAAGCATCTCTTATATCAAAGAAAATATTACTTGTCATATAACCGGATTCACAAATTTTTATAACTTTATCTTTATATTTAAATATTTGTCCATCTTTACCGGAACCAATTTTTTCTAAGCCATTTAAATTAATCCATTCGTTTGTTCCTTCAATAACAACTTCCATATTCATACCCCTTTAAATTGCTTGCTATTATATCACAAAAACTATAAAAAGTAAATTGTTAACATAAAATAATAAAAAACATAAATTATTGTAGGTGAATTATGAAAGAAATAAGAATTGAAAACATTATAGATAATATTGATTCTCTAAATATAATTGATATAAGAGATCAATATCTTTATAATTTAGGGAAAATTCCTAATGCAAAGAACATACCTATGAATTTTTTAATTATGAATCCTCAAAATTATTTGGAAGATGAAGAGACATATTACATATATTGTAGTCACGGAAATAATAGTAGGAGAGTTTGTAAAATCTTAACAGATAAAGGTTATGATGTAGTAAATATAATTGGTGGCTATAATGAATATAAAATTTTAAATCATAAAGAAATATAAAAATATATAATTTGACAAAATTAAGTCATTTTGCTAATATTTCATTAGATAGTGTGAAAAGTTTTATGGAAAATTGATTACACTAGAAAAAAAGATATTAGAATGAAAATTTTAATATAATA
>CANRDN010000062.1 GCA_947629375.1 uncultured Bacilli bacterium | reverse complement strand
CATACCAAAAGCAAAAAGAAAAGTGACAGCGCAAACGCTATCACTCAACTTTTAAATTCTCCACACCATACTTTAAAATAATATTTATAAGCTCGTTTCTTGAATAATTGCTTTCGGCGGCTATCTCATCAAGTCGGTTTAATGTTTCAACTTTTATTCTGACAGTAATAAGCCTATTGCCGTCCTCGCCACGCTTTTTTTATTGTAAGTGTATTGTCATTAAAATCGCTCAAAAATAATCGCTCCTTTTTTATCTTCTGATACTATTTTATATTGACAAACGACTACAATATATATTATAATATGATATAATAAGTGATATATAAATATATCACAAAAGAAAGTGAGGATAATTATGGCAAAAATCAAAAAACTTTTTGAAAACTCTGGAGAGAAAATCAAAAAGCTTGCATTAATTCTATTTATTGTTGAAATGATAGCGTTATGTCTTGGTGCTTTGGTTATGTTAATTCTGGGGTGTATGAATCCATCTGCTTTTATTATGGCATATGGAATAGCAGTCGGCATTTTAGCTATAGGATTTATAACTACTTATGTTAGTTCTTTGTTCCTTTATGGTTTTGGAGAACTTGTTGCTAATAGCAAAAAGGATAATTGATTTAGAAAGTGAGGATTTAATTATGAAAAAAATAATAGCATTGTTAATGTCTGCAATTTTAATGATTTCTCTTGCGAGCTGTGGCGGTGGTGGTTCATCGACAAGTAGTAGTGAATCACCAGAAAAGAAAGTTATTTCGGCTGCTGAAAATTCAGTTAGCACAAAAATAGCGTTGAATTATAAAACACAAGGTGCTCCTACATTTGATTCATATTGTAATCACGATGAAGAACTTGATACATACACTGTTACAGGTAAAGTGAAAGTTAAAGATGATTATGGTGATATTTATTCAGCGAAATATACAGTTTATGTTGATTATGATGCTGAAAAAGGGAAAGCCAATGTTACAAAATGCGATTTAGATACACCTACAAAGGATTAGTATAAACTGTAAAGGAGCAGAAACTGCTCCTTTACTTTTGTTCTACAAGCGCAATATATTTATAAACTGTCATTCTGCTTAAATTGCATACTCTGGCAAGCTCCGAAAGGTTAAGGCTTCCAGAAGCAAAGGAAGGATAATGCCTCAAAAACACTTGCGGTATGCTGTCTATGGTAGTTTTAGGTCTGCCTATCCTTGCGCCTTTTGCTTTGGCGTTCGCCATTCCAGAGCGTACACGCTCCCTTATTATGCGTAACTCTAATTCAGCGAAAACGCCAGACATTTGAATAAAAGCGTTAGTCATTGGATCTATTTCTCCAGAAGTACAATCAACATTAATGCTTCCGACAATGTTTAGGTGCAGTTTTTTCTCTTTGACAGTGTCAATGATATCACATAGCTGTTTTGTGCTTCTGGCTAATCTGGTGACCTCAAGTGTTATGATTGTGTCGCCTTGCTGTGCTTTCTCCAATAGTGAAGATAACTGCGCTTTAACTGCTGAATCCCCATGTTCGTATTCAAGGAAGATTTCTTGCGCTCCAGCCTTCTTTAGCTCTCTGACTTGGCGGTTTATATCTTGTTTGTCCTCGTTGGTTGAACATCTCGCATAACCATAAATCATAGTTGTTTCCTTTCAGCTCCGCAAGCCTTTTGACTTGCGGAGCGGCTTTATTAATAAGAGATTGAAAAACGTCTGCTTGCGACTTGCTTTGTGTAGCTCTTGTAAATATCAGCATAAGCCTTTTTGAAGTTTGTTGTGTCGAAGCGATTTGAAAGAATGGAAGTCCAGCGAATAATGTATGTGCCTACTTCAAGCTCCTCGACGTTGTATTTCTCCATTTCAGCCTTTAAGCTGTCTTTGATTGTGTCGGCTTCTGCCTTGACTTCTTCCATAAACTCCTCAAGCTCCTTGAGGTATTCGATTTTCTTAATCATCTGTGTGTCTGTCATTTTTATTATCTCCTTTGTGTTTTATTTGGGTTTTTGTTTTCCCTTTCATTGTCTTTATTATACACTATTATCTGTGTAAAATCAATTGGCAAATTACACAAATATCTGTGTAAATCTTTGTGCAACTTTTACATTGATTTCTGTGTAATTGTGTGTTATAATAAGTACAATGAAAGAGAATGTCTTGATTCTGGCTCTGCAAAGGTGGTGAAAATAATGCCGATAGTTTATAAAGTGAATATCATTGAACAGCTAAAAGAAAAAGGCTACAATACCAATAGAATAAGAAAAGAAAAGCTCTTGTCCGAAGGTGTGCTGACTTCGCTTAGAGGCGGCAAGTATATCTCAATGGATAATCTTTCAAAGATTTGTGCGCTTCTTGACTGTCAGCCAGCTGATTTGATTGAATATGTGGGGGAAGATTAAAGCTGTCTAAAAAATCATTTGATTTCGCTGACATTTTATTTTTTCTCTGAAAAAGCAAAAAGTGTTCAAAAATCTGCGGTTTTTGTAAACAAAAATAAGCCAGCCCTTTTGTTTACAGTTGCGTAAAATGGGGGCTGGCTTTTGGGAAAATTTTTAATTTTACATGATTTTAAAAATGAGGGTGGCTCTCTCGCAAAGTTGGAGCATATTTTATTTTGAATTACGGCGTTGGCGTAAGCTCCAGAAAAAAGAAAAAAGGCAAATTGCACAAGATACAGTAAAATTCTGCAATCTCCGCAATTTGCCTTATTTGTATTTAAAAGAGTTTACAACTTCTTTTATGGCTTCTTCCGCAACCGCTTTTATACTATGTTGAATAAAAGCCATTATTTCAGCTTCAAGAAGCGATTTCTTTTTCTTCTTTTTCTCTTTTTTGTTTTGTGCCATTATTTCACCTTTGAATTGAAATTAATTACTACTTCTGGATCAGTCGCTTTCGCCGATTCTCTCTCTTTCTTGTGTTTCCACATTTTATATTTTAATTCAAGGCGTATTTTTTCTAACTAATCATTTATGCTGTTTTCTTCTTTTTCCTAACCTTGAAAAAAAACAAGTGATGGTGTGCTGTTGCTTTTGTACCAATCGTAAAACTCGAAAAATTCTTCATCTCTGAACATTTATGTTATCTCCTTCCTTTAATCTTCTTTACTGTTGGGGGGCTATAACTAAATAATTAATATAGAACGAAAGAGCGAAGCTCTGGAGTGAATATATTAATTATTTAGTTCTGTGTGCTGAAAGCACACAGCTTCCC
>CANRDN010000061.1 GCA_947629375.1 uncultured Bacilli bacterium | reverse complement strand
ATATCAATTAAGATAAGGAGGATGGTAACATATGGAAAGAAGTAAAAAACTCACGGACGGTTACCTTGGTATCATGCAGTATCTGGATTCGATCGGATGTTCAGTGGACACCATCAGAAGATACCGCTCGGCATATGCATCCCTCGAAAAGTTCTTTTTATCAAAGGGACTGGATTCATATAGCCATGAAGTAAACATGCTTTACCGGGAGCGTTTGAACTCTGATATTGAAAATGAAGCGATTTCCAATAAAACAGGAATATTTCGAAGACGACTCTCTCATATGTTCGATGATTGGTTTTCGTACATGCCAATACAGGGAAAGTACAGCAACGGAAAAAGATTCAAATATACCCTGAATCAGGTTTCCGGGCGGCTGCTGGAGGATTTTGTTAAAAGCCTGAACGTATCTCCTATTACAATTCCCGGTATTTGTTCTATTGCCCGTGATTTTTTGCATTTTGCAGAGCAGGAAGGTATGTATAAAACTCAAGAAGTAACAGCGGACGATATCGTATCCTTCATAAAACTGGAAGCAGAATCGCACAGGGGCAGCATGAATAACGTATTATGCTATTTGCGGAAAATTCTTCAGTTCCTTGCCTTGAACGGATTCCAGACGGCATCTGAGGAGTTGGCTTCGTATAAAACAGCGCCAACGAGAAGGAAAATATACCCTGCATTTACGGATGAGGACTTAAGCGCGCTGCTTTTGGGACCGGACCGCGACACGGCAATGGGAAAACGCGACTACGCCGTAATCCTCCTGGCGTCCCTCACCGGATTACGGGCCATCGACATAGCGAACCTGAGGTTTGAGAATATCGACCAGGAGTGCATGTCGATTTGCTTCAGCCAGCACAAAACAGGTGGCCTTAATGCATTACCCATCAGCCATGATGTGCTGGCTGCAATCAATGATTACACGCAGAATGCAAGACCGGAATGCGGAGTTCCGCAGGTATTCCTCACCATGGATAAGCCTTACAGGAAGCTGCATGACATGGCAGGCGTAAGGAACATCGTTAACAGGTATATTCGAAGATGCGGTATTAAAAAGGAACCCTGGGATGGAAAAACTTTTCACGCATTCAGGCGCACGATAGGCAAATGGCTGTTGGAATCCTCCGCAGATGCGCAGATGATCTCCCAGGTGCTGGGACACCGTGATGGGGAAATCCTTAAACGATATCTCCCGCTCTCTCTGGATCTGTTGAGAGAATGCGCTCTGGACTTTACATATGCCCCTTTGGAAGAGGGGGTGTACAAATGAACAGTATCACTTATATCAGTATCTTTGCAAAGGACATTGACAATTATATACAGTTCAAGTGCTCCATGGGCTATTCAAAAAGCACTTACGATAACGCGCTGAAGCGTTTTGACCGTTTCTGCGCCGAAAACTTTCCGGATGTCAGCTCAATAACGGAAGATATTGCAATGGCATGGTCCGAAAAGCGTAACGACGAGTCTGAAAACGGTCATATCAGGAGAATGATAACGCTCAAAGGCTTTACTGATTACCTTGCCGCGACCGGAATTGAAACCTATGTGTTTCCGAAGGGCTTCATAGGACAATACCGGCCGTTCCGTCCTTATCTATACGGGCAGGATGAGCTGGCCCGGTTTTTCCGGGGAGCTGACACTCTTCCTGTCCACCCTGCTGTAAAAAACAGGGAACTTATAGCACCTGTCATCTTCCGGATGCACCTCTGCTGCGGTCTCCGTCCCCAGGAGACCCTTGCACTCAGGCGGGACGATGTGAATCTTGCTGACAGCAGCATTTACATAGCTGATACGAAAGTCCATAAGGACAGAGCTGTTGTCATGTCCCCTGATCTGTGCAGGCTTTGTGAACTATATGAGGACAAGATTTCCAGCCGCATACCTGAAAGAAAGTTTTATTTCCAGCGTACAAAGGAGGATGTTCCCCTGACTGCGTTATGGCAGGAAAGGCTCTTTACTGTCTGTGCCAAAAATGCTGGCCTCCATTTCCAGAAAGGGAACAAGCCCTGCGTATATTCATTCCGACATAACTTCGCCACGCTGGTAATAAAAAAGTGGCTTGCGGAGGGGAAGGATATCGCATCAATGCTGCCGATCCTCAGCGGTTACATGGGGCATACATCCTTGGAAGATACCGCTTATTATATCCATCTGGTTCCTGAACATCTGGCAGATACAGGGCTCATATCTTGGAACTGTATACCGGAGGTGCCTGCCTATGAAGATTAAGAATGACGGCCTTTTCCAACTAATCAAGGAATATCTGACGGTTTATCTTCCAAAACAGAAAATAGCAAGCGAGCATACTATAAAATCGTACAGGGAAACCTTGAATCTGTTCATCACGTACATTGCTGTCTTGCAGAAAGGCGGAACCCTCGCCAAAGTCTCGCTCGATGATCTTACGAGGGAGAACATTGAAAATTTCTTGTTATGGCTATGTGAAGGACGTGCCTGTAGTGCGTCAACTGCTAACCAACGGCTCTCCGCCATACGTGCATTCCTGAAATATGCCAGCGGAAAAAACATCCTATACGCAAGCTGCTATACGGCATCCAGAAATGTTCCTTTACGAAAAACGGAAAAGAAACTTATCGTGATGCATTTCAGTGAGCCGGCCCGCGATGCGATGCTTCTGCAGCCCGATCCAAAGAAGAAAAATCAGCACAGAGATTTATTTTTCTTGATTCTTCTCTATGACACAGGAGCCAGAGACAGCGAAATGTTGGACATGCATCCTGCCGACATTGTGACGAATTGCGGTGCACCATATGTTGTCGTTCATGGCAAAGGGAAGAAAATACGCACTGTTCCTATAATGAATGAAACGGTACAACATTTCCGAAGTTACTGCAGGCGGTTTGGAATCGATGCCTATGATAAGTCAGCACCGCTTTTTTATACAATGATACATGGGGAAAAATGCCATATGTCGGATGACAATGTGGCCCGTTTTATTAGTAAATACGCAGACATGGCCCGAAAAAGTTGTGCCGAAGTCCCGAAAAATGTGACTCCACATATGTGGAGACACAGCCGAGCAATTCACCTATATCGAAAAGGGGTTCCTCTTCCACTGATTTCAGAATGGCTTGGTCACTCAAACATGGAGACAACTCTCATATATGCCTATGCAGATACGGAGATGAAACGTACAGCAATTGAAAAAGCGACTGCTGCAAACCATCCTTTGTATAAGCAAGAAGAAACAGAAACAACGGAAGACGATAACGATAACTTCCGCCGCTATTGCGGTCTCAAGTAGGCATCTTATTATTCCGATGTTTTTCATGCCT
>CANRDN010000060.1 GCA_947629375.1 uncultured Bacilli bacterium | reverse complement strand
GGACCTCAGCACAAACATGATATTCAAAAAATCAAATCATATGCATTGGATGATATAGACCGTGTATACAGAAATGATATCAAGCGTTTGAATGAGGAAAGACGGGCAGCGGCTACCAAACAGCTCGATTTGGCAATTAACAGAACGCTGAAAGAACTTTCAACAACATATTTGGATATTCTGCGTGATGAAAGAAAAGAATACGCTCGTTTGCAGAATGAAATGACTAAGTTTGCCGATGAGAACAGGAAAAATGAATTGGCACGCATTGAGGTTCTTGCGGAGGAAAACAGACTGAACAATAAAGCGGAAGAAGTAAGAACGGAATATGTGTCAACGATAAAGGCTATGGCAGCCGAGTTTGAAAGCAGAGAAGCACAGCTTAAAGAAGATATTAATACGCTTCGTTTTGAAAGGGAAAGCGAACTTAAGAGAACTGTGTCAAGCTGGTCTAAACAGGTGGATGACGAAAAAGCAAAGACAAGCGATGTTCAAGAGAAGTTTAATGATTTGCTTAATAAATACAAAGACCTCAGTGAAAATAAAGACGCCGAATATGCCGATCGTATGCAACGCTTGAAAGAAGAAAACGATTCGTATAAAGATGAATTGGAGCATATGGCAGGCGTACATAAACGGTCGAACAGAATCGCAATATTGTTTGTTGTAGCGGCCGTCATAGCGGCGATAGGAGCAGGATTTATGGCAGGCAGTCTGCTTAATATCCGCAGGGCATCGCAGGCCGAGCAGGACGCTATATCGAAAGTACAACAGGATATTTCGGTATCCGAATCAGACAGCCAAAGCAGTCTGTTAATATCGGAAAACAGTATCGCATCAGATGTATCAGATGAGACGATACAGGAATCCGAATTTAGCATAAATACAGAGAGTTCATCAGAGAGTACGGCAGTTTCGTCCGAGTCCGAATCTTCGGTGAATGAAAGCAGCGTATCGGCGTCAGATATTCCGCATCAGTCAACAGCGTCAGATACATCAGAGGCATCTGTTCTTCGATCTTAACAGTAACTTCCCCCGCTTTACACGGGGGAATATAAGTTATTGCGAAAGGATGTGAGAACTGTGGCTAAAAAACGGAATTGGGAGTTAATCAAAAATCAGAAGGATTCCGATACCATCAAGTACAGAGACGTGTACGAAGATCAGCAGCTTGAGAGAGGCAATATTGCCGAAAAGCAAAGCATGACATCACGTATAGTAATGGCAGCCGTTGTGTCGGTTATAGTATTCATCATTGTATGGGTTGTAACATCAGCTATACAGATGGCTACTGATAAGGAAGGTCTGGATGATGACATAGATCCGGCAGATGACTATATTCAAGCTAAAGAATTTTATTATAACGTCAATGATCTGTCAGATGTATTATCTGTTGAAGAATATAACAGATGGTATAAGGATTACCATGATTATGATGATAAAAGAAGTCCCGATGACGAACCGCCCGAAGTACCCGTCAATGATCTAAAGGAGTATGCGGAACGCTTTAGATATGATGCAGAAACGGGCAGCTATAGTTTAGACGGCGAAGTTTATACAGTCGCAGAATACCAGAGTATGCTGAAGGAGTATGAAAAAGAGTATGATGAACTCAATGAAGCATATCAGTTGTATTACCGAAGACATAATGATCCGGAATATCGAAAAGATGATACGGAATCAGGCAGTTATGTACACGGGGCGTCTGTATACAGGAGTTTGAGCAATGATAACGATATGTTATCAAAGGCACAGTACCAGCAAAAAGTCGATAAATATGAACAAATGAAGAAAAGCGGAGAGATAAGCAAAGATGTCTTGGATATACCGCTTATGCCTATTGATTATTCGGCAATTTACGTTCCGAATGAATACGAATATGTATCCAATCAAGAACTGTGGAAGGAAACAGGTGCTGATAAAGTTAAGGTTCCGGAAGGAGTAACCGAAGAAGAGTTTAATATATTTTTGCAATATTGTCATGATAACGATATTAAACTTGAAGAAAATCCTTACGAGAAGCCCTTGGATGCACCCGATCCGAATGATGAAAAAGCAATTAAGCAGTATAAGTTTTATCAGGACTTTTACGAACAGCTTAAAATTCTGTTCGCATCACAGAATTATAAGACGTATTCCGAGTATTGGAAATGTTTTGAAGATTACTGTGACGCCGTTCATTTCGACAGACAGCAAATGGATTATGTTGTAGGCAGTACGATGGTTCTTGTACCGGCGGATTATAAAAGTAAATTTGACGGTACAATTATTTCAAGAACTGAATATAACAAACTCGTTGAGAATATTAAACAGGAGACAATCAAATATGAGGAGACATATCTTGCTCACAGGCAAAAATATCATCCGGATAATATAGACGGTTCTCTTACAGTGTTCTCAATGGCACCTAATTTAATTAAGATTTTAGTTAGTTTGGTTTTTGCCGGAATCGTATTCAGTACGATATATCTTATACTGAAGCGTAATTTGACGGCACAGAATTTGATGGCGGATACATCAGATATCAACCAGTATCATAATGACCAGCATATAGCTTTGCCGGAAGAAGTTCAGAAGAATTATGACTGGTTCCCCGATGTAGGTGCTCACAGTTCTGTACAGGTATCCAGTATGATTTCGCATATGGCACTTACAAATAAGGGTTTGAAAAATGTAACAATGGCGAAACGTGCAAAGGACGATATTAAAAACGATGACGGAGACATTGAATATTATAAGGGCGAAATATTATTTGATGACAACGGAAACGCAAAAACATCGCAGGAGCCTATTATCGATACTGACTTCATGGAAGCATTGTTTGATGCGTCAGGTGCATCAAAGGATAAAAACGTAAGGCATTATTATGATACGACGAAAATCCCGTATAATCCCGGAAACGGAAATCGAGATAAGCTAAGCGGTTATGATACAGTGGCCGATTTAATCAACGGAGACTGGGAAATGCCGCTGTATGAACCTCAACGTCCGGGCGGAGCGTATATAGTCGATACTGCTCCGGTTAATACGATGGTGTAACAGAAAGCACTGCCTGTACCGTGAAATGTGCAGGTACTCCGGGTTTATTGCTTTGAAAGCCTAATGCCCTCTTGCCAAAACAGTGGTTAGAAATGACGTGCTGGAATCTTTAAGATTCGGGTGGCGAAAGCAGAAATAAGAAGAGGGATATTCGCAAGGTTAAATCCTAAACGAATGTAAATGGCGAGTTTAGCAGTCGAAAGCTCTAAGCGTTGTATGACGTAAGAGACACGTTCACAGGCTATCCTTTTGCGAAGGAGTAATCCGAGTTATCGGGTGAAAAATCCGGAATCGATTTCATTCTA
>CANRDN010000059.1 GCA_947629375.1 uncultured Bacilli bacterium | reverse complement strand
ATTTTATCAGGGAATTAATATTATCATGGAAAACAAGAAAAATGCCAATAAAATAAAGCATTTTCCTTTTTATTTTCCCTGATAACATTTATAAATTTAATAGCTGGTTCAGTAAATCTTGGTCATCATTCCAATCCACTAATGGCTGATGAATTTCTTGAGGCAAGACTTTTTCTATTGCTTTAAATTTATCTTTTTCTAATACTTTGGCATATTCTTCTGTTGTTATAACAGATTCATGTCCTAATAAATCTCTAATCATAATAATGGGAACACTTGCAGATAATAAATGAATTGCTCTCGTATGTCTGATTGTATGAGGTGTAATATTTTTAGATATATTTAAAGTATATTTTTCTAAAACATCTGTTATAAAATCTTTATTCATAAGATGATTTTTATTTTCAAATAAATATGTATGTAATTGATTTTCTTTTAAATATACTTTTAATAATTGTACGGTAGCTTCCATTAAAGGGACTACTCTTTGTTTGGAACCTTTTCCATCTAAAATAATATACTTTTCTTCTAAATGAATGTCTTCTACTTTTAAATGAATAACTTCACTTGCTCTTGCTGCTGTATCATAAAGTAAACTAAGTAAGACAAGATCTCTTCTTCCTTTTTTTGATGTTGTATCTATACTTTCTAATAATTCTTTGAGTTCCTCTTCTGTTAAATAATCAATTACTTTTTTGGTAAACTTCTTAGATTTAATAGATAAGATTTCTTTAATATTCTTTATGTTCTCAATTTCTTCGAAAGTACAATATTGATAGAAAGATTTGATACAAGCTAGCCTTTGATTTCTTGTTCTTATCGTATTTTTCTTTTCTTCTTCTAAATAATTTAAAAAATCAATAATCAAATCCCTTGTAATAGTTTCAAAATTAATTTGAATGATTTTAAAACCTTTGTTATTCACTAAATATTGAATCAACAATTCAAAAGTTTTTTTATAAGAACGTATAGTATTTTTACTCATATTTCTTTCTAATATTAAATATTCTTTTAAATATTTTGATAAGTAATAAGAAAAATCTTTATTCATCCTCTAACACATCCTTTAGTTCAGGAATAAGTTTTCCTAATTTACTTTCCGATATTTTTCCAATTTCATTAATCATATTTTGAGTGATTTGAAAATAATGTTCTAATGACTTAAGTGAAGTATGTCCTACATGTGTTTGTAAAATAGGTAACATTACATTGATATTCTTTTTTTCTTCTAGCCATTTTTCAATGCAATGAACGATATAAGTATGTCTTAAATCATGAACTCTAGGTGAGTTTTCTTTTCTTGGAATGCTAGAAAGTTTTAAAATTTTATAGAAATTTCTTTCAATGGTATTTATTCTTATTCTTTTTCCACTTCTTAGTTGAAAAAAATATTCTTCTTTTACAACATTATAATGAAATTTTAAATGAAATTTTAGGATTTCTTGATTTAATTTTTCTGGTAAATAGATTCTTCTATCTTCTCCGTTTTTAGATTGTTCTACTAAAAAATATTCTTGTTCTTTATAATCTTTTACTTTTAAATTTATTATTTCTCCAATTCTCATTCCTGTTTGATAAAGAAGTTTATAAATAAGAGGCAAAGTCTGTTCTCTTTTAAAGGAATAATATCCTTCTTTAGCAACTTGATAAGAGTTCTTAATGATTGATTTTACTTCTTCTTTAGAAAAAATATAAGGAATATAGGCTTTATGATGTTGAGGATATAGTTTTAAAGGAATTTGATAGCAAGAAATATCTTGCATTTTTAAATATTTACAAAATTCTCTAAATAATCCTATATTTCTTGCTATCGTATTAGATTTTCGATTGGGATTTCGTTTAGCATATTTTTCTATGGTATCTTTTGTAATTTCAAGGATTTGTTCTTCTTTTAAAAATTGAGTAATTTCTTTCATGACAATAGTATCAGTATTATATTTATATCCAAGATGTTGTTTTTGTTTAATAAAGTTGTTCCCTAGTTTTTCCCAATTATTCATCTTCTTCAACCTCCAAGACACATTCTTTCAATCTCTTTTCATCTACTTTTAAATAAGTTTTTGAAGTTATCTCTGTACTATCTCCTAGGGTAGATGCTATAATAGGTAACGGAATTTCATGATTTAGCATATTCGTTGCAAGGGAATGCCTTAAATTATGAATTCCTTTTTTATTTTCTTCAGATGTTTCTAATTTTATTGTTTCAAAATATTTTCCTAAATGAGATAAATGACTGATTTGTTCATAAGGATACTTATGTTTTACAAATAAATATTCATTCTTACAAATAGGTCGTGCTTCTTTTATATAATGAATGATAGCCCATCCAACCTCATTTGTAAGGGGAAGTATATTTACATTTTGATTTTTTGTTTGAAGAACCGTTATTTTCTTAGCTTGCCAATCAATATCTTTTAATTTTATATTTAAAATATCATGGAGTCTTAATCCTAATCTTGCTGCAATTAAAAGAATGGTATAGTCTCTTTTTTCAACATTTCGTTCTTTTGGAATGGATTCTAATAATTCTTCTACTTGTTGTTCTTTCAAATAAGTTGGAATTCTTATTCTTGGCCTCTTTTTTATAGAAGGAACTAAAATACTATAATCTTCTTTTAAAATATCTTCGATAAATAAGTAATTTAAGAATTCTCTTAGTACATAGAAATTTCTTCTTTTTGATACATTTCCTTTATCAACAATTTCATTAA
Source organism: uncultured Bacilli bacterium (assembly GCA_947629375.1). Lineage (GTDB taxonomy): Bacteria > Bacillota_I > Bacilli_A > RF39 > UBA660 > RUG13868. Next base: position 642 of record CANRDN010000059.1, on the reverse strand, counting down.
TAAAAGTTATGATATCTTTTCTCGTTAAATCTTGTAACTTTTGAATGTTTTTTTGAGAAAAATAAGATAACAAATGAGTCAAGTAATCTTTTTTGACTTTTATACTACTTTCTCTGTTATTTCTTACATCTTTACAATAAACTAAATAATTTTCTAAGATAGGATTCCATCCTTTTGGAAAATCACAAAATAATGATCTAGGTAATGCTGCTCTTGTCATGAAATTTTTATAAGAATCAAAATCTTCTAATATTCTTTTAGAACGCATAAGTCTTTGATGACCTGATTTCGATTGAGTCGTATAAGTAGAAACGTCAAATTGATAATATTCTAGCAAAAATTTAGAATAATCTTCTTCATTATAAATAAAATGTTCTTCTTGTTTCCATAGAATAAATTGATTCCATATTCTTAAGTAATCATCCATAGTTGATACAGAAAATCCAATTTCAATCGCCTCCTTTCTAATTTCTTTAATATGAGTTTTAAAATCTTGTGGACTCATAAAACCAACTCCTTTCCTAATTGGCACTTCGCCAACAGGAGTTAGTATAAATGTTATCAGGGAAAATGAAAAGGAAAATGCTTTATTTTATTGGCATTTTCCTTGTTTTCCCTGATAATATTAATTCCCTGATAAAA
>CANRDN010000058.1 GCA_947629375.1 uncultured Bacilli bacterium | reverse complement strand
ATAGAAACCTTATAGAATTCCCATTTAAAATATTTAATGTAACAATAAATAAAGTTGGTAAAAGATATTATGCAAGTGTAAATGTGGAAGAAGAAAAGGAAATTAAAGAAGTAATACCAAGATATATAACAGGAATAGATTTGGGAGTAAAAGATATAGTAATAACGAGTGAAGGAGTGAAATATAAAGCACTAGACAATATAGATAAGATAGAAAGAAAGATAAAAGGATATAATAAGGCATTATCAAGAAGTGAAAAAGGAAGTAATAATAGAAGAAAAATAATATTAAAGATAGAAAGACATTATGAGAAAATGAGAAATGCAAGAAAATATTATACAAATTTAATAACTAGCAAGTTAGTAAAAGAAAATGACATAATCGTATGTGAAACATTAAAGATAAAAGAAATGATAGAAGAAGGAAAGAATCATTTATCAAAAAGGATAGCCAATAGTTCTTTAGGAGAAATAATAAGACAATTGGAGTACAAGTGTCTATGGGAGAATAAAAAGCTGATAAAAATAGATACATATTATCCAAGTAGTCAGATATGTAGTATATGTGGAAATAGAAAGAAAGAACTAAAAGATTTAAGAATAAGAAGTTTCGTATGCGAAGAATGTAAAAATGAGATGGATAGAGATATAAATGCAAGTATAAATATATTAACAGAAGGAATTAGAAAATATATAGGACAAATGGTTTAAAAATAAATAAAAAAATATAGGTACGGTAGCGACTATCGGAAATTGGTCTCTGGAGGGTAGAATTATCCTATGAAGGAGAAAAACCAAACTGTGAAGTTTGGACGTGATTTATTTATAAATCACTTTGTTCTCGTGAACAAATAGATGAATTAAATATAATAGAAAATATTTGATGATTTTAGATTAAAAAATGACAAACTAATAGATTTACTCCATAATGTATCTAATTAGCAATATCTTTCACAATACGACAAATCTAATTCATTCAAATTATTTGATTCATTTTTTATTGCTTTAATTTTATAAAAGTGACCGAAAAGTGACTGAAAAGTGACCGAAAGTCTTGATAAAATTTTATAATTGTTTATAATGATATTAGGTGATAGTTTATGTATATCGAATCTGAAACAGTAGAATTAAAACAAGAACTTACTAAAAATATAAAAAAAGAAATCGTTGCATTTGCTAATTCAAAAGGAGGAACAATATATATTGGTATTACAGATACTGGAGAAATATTAGGATTAAAAGATATTAAAAGTGACATTGAATCGTTAAGTGGAATGATAAGAGAAGGTATAATTGGTAATTTAACAACATATACCAATATAGAAATCAAAGAAATTAATAAAAAAGATGTTATTGAATTACATATTACCTCTGCACCAGAAAAACCGTATTATTTAGCTGACAAAGGATTAAAATCAAGTGGTGTATACATAAGGCATGGTTCTTCTACTATTCAAGCGACAGATGAAATAATTAGGAAAATGTTAATAGAATCTTCTAAAAAAAGTTTTGAAGAAGAAATATCAAATGTACAAGAATTAACATTTGATTATGCCAAGGAAATATTTAAAAAAAGAAATATTGAATTTGCAAATGGAAAATTTAAAAGTTTAAAAATGATAACAGATAATAAATTTAATAATTTGGCTCTTTTACTTTCTGATCAAAATCCGTATACAGTGAAATGTGCGATATTTGATGGTACAAATAAAACATTATTTAAAGATAGAAAAGAATTATTTGGCTCATGCTTAAAAATTGTAGAAGATGCTTTTTATTATATGAATTTATCTAATCATATAAATTCAACATTTGATGGTTTGCAAAGAATTGATAAAAAGGATTATCCAGACTTTTCAATCAGAGAAGCATTATTAAATGCAATAATTCATAGGGATTATCATTTTAATGGTAGTATATTATTATCAATATTTGATGATAGAATTGAAATTAATTCAACTGGTGGATTAATTAGTACACTATCTTTGAATGATGTATATAATGGTGTCTCTGAATCGAGAAATCCTAACTTTGCTGAGATATTTCATAGATTAAATTATGTTGAAAATTATGGTACTGGTATAGGTAGAATAATAAATGAATACAAAGATTCTAAATTAAAACCAATTATTGAATTATCAGAAAATATTTTTAAAATAACATTACCAAATTTAAACTATATTGAAGGTAATAAAGCTGAACTTAATAATATGACTCAAGAAGAAATCATTACAAAATACGTTATAGAAAAAACAAAAATAACTAGATTAGAAGTAGAAAAACTATTAGATATAGGAAATACAAGATCAAAACAAATTATTAATAAATTATTAGATAACAATATTTTAATTAAAAAGGGTACTGGAAAAAATACATATTATGTATTAAATAATGAGTAAAAGTTGTAAATATCTACGTCACTCGCACTAGATAGATACCAAACTCGAACTTTTTATTTGTTTTAATAGTTCGAGTTTTAATATTCAATAATTTATGATAAAATGATTTTAGTAATTAAGGGGGAAAATATGAAAAAAGAGTTAATTAAAACAGAAATAAATGTGAATAACAATAAAAAAGGTATTTTAAGGGTTGGTGATACTGACTATATATCATTAACTGATTTAGCAAAGTATTCTAATCCTGAAAATCCTGCTAATGTTATTATACATTGGATGAGCAATAAAGGAACATTTGATTATATAGGATTATGGGAACAATTAAATAATGAAAATTTTAATTTCACGGAATTCCGTGAAATTAAAAATAATGAAGTTGGATATTCATCATTTACTTTAAGCCCCAAAAGATGGATTGATAGGACAAATGCCATAGGAATATATTCTAAAGGAGGAAAATATAGCATAGGAACATTTGCTCATCCTGATATAGCATTTGAATTTGCAAGTTGGTTAAGTCCTACTTTTAAATTATATCTGATTAAAGAATTTGAAAGGTTAAAAAAGAATGAAGCATATCAAGAAAAAATTGAATGGCATGCTAATAGAATTCTATCAAAATTAAATTATGTAGTTCATACTGATGTAGTAAAAACTTACATTGTTCCAATACTTACAGAAGCACAAAAAAATTGGTTTATGCCGAAGAAGCAGATGTTTTAAATGTTGCTTTATTTGGAATGACAGCAAAAGAATGGAGAGAAATTAATCCTAAACTTGCTAAAAATGGAAATATAAGAGATTATACTGATTTACTTCATTTAGTTATATTAAACAATTTAGAAAGTTCTAATGCTGAATTTATTAAATTAGGATTATCACAAAAAGAAAGATTAATAAGACTTAATGATTCTGCTAGAAATCAAATGGAAATCTTAAAGAATAATAATGGAATAAAGGAATTAGAAAATATTGATAAATATTTAATTGAAACTAAATGAATATTTGTCAATTTAGAAAATACACTTGCATATTGACTTGTCAAATAAGAAAACTTTGAGTTTAGGTAAAAATAAAACTTGACAAAGAAAAAGTGAAAATGTGTTATCCACAGATTCACTTTTTTAATGCA
>CANRDN010000057.1 GCA_947629375.1 uncultured Bacilli bacterium | reverse complement strand
AAAACTTGACATAAAAAAATCCAGTATCTAACTGGCTTTAAATAAGATTTGAATTTGAGTCAACTGCAAAACTCGGGCGTAAAAAATAGTAAAGGTCTTGGCTAACTATTAAGTAAAACTTTAATTCTATTATATAAATTTGTTATACTATTATTATAAAATAGAGGTGTTTTATGAAATATGAAGATTTAAGTTTTACCATTAAGGATAAAGATGGACAAGATGTAGTTTGTGATATCGTGTCTGTTGTTCCTAATGAAGAAAACGAAGATGAACCATATGTTGTATTTACTGACTATATGTTGGATGAAAATGACGAGTTTATTATGCAGTACGGAAAAATTGTTGAAGAAAATGGTAACTTTGCTTTGAAAACAATCGAAGATCAAAATATAATTGACAAAATAAAAGAATTATTAGCTGATGATGTTGTTTCTTATGTTAATAATCAAATAGAAGAAAATATCAGTGACTAAAATAGTAAAGAGATTGTCTATTATAAAGAAGGGAGTTAATTATGGAAACATTTAAAAGAAAAAATGACATTGGAGTAGAAATAGAATATACGATATTAGGACAATTAAATGATAATAATAAGACTTATTATATTTATACTGATTTTGTTCCAGATGATAATGATGTTGGAATGAGATTATATGTAGATTTAAAAGACAATACTGGATTAATAAGATTGCCAAAAGAAGAAGAAAAGGAAATAATTAAAAAATTTAATAAAGAATTATTGATGTATGAAAGAAAACAAGTTGTAGGAGGCACTTATGAATAATGAAAGTTTAAATTCAGCTCTTGATACAGAAACTCTAAAAAAAGAAGAAGAATTAAAAAATGCTTTATTAAATGATGAATCAGCCAAAAACATTACTGCTAAAAGAGGACGCTTAATTAGACAGTTAAAGAAAGAAATTAAAAACATTAAAAGTTCTACATATTTAAGTGAAGAAGATAAAAACAATTTAAAAAGATTAGAGGAATTATTGAACACTGAATTAGATAACCATAAAAAACAGTTATCTAATAGATATAAAGATGAATTTTTAAAAGCAAAAGCTACAGTCCCTTCAATATTTACAGTATTACCAAAGGGAGTAGTACTACAAGTAAAAAAAGTGGTAAATTGTATCAATGAATTAAAGCAAGCTAAAGGTGTTAAGGAACATATATTAAATTTTATTGAATTAACTAAATCAGTTGCAATGGTAGCAGCAACTCCAGTTGTATTTACTGCTAAATTTATTGCAGACCACTGGTATATAGTTTTGAGTTTAATATCTTGGTTAAAAAATATTATACTTCAACACTCTAAGAAAAAAGATAAAAGCAATGACAACAATGATCTTGATAATAAAAAATTAGATCAAGCAACCAATACAAATGTTGCTTATGATCAATTACAATCTCCAGAAGTTCCTATTACTGGAAAGAATTCCAAAAAAGATCTTCCTCTTCTTCCAGAAGATAAAGAATCTTTGATTGAAAAATTAAAAGAAGCTTTGTTATTAGTTGGTGGAGGTGGAGGTGCAGCTCTTGCAACAGCTTACAGCTTGGACTCTGATTCTAATTTAAATATAGGATTCCCTGCTAAATAATAAGATGAAGGTGATATAAATCACCTTTTAAATTTAATAAAATGTTTTAATGTTTACATAGAATTTTTTAGTAATTTTCTAATTATTCAAATTGTAAATATAGTAATAAGCTTTAAAATATTATTAATTTTAAAAAAGCGATTTACTTCATTTATATTTGTATTATAATATTTTATAGTTTGGAGGCAGTTTGAAATGATAAAGTTTTGGAAGAAAATGTTTTCTAATACAGATAAAGTTTCTACAGCAGTTTTTATAATATTGAGAATTGTAGTAATTATTTGTCTTATTTTAGAAATTATAAATGGAAATATGCGTAATGTTTTAGATTGCGTTATAGCGTATATCCTGTTAATCTTACCAATAGCTCTTGAAAAGATATTTAAAATTAATATACCAGTAGCATTTGAAATATGCATTTATACATTCATTTTTATGGCCGAGATGCTAGGTGGTGTGTATGACTTTTATGATTTGTTCCCTTGGTGGGATATAGCTCTTCATACATTTTGGGGATTTTTATGTGCTGCTTTTGGTTTTTCTTTAGCATACTTATTAAACAAGAGTAAGAAAATGACTTTGGCACCTTTCTTTTTAGCGCTATCTGGTTTTTGTTTTTCCATGACTTCGGGAGTTATTTGGGAATTCTATGAGTATGGAGCAGACCATATTTTAGGGATAGATTCTCAAAGAGACGAGTATGTGAACAACATCAACTCTTTACTATTGTGGCCTAAAAAAATAAATAATATTTCTTATACAGTTGTATACGACAAAGATGATAAAGAACTTGCTAAGTTTGATAAATATATCGATATTGGACTTAATGACACGATGAGTGATATGCTTGTTAATTTTGCAGGTGCAATAACTTTTTGTGTTATGGGCTACCTTTATGCAAGAAATGAAAAGAGATATAAATTTGTCGGATTATTTGTAACTAAAAAGGAATAAAAAGTATGAAAGTATTAAGTATTAAAGAGCCATATGCTACTTTAATTAAAGAGCAAAAGAAAAAGATAGAAACTAGAAGTTGGAAGACTAATTATAGAGGTGAACTATATATTCACGCAAGTATTTCTAAAATAAGTAAAGAAGTTTTAGAAAAGAAGGAAGTTATGGATTTAACTAGCAACTACAATATGAACTATGGAAAAATAATCTGTAAATGTAATTTAGTAGATTGCATCTACATGACAGAAGAATTTATAGATAATCTTAAAAATACTAATCATATTGAATACATTTGTGGAAATTATAAAGTAGGAAGATATGCTTGGATACTTGATGATATCGAAGAAATAAGTCCAATTGCCGCTAAAGGAAAATTAAATATATGGAATTATAATGAAGAAAAAGCTCCAAAATAATTGGAACTTTTTAATTTCTCAAAAATAATAACTTAAATGTCTTTTTCATATATTCATTGATTTCATCTAAAGAACAATTAATTATGTTTCTATAATGCTTAATTATAAGCTGAAGACAACCATCGATAAATAAAGAAATATTTAACTCTAAATCTTCGATATTTCTATCTTTTAATACTTCATAAAGACTTTTAGAAACTATCTTATCTAGAGATGCCATAAATAGTAATGGGTCGTTACTTGACAAAATCATTTTATACATATCACTATTGTTTTTAATATAGTAGAAAATCTCGTCGAAATATAAATTAATATTATCGATATTTTGAAGTTTATCGATATTACAAACTAGAACCTCTAATGTTTCATCAAGTATTTCTTTAGCCACATCGTAAATATTTTCATAGTGAGTGTAAAAGGCACTTCTAGTTATATCGGCTTTAGTAACTAAATCAGTTACAGTAATTTTATTTAAATCTTTTTTCTCTTCTACTAATAGAGCAAAACTCTTTTTTATTTTATCTCTTGTTTTACGAGAAGATGAATTCATAACTTTAACCCTCATCTTTTTATCTCCTTTTCATAAAATAATTAGGATTATATTACCACAAATTTTTACAAAAATAAAGACAATGTCAAAATTTTGACAATATTTAATATTTTGATGTTTACTGTTATTTTAAAAGTTAGTATAATTCTCGATAGTGATTGATAGTGTGAAAAGTTTTATGGAAAATTGATTACACTAGAAAAAAAGATATTAGAATGAAAATTTTAATATAATAT
>CANRDN010000056.1 GCA_947629375.1 uncultured Bacilli bacterium | reverse complement strand
GCCAAGTGTAGAGAGAGAATCGGATAATGCGTATCGGTTATGATTAAGCATTATCTGCTTTTATGCACATTGTGCGAAATAACACGTTGATTTTCAACGTGTTATTTTTATACCCAAAAATAATAACACAACGAAAGGATTGTATGAAAATGTTAGTATTAACAGAAAAAATTAATAAACAGGAAGTTACAGTTGTAACAAGTCTTGATATTGCACAGACTTTTGAGAAAGAACATTTTATTGTTCTCCGTGATATTCGTGGGTTGGAATGTTCTGAAGAATTTAGAGCATACAATTTTGTATCGTCCTATTATTTGAGCGAGCAGAATAAGAAACAACCTATGTATTATATCACCCGTGACGGTTTTACAATGCTTGCTATGGGATATACGGGTGAAAAAGCTATGAAGTTCAAAGAGGCTTATATCAAGCAGTTTAACGCTATGGAAAAAACCTTGCAAGGCAAGCTAATTGAACGTGAAAAGGGTATTGCAGTGCGTCAATCTCTTACAAAAGCCTTGCAACAGTCAACTGAGAATGAACGCATGAAAGGTCACGCTTATTCAACTTACACCAATTGTATTTACAAGGTTTTGTTTGGCAAAAATGCAAACCAGTTAAGAGAAGATTTTGGAATTTCTAAAACCGAAAATTTGCGTGATTGCTTTACTGCAGAACAGTTGCAAGCCGTGCAATATATGGAAAACATGGTAAGTGGTCTTGTTGCTTGTGGTTGGGGATATGACAAGATTAAAAACTTTATTGAAACAACAAATACAAAATTAGCTATTTAACCACTTGCAATTGCAGGTGGTTTTATTATACCTAAAAAGAGGTGATACAAATTGATTGATTATATAAGCAGGATTGAGATAGACAATTTTGAAATTATATTTAATACTGACGATTATGAGGTGTATAAAAGGATTGAAAATGCTATAACAAACGAAATCGACCAAAGCAACAAACAAAGGCAAATAAAAAATAGCAAATGCAAATATTGTGGATATGCTCCCGAGCCTATTTATCCACCGTATGCAAACGAATATAATTGGATTATTTGCCCTAAATGCGGTAAACATAGATATTATGATACTACTAAAGACACTTTGACTAATCAAAGTGTTACTTTATGCCCCGAACAAGGCGAAAAACTGTTCAGAAAGTGAGGTAAAATCTTATGGACGAAGAAAAGAAGAAAACCCCAGAGGAAGAAAAGGACACCGAAAAAGACCCCGAAAAGGAGCAGGAAAAACAGTCCCCTGCCTATGAAAAGCAGGAGGAAAAACAACCTGAAGAGCAAAAGGAAGAACCAAAGGAAAAGGCGGAGGAAAAGCCTGCCGAATCCCCAAAAGAACACGAACCGACCGTCCCAGACCCCAAAGACGAAGAAATTTTAAGGCTTAAAACACAGCTTAATGCCGTGCAATTAGGTATTCTACCTGACTGTTTGGAAGATGCAACGGCAATTGCTGAAAGCTATGTTAAGTCGGGAAAATGCAAGGATATTAATTCAGCTTTAAATGAGGTTGTCAAGAAATACCCGAGCATGAAAGGTGATAACAAAGACGCTAAAAAAGGCGGTTTTAAGGTCGGTGCGGACAGCTCCGAAAAAGAAAATAAAACGGACGAAAGCAGGCTTGCAAATGCTTTTGGAATTAGAAAGAAAGGTAAGGTGTAACACATGGCAAATGTAGTAAATTATGCAGAAATTTATATCAATCAGTTGAGGGAACTTTATGGGCAAGAAAGCGTTTCCGACCCTCTTTATCAATCAAATTCGGACATTCAAATTCGAGGCGGAAAAACCATTAAAATTCCTACTTTGAGTGTATCGGGATACAAAGACCACATACGAGGTTCTTTGGGATTTTCGGCGGGAACGTATTCAAACAGCTATGAAACAAAAACGCTTGACCATGACCGTGACATTGAATTTGTGGTTGACCCAATGGACGTTGACGAAACCGACATGGTAGTTTCGCTTGCCAACATTCAAAGCAGATTTGAGAAAACACAAGCTATTTTCGAGCGTGACAGTTACACATTCTCAAAGATTTACACGGAGGCTGTAAGAGTTGGTGCAGAAGTCAAGACAACCGCACTCACCGTAAGTAACATTCTTGCGGATTTTGATGCCAACATTGAAAAGCTGGAAGATGCGGGTGTACCACTTGATAGGCTTATTCTTTTTTGCACTCCTCACTTTAGAACCCTGCTTAAAAATGCCGAGGGGATTCAGCGTACGCTTGACATTAAACAAGGCGGAGGAATTGACAGACGAGTGCATAGCCTTGACGATATTGGAAGTATTGTAACTGTTCCAAGTGCAAGATTTAAGACTGCCTATGACTTCACAGATGGTTGCAAACCTGCCACTACTGCTAAACAAATTAACTATATTCTGATTGACCCAGAGTGCCAAGTTTCAAGGGATAAATACTCTTACATTCATCTTTTCGCTCCCGGTTCAGACAGCAGAACAAGCGATAATTATTTGTATCAAAATCGTAAGTATAACGGCACATTTGCAATTGATGAACTTATGAAAGACGGTTGCATTATCAGTATAGGAATAACCTCCAAAACATTTACAGGCGATGGCAGTACAACAGAGTTTACACTTCCTGAAAAGCCCTCAAGCGTTACCATCGTAACCGTTGACGGCACGGCGACCACCGCATACACCTACTCTGCAAGCACAGGTAAAGTCACATTCAACACCGCACCTGCAAGCGGAAAATCTGTTGTAATTACTTACTAAAAAGGAGTACTGAATTATGAAAGCAATTAAAGAGAACAAGGAATACACGGTTGATGAGGTTTCAAAAGAAAAATATCTTGCGATGGGTTATGACATTGTGGACGATAATGGGAGCGTTTTGGAACGTTCTCCGAAGTCGACCGTAAGCTATGCAGAGTACGCAAAACTTCTTGAAGAAAACGAAAAACTTAAAGCCGAAATTTCAAAGCTTAAAGCAGAAACTAAAGCGAAAAAGGGTTGATTTTAATGTATCTTGATTATGAAGATTACAAGAAAATAAATCACAATAGCGAAATAACCAAGGAAAATTTTGAGTTTCTTGAAAAGCGTGCCGAGATTGATATTAATGCTTTAACTTTCAACAGAATTGCCGATTTTGAACAGCTCACAAGCCACCAACAATGGCTTGTAAAGCTTGCAATGGCACTTCAAATTAATTTTATTTATAGCAATATTGACCTGCTGGACGGGGTTTTGAGCAGTTATAGCATAGGCGGGGTATCAATTAATCTTGATACCTCAAAAGCCTTTAAAATTAACGGTGTAGCAACCACAAACGAGGTAAACAACGCTTTAATGCAAACTGGGCTTTGTTATAGGGGGCTGGACTGGTGAAATTTGTTGAACTTGTGCCGAACAGAATTTGCAAAACGGCTTGCAAGATTTTTCAAACCGAGGGTTTGAACCGTGACGGTTCTAAAAAACACAAAATAATTTTTGAGGGAAATTGCTTTTACACCCAAAAATCCCACCAAAAATTAAATGCCGAAAAGCAGTTAATAACCCTTTCGGGAACAGCCTTTTTTAATGGTGATATTTCCCCAAACACTCCAATTATTGAGGGGAATATTGAAATTAACGGCAGGGAATATAAAATTTATTCAAGCGAAAAGGCGAAAAATCTTGACAGCACTATAAACTATACAAAATTGGAGTTGATGTGATGAGTGTAAAAATTATTTTAGATTATACGGCTATTAAAGACTTGCAAGAAAACGCTATTTTGTCGGCACACGAGGCAATGGAACAGGTGCTAACTGATGTCAAAGATGATGTGCCTTTGGGTCAAGGCGGACTTCAAAGAAGTATGTATGTTGAAGAGCAAAAGTTGAAAGACCAAACGCATATTTTTATTGACCACAACTGTGAATATGCAAGGTTTTTGTACTTTGGAAAAGTTATGGTTGACCCCAACACGGGTTCACCATTCGCCGAAAAAGGTGTGCAAAAAATTCTTACTAAACGAAATTTAAACTTTAGGCATGGTAAGGCAAAATGGCTTGA
>CANRDN010000055.1 GCA_947629375.1 uncultured Bacilli bacterium | reverse complement strand
CTGTCATAAAGTTCCCCGGCTTTACGTTCTACTTCCTGTTCAATACCTTGTCGAAGTTGCTCTATCTTTCTCCGTTCATCTTCTAACTTCACTTTCTCGGAAGATATATGTTTCAATGACGGAGCTATCTGCCTATAGGCTTTCTGAATATTCTCCGCTGTCAAGTACTTAGTTTCCCATTCCTGTCTGGCTTTCTCATTTTCAGAATCTATCTTCTGACAGTCCTCTTTATAGGCTTTATCAATTTTTGCCTGTGCTGTGTCTCTTCCTTGTTTCCATTTTTCCAGTTCATGTTCAAACATTCTATACTTGAAACTGGAGTTCGGGTAAGAATTGACTGGTTCATTCTGAGGTTGATATTTTTCTGGGAGAGGTTGCTTTTCTGGATACGGCTTTAACTTTAACTCCGGGATTGGTACGTTCAGTAAGTTTTGAAGTGACTGCTCTGCCTGACGGCACTCTTCCGTTTTTTCGTCAAGTTCTCTTTGAAGTGCAGCTACTTGTTCTTTCAAGGGATGCAGCTCGCTCTCAATCTGTGACTGCTGTTCCTTTTTGGCTTCAATATACTCCTGCTTGCTCAAATGCTTTCTGCCTTCAGAACGTCCTTGTGCTTTCCGGACATCTATCCCTAAATCTTTACAGATAGAACACAGGGCTTCCCTTTCTCTTTCTTGCCATGCTATCTGGGCAGTCTGATGTATGTTCTCGGACTGGAAACCCTGTTGTCTCAATGCCCTGTCAAGACTGTTCTGTAACTTCATACCCCTCGAACATTCTGCAACAGGTATGTAGTCGATATGCAAATGTACTGTACCGTCTGGCTCATCACAATGAATGTATGCTCCGATAAGATGTAGATTTGGATTTCGTTCTTCCCATTCCTCGGCAAATCGAATCAGGGCTTGCTTTTCCAGCTCGGCATCGTTCCCGGTGTCTGACCTGTCACCAATCTGCACTACATCTTCATAGACAGTGTGCTTTTTCTTTTCCTGCTTTACTTTCTCATAGTAATCTATAATTTTACGGTCAGAACGTTTCTGTTTTGCATTGTACTCATCAACCGACTGCCCAAAAATTTCTTCATATGCTTTTCTGACAGGTACATCCCGAATTATAACATTCTTCTCCGTAAGTGATTTGTCTATGTGTTCCTGCTTTCTGGTGTACCTTTCATCCCGGATATTATGCCCCCTGCTCCATGTCGTTCCGTTGTGAAAGCTGATTGTTTTTGCCATCTCGCTCTCCCCCTTTCTTCTTCATTATAGCATTTCCGGGATACCCAGTCAATAATGCAATGTACCCTATTTCTGTAAGTCTCTTGTCATAGTTTATAACCCAATAGTAATTATGTCACCTACGGCAACATAATTCCATTGGGGCAGGCGTTCCCCCTGCACTCCCTTGGTTCATTGAAAAGTGTCCCCATTTCTGAAACCGCCCCCGGTTCTTCAATCTGACCGCTGCTTTCAGAAGAAAAAAACAGGAGCATCTTTGCTCCTGCCTTTCCCTTGCTTGTGATACTAACACTGGCGTGACACGCCAGTGTATTCTGCATCAAAGCAAAGTGGTTCATGTTTCCTCTGGCGGTTCAGTCCTCTGCTCGGTGTCTGATATGAAATCTGGGAGAACGCCCCTGCGTTCAAGATACTTCTTCCGCCAAAGTTCACGTTCTGATGAAAGCAATGCCCTTTTGTATCTGGTGAACATCTCCCTATCGAGCATCTTGTCTATCTTTCTTTCCAAACCAACCCGAATCTCATCGGCTTGCCATCCGTCCGGAGCATCTTCCCCAAAGAAGTATTCATAGATGTTCCAGAACAATTCCCCATCAATCTGAATCTGTTTGTTCATTCGACCTAACCCTCACTTTCAAACCATTATGTTACATCCAATCACACTCTTCTACACTCGTTCCCAAAATTTCAGCAAATGAATTTATGTCTAACCCATCTTCTGGACTTACCTCTTCTGGACGATACCAACATTCTTTCTTACTATCCCAGTGTGTACACCTACCATTAAGAACCCACTCTTTCAGAGGCATGGCAGCGGACAATGGTTTGTCAGGATTGAGTTGTTTCCAGAGTTGCAAATAGCTGTCATACTCAGCTTGTGTTTTTTCGTCCGTTGTCCCATCTTCATTGATTCGTATACCATAGCCAAGTGCTTCAAACTCTGCTCTTATCTGTTCTTCCGTCATGTCCGGCGTGTCAAGTTTCTTCTTCAAATGCTCTGTTACTTCGACAATCGGGTCAACAAGCGGTTTGCTCATGTCGATGAGCAGGGGTTCATTGTTACCACAACGCTGCTGCAATTTAGCAAAACTGCCGACCATACTTGCAATGCTTTTGTATGTATCGTACTCCCGTGTACCTCTAAAAATACCGGTATTGACGAGAATATCAAAGTAATCTCCATTTATCGGGATGATAACAGGAACTCTCCTGTAAAACTGTTCAAGGTTGCTCTTTTCAGCGTGGTGTTCCCTACCCGCCTTATCGGTGTATTCACCTGCCAGACCTTTTATAAATTCTTCATAAGGTTCTATGCCATTGATGATGTTAAACTTGTGTATCAGCTTCACAGAGCCATATTTTATATTTATCTCCCCAACATCCTCGTGTGGGTGTGGTTCTAATGCAGCGGTCAGTGTTTCTTTTCTACCCATCGCCATAAAATCAACTGCTCTCATATCAGAATAGATAATAACGGGTTGTCCATCATAGTTATCAAAACTAACACCCTGCCCACCGTATGGAAACATAATGCTGTTCATATCGTTTATTTCAGGGCAAAGTGCCCTTGCAAGAAGTCGACAACAAACGCCTTTACCCTCTCCACCTTTGCCACACACATAAAATGTTATCCTTGAATTTGGCAGTGGTGCAGTTTTAAGATACTCGTGCCGAGCCTTTTGAAGTTTCGCCAGATTGTCAATGTAGTCATTAGCATCCATTTCAATTGAACATTCTCTCAATGTTTTGCCGTATCTTGCAACATCAACAATGATTTTCTGCACCGGGGTCTTGCCTATACCATACTTTGCTTCCTGTATTACCCTATCATCAAGCCGCTGTCTCCAATCATTAAAGCTTTCAGAACAATGTATTTCACTGTCATCATATCGAATTTTACCGAGTTTCTGCTGTTTCTCATCCTCGTGTGTGAGGTATTCTGTACAATCAAGAAAAGCACCCTTGCCCTTAATGATATGAACCAAATGCTCAGGAACTCCAAGCCAGTCAGCTATTTTATAGATTTCAAGGGCATATTTCATCTTGCAAACAATATGAACGTGTACTCCTTTTTTATCTCCGAGTTTTGCCCAAACATTATTACCCACATATTGAGCTATCGAAGCCTCATCTGTAAGATTTTGTACTTTTTTAGCTTCATTTCGCAAAGTTGCATTCATTTCATCAATAGCGTCCTGCGTGTATACATCCCTATCATGAATAACCCACGCCCATTCTGTAAAACTCTTATATCGTGCCAAATTGTCAGTTATTTCTGTAAGATTAGCCAGAAACGCTCCTGTTCGTGGGTTGTAGTTGAACTGGCAGACAGTAAACTGTCTTATCTTTGTAGCATTACGGACATCAGGTTGTGCATTATTCATGTGTGGTTACCTCGCTTTCTTTGCTTTTTTTCATGTGTGGTTACCTCGCTTTCGTCATTTTGCATATGTGGTTTTGCCCCCTCATCCACAGTATATCATACTATAACCACAGTTGTCAAGTGTGGATTTGCACAAAACCACAGCAAAAAAACCACACTTAACCACAGAAACCACAGTTGGGATTTTGGCGTGACTGAACTTCAAGTCACGCCCGCATATAGCCAAAAAAGCACACAAAAACCACAGAAACCACAGTGACTTTGAAAAAAACGTTGGCATATATCTCCGCATTCTATGCAAGGAAAAACCTTTGTGCAAAATGACGAACCTGTGGATATAATTCTTATCGACCTCTAAATCTTCCATTTTTGAGTTTTTCTTCTTCTTCTAAAAACGCATCCAGAACACTCGAACCGTCATCGAACTTGATTTCGTCACAGAACTTTTCTAACCGCTTTTCCCTTTTGGACGGAGTTCCCCCGAACATTTCTTGTATCTTACTGTCATAAAGTTCCCCGGCTTTACGTTCTACTTCCTGTTCAATACCTTGTCGAAGTTGCTCTATCTTTCTCCGTTC
>CANRDN010000054.1 GCA_947629375.1 uncultured Bacilli bacterium | reverse complement strand
GCTACATTGTAAAATGAAATGCGACAAGAGTTAATAAACTCTATCGCATTTCTTTTTTTATACGATTTTATAAGGGAATGTGTCAAGAGTTTAAGGACTTTTAGCACATTCCCTTTTAATTTTTAATTTAACGAAAGAAGGTGTGAAATTCATGAAAAAGGGAGATAGACGATTAAATTATGAAGATAGGAAAAAGATTGAAGAACTTAATGCAAAAGGTGTAAGGATTGCACTTATAGCTGAGATTGTTGGATTCCATCGTGCAACTATTTATAACGAATTAAAACGTGGGGGTGTGCCTTATAATGCAGATATAGCACAGAAGAATGTATGAAAGGTAATTTGCGAAAGTGGGGAATTATCATGAAGATGAAAAGATTTAATTGCAGAGAAAACGAACTATGTGCCAGAGTGTTTGAAAGATATCAGCAACATTCTCAGAAACCCAATACGGATAATCCGGTAGTGATAGATGAATATAAAAAAATGCAGGATATTGATATTTATGGACTATGGACATTATCTACAGGTGAATTGAAGATACAGTTGTAATATAAGTGCTGGTTTCCATTTGAATTTATGGGAGTGTATATAAAAGGAGGTATGAGAAATGAGGTATCATGAGGAATATGAATACTTTAAAAAAGAATTGCTGGAAAGAGATAAGCAAGGAAATTATTTTCATATGGCTAATGAGGAACTTGCTAAAGAATATTATAAAGAGGGGATAAAGGAATTTCCGAATTTAAGGATGTATAAATTTGGAATTGAGCAGTTTTTTTGCATAAGTGGTAGAGCGAGAAGAAGAGCAAGGCAGACTATAGAGGACAAAATATCTAAACGGAAAATTGAAATTACAGAATTGTGTTTAGTATTAGAAAGAATAAGGGCAGATGAAGTGAAGATAGAAAAACAGGAAGATAGCAACTGGGCAGAAAAGGAAATACCTAAAGAAAGTATTGGAAGAAATACAAGGACAAGAAAGTAAAAAGTATGGCTATCTTAAATACAAATGGCGTACCGTAACTTTGTATTGAGCTTGGAGATTGAGAAGGAGCATATATGACAGAGCTGAATGTAATAGTAATTGGCGGATATATATATAAAGGGGTATCCGATTTTAATTATAAAAATAAAAATGGAGTTGGAATATATTTCCCATTGGTTGTAAATATGGGTAAAACTACCGGTTTTATTAATGTAATGATTTTTGAAAGAGATAAATCGTTGCAGGAATTAGCAAGAACATATATTATACCGGAAAATAAAGGAAAACGAATAATCATAACAGGCTCTTTGCTGCTTGGCAGGGAGGATAGCAGCGGTATTATGGTAGCTGCAAGGGATATATCATTTACTGATTATCTTATGTCTGCTGAAAAGGCAGCTAAAGAAAAAGCAAATCATATAGATTTCAGCAGTGATTAGGTGGTGAATAAAATTGTATACATATGCAGAAGACGATATAGCCAGATGTATAAAAAATAAAGAGCAGTTAAAAGTGAATATTGAATACAAAAGAACTCATTTAGTTGAATACCTGCTGGAACTGGAAGAGATTAGAGACAGTATATGTTTAACCGGATTTAAAACTGCAGAATATGTTCAAGATTCGGGATATAAGAAAGATATGGTATTTGAATCAGTTATGGATGCAGAGGATATTAATAGACAAATACTTGGTATATCAAAAAAATTAGATGAACTTATTAAAGAGGAAATGTATATAAACAGAATTTGGATAAGCTATGTACGTTTTCAGGAAATTGCACCACTGCATTTTTATACAATTAACAGGTTGTGGTGTTTAAAAAATTCTAAATATGGAATCGTTGCGAAAGAACTATGCGTAAGCAAGGGTACTATATCAACGATATTACATAATTCTGTCAGAGCGATACAAATGATAGCAGCATCAGATATGCCGGATGATGTAATACTGACAACATCAAAAGATAATATTAGAGCATGTATGACAAGCGAAATGGAAGAAGCATTTAACAGTATAGAAAATAAGTGAAAGCGGAGAGGTAATGATATGATAATAGGAATAGATCATGGATTTGGATATATGAAGACAAAGAATAGCATATTTGCAAGTGGAGTTGCGAAATTTAATGAGCAGCCACCGGTGAATACAAGGGTAATTAAATATGAAAATACATATTATCAGGTGGGGTGTGCATCTACTGGGCTTTCAGGGAATAAAACATCTGATGGTGCTTATTATGTACTCACCTTAGCAGCAATAGCTGAGGAATTAAAACGTACACCTATTATATTAAATGCGAAGATATCAATAGCGGCAGGCATACCGCTTACAAGATACGGCGCTGAAAGGGAAGCATTTATATCTTATTTATCAAGAAATAAGGAAGTCGATTACATGTATGAAGACAGGGAACATCATATCGTAATTGATGACATTTATGTGTTTCCACAGGGATATGCGGCCATAGCTCCGAAATTATCAGGAATAAAAGGTGGATGCTATTTAATAGATATTGGCACAAGTACTATAGAAATATTACCTATTACTTCAGAACATATAGTTGATTTGTCAAGAGCAAAAACACTTCAGTTCGGAATAGCAAATCTGATAAGCAATATTAACGAGCAAATGAGTCGGTCATATCAATCGGAACTGTCAAACGATCAGATTATAGACATCATATTAAATAGGGAAACAGTCATGCCGGATAAGGTTATACAGTTATGTACATCGGAAATGGAAGCATGGTGTGCAGCAGTAATAAATCTGCTTCGTCAAAATAAAGTCAATTATGAATTTATGCAGACGTTTATTATGGGTGGGGGAGCTAAAATAATGAAAGAGTATGGCCGCATTGAGAGTGAATGTGTTAATTATATTACAGATATCAGAGCGAATGCAGAAGGCTATGAAATTCTTGCAAATGCGATGAAAACAAGAGGTAGATAAATCATGGATAGCGATAAGTACCAATATAAAGACTTGAGAATACAGCTCAACGTAAATGTTCCGGAGCATAGGCAGCTTTATGATATTCTTTCTTCTTATCCTGTAAGGATGCGCAACAAAATAATAACAGATATTATGCTGCAGCATTATAATCTGTCTGATATTCATGCAAGCGAGGAGTCAGTGTCCGATATATGCAGTGATAAGTTGAATTTAAAACTTAAAGTATTAATGGATAAAATTGATGATATGAATAGCGTAGCAGATATGATTGCTAAGCTGAATGACAGAGTTCAAAAGCTTGAAAGCCGGATAGACATACAGGAAGCCGGAAGTATTAAAGAAGAAAAAAAAGAGAAAGGGGGAACTGTTAGCGCTAGAGAAAATTCAGAGAATGTTGAACCGGATGAACCGGATATACCTATACCTGAGGAAATACTTGGTTTTCTTGGAGGATTATAAATAATTTAATGGGAGGAATGAAAAATGTTACTGGTATCACAGGATAAAGACATTATAGTTGATTTGGAAGGAAAAATTGTAACACTTAAAAATGTGCCAGATATGGGTACTGAAGTAGTAGTTCATGATGGTAATCGATCATATACGGTCGGCAAGTATGGGGATGACAATATTGCATTATATGAGATGTCTAAGATACATCAGAACTGGAAAATGTCAGGCAAAGTTTATCAGAATGAATATGAGATGTTAAGTAATGAAGATGCAAAGACTGAATATGAGGAGCAGGTAATTAGGAAAATAGAAATCAGAAAAGATGTTGAAATTAGAAAGGCCGGAAGATGGTAAGGGACAAATTGTTTTGTAGAGATTAATAAAATGATTAGATATGATACTTAGCTATAAATTTTAACACAGGGAGGATATTTACAATGAATAAAGTAATTTTAATGGGAAGATTAACACGCGATCCGGATATAAGGTATAGTCAGGGGAGTGAGCCTGTTGCGGTAGCAAGATATACTCTTGCTGTTGACAGGAGATTTCGCAAGGAAAATGCTGAGCAGACAGCAGACTTTATAAGCTGTGTAGCATTTGGTAAGTCGGCGGAATTTGCCGAAAAATATTTTCATCAGGGTATTAAAATTTCCGTCATAGGAAGAATTCAGACAGGCAGTTATACGAATAAAGATGGTAATAAAGTATATACGACTGATGTTGTTATTGAAGAACAGGAATTTGCTGAAAGTAAGTCAAGCAGTGCTGCTTCGGATGGTAATAATAATCAGCCGGCAGGAAGACCTTTACCGGCAAATGCTGAGGGTTTTATGAATATTCCGGAAGGGTTGGAGGATGATTTACCATTTAAGTAAAAAAACACTGCCAAAGGAGAAGATAAATAATGAGTATGTCTGCAGATGATTATAGATTTGTATATAATGAACTGAAAACTTCTGAAATT
>CANRDN010000053.1 GCA_947629375.1 uncultured Bacilli bacterium | reverse complement strand
CATTTCTTGTATCTTGCTGTCATAAAGTTCCCCGGCTTTACGTTCTACTTCCTGTTCAATACCTTGTCGAAGTTGCTGTATCTTTTCCCATTCCTGTTCTATTGCTGCCTCACGCTCATCCAAATTTTTTTCCCGACTTGACTGTGTTTTTTCCGTCTGAACTTGTCGAGCTGCTGTTGCCTGTACCTTTGCTGACATTCCATATGTTTCAGTATACTCTGCGAAGTCTTGCTCCCACTGCTCCCACTGTTCAAGTTTCTGCCTGTATTCTTCCATTGACTTATCGTAAGACGCTCCTACTTCTTTCTCAAGTTTTCTACGTTCCATATATCCCTTATCACGATTAACACTGTTTCGGATAAACTGGTCACGAGTACCTATTACACTTGGTGTCGGTTTACAATCAAATGGTGGTTTCGGTGGTTTTGGAATCTTCATTGCATGAACAGCTCTGTCTATGGTTTCATCATATTCTTTCCGTACCTTTTCGCTTTGTTCCTGTAAATCTCTGATTTCTTTTTTGATTTGAGCTGCTACTTCTTGAAGTTCCCTCTCCTGTTTCAGCCGTTCCACACTTTTCCTACCGGGTTTCTCTCCGGTATTGAATGCGACCCCAAAAGTTTCCCGGCACATGGTATCCAAAGTCTGATTGAAGTCCCTCAACCTTGCACGAGTTTCAAAAGCTTTTCCATTTATTCCTTTTTCTGGAGTATATGCTGACACAAGTGTGTGCATATGTTCCAAGCTCTTCCGTTCTACTCCGTCCTTGTCTGTGTACTCATGCACTTCATCCTTATGAACAAAACCACCGTGAACATTTTCAGCACCGAAATACTTTTGCATAACTTCATACGCTTGCCTGAAAAAGTCATCTGCTCTCCCTTGCTCCTCTATCTCTGGTGGACAAGGTATCTCTATCATGCAGCAAGTGACTCTGTCTTTTCGTACCCGTTTAGGTGGTTGAACTTCATCTACTTCCTTTGTCCGCTGCTTCATCCGTTCCAGTGCTTCAGAGTAGTCGCTGCATCCGATAGTATAATTCAGGTGTGATTTGCTTATGTCTATGTCTGGATTGCTGTGGTTTACGTTCACCCGTTCATGCTGTCCGAGATGCTTTTTCATTGCTCCTGCTTTCTGTGTTGTACACTTCATCCAGTCTGCTGATGCCATTTCTTTCGCTCCTTTCTCCTTCGCTCGTTACCACCCATTGGGTGATATGGTTTCAGCCTTATTGACACTACCATTATATCATATTTGATGACGTATGTCAATAAGTCTTGCACCCAATACCTAAGCAGAGCTTAGGTTGGGTGTTCTCCGAAGGGCAGGCGTTCCCCCTGCACCCCCTTTCAATCTGGGAGACCTCAACGTTCAGAAGAAAAGCAGGAGCATTTTTTGCTCCTGCCATTTCCTTTGTTGTTATATCACTGGTGGTTCATTTCTCCAGTGTCCAAGTTTGCATAGCTGTCAGTACATCAACAATAAGTGTTCTGTCAAGCATTTGACTTGCTCTGTTTTGCTTTCGACAATCTTTCCAAGTGTTCTCGGTGAACTTCTTTTTGGAATTGTTGAATTGATTTATCCAAGCGATTTTGTCCTTAACAGAAAGACCATCAGTGTTAAGATATGGAATGTCCCACAAACCGAGTCGATACCCCATAATGCAAGTGAAAAGGATAGACCAATCAAGGTCTGTAAGCTGACGAACACCACCCTTGTCAGTTCTTTCAGCTTTGGCAAAGAACAACGCCCAATCTTTTTCAGTTCTCAGACAACGACACGACTTTGAAGCATTCTTGTAATGTTGATAATCCGAAACTGTTTCATAAGGTTCAGTATCAAAGTTTACAATTTCAAAATGTTCACCCTCTACAATAGGGAACACAGTTTCCATAGAAGATTTTACAGGCTTACGTTTCAAATCAAAATCCATAGACAAAGCACGCCCACGTTCGGTTACAGCAAAGTCAGCACGAGCCTGTCGAGCAGCAAGCTTGCGAAACTTTGTCCAAGTTTTATTAAAACAATGACAGCGACCAGTCCTACCAAGAACAACAGTCATGAGTGCCAGTCTGTCCTCATAGCTGTCCTTATCAAATCCCGTAACAAAACTATTATGGGCACAGACACCCTCAGAAGAAAGAGAAACATTACCTCGTGTTGTGAAGTTGAGTAAATCAGTCTGATGATGTTTCTCAGACCACATCTCATCAGAACCGACAAGAGATTGCCGTGCAGAACGAAAGTAGTCAGCGAATCCAAACATTGACAAACTGTTCAGAACATCTTCGGGAGCATTGGTAATAAACCCATCGGTGGTAACAGAGTAGGTCTTATAACCAAAAGCATCCAGTTCATTCATAGCAGCAAGTAAAACACAACGAACACCCGCAGTTGTCAGACAAGCGTGTGTCGGTGAAGTCATAGCACTACCACCGATGTTGTCCATACGGTCAAGAAAGGCGTTCCAAGTTTCTTTGTCGATGAGGTCTTGTGCTGTCTTACCATAAAGGGAGTTGACAGCAGTTTTCAGAAGATGGTCAGGAAGCGACTTCTTACCGAAAAACTTCTGGGCAAGCGTTCTGTCATTGACAAGTTGCTTGACAGCAGCAAGCAGGGAACGGCTAACAGTACCATCATTGTTGTAACGATATTCACCAATATAGACGTGTTCAGCCCAAATCTCAGCACCAAGACACAAAGCAAGATATATCTCAGGAGCAGAGGCATAAACACCATCGAGACCGTCAGAGGTACGAGGGAACACCATAGAACCGTTGACAGAAACAGGAATACACGGAAACTTCACGCTGTCAGGAAACTTAAATTTGATGTAACCGAACATCAAGTCAAAAGGTGTGTGAAAATCCTGACGCTTGATTTTACGATGTACAATCTCATTAGCGATAACATCACCAGACCAATCAACATCGGGGACAAGAGCCATGCAGGTAGGATAAGCATTTTCAAGGTCAAAGTCGTGAGTAAGCACACCATCATATTTACCGATGATAAGAGAACCGTTATAACCGCCCTTGTACGCCTGTTTTGCGTAAGTCTGCAAAATACGAGCGTTATCGTTCAGAGGTTCGAGGGACGTGTTCTCAATAAATCCGGCTTTTTCAGGCATAACAGAAAGTCCTTTCTTCACAGTATGCAGCCCACGAAACGACATATTATAAGAATCACGAGCTTTTTTTGAGCCGTCCGCAGGAATACCAAGATATTCAGAAATAACAGGCACAGCAGCCTTGACAGCAGCACCGCTAACAGTAACGGGCATATTGGTATTATACCCCCAAAGTTCGCCAGCAAAGCAAAGAGCAATAACACTATCATTGATAGCGTAGTCAAAGAAATTTACAGGTTCACGATGAAGATAGGCAAGCATATTGTTCTTGTCAGCACCGGAGACATCGAGTTTTGGGACACCGATAGTCTTACCGAGTGAAGCAAGCGACTTCTGACCGGCAGGAGCAAAACACATGGTATCTCGAACAGTAAGATTCACAGGAAAGAACTTCCAGTATTGCTTGACGGTCGGAGGGTGCAGAAAGAAGTCGGAAAGAGCAACAAGACCACCTTGAACATCAGAAAGGCGGGGCATGAAGTCATCAGACCACTTCTGACAAAGTGCAGAAAGGTCGGCTTTACCTGCATGACAGAGCAAATAAACGGGCAAAGCGTACCTGTTGAACTCACTGAAATTGTTCACATAACCATCAACAATGCGAGATTTATCGACATATTTTATACCATTCTCAGAAAGGGCGTTGGGCTTTGCTTTATGTACAGTATATGGAGACATACTAAGAGCAAGAACTTCACGTTCACCGTCAAGAGTAGACTTTTCATAAGCATCATCAGGTGTTAAAGCCTCATGTGAAACGACAGAACCATTTTCATGAACAGTATGGTATATCCATCTACGGGACTTACGAAAGTCGAAGGCATCGAAACCCGCAGGATATAGAGCAGAAAGGTCGTAATTCTCAACAATCCAAGATAACAAAAAGCTGATAGTAATACGTTCACCGTCCGTTGAAGCAAAAACAATCTCTTGAACAAAATCGGGACGGCTCGGAGCAATGAAGGCAATCTGCCAAGTGAGGATAGACCTCACGTCATCAGACAAGTAGTAGAATTCAGTGTCAAGAGCCAACACAAGGGCATCACCCTCCTGCCTCATACGACTGATAGACAATATATCAGCCAAAGCGGGAGGGAAGTCGGGGGCAGCCTCTACTATGGGACACCCATAGTCTCTGTCGCCCCCGATGTTTTCCCCCGAAAAATCGACATTTTCTCGTGTGCCTTTTGTAACAGAAAAATTTTCTGTTACAAAATTCCCCGTTTTAGTGTGCATTGTCGCCTGCCTTTTTGCACAAGCATCTGATGAGATTTTTGTGCATTGTGTAGAAATTTTGGGTTTTTTTATTTCCCGACTGAACACTCCTACTGTTGGTGGTTCGTATCCTGACCTCGGACTGCTTACCCATTCTCTTTTGAAGCTCCACCCTGCTTGGATAAGCTTGTCAATCAGTTCTTTCTCGCTTGTTAGGGTTGTATCTGCAAGAAATGGCATAAAAAATCCTCTCCTTTTCGATTTGGAGAGTAACAAGCAAAAAGATTCCGTAGAACGGAGTTGTTCTCTTGACTTTTTCACTGGTATGTGATAGAATATATTTTGTATAAGGTTTATCTATCGCAACCAGAGGCTTGTCCTCTCTTGTGTAAAGATGAACTTAGGGCAGGGTATTGCGAGTACCCTGCTTTTATTTTATCATAATCTTGGTTGTTTGTCAATCCAAGTCTTACCGACTTCATAACTTGCCTTTTTTGAGTTTTTCTTCTTCTTCCAAAAACGCATCCATAACACTTGACCCGTCTTCATACTTGACTTTTTCACAGAACTTTTCTAACCGCTTTTCCCGTTTGGTCGGAGTTCCCCCGAACATTTCTTGTATCTTGCTGTCATAAAGTTCCCCGGCTTTACGTTCTACTTCCTGTTCAATACCTTGTCGAAGTTGCT
>CANRDN010000052.1 GCA_947629375.1 uncultured Bacilli bacterium | reverse complement strand
GCAGGAACAGCAATTATTACTGTTAAATCTAATAACAGCAGAATAGCAAGGTGTACAGTAACTGTTAATAATAGTACGGTTGCAGTTAAATCTGTTACTCTTAACAAAACATCTGTAACTGTCAATAAAGGTAAAACAGTTAAACTCACAGCTACAATTAATCCGAGTAATGCAAGTAATAAGACTTTGACATGGACATCGAGTAATAAGAATGTAGCTACTGTTAATAGTAGCGGTACTATTACCGGTGTAAACGCAGGAACAGCAATTATTACTGTTAAATCTAATAACAGCAGAATAGCAAGGTGTACAGTAACTGTTAATAATAATAGTGTTAATACGGTTGCAGTTAAATCTATTGCTCTTAATAAAACATCATTAACTGTGAGTAAAGACGGAACATATCAGCTTAAAGTTACAATCACTCCGAGTAACGCAAGCAATAAGTCTATAACTTGGTCTACAAGTAATTCCAAAGTCGCTACAGTGGATAAGAACGGTCTTGTTAAAGGTGTAAGCAAGGGCAGTGCCATTATTATGGCTAAGTCAAGTAATGGTAGGACAGTAAGATGTTCAGTAACAGTTTCAGCAACAGCTGTTACCGGTGTTAAACTCAATAAGTCATCTGTAAGTGTAAATGAGGGAAACACTGTTCAGCTTACAGCTACAATCAGTCCGAGCAGTGCAGATAATACGTCGGTCACATGGTCTACAAGTAATTATAGAGTAGCTACTGTTGACAGAAAGGGACTTGTTAAAGGTGTGAGCAAAGGTACAGCGACTATTACAGCTAAATCTAATAACGGTAAGATAGCAAAATGTACAGTAACTGTTAAAGAGGTAGCAGTTACAAGTATTAAACTTGATAAGTCATCAGCAAGCGTAAATACAGGTAAAACTGTTCAGCTTAAAGTTACAGTTAATCCGACTAATGCAAGCAATAAATCTGTAACTTGGATGACAAGTAATGCTAAAGTCGCTACAGTAGATAAAAACGGTCTTGTCAAAGGTGTAGCTAATGGAACGGCTACTATTACAGCTAAGTCTAATAACGGTAAAACAGCAAAATGTACAGTGACAGTTACAACAGCAGTTGCAAGCATTAAGCTTGATAAATCATCAGCAAGTGTAAATACAGGTAAAACTGTTCAGCTTAAAGCTACAATTAATCCGACTAATGCAAGCAATAAATCTGTAACTTGGACGACAAGTAATTCTAAAATAGCTACAGTAGATAAAAACGGTCTTGTTAAAGGTGTGGCTAATGGAACAGCTATTATTACAGCTAAGTCTAATAACGGCAAAACAGCAAAATGTACAGTGACAGTTACAACGGCAGTCACAAGTATTAAGCTTGATAAATCATCAGCAAGTGTAAACACAGGCAAAACCGTTCAGCTTAAAGCTACAATTAATCCGACTAATGCAAGCAATAAATCTGTAACTTGGACGACAAGCAATGTCAAAATAGCTACAGTAGATAAAAACGGTCTTGTTAAAGGCATAAGTAAGGGTACGGTTACGATTACAGTTAAATCTAATAACGGTAAAACAGCAAAATGTACAATAACTGTTAAATAGTTATAGTTTTCTCTTGTTCTTGGTGTGGTACAATATTGTAATTTTCCCTATTTTGTAGCAAATATTTTTGTTTACATCTTGACTTTTGGTAGAAATATGTTATAATTAACTCAACAGGATGGAAAAAAGTTTCCTGTATCTTGTGAAAATGATAAAATTCTTGTCATTTGATTAACGCATATACACAGACAAGAATAATTTGCTGACAAAGAGGAATAGAAAATATTTCGTGAAGGGCTTGTCAGAATTGTATCATTTTTAATCTAAATGGACAAGAAGTTCCCTGTCTCTAAGGCAGCGGAATGAGAACCGTGGGACACACGGGGTTAGCTCGCTTATGCTTAGTACACTGATGCTATCGAACGAGAATCAATCTTGCTGAGGACGGGAAAACCCCGCTTCTACAGGCAGGGAGGAATGTCACAAACTAAAATTGAAAAAGAAAGGGGAGTAAAAAGAGATGTACAATTTTATCTCAAACGGTCTGTCTGATTTTGCGATGGAGTTTACGATTAATCATTTTTTGGACACTTTGGCAGGTAACGGTCGGTCATGGGTAGGCTTGATTGTTACACTTGTTGGTTTGGTTATGATGGGTGTCGGCATCTATAAAGTCGGAAAAGGCTTTGTATCAGACAGAGCACAGACTAACTGGGTTATGGCTATTGGAGCGATTGTTCTTGGCGGAGCACTCGCAATCGGCAGTGGATTTGAGTTGCTGCAAGGAATGTCAGAGGGTGTTCTTAATGAAGTCAATAGCATGGGTACGGAAGCATTGTTCTTTTCACAGTACCTACCTTGGTAAAGACACTGTAATTTAGCAATATTGATTTTCCCCCTTACTTAATCGTTTGATTAAGTGAGGGGAAATTTTTTTACCCGGATTTTGTCAGAAATAGGTTGATTTATGAACGTATTTTTGGTATAATTAATGTAAATGGATATAATGATATCAACATACAAAAGGATGGTATGCATGAAGATTAAAACATTTTTAAGAAGCACACATTATAAAATGGAACGATTCGGAGTCAGTTTTTTAGCGTTTTTATTGGTTTTTGCCTGTCTATTTGCATACGGGTTTTATGCTAAAAACAGGAGCGACCAGATTGAGATATCCGATAAAACTCTTTACGGAGAAACAGAGCTTACATGGTCGCTGACATCACGAAAAACTACTGTTGAGAGTGTATGTCGAAATTCTGATTCTACACAGGCATTTATTGTTTTGCATATGGATAATACTGAGAACATATCCACAGCAGCCAGTGATTACCGTGTGTTCATGGGCGGAACAAACGGTAAAATACAGCATCAGGTAACAGGTTCGTTTTATGTTTTCGGAAATACAGGTTATATGGGTATCCGTTTGAACGATCCACAGGGATTTGAGCAGTTACTATCTACGATTATAGTTCGTAACAGTGGTATAGTAGCATCGGAAGCATCTGAGGGATATAGTGAGTTCGATGAAACACAGGACAGTTTCAAAAACTTTAATCAGATTCAATTTGATCTTAATCTAACAGGAAAAGATGCGGTTGTAGTTGATTGTCTGAGTGATTCCAAAGCTACAGTATCGGATATATATGCACAGTGTGTTATGCCGACGGCATATGATGAAATTAAGACTTTACTCAAAAGCGATGTAGATGAGATGAATAAATGCATTTCGCAGATTTATGAGCAGAAGCGTCGTCTTGAGCAGTGGGGTTTTACAAATGTTGATTTACCCGTGTGTGTGCAGAGCGATTTTATTACAAAAGATGCTGATGATACAGAAAACAATCCGTTTGAATTTAATGAACGCATGTTAGTATCAAGCGGTTCATCTGTCATATCATCCGATTATACCGTTCAGGGTAATAATGATAAAAATGATGTAACGAAGTACAGATACATTATAGGCGATAATGTATATCTTTCAACAGGTTTTGTATTTCCCGGCGGAATCCAGTATAATTATCAGGGTATGAATGTCGGAGATAATCATATTGATAATATTGTACCCAATAATATAAGATATACCGATTGGAAAAATCAAAAGCAAACCGAGGCAAAGGAATATTTGCAGACGAAATGGGAAGAAGTCGATAATGTCCTGCTCCTTAACGGGGCAGAATATAAAGAAAATGTTGTCGCTTCGGATGATACAGATAAAGAATATAAAGACGCATTACAGGCATACAGGAGCGGTATAAACAAACTGATTAAAATTAAAGAACAATATCAGACAGAAGATTTGTTTAAATTATTGGATATCGAAGCAAATATTAAGGACGCAGATTCTTTTACAGATATAAACAGTTCTGATGAGGTTCTGTATTTGCTTGGTCGGTCATGAGGTGAGATGAGAATGGCAAATAATAATGAACAGTCTGAAAAAGTAACAGAAACAGCAAATACGACAGCGACTGTCGCTAAGAAAGGCTTAACGGGCGGTATTAAAAATGCCGCTGCGGGAGCCGTTAATACCGTAGGCAATATTTTCGGAAGAATTGCAACAGCGTTCGGTGTACCGAAACAGGCTGTTGCACTGGTACTTGCGGCAAGCACAATTATTACATCTGTTTCAATATATGACGCCAATGTCAACGGAAGTACGAATATGGCAGCAAGCAATGTCAAGGCTGAAGCAGGCTGTGCCGAACCGGGAGATACTGTCAATACACAAATGCTCGGTTCGAACGGACTTCTGTCTGATGAACAGGTGGTTCGAGGTAAAACTATATATAAATACTTACATTCATTGGGTTATACGGATGAGGCTGTTGCAGGCATATTGTCAAATGCAACGGCCGATTCGGGTTTACAGTCGGAAAGATATGAGGGCGATGATATTACCGATGCATTCGGTTTGCTGAGAAATCATCATACTAACTGGGATGCATATACAGAAGCATTATTTGATATATATTCGGGAACTGTGGAGAGCAGTTCGTATTCTGCCGGAGCAGTTAATATGTTTATGGGTTCGGGAATATCGGGATCTGCATATCAGACAGCGGGAGCATTCTATAATGCACATGCGAGTCAGGCAAAACAGGCGTATGTAGTTACCGGATCGGGCGATGAGGAATCATATCTGCCCGGATTCGGTTTGTGGATGCTTGCAGGTAAGCGTGCAGAAAAGATGTTATATCTTGCAAACAGTCAGGCATATCCGATTGATAACGACAATGACGGCAATAATGACGCTATATTTGAGACTCCGCTTCAGATAGCGTATTTATATTATGAGAATTATGCGGATGTCAACACATGGGCACAGAAAGATTTTTACGGGGCTAAAACACTTTTGATTAATCGTAATAATACGTATGATACAGATAAGCGTTTGACCGATCCGAATAAATGGGAAGTTGTGAGATGCATTAAAGCTCCGACAGAGGATACGACAGTGTATCAGTATTATAGGATTTTTATAAAAGAGACAGAGAGCAGAGAAGATGGAACGCATGAGTGTCCATATAACGGGGTGTATACGAGTGGAGGCAAGACATTAGATGCACCGTATGAAGATGATGTACCGGAGCATGATGTAGTTAGTATTAAATATACCATAAAACTTACGCCGGTGACGTATACGTTTACGATTAAAAATAATTTAGCCGACTCTGCTGAGAAAATTCAAAATCTTGAAAATATGTTAAAAGGAATAGCTGCCGGGGCAGCACAAGATGATGTTGAACGAAAGTTCGATAATTTTACAAATGTATCGAGTAATAATTGTAAATATGAAAAATATGATTCTAATACATATTATTCTGAAGG
>CANRDN010000051.1 GCA_947629375.1 uncultured Bacilli bacterium | reverse complement strand
TTGTTAAAGAAACACTCATTATTTAATACATAATATAAATTTATTCAAATTTTTCGTAAAAAACCTAAACTCAAATATGTTTACTTTTACAATCTCGTGATATTATGATACCTTGTTTAGATACTGAAATATCAGAGTACACCGAAGATATAATGAGAAAAGCATCAGATATGTGTCAAAGCTTTACTGAAAGAAACAAAGGTAGAGTAGTAAAAAGAATTATAAAATTATAAAAAGTTAGATTTCTCTAACTTTTAATTTGGTCAAATACAGAATCTAAATCCACAAGTATTTTCTTATTGCTCGATTGAGTTACTTCGTCGTTGGTATATCTTGGAGTAACGTGAACGTGGAAATGTTTAACTTCTTGCCCATAAAAATTATTTTGAACAAGGGTTAATCCATCTATTGCAAGCTTGTCTTTTAATAAATTATATAAATCTTTAATAACATTATGAATATGTAGTAGAAGGCTTTCTTCAATATCAAAAATATTTTCATAATGTTTTTTTGGTACTATTAACATATCACCATTAGTAGTAGGATTTATGTCTAAAAATACTTTAACTAAATCATCTTCATATATTGTTTTACTTGGAATATCTCCTTTTACAATTTTACAAAATAAACAGTCCATAAAATCATTCCTTTCAAGAATATTTTAACACAAAAAAAGAAAAGTTTCCCTTTCTTTTCGCGAATAATCAAATATCATTTATATAATGTCATAAATTTACTTTTTTTATACATATCTTTATAAAAATATTGTCATTTATGATATAATTAAAACGTTAGAGGTGAAACTATGCTTAATATAAAAAAGTTAAATGTAGTGGTTAAAGATAAAAAAATATTAAATGATTTTAATATAGATATAAAAGATGGTGAGATACATGCCATTATGGGACCTAATGGTACTGGTAAATCTACTTTATCTAAAGTAATCCTTGGAAATAAGAATTACGAAGTTAAAAGTGGTGATATCTTGCTTGATAATGAATCTATATTAGGACTTTCAACAGATGAAATAGCAAGACGAGGAGTATTTGTATCTTTTCAGAATCCGATAAGCGTCGAAGGAGTACAAAATAGTGAATTTTTGAAAACTGCGATAAATGCAAGAAGAGAAAATGCTATCGGACTATTTGAATTTGTTAAAATAATTAAAGAAAAAGCTAAAGAACTTGATTTTCCTGAAGAGATGATTCACCGTGCAATAAATGTTGGTGCAAGTGGTGGTGAAAGAAAGAAAAATGAAGTTTTGCAACTTGAACTTTTAGAACCTAGTTTTATTATCCTAGATGAACTTGATTCAGGACTAGATGTAGATAGTCTTAAAAAGGTCTGTGAAGGAATCAATAAATACTTAAAATCACACCCTAAAACATCAGTATTAATAATTACTCATTATCCTAGAATACTTGAATATATCAAACCTCAATTTGTTCATATGATGGTATGTGGAAAAATAGTTAAGACAGGTGGATATGATTTAGCATTTGAAATAGAAAAAAAAGGATATTCTGATACATCTGTTATAAGTGGTGAAAAAGTTAATGAATAAACTAATAATAGATAACAATATAGATACTAATGATATAGTTATAGATACTGACACAGATATGGTTGTAGATTTAACAGATACAGAAAAAGATATTGATATTCACATAGTAAAGGGAGTAAATGTAAAAGGTTTTATAAAGACAAATAATACCAAAAATAAAATAAGTTATCATATCGATGAAGACTGTAATGTAATACTTAATAAACTATCTATCGATTGTAGTGATGTTGTTGATTTCGATATGAATAGCGTTAATTCCTTTTTGAAATATAGTAGTAGTCTTATAAATTATAAAGATAATAAATATAGTGTTTCTGTTAAACATAAGAGTAAAGAAACGGAAAGTATCATTACAAACCATTGTATCAATGTAGATGATAACGAATTCAAGTGTATTGTCGATGGAATAATCGAAAAAGAAGCTTTTAAAGTTAGATTTAAACAGGATAATAAAATAATTAACTTAAAGAATGGTAAGAGTCAAGTATTACCAAACTTAATTGTCGATAATGATGATATCGAAGCAAGTCACTCTGTTTATATTGGAACTTTTGATGAAGATATAAAGTTTTATATGATGAGTAGAGGATTAACCGAAAAAGAATGTGATGATTTACTTATTAGAGCGTTCTTACTTAACAATATGGATTTAACAGAGAAAGAAAGAGACATATATTGTTCAATAATAGAAAAAATAAATAAATAATGGAGGTGATATGTTGAATAGAGAAGATTTTGAAATACTTAATACAGGTATTATTTATTTCGATAATGCTGCTACTACACAGAAACCTAGAAGTGTCGTAAAT
This sequence comes from uncultured Bacilli bacterium, assembly GCA_947629375.1. Taxonomy (GTDB): domain Bacteria; phylum Bacillota_I; class Bacilli_A; order RF39; family UBA660; genus RUG13868. The sequence continues at coordinate 3,206 of CANRDN010000051.1, read as the reverse complement.
AAAATTGTTGATTATTATACTAAATACACAGCTAATGCTCATCGAGGAGATTACGATATAAGTTTAAAAGTTGATGAAGAATACGAAAGTACAAGAGACAAAGTTAAAAACTTTATAAATGCTGAAGATAGAAGTGAAATAATCTTTACTAAAGGATCTACTGAAAGCTTTAATATGATTGTCTTTGGATTTATGGCTCATTACTTACAAAAAGGTGATGAAGTAATCCTTTCTAAGGGCGAGCACGCATCGAACTTACTTCCTTGGATTAGTCTAGCAAAACAGATTGGCTTTACTATAAGATATGCATCCCTTGAAGAAGATAACTCACTTTCAATGGAAAATTTAAAAGAAATGATTAATAGCAATACCAAAGTTATATCTTTAGCCCACATTACAAATTCAATTGGAGATGTAAGACCAATTAAAGAAATAGGAGAGCTATGTAAAGAAAACAATATTTTATTTGTTGTCGATGTAACTCAAAGCATTGGTCATTTAAGAGTGGATGTTATAGAAAATAATATAAGTTTTTTAGGCTTTTCTGCTCATAAAATGTTAGGGCCTACTGGTGTGGGGGTATTATATGGAAAAAAAGAATTACTTGAAAAGTTAGTACCACTTGAATATGGTGGAGGTATGAATATTGCTTTTTCAAGTAGTGGTGAATATGAACTTAAAGAACTACCTTTTAGACTAGAGGCAGGAACAAGAAACATCGCTGGGGTAATCGGTTTAGGCGCTGCTATCGATTATCTAGAAAATATAGGACTTCAAAATATTCACGAATACGAATTAGAACTAAAGAAATATCTAGTTGAAAAAATGAAAACAGTTCCAAATATAAAAATTTATAATGAAACATCACCATCAGGTGTGTTATTATTTAATGTAGGTAACTATTTTAGTCAAGATGTTGCAATTTACTTAAATAAATTTAAAATATGTATAAGAGCAGGTAATCATTGTGCTAAAATGTTACAGGAAGTAATATGTTCTACAAATACTTGTAGAGTAAGTTTATACTTCTATAATACTAAAGAAGAAATAGATAAATTGATTGAAGCCTTAAAGGATCAAGATAAAATCCTTGAGACAGTAGTGTAGAAAGAATAGAGGGATAATATGGATGTAAAATTAAAAAGAGATGCTATACTTGATAACTATCAGAATCCTGCTAATCGTGGATTACCAGATGATAAGGACTATAGACAAGTAAATTCAAGAAATGAGTCTTGTGTCGATAATATCACCGTAGCAGCTAAAATAGTGGATGGTAAAGTAGAAGATGTCAAATTCGATGGAGATGCTTGTGCAATATGTACGAGTGCATCAAGTGTAATGACAAAAGAATTAAAGGGAAAAACAAAAGAAGAAGCAGAAGTGATAATCGATAACTTCGAAAGAATGATTAACGAATTACCTTATGATGAAGATGTACTTGGAGAGTTAAATATCTATAATGAAGTATATAAACAACCAAGTAGAAAAAAATGTGCTCTTCTTCCAATGAATTCAATTAAGCAAATAATCGAATCTAAATAATTATTAGAAAGGATGTTCTTTATGGAAGTAGTAGGACTAAGTGAAGAAAATATACGTAAAATTTCAGAGATAAAACATGAGGAACAATGGGTATTAGATTTTAGGTTAAAAAGTTATGAATTATTTCAAAAACTTGATATGCCTAATTTTGGACCAAAGTTTGATTTAGATTTTAATAAAGTAATCTACTACAAGAGCCAAGAAAAAGGAATTAACGATAACTGGAATAAAATTGATAACAATATAAAGTGTGAATTTCAGTCTCTTGGTGTAATCGATAGTGAAAAGTATATGGATGGTATTGGGGTTCAATATGAAAGCGAAGTAATATACCACAATATGATTGAAGAACTAGTTAAGAAAAAGGTTATTTTTACTTCGATAGAGATGGCGATGAAGAAGTATCCTGAACTAGTAAAAAAATACTTTTCAAAGATTGTTAGTAGTGCAGATAACAAATTAGCAGCACTTAATGGAGCAGTATTTTCAGGAGGAAGTTTTATTTACATTCCACCTAATACGACTCTTGATAGACCACTTCAAAGTTACTTTAGAATAAATTCTCGTGGAATGGGACAGTTTGAAAGAACTTTGATAATTGTCGATGACAATAGCCATTTACATTATGTCGAAGGTTGTACAGCACCGACTTATAGCGGTTCTAGTTTACACGCAGCAGTTGTGGAAATTTATGTTGGAAAGAATAGTACGTGCAGATATTCGACAGTGCAAAACTGGGCACCAAATGTTCTTAACCTAGTTACTAAAAGAGCTGTTGTAATGGAAAACGGTGTTATGGAGTGGATCGATGGTAACATCGGTAGTAAAGCGACAATGAAGTATCCAGCCTGCATCTTAAAAGGTGATAATTCAAGTGGAACTTGTATAACGATAAGTGTAGCAACGCACGAGCAGCAACAAGATAGTGGAGCAAGAATGATTCACATAGGTAAGAATACAACGAGTACGATTATTTCTAAAAGTATTGCAAGACTAGGAGGAAACGCTACTTATCGTGGTAAGGTCGATATAAAAGAATCAGCCATAAATAGTAAAGCTATGGTAAAATGTGATTCACTTATACTCGACAAAGACTCTAAAAGTGATGCTTATCCAACAAACATTTGCAGGACGCCTCTTAGTAGTCTAGAGCACGAAGCAACTGTATCGAGAATTAATGAAGATAATTTATTCTACTTAATGAGTAGAGGAATACCAGAAGAAAAAGCAACAGAACTTATAATTTTGGGATTCATCGAGCGCTTTAGGGAAGAATTGCCAATGGAATATGCTGTAGAATTAAATCAATTATTAAAAAGAAATTTATAAAAATTTAGAGTGTTGATATAGTCAATGCTCTTTTTTTAGCTGTTGATAGTGTGACATAACAATAAAGAACCTTGTTTGGTTTATTGAGAACACTAAAGTAGTTTTAATAAATATAAAAAAGTAAAAAGAGGATGGTTAATTGCAAGTTAACTGTCTTTTTTTGTAAACCGAAGCGTAAAAAATAGTAAAGGTCTTGGCTAACTATTAAGTAAAACTTTAATTCTATTATATAAATTTGTTATACTATTATTATAAAATCTTGAGTTTTGCAGTAAAAATGAGCAAACCTAACAATTACAAGGATTTGCTCATTTTTTACATCTTGTGTAATA
>CANRDN010000050.1 GCA_947629375.1 uncultured Bacilli bacterium | reverse complement strand
CTGTATTGAGTACCGCTGTAACTGTTTTTACTGAACAGTTTGCCTTTTTAGATATTTCTTCTCGTGTGTAGCCATTTTCTGCGAGTAAGCGTATTTGTGCATTTCTGTCAGCTTTCTTTTGCCGTGCAGCTTCACGTTCAAGTTGTTTTTGATTCTTTTCTTCAAAGTGTTGCCGTTCTTTGCTATTTGCTCCTATATCGGTAAGAAATCGCTGATTTGTGTACTTGTAAAAGCCTTTTTTGTCGATTGGTTTTACAATGTTGTACTGTATGTCTTTTTCTGATAGGGGTGAAGTAAATTTTTGGTTGAGATTGGACAGTTTTTCTTGTGCTGTACTTCTATCTGTGATTTGTACAAGTGCATTGTAGTAATGATGCAGCATGAGGTCTCTGTATCCCTCACACCATCCACCACGGTCTTCAATGAGCCATTCGAGAAATTTGACCCGCTTTCCGGTGAGTGAACCTGTATCATGTGAATGGCTTTTGGTTTTTTCTTCCAATAGATTCGGGTCTTTGGCATTCTGCTTTTCTTGCCGAACTGGCTTGGAGATTGGATACATTTCACTAAGTTCTTGGTAAGTGTAGCGGTATGGACTTTCTTCGTAAAACACATGGAGCTGTGTTTCATATCCGGGGCGTTTGCTGTTGGATGTGTATGGAAGTCTGACTACTCCTGCCGGGTTGATAGATGCTGCTTCGTCAATGTCGAGTTTGATGTCCTCAAAGCTAAGTATTGCCTTTAATTCGGCAATTATCTGCCTAACGAAATGCCGATAGCCATTTGTCAGTTTTGCACTGAAGCTTTCCAGTCTAATCCAAAGATGTACACCCCGACCAGTTTTTACTGCAAAGCTGAAACGAGGTAAAGCAGAAGATTCCTTTTCTTTCTCCCGGAACAGTACCCGGAACAGTTTCACGATTTCCCGGTCTATTTCTTCAAAAGTGGCTTCCTTGTCGTGCATATCAAGGTCTATGACAATATTGTCAAGGCTGAAGAGTGTGCTTTCCATTTGCCCTGTTTTGCGATTCTTAGCACTTCTTCTGCTCTTCCGGAAGCTGTTTTTGGTGATATAGTAGTCCTTGCCCTCATAGAAGCAAATCGAGTTGATACGCTCCGCTATGTCCTCGTGTTTGTTACCTTCCGCCCATTCTCCCTGATAGAAGTAGTTTGCTTCACACCATGAAGTTTCCATTTTTCTAAGATATGGTATGTATTTGGGATTCTTGTTTTGGTAGCAGAGTATGCGGTAACTTTTTCTGAACTCTTCCGTGGCAGCTATGAAATGGCAGAAATCAGCCAATTTCTGATTGTCATAAGTTTTCAAGCGTGGGGGCTTGCGTATTTGTTTTAGCTCTTGTGGTTGGTATTCTTGTAGTCTGGTGTCACTTATCTGCGGTGGTCTTTCTCCATATAATCGGATTGCATAGTCCATTTCTGAAAAAATTCCCATTTATTGGTCGCTCCTTTGCTCCGGGGCATAAAAACTCCCTATATGCCGTAGCACATAGGGGGTACACTTATACCCCGTATGTGAATTTTGCACATAGGGCGTAACAGGATAGACCAACTTTTTTTCATTTCCCCCCTTGACAAACGGGGGAAAATGCTGTATAATAATCATAGTGAGTTTTTTTGTGGTCTATCCTACCACACCCGTGTGGTCTGTCTATCATGCCACACCCACCGTTGTGATGCTCCAACATCGCAACGGTATTTTTATTAGTATAACATACTTCACAGATTTTGTCAATACCGTCCGCCCCCCAGAGCAGTGGCATTACTTCGTGATGCGGCAGTATCAGTGATATAACACGGGACACATCCTTTTACTCATATTCATAATATTCAAGTAAGTTCTCAGCAATTTCAGGCGGTGTTATAAGACGCAGCTCGTACATCAGCACTCTGTTGTCATCGTAAGTGCTTATCACTGAAAAATCAATTATATCTTTAAAATCCAATTTCAGAACATTTCTTATTACAGCACAAGCTTCTTTAGCGGCTTCATGAATTGTAGTGAACAGCCAGCTTGTTTGATAAGTTGTGATAACTTCCTCAAACTCACAACAATTGTCCGAATTATCGTCATTTTGATTTTGTATCAATTTCCCGTTCTTCCTCTTGGGCGAGATTACCTCGCCTTCTTTTAGAATCCACATAGCTAATTCCTTTCCGCAGCTCCTCACGCTGCTTGTAATGACTTGTTAGGCGATACGATAATGGGAAGATTGCCCTTGCAGCATTATTCAGTGCTGCTCTGATTGCTGCCATTTTGGAATGCCGTTCTGCATCAAGAGCAGTTTCTGTCTGATGCAGCTTTTTCATTGTCTGCTCATGTGCTGCTTTCTCGGCATTGATTGCTGAGCGTGCCATTTTGTCCGCAATTGTCTGTATATGCTGCTGTACCTGTTCGAGTTCGGCTTCTTTCTGGAGAATTACCTTCTCCCGGTGGTCAAGGTCTGATGTACGTTGCTTGACAGCTTCGGCTTGCTTTTGGGCTTTTATCCTATCCTCATAGGCAGATTGGCTTTCTGCCAAGTGCCTCTTCGAGCTTGTTTCCAGTTCCAGTGCTTTCTGAACAGCTTCAGTCGCCTTCTGTTCAGCAGCTTCTGCTTCTGCCCGTGCAGCTTCTGCCGCTTTTTCTTCTGAAAGCCGTTGCTGTCTGGCTGCATCGGCAGCAAGTTCCTCTGAAATCCGCTGCTGTCTGGCAGCTTCGGCAGCAAGTTCTTCAGATTGTACTTTTTGCCGTGCTTCCTCTGCTTGCTTTTCAAGTTCTTTGACCTGTCCATATATCCGAGTAGGGATAGTATAGCCACGTCCCTTTTCTTCAGGAGCTACCTCAATGCCGTGCTTTTCACAGATTGACCTGAAAATCTGTCTTTCTGTTTGCGTAAAATTATGGATAGCATCTTTTCCCTTGCCATAGTCCATACATTCCAAGGCTTTAGCAATTCCCTGCTGACGTGTCATGCCTGTTTTGTAGCCATCAGAATATGGTATGAAGTCATAGTGAAGATGTGGTGTTGATTCATCCATATGGATGACAGCATTGAATACATGAAAGTTCGGATTTCTTTCTTGAAACCCATTCATGTACTCCCTCAGACACTCCACAGCGACCGCTGCCATTTCGGGGTTATCCTTGAATCCAGTGTTGTGCATATCACCGATACCAACAACATATTCGTAGAAAGATTGCTGCTCATTCTTATTTGTTAGTATGGTGTCAGTAGGTTCTTGCCCGAACAGCTTCACAAAATAGTCCTTCACCTTACGGTCTTTTCTTTTCTGCTTGGCATTGTAGGCTTCCTGTGCCTTTCCAAATATTTCAGCATAGGCTTCAGCGAGTGATTGCTGTTTGAAAATGATGTTGTCCTGTGTACGGGCTTTGTCCACGTTGCTCGAAATTATGTCCCGGTTATTGTGTCGCAGCTTGCCTTTGCCCCTGCTATATGATATGTGCCTTGCGGTCTGGCTCATTTCCTTTCACCTCCTACTCTTTCCAATAGCCGCAGACATTTTACAATTCTATTATACCATGTTCTGCTACTCTTGTCAAGAGTAGCTCCTTAGTACCTTTGACATTCCGCTACGCTCCACATCAAAGATACACGGAGCAAGGGGCAAGCCCCCTTGACCCCTTATTTGCGTATCCACTTCTTACCGTTCGCTGTGTCTGATAAGATGTACTGGATTTTGATTTGTTCATTCGGCTTCAGAACCGTGGTCGGTTTCAGAAGTGGGGACGCTTTTCGAAGATTCCCCGAACGGAGTTCGGCATTCTCTTGGAAAGTGTCCATCCCTTCATATCACAGACCGTATTTTTTCACATTCCTGTAAAATCGGTTTGGCTTCATGCCAAGTGCTTTCATAGCTTGGACGGCTGTCTGTTTGCCAGCCCGCCATTTTTTGCATTCAGATTGAAAGAGTTCCATATCAATCGGGATTGGCTTTCTACCTTTGTACTTCCCTTGTTCATGGGCAATTCTTATGCCTTCCATTTGCCGTTGCCGTATTATCTCACGTTCAAACTCAGCAAGTCCGGCAAAAATTGTAAGCATCAGTTTCCCTTGTGGTGTAGTTGTGTCAATGTTCTCCTTCAGACTTACAAGCTGAACGCCCTTCTCTGTAAGTTGGTCTATGATGCGGAATAAGTCAGTTACGCTTCTGGCAAGTCTGGCATACTCAGTAACTACGACAACATCACCTTCCCGGACATAGTCAAGCATTTTCCTAAGTTCAGGGCGTTTGGTGTCCTTTCCAGAACATTTGTCCATGAAATACTTTTCTACTCCCTGTTCCGTGAATGCTGCAATCTGCCGAGCTTCGTTCTGTTCCTTTGTTGATACTCTGGCATATCCTATTCTTGCCATAGCTTAAACTCCTTTCAAAAGCATTTGATTTAAGTATATCACATATTTTGAAATATGTCAATATTAAAATTAGAATTTATTTGAAATATTTTTTTGGCATGAAATGATATGTCATAAGAGTATACCCTAATGACGTTTTTTCTTTTTCCCAAATATCTTTGAAAGTAGCCCCTGTCGAGGTTCAGACTGGTCTGTAGTGGCGTTCTCTGATGTTGGTGGTATATAATTACTCATATCTTCTTGTGGAGCGTTCTGTTTGCTGTCAGCCCCCTTCACAGCGATGGTTTGTAATGTTCCTGCATGGAGTGCCTGTGCAGTGTTCAGAGATTCAGCAAGCCGGGTATTATTTGCCTGTGCTGCATCCAGAGCTGCTGATAGTTGCTGCTGTATCTGTTGGGAAAAACTCAGGGCATTAGTCAGGGATTCGATTTGCTTGTCCTTTGCATCCAGTTGCTCTGACAAAGTTACCACAGTTTCTTTCAGAAGCTCCAGCTCCGGTGACGGTTCAGACGGTTCTGTAGAATGTTCCGAACCTTGCAACACTTTCTCAAAACCTTGTGCAAGTCTTGCTTGCATCACCACTTGCAAGCCATCCTTATGTATGTACTTCATGCCATTCTGAACCATCAGATAGGGGTGCAAGCGTTTCTGCAACAGTTGGTAAACTCTTTGTGTGGTACATCCTGCTTCACTTGCAAATTGTTTCACTGACAAATACTGCTCGTCCTTTGAATGTTCCATGTGCTTCTCCTCTCCAGATTTGTTGAAAACTTGTGCTGTTGAAAATTAACAGGTGTTCAAAAAGGAAAAAATTGCCCCTGTATATATTTATGTTTGTTGTTTGCCTTTAGATATTTATAGTTAATGTTTAAGGGAAGGGCAGTCCGGGACATACGGGTTATGTTACAAGTTACTTTCCCGGTAATTCCAATGCTTATACCTATAGATACCATTCGACCCGGAATGTGGTATATTCTTTCAATGTGATATAACATTCCGGCTTAGTACCGTTGCTTAAAACTGTAGGTGTTCTTTCATCCGGAATGGGTTCTGCTAAGATGATGATTCCATTCCGGCTTAGGCATTGGTGTCTTTTTCTATGTATAGGATGTGTAGGCTATTGGTATATACCTATTGTTTAATGGTCTTGGAGAGGACGCTTTTGACTGTGTTTCTGCTGATAGATAAGGTTTCAGCTATTTTCAAGATACTCATTCCTTCAGTATATAGCTTCAGAATGTTTGCATCACGTTCTGCTTTAGTGGGCTTTCCTGTATTGAGTACCGCTGTAACTGTTTTTACTG
>CANRDN010000049.1 GCA_947629375.1 uncultured Bacilli bacterium | reverse complement strand
AAAGTCGATTTATATGTTCCCCAAAATACAATACTTAGCGAATATGATTTATCGTTATGGCAATAAAAACATATGTGTAAGAAGGATGATTAATGTACATATACAAGGAAAAAGAATAAGGAGTATGAAAAAATGGAGGATAGTAAGAATGGAGAGATTGACAAAGAAATTTACAGACGGCGGGGCGTATTGTGAAGAAATAATTGATGTAGGGATAAAGGATATAAATTATCCGACATATGTTGGCAGGGCAGTAGATAAGCTGGCAGAATATGAGGACTTAGAGGAACAGGGAAAACTGCTGAAACTGCCTTGCGTGGTTGGGGATACGGTGTATGTACTTGCAGAATGTGAGAGTATACCGACACAGCTTGACGGAACACTTTACGGAGAAAACGGAGAGCCAGGAACGGCAACGGGTTATTACTGTCCGTATGAAGCTAACTGTCCGTTTGATGATGAAGATTTTGAAGATTGTGAAAAATATAGGAACAAGACGGCAGTATTTGAAGATACGGTTTGTTTTATTTCTTGTGATGAAAGCGGTGTATGCGTAACTACTGATAATTGTGCGGTGCATAGTCTTATTGGAGAATATATTTTCCTCACAAAATCAGCCGCAGAACAGGCGTTGAAAGAGAGAGAGGGGAAGAAATGATTAAGGGAAAGAAGGTATATGACTCCATGACAGAGAGATTGGGGGTTGTGGAATGAGCGAATTCCTTAAGAATGAATTAGAAAAAATAAAAGGGCAGACATACATAGCAAGTATTCCGATTGAGGAATTTGAAAGCAAGGAGGAGTTGGTTTTGTTCGCTAAGATTGCAAAAGAGAAGAAAATCGGAACGGCATTACATTACGAAACAAGCAATTTTCATCAAGGGGTTTTGATAGAAATATTTGATAAAGAAACTTGCGAAGTAAAGGATTATTTGGGAATAATGCGGTAAACAAGCCAAAGGAAGTTGGAGGTTGTGAATGATACAAAAATTGTGTGGATGTGGGCATCACAATAAGAATTGTTATTATAAAGATACAGATGCAATGTTGTATTGCCTGATGCAGATTACAGAAAACAAGGAAATATTAATTGCAGCATCAGAAATTCTATTGTTTGATACATATTTGAATCTTGCTAAGCAGTATGATAAAGGGATATGTATAGATATGGATACATGTGATAGTGAAGCATATCAGATTGTATATGGTGGATTAATGTATACGGATGATAAGGAGTGGAGTGAAATAAAAAAATATGCTGAAAATTTAAAAGGGTATGCATTGATTGATTTGTCTGAAAATCCACAAAATATAGTTGCATCAGTATATGATGATATCATATTTTATCCGGATAAAGCAAAGATGGGTCGGTTTGTTCCCTTTGCAGCGCTTATGAAGACAAAATTCAGATATGCAAATGAAAGTTCGATTACATTATTTCCCTGTTGTGACAGATTGGTATGGGAAAATCTTGTAAACCGTCCTTTTTTACTTGCGTGTAGGAAGTTTATACAATGTCCTGAAGGTATAACAGTTAAAAATTGGAAGGAATATATTAATATTAATGAAATGCAGAAGGCTTACAATGTAGCTGATTTGTATGTGGAAGAAGGCTGATTAATGTACATATACAAGGAAAAAGAATTTAGTTCAATCAGGCAGTTAGCAGAATATGTGGGTATAAATGAAAAAACGCTGGCATGGAGACTTAGAAAAGGCATGAATATTGATGCTGCATGTCAGATTACAGATATGAGATGCCGTTACTATATTGATGGTAATATGGAAAAATCAATAATTCAGATATGTAAGGATAATAAGAAAAAACATGATTTGGTCAGAAACAGGCTTGCTTATGGATACTCAATGTACGATGCGTTAAATAAGCCTAAGAAAATAACAAAGCAGGGAACACCCATAGTGGTTCTTGGTATACTGTATAATTCAATAGCGGATGCAGTAAGGAAGAATGGGCTGGAGCAAAAGGAAAGTACGATTAGAAGATATCTGAAGCAGGGCAGAGAGCCGGATTCGGTTTTCGGCAGTTTTTTAGATAAAGATTGATTAATAAGATAAAGGGATATATTTATGACTAGACAATTCTTAAAAATATCTACTGCATCGTTAAAAGCGATAACAGATGTATACGAGCAGCAGATATACATATATCTAAAAAAGAATACAAATATCGCTGGATTTTGCAGCCAATCGTATACCCGTATGGCAAATGCCTTAAATATCAGCCGGGCAAAAATAATATCTTCAATTTCAGCCCTTATTGAAAAAGGGCTGATAAAGAGGGAACGTATTATTACTGCAAATGGCGGCTGTGGAATTAATCAGTATTATCTCTGTGATATCCCTGAATTTTGGCAGTTGCATAGTAACCAGCAGAGAAAAGAAATGCTTGAAGAATATAGTAAAAAATGTACAACTTATAACAGCAGTACATCCGGATGCAGTGTCTTCGCATCTGAATATCATCCGGAAAATATTTCTTTTGTAAAAGTATTTTATGAACTTATTGAAAGTGCAAAGCTTACAATTCGTGAGAAGGCACTGTATATTGCCCTGAAGCGTTATAAAAATAATAAGACAGGATTGTGCTTTCCTGCACTTGCAACTCTTGCAGCAGCTACCGGCTGCTGCATTAAGACTGTCGCAAAATACATAAATAAGCTTGTTGATAAGGGGATTATACAGAAAGATACTTATTATAACTCGTCAGGCGGAAAGATGGCTTCATGCCGATATACACTACATGATGATGCAAAGCTGTTTGTAGCTAAGGATAAAGAAGCAGCTTTGTCTAAATCACTGAAACAGCCAAAGAAGAAACAGGAAGTTTTTAATACTCTGGGACAGGCATCATACCCTTGCCGCACAATAGAAGATATCAGAGAGTATTACAGATATGATGAACTCCTGATACTTGCTGAGGAACAGCAAATAGATAGCAAATATATCGATATTGCTCTTGAACTTATAAAGCATGAACTTAACACCAGTTCAGAGAATTTTATCTATAAGGGCGAAACAATGCCGCATAAGATATTGCAGGCAGAATACGAGAAGCTTACATCATATAATATCATAGAAGCTGTCAGTAAATATCTGGAACAATATAATAAAATATACAATCATGAAGCATATTTAAAGATATTGTTATATACAATAAGACAGCAAAGTATGCTTGAAACAGTAAATACAGTCAATAACATACTTTATGACGTATAAATAACAAGGGATAAGTGCGCCCTTTTTTAACTGATGCCAATCTGTTGTATGAAATTATTTAACCGATATCCGGTATTATTATCCATCAAAAAATGAAAAATCCTAAAATCAGGTTATTTTTTTATTCATAAGTGGTCTACAATATTCCATAAATAGTCTTTGATATTCCGAAGGTCAGTTTATGAAATTCCTGATATGGTCTGTGTTTTACCATAGAACATAGATTTATTTACTATATTATTAATAATTAGATTTTCTATCTATCGAATGAATAAAAATTCCGGTTATAAGTCTTTGGCATAATAAGAGATATAATAAAAATATACGCTGCGTAAAATAAGTCTTGGGAAAGTTTTATGACAATTATGTTCAGCGAATATATAATGTGTATCCTACAGCAGTTAAGAAAAAAATAGTATCATATGAGTTTCTTTTCAGTTAATACAGAACCTATAGAACCAGTAGAACCCACAGAACCAGCAGAACCCACAGAACCACAAAGTACTGGACATGGGGTTGACAGTATGATATTGTTATACTGAAATAAATGTAAAGGGGAGCAGGGAACAGCAGCCGAATTTAAGAATTTGGCTGTTTTTTTATGCCCGCTTTTAGTTTGGAGGGATGAAGTAATGGATAATACAGATACAGAAAAAATTGAAGAAAGTTTACCAGTCGAAGCAGACAATGAATATATTCCTGAAGGGGAAGATGATGCATATGAAAAAACGTACCCGGAACAGAATGAAGATAGTGATACGGCATATGATGATGAGATGACTAATTTGGATTACATAAATATGATATACGATAATCACGAAAAAATGTATGCAGATTTAGAGACTGATGAAAGAAATGAATCATGGTACAGGCTGCGCAGTCAGGTCAACAGTGGGCTTGCTCTTGGACTTAGTAAGCAGCAGATAGATGTATTTGCAAAAAGAAAATATGATTACGAACAGCGGGAAGTGCTGAAATATATAATTTATGCCGGATGCTCAAAAGACATTATTGTAAAGATTGCAAATCCAAAGTACACAGCATCAGAAATGATAGTAATGTACGAGTCTGGACAGCGTGAGAAGTCATTATTTGAAGCAGTAAAAGAACCTATTGATACAATTAGTGAGTCTGTGGCAGGTTTTAAATTTGAGTTTGACGTGTATAGGGAACGGATTAATTTGCAGCTTAAAGAAAAAGATGAGAAGATACATGAGATAGAACAGGAAAACGAACGTCTTATGAAAGAAATTGAGCGCATGGAGGAAATAAAGCAAAAGCAGCAGAAAACAAAATCCTATGATGAAGATGTTGCCAGGGCGGCGGAAGCTATAGCAAATAAGAAATATCAGGAAATGGTAATTGAACAGATGGCAAAGCAGCGTGAGCGACAGGAAATAGAAAATGAGGTGCGAAAGCAGTATGAACGTGAAAATAATGGAAAAGGGAGGCGGCTATTCGGTAAAAATAAGAAAAACAAAAGCGCATATGCTGCAGGTTATATACAACAGTCTGTTTCAGGTGATAATATCACAGATATGCTCCTGCATAGCAGCTTGTCATCCGCACAGCTTCAGGTTATTACTCTTGCAGTCAAATGTAATATAGAAAACGAAACACTTGAAAATATGATCAGACAGAATATGCCGGCAGAGAATATGAAACAAATGGTAGAAGTGATACTGGTACGCAGAGAAAATGAGCGGAGGATGAAAATGCGGCAGGCATCAGAATTATCGAAGATGAAAGAGTCTGCTTACAGGCAGGATACAAAGTATGAGCCGCCGGAAGATGTAAATATTGCTGAATATGGGGAGGAACTGTATTATGGAGAGTAAAGCAGGCACAGATATGATAAATAAATGTATTGATGACATAGACTGCATAAAAAATGATATAATAGTGGTAAAGAAAAAAATGGTCGATTACGGACTTGCTGCAGCAGGTTCAGGGGCGGTAAAGAATATAGAGAGGCTTGACGGTATGAAGTGTCTGATGGAAAGGGATATGGCAAGATTACATAATATATATTCAAGGTTTTCTGCAATTTCTGAAGTATTACGAACGGATGCGGAAAGTATTGCCGGAATGTATCTTATACAGACGAAGGAAGACAGGGAAAACTACTAAATTATAGAACCGGCAGAACCCGGAGAGACTGGATATAATGTTAATGAGCAGATATAATAGAATCGTAATTATTAATTTAGGAGGTAAAAAATATGGCAGAGGTTATCGTTTATGACACAGATAATAAAAAAATCAGTTCGGATGAAAATGTAAAGAGATACATGGCATACATAAAGAAATATGCCGAACTGGTTAAAAAAGCTGAGAAGCAGGAAGTTAATAAATAGGTAGAATTGTAAAATGAAATGCAATGATTTAATTTTTATTGCATTTCATTTTTTATGCCCGGAGCTGTCTCAAAATAACATGGTAAGCTCATTATTTTTTAAAAAATTGTATATTTTTTCTTGTAGAAGCTAC
>CANRDN010000048.1 GCA_947629375.1 uncultured Bacilli bacterium | reverse complement strand
ATACATATGCTTTATTAATTAACATTTTATTACCCCCTAACAATTACATTATAATTCAAACATATGTTTTAGTCAATGGAAAATTACTTTTTATAGAAAATTCCTTATAAATAAAAAAAGATTCCAATTTTTAGTTAGAATCTTTCTTAATTTTATTATTTTTGTTTCGCTTTTTTATTTCAAAAGATACACCTTTCTTGTTATTGATAATTGAAATATCATAGTTTAGAAGTGTGAGTGTTTTTTTAACTATTGATAATCCTAGTCCAAATTGACCTTTAATTCCTTTTTTAAACGGATTAAAAATGTCATCTTTTAAATCTTCATCGATATTAGGTCCGTCATTATAAAGAATCATTTTTGAATTTTTAACTGTTATTTTAATTTCTTTATCAGCATATCTTATGAAATTGTTTAAAATATTATCAATTATAGTTTCCCAAAGATCAAAAGTTCCAGTAAATTTACTATTATCTACAGAGGTAGATATTTTTACATCTTCTCTTTGGTGTTTAAATTTTTGTACTGAAGCATTAATTACTAAAGATATATCAATTACTTCATATACATTGTTACTTTTTTCTTTTAAATATTCAAGTTTATTTAGATAAAGGAGTGAATAAACTTTTTTTTCTAATTTATTTGTTTGTTCTTTAATAACTTCTAGAGCTTTGTCTTTATCTTCTACTCCATCTTCGACAGCTTCCACATATGATTTTATAACAGTGAGAGGGGTTTTAAAATCGTGTGAAATGTTTTGATACATATTGTTTTTGTATTCATCTTGTTCTTTTAGAGATAATCTCATATCTTCGATAGAGGTTGCTAAAGACTTTATTTCGTCATCAGTTTTAAAATTAATATTATGATTATAATTATCATTATCGATATTGTCAATCTTTAATTTTAATTTTGCTATTTTTCTTACTACAATAGAACTCCATACAAATATGATTATACTTATAATAGCAAATGAAATAAGGAATATTGTTATAACAGAAATCATAAAGTTATTTTTTACTTTACTAAAATACTTTTCACTGGCCACAGCTACTTTAAATTCGTCATCAGTTTTTGAAGTATAGTAGTAATATGTATTTCCGTCATATTCAAAAGATCCATAAGGGGAATCCAAATAATCTATTAAGTGGCTTTTATCAATCCCTATTATTTTACTATAATTATTACTTGTAATAGTTAGTTCGTTATTTATGTAGAGGTAGGCTATTTCTCTACTTATGTTGCTTCCTTCAAGATTTTGATTTATCATCTCCAAAGGAGCTTTTAATGAATTATAAACACCTGATTCATAGGCATCTCCTAAAAGTCTAGGAACAAAAAACACTACAGTAATTAAAATAATATCAAAGGTAATGACTAAAATTAATAAAAGTTGATGTCCTAATTTGTTCTCTATATATTTCATGATAATCTATACCCATATCCATATATAGTAGAGACATTTAACTTTGGCATTTTCTTTCTTAAGCGTCTTACTAAATCATCGACTGCTCTATCACTTCCAAAGTAATCTTCTCCCCATATCTTCTTAAGTATTTCTTCTCTTGAAAAAGATATATTTTTATTATTTAAAAACATAATTAATAAATCAAATTCTAGGGTCGTTAGTTTTATCTCATTTTTATCTTCTCTTGCTACTCGTTTATTTAAGTCAATTACATAGTTATCATAAATTATCTCTTTAGAAGCTTTATTTTCTTTATAGATTCTATTTATTAATTTATTGACTCTCAACACTAATTCCTTAGTTGAAAATGGTTTAGCAAGATAGTCATCACTTCCCATTTCAAGACCGATAATCTTATCGATATCTTGATCTCTTGCAGAAGTGAATATTACAGGTACATCTTCATTTTGCTTTCTTATTTCTTTTATTATGTCATAACCACTAACTTCGTCACCTAACATTATATCTAGTATCCATAAATTAGATTTTCCTCCAACATATTTTAAAGCATCTTTTCCATTAAAGAATTGAATTACTTCGTATCCTTCTTTTTCTAGATACATCTTTATTAAATCAGATAAGCTTTTTTCATCTTCTACTAAACATATTGTATACATAATATCACCTGCTATCATTATACCATAAATGTAAGATTTTAACTTTTTATTATACTAATTCATCTATCGCCTCCTTACATTTTCAAGTATAAGTATCAATTGTAGCAGAATTATATAGAAATTATGTAAAAATATGAAAAAATAGCCCACTAATATGAACTATTTTATAAATATGATTTTAATTTATCGACGCTTTCTTGTTGAAATGTTAAAAGTCTATTACAAAGATCAAGGACATTTCTTTCTACCTCACCTTTATAATTATCTATTCTTTTGTTGATATCTATAATTCCCATAACTAAACCTTGAATAATAATATCACTTATTTTAGAATCTGAATTATCGTTTTTCACATCTTTTTTCATCTTCATTTTAGCACCCATCAAAGCAAAAGTATTTACTTTCTTCGGTTTTACTTTGTGATTTTTCATAGACTTCTTAGCTTCTTTTAAATATTTTTCATATTCTTTTAGAATATTTTCAACATCACTTTTTATTTTGTTATCTTTATATTTTATTTGTTCTAAAAGTATTTCTAGGTTTTTAGATGCCATAAAAGAGTCTTGATAAACGACTTCTAAAAGTTCATTTGTTTCATCCATAATATTTCCTCCAGTACTATTATGGATAGAATTATTAAGAATATTCAAAAAGAATAAAACTGTTATTTTTTTAACAGTTTTATTAATATTATTTTATTTTATCCTACTCTATAAACTGTTTGACAGTCTGTTGTAGTGTCGTGGCTAGAATTTTCTCCTGATGAACAAGAGCTAACATCTGACCATCCTCCATAGTTACCCCAACTACTACATCCGCAACTTGGGCAAGATTGATTACGGGTCTCACAGCCACATCCCGACGTTCTACAAGATTTATCACGCGAATCGCATCCATATTTGCAAGTATTAGGAGTCTCAGTCTTGCAGTCATCCCATTCAGTTGTTTTGCATTTTTTATTTTTAGTGTCAACTACTCCACCTTTAGCATAGCAATCGGAACTAGTTCCATTGAAAGGTATTTCTTTATCAACCAATCCACCTGTACAACCACCTTTTGAACCAGTGTAGCAACTACTACAATTATAATCTTCCTGTCCACAAGCAGAATTTTGACACTCTTTATATGTTTGACAAGTTGCGCTGTCGCATCTATTACAAGTATTACAAGATGCTGTTCTCTTTTGACTTTGCGCATATACTGAATATGGGCAATTAGCAGTGTTTCCAGCATTATCCTTAATTGTTAACAAACCACCAGTTTTAACATTTCCAGAATTATAAGAACTTTTTACGCATCCACTGTCATCGTCAGAACAAGATATTGTTGCAGTAACTCCAGAAGTAGAACTATTTGAACCACCTGGAATTCCACAAGAAGGAGCTTTTGTATCTAAATAAATATTCCAAGTCAATTTTCCACATTCAATTAATGCACCAGAGTTTGTTACAAATCCCATATTATGACTTGTTGTTTTAATAGCACCATTTGATGGTGGTGAATAAGATAAATCTGCAGAACAATTTGAATTATAGGAATAGAATCCATCATCATAAGCAATACATCCACTTATTGGTTGACTAGTAACTCTAGCTCCATATGATACGCTTCCAGAATTTTTCCAAGTAGTATTACCTCCTGTTGTTGTACAAGTAATACCAGATGCATCATCTTTCTTTACTGTTAACGAGCAAGTTGCTTCATTTCCTGCTTTATCTTTTACTTTTCCTGTGTAACTAGTACCTGTAGTGTTTTTACTTAATGTTGAAGTTTTTGAAGTATATCCGTCGACTCCATAAGAGTATACTCCACTTAAGGCATCAGTTTGACTACCAAATCCAACTGTTACTGTTGATGACTTATACCAGTCATTAGTACCTAAAGTACCGCTTGTAACTTTAAGTGTACAAGAAGGTTTTACTGTATCTCTTTTAAAGCTTGTGCTACATTTATTTGTATTTCCTGCATAATCTTTTATATATCCTTCGTATGTAACACCACTTGTAGATGTATCAGTAGAATGTGTCTTTGTCACACCACCAGTGTAATTGCCTATTCCATATTGATATACTCCACTTAAGTTATCTGTATTTGATTTAAACTCTACTTTTACATCAGATCTATACCAGTTTTCTTCTCCTGCTGTACCAGAAATTTGTAATTCACAAGATGGTTTAGTTGCATCTCTCTTAAATGATATATCACAAGTATTTGTATTTCCAGCATTATCCTTTATATGTCCTGTATAAGTTATTCCACCAGTATCCTGTGAATGAGTAATTGTTTTACTTCCTGATAAACCATTTATTCCATATGTGGCAACTCCACTTAAATTATCTGTAGTTGTTTTAAAAGATAGTTTTACATCTTCAATGTGCCAAGAATTGTCTCCAATTGCACCAGTCTTTTGAAGTACACAAGTTGGCTTTGTGGCATCCTTTTTAAATGTTGTTGTACAAGTACTTGTATGTCCTGCATAGTCTTTGATGTGTCCTGTATATGTTACACTTCCTGTATCCTGATCGTGCGTAAGTGATCTAGCTCCAGTAAGTGTACTTATTCCATATTGGAAAACTCCACTAGTTGCATCTGTATTTGTTTTAAATGTTACTCCTACATTACCTACATACCAATTGTTATCTCCCATATTTCCACTTTGGCTCAATTCACATACTGGGTCGACTGTATCTCTTTTAAATGTTGTTTTACATATATAGAAATTTCCAGCTTGGTCTTCGATATATCCTCTATACTCGACACTTGTTGTATCTGTACTATGAGTTTGTAATGTGTTTGGTACAGTTCTTGATAAACCACCTGTACTTATTGTTATATTACTAACTTTTTCTCCACTTACTGCTTTATCATCATTTACTACATTTTTTACATCATATTTATTTTTGAAAGTTACATTTACATCGCTTATATACCAAGCATTATCTCCATATTTTCCACTTGTCGTTAATTCACAAGTTGGATCAGTGTTATCTCTTCTTATTACTATTGGTGTTGTTACTTTACTTATCTTTCCGTTTGTTGCAATCATTCTAAATTCGATAGTTTCATTCATATCATTTACTATTTCAAAGTAACCATTCATATCACCATCTGTTGCATTTTTTAAATATGCTCCTTGAGGTAAGCAGACACCAGTATCCTGAATTATACAAAGATCCTGCCATCTTCCGTCTTTATTCCACTGGAATCTTGAAACGCTTACTCCCGGTTCTATTATTGTTCCGTTTTGACTTATTTTTACAAATAATCTTTGTTTCCATTCTCCAGATACATAATTACCTGTCTCTTGTATTTTAGTTCCACTAAGATTTCCTGCTACTTCATTTTTAAATTTTATATCAAAGTTAGGAGCATTATTTTCGTATACTATTACTTTTCCTTGAGCTGTTTTTCCATTATATTCATAGTTTAGGATATATTCCCCTACTTTATTAGTATCTACTATATCTATATTGTTTGGAAGTATTGTTGGAACATCATCATATCCAGTTCCTCTTACTTCTCCAATTATTTCACCCTCACTATTTCTTTTTATGTAAGAAATTGATACTTCTAATAAATCTCTTAATTCTCCTCTTGGTGTTCCTTTATAGACATATATTGGTTCTATCGTACCAAGTCCATATTCTACATTTGATGAATCTAACCACGCCAAGTCACAATATTTGTCTTGTCTATTATCATAGTCATCTTCTTGACACACCAAACAAGTGTGGTAAGAATAGTCATCTTTTCCTTCTTTTACTACTAAAACATAACTATCTTTTCCACATTTTTCTCCATTGTAATCTTTTACTTCATCCAAAAAACCTTTGCTTTTCAATGTTTCTATTGATACTTTTGTTCCACCCAACATCGTCTGTGGTCGATAATTTCTATTATCATTAAAAAATTCTTGTCCCGATTTTTCCAAAGTTCTTTCTAATTCTACATAATAATCGTCTCTAAAACCTCTTAAACTTGAGTTGTATGTTGCGTATGCAATTAGGGCTATTATTCCCAAAATTATTATGGCTCCGATTAATTCTATTAGCGTAAAGCCTTTCTTATTCATATCTGCACCTTTTCCCTATTCTATATTAATTATAAACTGCCACTTACTAAGAAGTCAACAAATATAAATTTATAGATGAGTACTAATTACCAAA
>CANRDN010000047.1 GCA_947629375.1 uncultured Bacilli bacterium | reverse complement strand
AATAAAAAATTGACAAAAAAATAACCATTTTATAATGGTTTGCACAATTTTTATGTTTCAAAACTGATAAATTCCCGGGATATCATCCATCTTTTAAAATTAACGAAGATTTTATTAATTTAGTTAAAGAAGTTATAGATATAACTTTAAATACTAGTATCAAAAATGATGTGCCAGGATTCGATGAAAAATTATATAGAAAACTTTCTAATATAACTTTAAAAAGCATCAAAAGATATGAAAAAATCAAAAGGGAAAGTGATCAAAAAACTTTGCTAAAGCAATAATTTATGGTAAAATGAAACATAGATTAATAATAAGAGGTGTTTTATATGTTAGCCATTATAATTCTTGCTATTGTGCAAGGTATTGCTGAATTTTTGCCAATATCATCTTCAGCTCATTTAATAATATTTAGAGATATTTTATCAATTGGTAATAATGTTATAACGGACAATATGGATTTAACATTTGATATAGCTCTTCATTTTGGAACAGCTTTAGCTATTATAGTGTTTTTCTTTAAAGATTTTTGGAATATGTTTATTAAAGGAATAACTAAGGGTGTCAAAGATAATGATGGCAAAATGATGTGGTATATTATTGCTGCTACTATTCCTGCTGCAATTGTTGGAGTATTATTTGAAGATGTAGTAGAAGAACAAATTAGAAATAAGTACTGGATTATTGCTCTTGCCCTAATGATAATGGGTGTAATTATTTATGTTATTGACAAGAAAATGAAGCAAACCAAAGATTTAAAAAATATGAAACTAAAGGATGCCATCATAATAGGAGTAAGTCAAATTTTTGCTCTTATTCCAGGCTTTTCTAGAAGTGGAACGACGATTGCTGCTGCAAGAGCTTTAAAAATGAATAGAAAAGATTCAGCTAAGTTTTCTTTTTACTTGTCAGCACCTGTTGTTTTAGGAGCTGTGGTACTCCAGTTGTTTAAAGTTGATTTCTCAATTATAAAAGCCAATTTCGATATATTTTTAGTGGGTATATTTGTATCATTTATAGTAGGATTAATATGTATCAAATGGTTATTGAAATATCTAAAAAATAATGATTTTGAGTTATTTATGTGGTATCGTTTGGCGATGGGACTATTTGTTCTTATATTTATATTGATGTAGAAAAGGCATATTTTGTATGCTTTTTTTGATTATCATAAAAAAATTCTTTTCTTTTTTTGAAAAATGTGTTATAACTAAAGAGCAATGTTATTTATGGGGCGTTAGCTCAGTTGGTAGAGCAACTGACTCTTAATCAGTGGGTCTAGGGTTCGAATCCCTAACGCCCCACCATTTAGATATTGACTCGAACTTTTACAGTTCGAGTTTTATTATGGTAAAATTTATGATAAAATAATTATTAGTTGAATGTATATGTTAATTGAAAACTATGTTTTTTTGACATACTATTTAATACTTGAAATGTGTGGTAACATAAATAGATAGGGGAGAGGTTTATGAAATATAATTATCCAGTAAAATATACGGCTATGCCAATTATAGAGCAAGTCGGTTGGAGTCGTGGAGGAAACGAATTAGAAAGAAATTACAATGTGGTTTGTTATATCGTATCAAAGTGTTATTTAATAAGTGATAGAACTAAATATAAAGAAAATGGTAAAAGTGAGAAAGAGTATGAGGTTGTATTCCCTTATCAAAACAGCCAAAATCATAATGTTTGGGAAAGAAATGTCCCATCATTTAATAATGGATGCACTAATTCAGAATATGTAGAAAAAGTATTTGATACCTATGATGATGCTTTAAAATTTGTTACTGAGAAAAATAAAGAATTGTATAACAACGAATTGAAAACTTTACCAAATAGAAATAATTTAAATGATCAGGTTTCTAAAAAAAGACAAGAGTTCAGTGATAGACTATCCAAATACAAACAATTGGAACAACAAATTTTATCTAATACAAGAGGTTTAGAGCAATCAAGTGTTAAAGAATTAGATAAAATAATAATAAATAATAAAGGCAAAATGAAAGTTTTGCACAGTAATTTATATGAGTATTTAAATTATGCAACTTGTTCAGATTTTATCGTGTATTCTCTACCTCAAGAACAGTACAGTGAGTTATTAGAATCAATTAATAAAAAAGATTTGACTAATGCCCATTGTGACTTTAATGCTGATCCTATTTTGTATTATGACCACAATGCTAACAAAAATAATATTATGGTTATTAATAAAGATGGAGACATTCTATATCGTATAAATGAATGGGGATCTTTAATAAGTAATGAGCTACAACACTTGCCATCTATTAAATTAAGTACTCTAGATGATGAAGTCGTTCGTTCATTTACGACAGAAACACTTGAAGACATAATGTTAAGTTTTAATCGAAATAAATATGTAAAACTTGATGAAAATCAAGGACCTACTTTAAAGAAAGTAATATCTAATAAAAATAGAAAATAAGCTTACAAAGTAAACTATAAATCATTAATCATCTATGAAAAAAACCCACTTTTGTAATAAAAGTGAGCTTTTATAAACATATGGCGGAGACAGAGGGATTTGAACCCTCGCACCAGTTGCCCGGTCTACACCCTTAGCAGGGGCGCCTCTTCGGCCTCTTGAGTATGTCTCCGTACTTATTAAGTATACATTTAAAGGCAAATTAAGTCAAGAAAAATATGCTTTATAAAAATTACTATAATTTGATTTAATAAGCTTTTGTGTAAAACGTTAATTTTAAAAATATAAAAACTTGAAATAATCTAACTTATTTTATATAATTAGATTATGATAAGGAGTGGTTCCCTATGGATAAGAAAGTAGATAAGGAAGAAAAAACTGAAAAAGTTAAAAAAATTAGCAGACAACAAAAAAAAGATTTAAAAGCTAAAAAGGTAAATGAAGAAAAAGTAAAAAGTGAAATTAAAAAAGAAATTTCAAATTTAGAAGCACCAAAAGAAACGGAAGAAAAAGCTAAAAAGGCAAGAAGACTAAAAAGACGCAAAAGAATGGCTAAAGCTTTTGAAGAAAACGAAAAAGAATATAAAGCTAGAAAGATTAGATATGGTATTGAAATAGGAGTATTTGTTATCTTTTCTCTTATTATGTTAGTTCTTTTATGTAATAGAACATTCTTTAAAGAAAAATATGAGACAAGCAAAATTAAAATTGATATTCCTCTTCTTATGTTTTTTGAAGAAGATACAGGAACACAAGTTACTTTTAAAACACTAAGAAAAACAAAATATGTAGAAGATTTCTTTGAAACTCAATTAAACAAATTAACTCTTTATAAATGTGATTCTACTGGTAAAAATTTATACTATGATGAAAATACAGGAACTGCTATTTATGATATTAAAGTAGAAAAAAATGGCATAGTTAAAACGGTTACTATTGATTATGTCAAAGGAAATAAAGATTGTTTATGTGTAAGTACAGTTACTGGTAAACAAGCTGAAAGATTATGTAATAGATAGAATGATCAATTCATTCTATTTTTTTGATTAGAGACAATTATTTTAAATCACTATAATATCAGAGGAAAGGTCTAAATTTGACATTATTGAATCCTTATGCTAAAATAGTAAACTGTCACGCGCGAAAGAGGTGTATATTTAATGTTTTACGATGAAACAAAGACTATTAATGCTTGTGATAATGATCCGTCCCTGATATTTGAACTATTAAGAGAAGAACATTTTGAACTTTTAGATAAAATATTATCTAGAAAGACATTCGATATTAATGTTGTTGATCAAGATGGAAATAATATTTTAATGAAACTATTAAAAAAAGGACATTATGAAATAGTTCTTAAACATATGAAGGATAAAAGATGGGATGTTAATCATCAAAATAATGATGGTGATACTTTTGCTCATATTTTAGTATCAATTAAAAGCTTAAATGTAATTGATATCTATAATGAACTTAGAAAGATTAAAAGTTTTGCTCCTAACATTTTAAATAATGAAAATGAGACAATACTTGATAAATCTATTCAAAGTGAATCTACTTATTTAACTTCTAAAATACTTGAAGATTCTAGATTTAATGAAGTAGGAATTCATTCATTTAAAAAATATTATGATACATATGTAAAAAATAAAAGTTTTGGTAAATATACTAAAATAGATAATTTAGAGATGTTTATTGGAAAAGTAGAATACAAAGAAATATCTCCAAAATTGAAAGAAATAATAAATTATTTAAAAGATAACTTTGAAGTATTTAAGGAAGAAGTACTAAGAAAAAATAAAACTAAAAGTATGGATTTATACTTAAATAAAGTTTTATTTGAATAGAAGATAACTTCTTCTTTTTTTTATAGTGTTTTTATGTTAAAATTAATAGACGGAAGTGATTAGTATGCAGTTACCTAATTATAAAGAAGCTAGAAAAAGAACTAAAGAAGAAATAAAGAAGGAATTTTATAGTTATAATTTAGATGCCACTAATATAGGACTTAATAAGACTTATTTTGTTAAGACTTATGGTTGTCAAATGAATGAACACGATACAGAAAATATTAAAGCAATGCTTGAGCAATTAAATTTTGTTGAGACGGATGATTACTTAAAAGCAGATTTAATTATTTTAAATACTTGTAGTATCAGAGAAAATGCCCATAATAAAGCTTTTGGAATGCTTGGAAGATTAAAACATCTAAAGGAAGAAAAGAAGAATCTAGTAATAGGACTTTGTGGATGTATGGCTCAAGAAGAAAAAGTTGTAACAGATATTATGAAAAAATATAAATATGTTAATTTTGTCTTCGGTACTCATAATATTCATCGACTTCCTTATATATTAGAAGAAGCTTTTAAAACAGGTAAACAGGTAATAGAAGTTTATAGTAAAGAAGGAAATATTACTGAAGGTATGCCTATTAAAAGAGCTAATAAGTTTAAAGCTTATGTTAATATTATGTATGGTTGTGATAAATTTTGTACTTACTGTATTGTTCCTTTTACTCGTGGTAAACAAAGAAGTAGAGATAAAGATGATATCCTTAAAGAAGTTAATGAACTAGTAAAAGAAGGGTATAAGGAAGTTACTTTACTTGGTCAAAATGTTAATGCTTATGGGAAAGATTTTGATTATCATTATACGATGGAAAACTTACTAGAAGATGTTGCTAAGACCGATATTCCAAGAATTAGATTTATGACAAGTCATCCTTGGGACTTTACTGACCAAATGATAGAAGTAATTAAAAAATACGATAATATTATGCCAAGTATTCATCTACCAGTTCAATCTGGTTCATCAAAAGTATTAAAACTTATGGGAAGAAGATATACTAAAGAAGAATATATAACTTTATTTGATAAATTAAGAAAAATACCAAATGTCACTATTTCTACAGATATAATTGTCGGATTTCCTAGTGAAACAGAAGAAGACTTTAATGAGACGCTAGATCTTGTTAATTATTGTAAGTTTGATAATGCTTATACTTTCATCTTTTCTCCAAGAGAGGGCACTGCTGCTGCTAAACTTGAAGATAAAACAACTTTAAAAGAAAAAGAAGAAAGACTTTATAAACTAAATGAAACAGTAAATAAATATTTCTTAGAAAGCAATCAAAGGTTACTTGGTAAAACAGTTGATGTCTTAGTAGATGGACCAAGTGAAAAAGAAAGAATGCTTTGCGGCTATACTGATACAAATAAACTTATCAATTTTACTGGTGATGATTCTTTAATTGGACAAATAGTTAAAGTAGAAGTAACGGACGCTAAAACTTGGAGTTTAGATGGAAAACAAAAATAAAGAAATTCTTTTAGATAAAATCGATGAGTTAGTAAGTTTAATTCAAAATAATAAAGATTACAAAAAATATTGTGAATTAAAAGAGAAAATGAAAAGTAACGAAAAAATAATGTCACTTATAAAAGAAATAAAAAGAGAAGAGCAGACAATTGTAAATAAAGAATATAATAAAGAGGATACTTCTTTAAACGAAAAAAAACTTAATGCATTATTTGATGAGTTAAACGCTTATCCTATATATAATGAATACAATTATTTAGGAGAAGATATAAACAATATGTTACAAAATATCAAATCAATTATCGAAAAAGAATTTAATAAAAAAGAAGAGTAATTAGATTATTAAAATTTAATTACTTTTTTTAATGGATTAATAATATTGGTTAGATTATCTAAAAAAACACTTGAAATAATTATTTTCCTATGTTAATATCTTGAATTTATCAGTTTTTAAAAAGCAAAATCTCCCAAGCCCTTTGTTTATAAGGATTTGAGAGATTTTTAAGTG
>CANRDN010000046.1 GCA_947629375.1 uncultured Bacilli bacterium | reverse complement strand
TCACCGCTTTCAAATAACTTTATATATGTGCCTGACGAACATACGCCTACTGCTGTATGAAGCTGCTCAATCTGAGTTAATTGTTCAAATTCTTTTCTGAATGCCTGCTTAACATCGTCGGCCGTGTTTTGTATATCGTTAAGCACATCCTCCGGCAAAGACTGAGCATCAACACACCATCGGATATTACCGCCTTTGGATACAACCGCAATTTGAAAATACTTGCCGTTTACTTTAATCTCTTTGTCGTAAAAAATGATTGTATTTCCGATTTTTTCTTTACTGTAAATCATATTACACGCCACCTTTTTTACAAATATTCAGGTCCCTCTTCTCCTGTATTCGGCTGATCCGGCTCTGATTTTACCGGTGTATTTGAAATCTGAGGACGTGCCGACGGCTTATTGCCGAGAAGTCCTCTGAGCGAATCGGCAACACTGTTGGATTTAGAATTTGCTCCCATACCTGCTATATCTGTATTACCGGCATTAAGTGCTTGATTATCAAGAGCGGTATCGACTGTTCTGACAATTTTTGCATTCTTCTTTCTATGATATTCTGCTTTTTCCTCATTTGTCATCTTAGCCGTATTATCCGATGTGCCTGCTCCCATACCGGCTATGTCTGTGTTACCGGCATTAAGTGCCTGATTATCCATTGCTCTGTCAGCGTTGAGTACAAAGTCAAGCAATGCCTCTTCGTATGCTTTCTTCTTTTCTTCCGGTGTCATATTGTTCTCATCCAGTTTACGCTGAATATTAAATATAAACGATTTGAGTTCCTCATAACTGAGTTCACTTGCAAAATTATTATAATCCTGTTTAACCGTCTTCTGCTTACTATTGCCTGTCAGCGTATTATAAACATCGGAACCTGTTCCCTGTTCATTGTCTTGTACTTTTTCTTTCTGCTGACGTAAAGTACGAAGAACTGTCTCAATTTTCCTTTTATTTTCGGCGGAATAAGTGTTCTTAATCTTTCTGGCTCTTTCTGCTTCCGTAACCTTGATTTCATTCTTGATGTCTCCGATAATTCTTTCATCAACTGTCTGCGGCAATTCTGAAATAGTATCGCTTCTCACATCTGTCGGCAAATCGTTGGTTCTATGATCTTCAAAATCATTACGGTTAATAATATCCTCATACTTAGGTCTTTCGGTTATATTCTCATAATTATCGGAATATACGGCGTCCATTGTTAAATCAAATGATTTATTTCCCTGTAATGCTCTCTGTCTGGAAACCTCACATGAACCGAATACACCCTCAAAACTGTAACCACTTCGTTTCGTACTTGTTTCGATATTATACGGCATATTGATATCGACCATTGTAATCGGTGTTTCATATACGCACGTATATGTAATCTCCCACGGAATTTCAATAGTGTTATCTATCAAATCGGGCGGCACTGCAAAATCCGAATGATAAATTCCCAAATTTACGAGTTTTGATATTTCTTCGTCCGTTAAAAGATACGCTACACGAACATCCTGTGACTCCATAAGCGAAAGTTTTTTCGTTCCGCATGAAAATTCCTCTCCGTCATCTCTGAATATATCCGTTACTTCGCCTGTTATCTCCATATACGGAACATGTCGTCCGTACTGTGTACGCTGTTCGCAGAATCTCGCCCCTGTAACGTGTACTGATAACACACAGGGGACAACTTCCTGCCCTATATCTTCGACGTTTACATCCGTCAGTAAATTTCGGGCAATACCCTGCAATTCTTTATTATATACCGGCATACTCGCTTCGTTATTTCCGCTCATTTTAAAAAACCGCCTTTCTGTTTAATAATTACATAATACCATATTTTTGTTCATATATCAATCATTTTTGACAACATCAAATTTCATCATCTTCATCTCTCATACGGAAAAAAGAATCCATTTTCTTCATAACACTTCTCGGCAAACATTTACGCATATTTCGAGCATAAACTTTGCAGCAAAATCTGATCGCTATGAACGAAATAACAAAAATCCACGCTGTGAGAAAGAATCCTGCCATCAAAGAAACTATAAAGACTGCTCCCGATTGTACATCACTGCCGCCAAAGCCCAATCCGCCAAGAATATAAGCTAAAATCTGAGGCGTAAGTGTTGTTCCGAGCATGATTATAAAATATACAAGAATTATAATAAAGAACGTATGAAACCCGCCCAGTAAACACTGTTTAATAACTGTCCACGCCGATGTTTTTTCTCTCTTATCATCGAGTTTAATTATCTTGCTTCTGTTTTTTGATTTTTTGCCAAACATAAAAAGTCCACCCTTCTACTAAATTATCGCATGATACAACCGTTAATTCCGGTTATATCCAATGTTCTTTCCCCATCGGAATGATATATGCTGTATGTACATACTGCCGTGACATCCACAGAACGCATTGCTTTGCCTTTTGCATCATAAACTTTTTTGCGTATCTGCAACTGTGCTACATATGTATATTTATTTTTATCAATTTTAAATATATCCGATTTCATACTTTTGATGACACACGATACTAAATTCTCGGCATCGCCTTCATATATACCGTTATTATATGCGTCACCTGATACATTCATGGCAGGCAGGCAATTTTTAACAAAACCGTTCGTCCGATTAAGAATATCAATATACTTTTTACGCATTGTTTTGTACTCGTCCAAACCTGTATATGAAAATGCGTCCTTGACAAAATTATAAAAATATTTATCATCTTCAGACCACACATCTTTATTCAAATCTGCATCTGCATCTTTTACCACATACTGCACCTGACGTTCAGATTCATTTAGCTTATATATTTCATTATTTATTTCAACAAGCTTCTGTTCTTTCTCACTAAGCGTTTCCGATTCTTGTCCCAAAATGATCATATTCGAAACAGGAATTACAATGGCTAATGCCAAAATTGAAATAATCGAAGGAGCATATGTTTTCAACAAAGTTTTCAACTTTTCAACATTTTTATTTACCGGAACCGGTCTTTCATTCTTTTCTTCATCCGAAACTTCCGGTACTTTCTTTTTAAATAATGACATATCTGCCGCTCCTCTCTTACAAATCCGCATTATACCGAATCTGTACAATATCTGTAACCGTATGTGTCTGTTCATCATATTTTCCGGACACTAACGATAATAGCTTATCGTGTTCTGTATCTGATTTTTCATAACACAAAAATACGACTGTCAGAGACGAACCTTCATATGTAAAATCATTATCGCAAACCCACACATACGGGCAACCCTGCGATGTTATATCGTCTCCTTTCTCATTTTTCAAAGCACGTATCTGTTCCTCAGACATAGCGTGTGTCCAGACATCTTTTGAACCGCCTGTTAAACCACTGTACTGGAGCAAAATATCTCCGTAATCCTTTGATATGCTGTTACCGCTGAATGTTGACTCATAATCATATTCTGCGAGTTTGTTCTGTAAATCGCATATTTCTTTAACTGTCTTACCGGCATTGCCCATTGCCGGATCTATATATTCAATATCGGCTCCCGTGTCAACACGTTCCTTGATATCGTCCCGTTTCTTCTGTGCCGCCGCTACTGCATTTTCAGTTGATTTTATATTTTCTTCCGTTGCCGGTTTCGATACAAATATATTTAGTAAAATAACAGCAACGCATATTACAGCACAACCGATGATAACAACCCGATTGACAATTTTGGCCCTACGGATTTTTGCCTGCTGTTCGGCTTCACGCTGTTTTTGTAATTGACGCCCTGCTTCTGTATTTGCACCATATATTTTAGCCATTTTCATCAGACCTTCCATTGTTTAATTCAATTATTGTTTTTGTTTCATAATTAATATCTTCCACACTGTCTATCAAAGCATCAAATATATACTCATTATCTCTGACATTTCGCTCTAATGAATCTATTCGACCGCTAAATATTTCCTGTACCGCATCGCATTTTCGTATAATAAATAAAAGATCTGCAATATCTTTTATTAAACAGTTAAAATATATACCTGACAAATTATCTTTCCAACGCATTAAATCAATAATGCTTTTTGTAAGTGCTTCATCCAATAAAAAGCTCATCATAGATTTAGATACATCTTCGTATAAATCTATACCACGACGCAACGCCGTTTCCTTAAATGTATCGTCTTCCTCATAATCATTAAAATGTTCAAGAATAGATTTTGACAGAATAAGAGACATCATGGCTGAATTGAAATATGTACCCAGAGTTGCCGTTAAATAAATATTAGTAATCGATTTTGCTGAAAAACAATAATCATCTAAAAATTGACGAAGCATATCTGCATTTTCGGATATTTTTCCCGAAACAGACCAATCTATCTGATATATATGCTTTCGTTGATAAACATATCCGAAAGAATGTATTTTTAATTGCGTAATCCATTTCAATGTCGAAATAGAATCATCAATACAACTGTTTACATATTTATCATCAGCGAATCTGCCGCCCAGCATATATATTAATTCTACGGCTTTTACGAAGAAAAATTCGGAAAATATTCCTTCTTTAAAATATTTTAATATGAATCCTATCGCTCTCTTATCGGCTTTCGCTTGCAAATAAACACGGGTTCTTCCGCACTCTATTGATTTCGACACCACGCATAATGTCACATATTTATGCAGCTTCTGCAAAAATTCATCTTTTGTCATAAATACATTCGGATAATATGCCGTGTTATTAGCTGATAATACCCGTCGAAATTCCAGATCGTCAAGATCCGCATAATCATTTCTATCTGTCATATCTCATATCCTCCCTGTTTTATACCGAAATCACACTAACTACCAAATACATTTATTGGCGAAGTTACGCCTAATGAACGTGGTTCGGCAACTTTCGACCAAACCCAAATATATTTTAACATATTAGCCATTCTCTGTCAATAGATATTGAAAAAAATTAAAACGGACTGTCTTTACAAAACAGTCCGTTTTGTACGGAACTATGATTCCGAAGATACCGGAGATTTTGCCAAAAATGATTTTTTGTATTCTTCGATATCGCTTGATGACAGAAAACCTATCTTCATTATATCATTTATTGATCCGCCTGCATATTTTACTGTTTCACTGAGCATACCGTTATGATATTCGTCCATATCTGCGACACGCATTACCTGATAATAAGTTGACATCTGATAATTGTCATAAATCGACCTGTACACTTTAAACTCAGAATCAGATCCCTCGACCAATGTCTGTATCGGATTATTGGTTGCCGATGTCACTTCTGCTTTAGTGCCTGCGATAATACAGGTAAGTCCTGTGCCTGTAATCTGCTCATCTTCCTTATTTGCAACCGCTGTGCAGATAGCATAACTTGCATCAACAACCCTGCCGTAATATGAATTAAACTGATTGAGTGCTGTATTCAAACCTATGAATATAAATGCCGTATCGTCGTTAATGCATATATCGCCCGGTTTGAGTTTTTTCAGTATATCTTCAAGTGATATTACGCCTTCCGTACTTCCTTCCGGTACATCTTTTTTAATCGTTCCGACGAATTTCCATTTATGCTGTTCATCAACATCGCCGTCTTTATCACTGTTTGTATCCAAATATTCTGCCTGTGCTTCCAGTGTACTCGGAAAATCATCATCTCTGCCCGATGCTCGCACAACCGTCCACAATGCCGCTCCCGGAGAAGAATATATCGGGTTGTTAGGTCCGGCTATCGTTGCTGAGTTCTCATACTGTTGTATGCAGGCACATGCATTATAAACCGCCGCATACAGTTCTGTACAGTGTACTGCCTGATAATATCCGCCTGTCTTAGACATCGTATCATTTACAGTATAATTCTCTGATCCGTACGGATATGAAAGATTTGCCGCAAGTGAAGCAATCGTACTGTTATTAAGAGATGTGACTCCGCACATTTTATCCTCTTCATCATGCATACTTCCTAAATATCTTTGAGTAAGCACTTCTCCGTCTTCAGGGATCATTGACAGAATACGCTGTTTATAATATTCATCATATACTCTATCGTCCTCTTCCACAGACCAGTCATTCATTCGTATTAAATAATACCAATAACGAGCCGTTGCCACATGATTCTCAAAATCCGGTTCATCTTCGCTTACATAACTTCGATCTTTCCAATGCTTATAAAACCATACCGCATCTTCATATGCTATATCTTCTCCGTCCTGATACTGAATATACGGAAACTCAACGCCTTCCAATGTCGTAAGATCATCGGGATCGGAATACACTTCATCCCACATACTCGTAGTCTGCTTGCTTGCTTTTGTTAAAAATCCTTTATATCCGTCTGTACAATCACTGTCACC
>CANRDN010000045.1 GCA_947629375.1 uncultured Bacilli bacterium | reverse complement strand
CCTTTATTTTAAGAATGAGTGGTTTATGTCTGAAAACCGTTTCGATAAAAGTATATAGTCAAGCATCAGCTGACCGAACTCTGTCGGTTTTTCGGTAAGAAGACAAGCGGTTGATTCTACCGTCAGATTCCTAAATTGCCCGTCTATTTCCTGCGTTACTATTTTTGTTTTATCATCATCAGCCCAAGAAACTATTCCTAAATCAGCCGATTCCTTAACAATAGGAACTACTGCACCGCATAGTAAATAATGGAATCCCACCGGTGCGAGTTCGTGAGCTAAAGCAGCATAGTTATAGTTGTTTCCGACAAGATGAAGCATATGCAGGTTTGCAGGCAGGATTGTTGAATCCGGATCCGCATTGTAGTATTTATCTTCAAATTGACAAAATACAGCGTCTTCTTGTTCATCTATGCTGTCAAACTCTTGTTCACAGCGAAGCAAAAGTTTTTTATCAGATGGCGTGTCTTTTGTCATTTTTTCGATGTAATTGAGTTTTCTGTCGTCGTCAAATTCTGCTTTCAGATAAACAGCCATGAACATCATGTTAGGGTAACGATCTATTATTTCAGACAGTTGATTGGGAGAGATTATGCAGATACCAGCGGTTTCATCTTCAAAAACACCGTTTTCGAAGTGGGTTTCTGTCAGATTTGAACCTGTTGCGTCCTGTACTGTATCTGTGAGTATGTCTATGGCTGTTCGTTTACCGGCACCGGTTCGGCCCATAATTAATATCATCATTGCTCAGATACCATCCTTTCTTAATTGAATATAATGTTCCAATGTGCGTGTCTTGAGTATTATGTTTTTGTTTTGCAGTTCAAACAAAGTTTCAACAGAAGCAATTTTACCCGGTTCGGGAGAATTGTTATAGTAATAAGCTATCGACGGAACTTGACTGATAAGACATCTTTCTTTATCGGAATAGGGATAAAGAAGTTTTTGTCCCGTATTTGATCGGGACGATATAAAATAAATATCGTCAATATTATTATCGGATAAATATTTTATAAGATCGTTATGTATCGCCGCACAATCGGGACAGCCGTAACGATAAAATATTACAAGTTTTCCCGATAAATCGGATGGAATATTATCGGATTCTGTGTAACCATTGTCTGTGTAATATAATATATCTTCTATGGATTGATTTGACTGTATATTATCATATGCTCCGCAGTTGATAGCACGCTGATTAATATAGCTGTATGCAAATATTGAAATTAAAGAAGCGATAACCAGCAATACAGATAAACAGTTTGCAAATTTACTCAGCTTTATGCGTTTTTTAACAGCAGTGTAGATTTGAACAGAAACATTATCATTATCTATATACTTGTATAATCGTTTTCTGAGCCGTATTGATATTATTACAAAAATGAACGACAGTGAAACAAGAAGCGTAGATATTCTTTCTAATGTTCCCATATTAAATTAGTACCTCCTTTCTTTTGCAAACTGTTTTATCATTTTTTACTTCTGAAAATATAGTTCATGCGATATAATATTTATTCTGCCAAAATTTTGATTGAAACGTCCGTCAGGGGTTTTAGTTATCTTAACAGGTTTGGCGTAAGCATACATATGAACATATATTTTGGATAGAGTTTTAATCAGTTCGGGAATTTTATTAACACGAACGATATTGTTGATAGCCGATTGAGTATCCGAATATGTTGAAAAATAATTTCCATAAATCTTTTTCATAATTCGAATCTCGGCGGGATCATACAGAATAAAATGTGTTTCTGTTTTGTCGGGTTCGGCAGCTGATTCATTTCTCAATGAGGCGACTGTGAGTTGGTCTAAGGTCTTCGGCACACGAAACATATCGCACCAAAATTGAATGTATTTTGCGTTCCAGTTCATTTCGGAAATATACTGTGTAAGTATTTGTTCATAGGCTGTTTCGGACAGTATATTTATTTCGCACGGCAGACATAAGGTATTCGAATCGGTGAATATTAATTCTGTTTTGTAATGATAAGTTAGCATCCAAAAGTCTTTGTTGCCGGCATAAGTTTCGATGTCAAAAGTTATTGAGTTTGTTTTATCATTCTTTTTGGCATTAATAAATGAATATAGATTTTTATTTAATCGAACAAAGAATTTATCAAAACGGGGTGTAAAAACTTTTTTTCCGGATAAATATAAAAGTTCAATATCTTCTTTACTGAAAGTTAAATCCAACGGAGCCGAAGATTGAGCGGCACATTTATTATCCTTTGCTGTAATGAAGCCGCACATGTCGATTATCGGATAATCCGATAATGAATCGGGGCTTTTCATTATGTTGTTTTGTATCATAAAATCAGCATATTCACGCATCATATTATCATTGAGACTGATATATGATCTGATGATACTCATACCCGAATGCTCATTTATAACCATCAGGTTTTTCTTTATTTGTACCTCCGGCCATAATTGCTTGTTTATTTGATTTATGGCATGACGGGAAAGACCTATGTCCGTTCTGCCGAATATATCATTTTCATCAGCAGATGCATGTCTGTTGACAATGGTATCAACCGCCTGTACTTCCGATTCGGATACAGCCTTTCCTGAGAATGAACTTATCATAACACAATTATCACTTTTAGAACCAATTTTGTTTGATGATTTGTTTTTGATCTTTTTCATGCATATCACCTATTGAAATGATTAATCAGAAGAATTATTTTCTTCGGATTTTTCCGATATGGATTCATCTGACTTAGATTCTTTTGTCTGATTCTTGTTAGCCGCAATCAGACTTGTTGCGATATACAGCAAATAAGGCATATCATGACGCAGTGTTGCGTGTTTTTCTCTTGGTTCAAGCTTACTTGACAATAATTTATAAATTATTGTCGCCGTCTGTTCATCAGAGTATCTTATACCGGCACTTGCATAGGAATAATGCTGCTGCAATCTTTTTAATTTATGATAATAGAAACTTGCCATTCCGAACTCGTATCGAGACATATCGTTGTAAAAATTGATTGGTTTTTTATCATAAATCTGTGATGATAAAACAGCTATTGTTTTATCATACATCGGTATATCATCAGTTTTTATATCACTGACGATAAAATGTTTGACGGGTGCAGACGATTTTGCTGTTTTTGCAAGATCTTCAAAAATTTTGTTAAAGGCGTCAATGTCTTTTATAAGAGAGGCGTCAGGAAAAGGTATTGTATTTCTCGTAAATGTTATCATGTGAATCAACAGTATTTCATAATATCTGTCCTGTCGCTGCAACTTTGTCTTGTTCTGAATGACAGGATATTTATTGCATATTTCTTTAGGCAAAGGAAATACCAGATGAAATCCTTTTCCCGACATAGATTTTTCGCCGTATATATACGGAAGTTTAAGCAAATCAGCTTTAATTTCCGGCGGACAAATTGGCTCTATATCAAGAACGACATAACCGTCTTCATATGCATTGAGATTATATGCATTGTTTGTTGCATCAGGCAGGAAACCCGTCAAAGTTTTCAAATCGACAAGAGGATTATACCCTCGATCATACGCTGCTCCCCATATTTTATTTTTAGTTATCAGTGCAGTCATATCTATGGGACGTTTATTTTTGTCAGATACTGTCCATTTTTTATTATGACTGATTGATTTTATAAATTCATTATTGTAAAAATCGGGAAAATCTTGAATGGTATGATAACTCAAATATTATCACCTGCTTTTGTAAATGTAAATTTAAGGCAAGAAGTTATGCCTGAAGCCAACTTCTTGCCCGTCAGTTACATTAATAGTTTTTAATATCTTCTGTAGTTATTATTTTCGTTATTTTCATTATTGCCGGCAGTGCTAAAAGGATTGTCAACTGCCGCACTAAAGGGATTGTCAGCAGGTGTGGCAGGTGTACCTGCAACATCTTCCTGAGCAGGATCAATAAACGAAGCATCAGTCTGAGGTGCAGCAGAAGCAGAATCATCAGGTTCCGCCGTCTGCGTTTTGTCTGAAAATACGATATTCAGATCTCTCATTACAGCATTAGATGCGGCAGTGCGGTTACTGAAGTATTTTATATCTTCATTGACTATGACCGAATCGATGGCTACGCCGGCGTTACCTGCATTGGTTGAAAATATTTTCATCACAACTGTTACGTCCAATCCGTTGGCGAGTTCACGTCCCTTCAAATCGAATGCATCGTATTCTCCGGTTTCTTTGTTCCTTACTCGAATTTCCGGCAGTTTATTGCTTGTGTTCTTTGCAAAGAAACATAGTCCTGAAGTATCGGGATTGGAAGAACGATACAATGACTGCACACCATACTGTTCTTCGAGAGTAGGATTGGCAGGATCTCTGGCAATAATGGTTGCGTCATGGATTGTTATATGCGTATAATTACGGGCAATCGGGAATCGTTTACCCTCATTATATTTTGCTCTTTCCTCATCTGTCGTCTGCCTTCCCAAACGAGAATAGGCAATCTTGCCTCTTACGTAGAAGTAGGTATCCGGCTTAAGGTCATTCGTTGTAATCTTGTTCATAAAAATTGTTCCTTTCTGTTTCTAAAATTTGTTTTCGGATCATTGATTTTTGTGTCATGCTATGTTATAATTATAGCATAAGTTTCGCCATTTATCAACAGTTTTTTGACAATTTTTCATTTAATAAGGAGTGATTTATTTTGAAAAAAGAGTCTGAAAAAACACGTTACACATTAATGAAAATATTTGGGGTGTTGGTTGTAGCAGGCATGGCTGTACTTACTTCAGTCACATCACAATATGTTATCAATGCCGCAAATAAAGACGCCGATATTGCTTACAAACAAGCACTTGAAACATTTCAGACGAATAACGTAAAAAATGAATTAGAAGAAAGTTCTGAAATCAAGGAAGATATATCAAGACCGGTTGAGGAAGATCCGAAACCTCAAGAATCTGATGTATCCGATATCAATACAGAGGTAAGCAGTAAACCCGAAGAAAAACCGGAGAAGCCCGTTAAACCTGATAAGCAGAATAGTACGCCTGAAAAACCGAATAAACCGGTTAAAGAGTTTTCCGAAAATATAAAGCGTATGAAATTTGATAATTGTACTTTAGTTGACGGAAAGCTGGTCTATACGGTACAGGACGGAGACTATCTCAGTCTTATAGCAGAAAGATTCGGATGTACTGTTAGTCAGATTGATAGTGTCAATAAGATAGCGAACGTCGACTTAATTTATACAGGAGATAAGTTTGTTATCCCCGTTACGAGTGATGTTCTTGCATATGCGAAGACTGTAATTCATTGATATTATAGCCGATATGTCGTCACATATGGATAATCCGTAAATTCTTCAGATGTGTCAAGACGTATGCAATGAAGGTATGCGTCTTTCATAGTCTGTCTGAATACGAACACATAAGTATATGTGCCGTCTTCATTGTGTACGGATATTTTCTTGCATGGAATACCGCTCAGCACGGCATCAGAGACAGATGAATATACGTCTTTGTCTAAATCTTTACACAGTTTGTCAACTGTCGTGTTTACAGATTCGGAACTGTCTTCGGCAGTTACAGTAATTTTGCCGGTTGATGATGTAACGCAATACGCAAGATTGCTGCTGTCCGATACAGTCCATTCGTTTGATAAAGAAATTGTGCCGATAGTTTTGTCACCGACGGTTTGTATCAAATCGGAAGTGTCGTAATCAGATATATCGTTTATCATAACAGCGGTTTCTTTAATATTATAAACGTACCATCTGTTATCAACAGCATATACACGTATGTCATAACAGGCATTAGTCTTAAATACAGCCGTGATAGTTATATCAACAGGGACGGTTACTTTCAGCAATTTAGATGTATCTGCCTTATCATAATTCCATTTTGTTTCGGAAATATCTATTTTAGACAAATCGAATTTATACGATGCTGATACTTTTTCAGCGGTGTCGCATAAATCATCTAAACGCTTATGATAATCGGCTTCACTGAGATATAAAACACTGCGAAGTTTTGATTTATCATTACTTGATAAACCGTCAAGAACGGTTTTAGCTGCATTCTCCGGTGTGTCAAAACCGGATGCTTGCTGAGCAAGACCTGTTATAAGAAACATAATTCCGATGACCAGTCCGAGGATGCCTATAACTACGCCGGTATAAGCAAGGAATATAATTCCTTTTGACAGTTTCTTTTCAGGGGATTTTTCCATTATAGCCTCCTTTCTGTTAAGTTTGCAAATCTTTGTTCTTTAATTATTTTGTAAATCTCTCCTTTCTGTCCATGTCTGTATGTTGTTTTGATAATCGGCTTGTTTCTTTTCGTAGCCAAGGTGGCTGTTTGTGTAGAAACAGGCAT
>CANRDN010000044.1 GCA_947629375.1 uncultured Bacilli bacterium | reverse complement strand
ACCAAAACAAGCATAATTGCCATAAAACTAATCATTTGAATTACCTCCGTTTCGTCTATAAAGCCAATTATCATTTACAAGCAGACTTAAAGCTTTTAAAGCGTGTTGGTACTTTTCGTCTTGATTTTTTGCCTTGTCAAGCTGAATTATTTCCATTTCGCTTTTTCTGATGTTGTCCTGCATCTTGCAAGCCATTGTAAAATATTTTTCAAAATCCGCCTTTTCAACAAGATATTGGTCGTAAAAATTTTCCTGCTTTTGCTGACAAATTTCCCCGCTCCAACCTTTATAGCGGTTCATATAACCCAGCCTTGCAAGCAAACTAAAATATTTATACTCACAAGGGGGGAAATCATTAAAATTGAGTTCGCCGTTAATCGCACTTTCTTCAAGACTTGCAAACAACTGTTCATTTTTAAAATCTATTTTATTATTCATGATTATCACCTATCAAATTTATTAGACACAATGTTGATTATTTTTTTATTTGGGAGAGGGTTGGAGAGGGTTAGAGGGTTTTTCTAAGAAGACTTATAGAAAAAATAAAAAATATAAATATATATAAAGGTTCTTAGAAAACGGTGCAAACTCTCTCAACCCTCTCCCGCTATTTAATTTTATTGAACATCATGTACAGTATTAATTCAATGAAATGCCTTTGTAGAATATAACTCTGTTTGCTTTTACTTTTTCAAATCGTTTTGACATCTCAAGACCGAACTTTGTGCTTGACATTTTATATTCATTTCCCTCATCTGACCATTCGCAATAGGCGGAAAAAAGCTGGCTTGATTGAACGCTAAGCCCTGCACCCGTAACGCATCTATCTTCAATAAAAGCCGTTAAAACGTCCATTTCCCTTTGATATTCTTTTGTCTGCTCGATAACTGCCTTTGGCTTTTTCAAACCCTCCGACAAATACAACCTGCAACCCTCAAGACACCAATTGAAAATGCCTGACTTTTCGGATTCTAACTTTTCTTTTAAATGCTTGTCAACCTTATCATCGGGAATTTGAACGGTAAACGGCACAAGATGTATTCTTCGCCAAATGCCAATATCTGTGCCTCTAATAATCGGTTTGTGGTTGGTTGCAATCCACAACTTGAACTCGGGTGTAAATTCAAATTCATCACCGTACAATTTTCTTGCTGTTACAACGTCACCACCTGTAAGTTGCTTTAACAAGCCCTCGTTCAATCTCATTCCCTCGTTAGGCTCGACGCTGGTCACAAGCCTTGCCCCTTTAAGCCTTGCTATATCGCTGTTTGCTCCGCTGTTTTGCCCTCGCTTAATCATAATTGTTTCCGGCTGAATATTGGTTGAATAGTCGCCGAAAATATCCCTAATTATATCAAGAAAAGTACTTTTGCCGTTGCGTCCAGTGCCGAAAAGAAAGAATGTGCATTGCTCGGTCGTCAAGCCGGTTAGGCTGTATCCAACCGCCTTTTGAATGTACCTGATTAAATCTTTATCGCCACCAAAAATATCATTTAAAAACTTATCCCACCTCGGGCAGGTGGCAATAGGGTCATATTCTGCGGTTGTCATTTTGGTTATGTACCACTCGGCTTTATGCTCGTAAATCTGCCCGTCTTTAAGGCTAATAACTCCGCTTGGTGTATTAAGAGCCATTTTGTGGCGGTCAAGCTGACTTGGCAACACTGGCAAATGGTGTTGAGTTTCTTTAACCATTGCCATTTTTGACTTGTTAGAACGGCTGATTTTACAATGCTTTTCAAATTTTTTCATCATATCTCCTCCATTTTCTTCATCTGACTGCTGATAAATTTTAGCCTCTGCTTTCATGCTTTCAATAGATTTGTCGGCAAGCCTGTAAATCATGCCTACTAAATCATAGCACCACTTTTTACCGCTGTACCAAAGCCAGCGTTTGTCAGCGTAACAGTATCTCAGCATATCACCGAACATATCGCAAATTCGCTGTGCGTTTCCCATATCATCAAAAGTATAACTTTTAGGCTTGTTACTTTTAAATTTTGCTGTAAAATTTCTTGCATTACAAGTGCTTTTAGGTGTAAAAACTTCATTACAATTAGAAATAGCATTGTTTAAAGTTATCTGCCCATAGGTGCTGTCGCCCGTCTTTCTGTCCCATTTTTCCCTCATCAAGCCCGAATTTCTAAAAATATAATCCATTTTTTGGGTGTCCTTGCCGTACCAGAATGCAAGCATATTGCAAAATGCCATATCCGCCTCGGATTGGGAAGAATAATCGCTGAAATCGCCATTATAAAGCTTTTTGA
This sequence comes from uncultured Bacilli bacterium, assembly GCA_947629375.1. GTDB lineage: Bacteria > Bacillota_I > Bacilli_A > RF39 > UBA660 > RUG13868. Next base: position 4,103 of record CANRDN010000044.1, on the reverse strand, counting down.
ATTTTTCGCCGTTTTTTGCATCACAAGCAAGCCTAAAAATATCGTCAGTTGAAATATTTTCTATTACTTTCTTTTCGTCTTGCTGTGCCTTGCTGAAATCAAGCTTGAATTGCTTATCTCCTAAATATTTTTCATGCAAGGGCTTTATTTCTTCGCTACGTTCAGCTATGCCAAAGTTCGCTATACTATCGCCAGTCATGCAAAAATATCTGCCACTATCGTACATCTCTATACTACCTTTTCTGCGTCTGCCTGCTGGCAATTCGCCTTTGCATATGATGTGTATGCCGTTTTTGGATTGAGATAATTCCGTGTAACTTTGCAAAGCATGAACAAACTCAAATACTATTCCCTCTTGTTTTCCACATAAAAAATCTTCTAAGTCATCTGTCATATCGTCCAAATCCACTCCAAAATAGCCACTGCCTTCAAAACAAAAACCAATGCCAGAATAATTTTTTGATGCTGTCACGGCTGTTTCAAAATCTGCCCATGTGCTGGGGTCGGTGCTTTTTGCAAGATTACCAGTAGTTTTAGGGTCAATCGGCTTTTTAGAAATCCCGCTATGACTTTTTGGGTCGGGCTGAGCTTGCCAACATATCCAGTTTGGCAGATTTTTTAATTCGTTTGGAATCCTTTCAAACACTTTTTAATCACTCCTAAAATATATTTTTTATTTAACCACCCCTAAATAGGGGTGGTCAAACTGGTTAGAATGGCAAGTTATTGTCATTATTGTTGTTAAGTCCGAAAATGCTATCCATTTCACTTTGAGCAAGTGGAGAATTTCCCGTACCTGCCGTTGTAAAGCCTGCTTTAGGCTGACACTCTGGAGCTTTAACCGATTTAACTTCCTCGTATTGCTTGCCGTCGTACTCTCTGTGTTTGAGTACGGCAACAATTGTTTTTCCGCTAAGGTCGTTAAGATATTCCTGCAAACTGCCGTATTCTTTGCCGTCTGTAAGCCCCGCTGCACCGCCAAGCGACATAAGCTGTCCAAAATTATAACCGTCAACGGCTAAATCGTTGTCGTTTGGTTCTTTTTTCTTCCAAATCGCATAGAACAGATAAGCCCCTGCATAAGCTTGACCAGTCGCAATTTTAAGCCAAAAATTAAGTGCTGTATTGCCACTGTTTGCTTTTTTTGTTTCAATTTTGTCGATTATACAAGTATAATCGCCCTCTGGTTTAATAGAAAATTCCTGATTTGCCTGTTCTTTGTCAAATTTAAATCCCATAATAAATACCTCCAAAAATTATTTTTTAATAAGTTTGATTGCGTCCTCTGGTGAACGACACACGCCTGCAATCGCTCCATTTTTCTGCATCTGTTCCAAAAATATAACTTGTTCGGGTCTAACCCTGCCTTTTTCGGTTTTAACTTCGATAAAAACCGCCTTGCCGTCCGACTTTCTCACCCCAAATAAATCGCTAAATCCTTTTGGTAGTCCCGTGTCAAAATAGCGTCCGTCAAACGTCCTGCCACACCCCACATTTGCCCTAAAAATGACGCAGTAAGGTGAAATAGCAACACGAATATTATTCTGAATTTCATGCTCTGTCAACTAAAAACCCCCTTTCTTTTGCTTGATAATATGCCCAACCATTTTTGTAACCATGAGTTTTTGCATAGTCTAATAATTCATTGTAACTTTGGCAATCGGCAGGAGTTCTAAGGTCAATTTTAAATCCCTCAATCTTTTTTAGTCCAATATTTTCATTGTTTTCAAGCTGTTTTCTCTCTGCCTTTTCAAAAACATATCCGCAATGCGGGCAGGTTCTGTTTTCTGGCATCTGAAAAGTAAAATAGCATTGTGGGCATTGTGTAACGCTTTCGCTTTGTTCCTGCTCTTTCTGCTTTTTTGCCTTTTTGTCAAGCATCCATTCTCGGTCATCATCAGGAAGTCCAAAGTGTGCATAATTGCCGACATGGTCAATAATGACGGCTTTTTTCCCTTGCTTATACCTCATGCAACGCATAGACTGTTGAATGTAAAGTGTTAGTGATTTTGTGGGTCTAAGAAGTATGGAACATTCGCAGTCGGGAACATCAAAACCCTCAGAAATTAAATCCACATTGCACAAAATTTTTATTTTATTGTCCCTAAAATCTTGAATGATTTTGTTTCGGAGGGGTTTTGGTGTTTCACCGTCAATATGCTTTGCTGAAATTCTTGCATTTTCAAATTGTTCCACCATAGCTTTTGAGTGCTTGACTGACGCACAATAGCAGATAGCTTTCTTGCCATTTGCAAGATTTTTGTAATGCTTGATAACATCACCAAAAACGGTGTTGTTTATCATTCTTGTTTCAATTTCTGAGGTTACATAATCGCCGTTTCTAACCTTTAGCCCTGTTAGGTCGGCAACGCTGGGGGCGAAATACTCATAGGGTGAAAGGCAGTTGTTGGCAATAAGCCATTTTGCCGACACACCAGTAATTAGAATATCGTTGACTTCGCCTAAGCCGTCACCATTAAGCCGAATCGGCGTTGCGGTTACGCCCACCCTCAAAACATCTGAAAAATGCTTGTAGATATTTTTGTAAGAATTAGCTATGCTGTGGTGATTTTCGTCTGTAATTATTAAAGCAGGTTTTTTCAAGGCTTTTAAATGCCTTGTAGCCGTTTGAATCATACAAACATCACATAGTCGCATATCAACACCCCACTTAACAAAAGTAGCATATATCTGCTCCACAAGTTCTTTTCGGTGAACCAAAAACAACACTCTATTGCCATTTAGGGTTGTCCTCTTTGCCATTTCTGCCACTATGCAGGATTTACCGCCACCGCAAGGAAGAACGATGCAAGGAGCTTTATAGCCGTGTTGCCATGCTTGTTTTACCCTTGCAACCAATTCCGTTTGATAGGGTCTAAGGGTTGCCATTATTGCCCTCACTCGCTTTCTGTTGGTCTGCCGTGTAAAGTTTTGCAAAACACTTCATACACAAATTTTGCTTATAATATTGCTGTGTACCTGCAACAATTTGTTTTATTGTTCGCTTGCCGTCTGACAAAATTTCTTGTTTACATTCCTCACACATCAAAGGCGGTTCAAAGCTGTAATAACTTCTAATAGCCTCATCAACAAGCTTTAAATTGTTTTCAATAAAATCGGTTTGAAACAAACCCATAGGGCTTTTTACGGTGTCTGAACCACTGTTATGGGTTGAAAAATAGTAGTTTCCGTCAACAACACAAGTTTTTAAAACAATTGTAAACATACCCTCAAGGGTTATTTTTTCGTCTATCATCTTGCCAATCGTTTTAGCTTTTGTTCTGCCGTCTGCGTCCTCGGTGTGCATCAAGAAATATAAAATGACATCTTCGGGAAGTTGTTCAGCAAGCTTAACAAGCAACCAAAAGTTTTTTGCCATTTCGGTGAATTTGTCATAGCCTTTTTCAAGCGACCTACGCATAAACTCGTTTGCCATTAAGTATTGTGCATCATCAATAACAATAGCTTTTTTGCCTGCCTTGCAAGCGTTTTTAATAAAATTATCAATCTGTACATAATCATCAGATTTTAAAACATTGTTAAATTTGCCACGAAACGGGAGAAATTTCCCCGAAACATTGACAAGGGCTATTTCGTCCTGCCCAAAATTTCTAAGGCTGGTGCTTTTGCCCGTTCCCGACTGTCCCATAATTAAAACTGGTAATGCCATGTTCTCACCCCCTTTCATAGTTTGCTAAAAATTTCAAAAAGTCATTACAAGCACTCTTTGCCTCAAAGTGCGAACCGCTGTAATTCATACAAGCATTTATCAGCGTTCTAAGTGCCTTTTCTGCCTGCTTGACACAAAGTTCATAAGTAAGTTCAGCCTTTAAATTTTCGGTGTTTTCGCCGTTCTGATTTTCCTCAAGTTCCGCAATTTTCTGTTTGAGTTCTCTTGTTTCAATTATATTTTGCTCCTGCAACTCGTCATACTTCTCACGCCAATCAAGGTCGATTTTCATCATAGCTTGACGCATATCCTCAACCTCTTTTGTGTCGCTTTCGGCTACTGCAACCTCAATCGGACGATTTTCAAGCTGTTCAATTTGATTTTCAAGGTTTGCGACCGTTTCTTGATGCTTTTGTTTATCTTCTTCAAGTTT
>CANRDN010000043.1 GCA_947629375.1 uncultured Bacilli bacterium | reverse complement strand
TCGGGGTGTAGCGCAGTTGGCAGCGCGCCTGCTTTGGGAGCAGGATGTCGGGGGTTCAAATCCCTTCACTCCGACCACCTTGCGTGGTCAGGTTGGAGAACAACCTGCCGTGCAACTCAGTAAGAAACACTTCCTGTTCTTGGGAGTGTTTCTTCGTTTCTGCACCAATTTTACTCTGAGCGTTTTAACAAATGCCGTTGAAATTGCACCACTTTCTGAGCCAATGCCAACTCTTCAAAAACGACAGATTGGACTTATTTTGAACCAATGCACCAATTTTGTCACGGATAATGACCTAAACATAAGCGGGTCTCGCTTTTGCACCAATTTTTCCTTCACTGCACCAATTTTCAGATTTGCCGTGCGCATTGTGAACTGTACCCCGTTTTCCATGCTCTGATGGTGCACTGTACCCCATTTTCCGAACAAACTGTTAAGATTGTTAAGATTGGCATAAGTCTCTGTAGCTTATGGTCCCGAGAGTCAGAGCGGGAGCAAGGAGCTATTGACGCGCTACGCAACGGACTATCTCTCCAACATGTCGCCCTCCGTTGGAGGACTGAAAACCAAAGGTGCCATCACCGGTAAAGTACATATAATATACGCCACTCTTAGACGAGATAGCATTGAGTGTATAGACGGCAGTATAGCCAAATCTACGCGAACTACCCTGCCAGAAGCCACCGTAAACAAAATAATATGGGGCTTCATGGACTGTACTTTTGCTTTTTGTAGTCTGGTTATCAGTTTTTGTGCCAATATAGCCAGCCACCAGTGGCATGCCAGCGGCTTGCGCTTTTTCGCCAAGTTCGACGAACGATCTCTTGCCCTTATTGGATGGCAATTGCCAACCGGCCGGGCAAATCGATGTATTATAATGATCACCATCTCCAGTTGTCGTACTTGTATCATTTTGCGCTACTGCGGCAGTGTAATTATAATAGTTTCCAATACGATAATGTTCTGGATTAGCGCTTTTTTCACAGTCTACGAGATCAGTATCGGAATGGTCCGAATAAGTATAATTTATTTCATCAAGGTGCCATGACCGTGTACCAATCCAACATAGATCTCCTGGATCGTATGATTGAGGGTTTTCACTTGTAACAATCCAAGTATTATCTGTGTATGTGCTATAGTCTGGCTTCCACTCGTAATCACCATCGCCATTCAGCGCATCCGTGCCATCTTTCTTGGCATAACCTAAGTCCATATCGGTTCGAGTATAAGTTTTAGTGCTGTCTATATCAAAGTCCAGATTTTCTGTCATCCAACAATTGCCATCGGCAAGCTTGGCTACATAATATAGCTTGTTATCGCGGCTGTCTTTCAAAGTGATTTGGCGGCCAATGAGCGCCTCTGTACATCCCTTCCAGTTTTGCATCACTTCTGGCTCGTCCCAGATAGCGTATAGCGTTACAGTATTACCGCTGGACTTTAACTTGTAAGTATCACCAGAGCAAGTCTTGCCAGTCGGTTTCTCGGTGCACCACCCCTCAAAGGCCTTAGTTTGGCTGCCGGTCTCCACATAAGATAGCTGGATGTTCTTGTCCCCACTATTGCCACTTTGGGCATCTGGAGCGCTGGTGCCCCCGTTAGCATCATAAGTAATTTTGTACCCAACCTTATTCACCGTCGCCTCAAAGACAAAAGTGTTGGCGTAGCTCCCCGTAGGCAAAGTATTGTCCACTTTGGCCGCAATCTGGAAGTTGTAAGTCGTCTTGGTGTTAGCGGGGGAATTAGTGGTGTTATCTATCACATCGCCGTTAGTAGGGCCAGGGAGGTAGTTGGTATTGGCGGCGCTATTAAACTTATTGGGTTTATAGCCCCAAGTGCTTACTGTCCATGTATTTACGCCTTTTTGCTCGGCTTCCAGTGGATCACTAATAGAAATAATGTTAGAAGTCCCATTGTTTAGCGCATTGGTTGTACCATCTTTGGCTTTCACGATGAGTGTATAGCCGAAGTCCGCAGTAGCAGTGATGTCGATATTGGCAACTTCAGACTAAACGAAAGTACCACCAGCAGTAGGAGAAATCTTAGGCAAAAAAGTATCATCCGGTATCGTCATCGTCAGTGATGCCGCGGAGGCACTCCGCGAGCTTAAGCATAGTACAATAACTATAGGAAGCAATATAGATAAGCCCCATTTTAGTGCCAATGGGAGAAGTAAGAAGGGGCCATTGGCACTAAAATAGTGCCTATTCCGTCTATGATTACTATATTTTTTACGAACAAAAAGTTTACTATGTACATTTTTAAATGTACCTTTAATAAATGCATATATTACAGCCATGCCTAGCGTACCTCTCTTGTTGTTACTTCTCTTATATTGTTACGAGGCCACTAATGCTCATGCACCCATACAAAAATGGCACCGCAAGGGTGCTACAATCTATCCTTACAAAATAGTTCGCCTTAGGCTTGCAATTTTATAAGCACAGGGCCTTACGGTGCCATTTCCACCTACAAAATTGCACTATTTTTTAAAGATAGATTGTAGCATTTCTATTATAACACACTATTCTATTTGTGCGGGAATTTGCGCGGTTTTAACCATTGTATTCCAACTGATGGTTAAAATCGCGATCACTAGCCAAGCTTTCAATTTGTCCTTAATCATTGTAAAATGCGAACTATCTACCCGCGACTATGATACAATAAAATCATGGGTGGCTCTAATAACAAGCAAACATCTCATAATCGGCGGTACTATAAGCGAAAGACCGCTGTTTTTGTGACCGTTTTGAAATTGTTGAGGAAGTACCGTGGACACATCACAATACTGCAAATATCAAAAGTGTCCGGGTTCCCACGGCAAGCGTTTTACCGGTACTTCAAAAACATTAATCAGGCAATTGTAGCCTGTGATCATTGGTTGCACGAGAAGTACGAACGGCATTTGGACAGTATTCCACTAGATGGCACCAATGCCTCAATCAACCGGAGCCTTTTTACAATCAGCTTCGTGTTCATGGCACAGAATAAAGCGGTGTTTTATCAGATTTGCTCGGATATGGCAATTCAAGACATTCTGTATCGAATGCTGAAAGTCTTATATCCAAAACTAAGGTTGACATGGCTACCTGCCGGAACGCTAGCCCCGGCTCTTGGCAGTGATCGCGTGGACCTTTATCTTCGTCTCTTGACCGGTGTGATCTGTCATTGGGGCAAGGAAACAAGCTGCGACATCGACAAGGCAGAACCGTATATTCGCAAGATGGTTAAGATCACAGAAGATATTACGGGACGGAATATATTTTGACAGTGCTCACCTTGGACAACGCTTTTCACTTATAGTACCGTACCGGAAAATAGTACAGTAACGAGGCTATTTATTATAAAATGCGATTATTTATGACCGAAGTGTGAAATTTGCTTCGGCCTTTCTTCTTTGTTGCTTATAATCCGTTGTTTCAAACTCCGTTTACTCATATAATATTAATATGGAGGTGTATCTCTATGATTACTGAAGACTTAGGTAAACGAATACGCGAGCTACGCCAGAAAACAGGGCTGAGCCAAGAAAAGTTCGCGCTAAAAATTGGCATGGACAGGACATACTTCGCATCCGTTGAAGCTGGTAAACGAAACATTGCTATCTGCAATATAAAGAAAATTGCTGACGGGCTGGATGTTTCATTGAGTGAGCTTTTCTTAAATATTCAATAATACGGGGAGAATACTATGAAAAACTATCCACAGATAATAGCTAATAGTTGCCTATCAATTTATGATTATATCAATCCTGCCGATCCAGATTTATACATTCCAACAGAATGTCTTCAGATAATACTGGAAGATGCAATGATTGGACTTTCTCTCGATGGATATGCCCTCAGAACTCGATCCAAAGTAGTAAAGTCAGAGATATGTAAGGCATTGGGGTATCCGGTTCCTACATCTTTTAGAAAAACGCAGCCCCGCTTTCCGGGACAGAATTTCGATGTTTATACACAAAAAAGTCTTAATGTGCAAATCTGGAATGAAGAAGTAGATGCCGCACGAAGATATGTGTTCCTTCGCGCTGACGAAGACGATGTTATAACCGCTGTCAAAGTCATTACTGGCGATGAGCTTGCGCAATACGACCGTACTGGAACATTAACGAGAAAATATCAAGCCACAATGAACTCTTATGGGAGAAATATTTGTTCCCATGATGATTCAGATACTGTTCGAAACTGGATAGTCGATTCTGGAAACACACTTATTGAAGCCAATCCCAATAGTTTTCCTCGCAGAAATCAACTTCTAAGAATCACAGAAATATATAGGCGTCTTCTTCCAATGGTGGGACAATCTATTAGTTATTTGGACGCCGTACAAGAAAGAAACCGTGGCGCAGAGCTCCACGCCATGATATGTGATCATCTTGGCTATTCTATTTTCGAAGACGATGGTACATATCCAGATATTGCAAATCAATTGCTTGAAATTAAACTTCAAACCTCGCCCACAATCGACTTAGGACTGCACTCTCCGGAAGATGGAGAACAAATAGTATCAATAGGAAATGTTGGATTCTACAGCGAAGATGTGCGTTATGCTATTTTTGACGGTGAAGTGATAGGCAATAGGGTTTATTTGCGAAATCTATATCTTGTAACAGGCGAGGACTTTACAAATTATTTCCCGCTGTTTAAGGGAAAAGGGACAAATGCAAAGCTGCAACTGCCCCTTCCTTATGATTTTTTTGATTAAACTTCAAAAATCGTATTAACAATTTGATTGAGTTCATCCATATAACGGGATGTGTCCCCATCGACACATTCCGTTATAATTTTCTTGACTAATTCTATAGCTTGCTTGGCGGCCGGAGTATCTGAAAAAGGAATAGGAAATTGCTCAACATACTGAGTCATATATCTTCGCTTTCCAGAATAGAGCTTTGTGTTAAACTTAGCATCATAGTACTTTTCAATAAATTTACTATTTGCTATTGCTAATGCCAGATATATCGTTTCCTCAAATACTGTATCATCAATATCTATCCAATAACAATCACCATTTACAATGGCTCCAGTTTCGTCAAGCCAAAATTCCGGTTGTTCCGAAATATCGCGGAATACAATTTTTCTGTTTTTCCACGATGCTGGATTCTGCGGCACCCATATTTCATACCAGTTTCTGTGTGCTTTTTGGACATATGAGCGACCGGAAAGCTGTTCAAAATGCGATTCCAGATACGCTTTTGCTTTGGGGTACTTATCTAATTTAATCGCGATTTTTTTCCCATTCTCAATTGTATGAGTATATAGCACTTTCCAACCAGTATTTTTCTTCGAGATTATCTGCCCTGCATCCCTATGTGTTATCAAAGGCTGCAATAATTCAATGCCTGCTTTTTCACCAGTCCAGTCATCGCCTATAAATACATTATCAGCGGTTGTTTTAATTCCTACACGGATTTTACCTAAGTCTCCAAGCCTCTTCCATGTATTCGAGTCAACTTTTCGTAGCCACGCATCTTTCTCGTTTGAGGCGATAACCCATAAAGAGCCTTTCTGAACGGGCTGTAAAGAACCTTGTTGGAATTCGAATACTCTGCCATCTGGGAGCGAAAAAAGCCCGCTCTCAAAAATATGTTCAAATATGGAATTACATCTTTCAACTTTATTATCAACTGCTTTAGTTTCGTATATTGAAGTGAATTTGACATTTTTTCCATCATCGGTTTTCCCATTTGAAAAAATCACAATGCATGGCAATACTGACGCTGTGAAAAGTTTTGTATCCCCAAAATCAACGATTGCGTGAATCGTATAATTATTTATCATAAAGTCACGAACAGATGCTCCTGCTTTAATTGTAAAAAACTTATTAGAAGTAATATAACCGGAAACACCTACTTCTGACAGCAAACCCTTCATATAGAGAAGAAAGGCATAATAAATATCAACGCGACCGGTCAACTTCATTTTCTGGGCAATTTCCTGAGCTCTGTCAGACCCAAGTATCTGTGTCCTAATGTATGGCGGGTTTGCGATAACAAAATCATATTTTTCATTAATATTACCTGCAATCTCAAGGAAATCTCCAGAGATAATATATATATCCATATTGGGGAAAAGGCGGCTAAGTGTTTTCTGCGTATTAAGCGCAACTGTAGCATCAGTTTCATATCCCACGGCGCGGATGTTGATACCTTGATTAATGTTCTGAATTGCTTGGATTAGCGCAATTAACAATTCGCCTTCTCCAACAGCTGGATCTAGAAGGGAAATGGCTGTTTGTTTAGAAAAATCTATTTTTGAGAAATGTATCATCTGCCCAGCTAAATATTCAGCCATCTCTTTGGGTGTATATACAACCCCATTTGCTTTTTCTTTTGTTTCGTTACAGTATCTCATAAATCACCTATATTAACTTTGACGATCCACAAATTCGAGAATATCGTCCATTTTACAATTAAGATGACGGCATAGGATCTCTATTGTCTCGAGAGAAACATATTCGTTTCTCCTTAGACGGGTAAGTATGTTACCGCTAAAGCCGCATTTTTTCTGAAGTTGGGGCGATGAGATTCCCTTTTCGATCATGAGGTGAAATAATTTCTTATAACTTACAGCCATAGTACATCTCCTTTAATCTATTTATATTGTATCACGAAAAGGTGATTTTTGCAATATTTTAATGATGTTCCAGTCTGCGTCTTCATTCCTCATTATTATCGCACCGTTTCATCCAATATTTACAACAAATCTTTCTTCCATTTGCTGAAACCGTCTTTGTCGCTATGTTCTATATCATAAAGCTGTCTGAGATTTTTCTTAATGTTTTGGGCAGCAACATCATC
>CANRDN010000042.1 GCA_947629375.1 uncultured Bacilli bacterium | reverse complement strand
CCATCAGCAGCAGCATTACCACCTTCGCCACCTTCACCAATGGCTGTTGAATCACTCTTTGCTTCTCCGCCATCAGCAGCAGCATTACCACCTTCGCCACCTTCACCAATGGCTGTTGAATCACTCTTTGCTTCTCCGCCATCAGCGGCAGCATTACCACCTTCAGCTATTTGACTCTGATCCTGTTCTTGACTCTGATTCTGTTCTTGACTCTGATTCTGTTCTTGACTCTGATTCTGTTCATCAGGTGATGGCTCAGATTTAGGCTCTTCCGTCTGCGGTGTCGATTCATCAGGTTCCGGTGTCGATGTCTTGGATGTTGTCGTTGTACCTGCTTTTTTTTCGTCTTTGCCGTTATTCGATGTTCCATTAAGTTCTTTTGCCATAAAAAATCGATCTCCTTTTCACTTTTTTTATAAATTTATCCATCTTCTTTTTGACTCATACTAAGCCATATCTTTATATATTATATATTATATAATAAAATCGAAATTTGTCAAGTATTTTCTTATTTACCTAAAATATTTTTTATTCCGACAAAAACAAAAATCAGAATAAGAAAACAATAATCCCTCATTCTGATTCATATTTTACTCATTTTTATATTTATCTCTAATACGTTTAATAAGACCGTTTGACACCTCGAATTTTAACACAACGTAATCGGGTATATATGCTGGTTCATTATTTTCATTTTTAATTCCTTTCTTCTTCACATTTTTTGCAACTCGCCGTTGCACGGGGTGTCCTTTATGTTCTTTCAAAACAAACGTACCGAATTTTGCCAGCACGACGCTCTTGCCTTCGCAAACAAACCGTTCTATTTCATCAATAATAGCATCATAAACTTTATCCACTACACTGAGTTTAACATCTGCTTTTTCTGCTACGGAACATACCAGTGTATGCTTATTTACTTTTTCCTGTGCCATACATCACCGCTTCTTTCCCGTACTCACATCTCATAATCATCTTCACTATTTGAAATTCCTTCAATTCCCTCTTTTACGGCATGTGCTGCTCCCTCGATTCCGTCCCATGCTTTGTGTACCAAATTACCTACACCAAGTGCTGCTTTATGAACACCCTGTGATGCTCCACGCTTGATTTTGTCAAAAACATTTTCATTAAATTCATTATCAAGCGACAATGTATTTTCATATGTCACACCGTCACTTCCTATATCGGGTGCTTTTATATCTTCAAAATCAGAACCCGCATATGCTAATAATAAATTATGGGAAAGATTTGATATATTCAAATCTGCTTCATTCCTGTCCTGTATAAAATGATAACTTTCTGTCTGTACTTCATTCGATACAGCCATCATAACATCATTCCATGAAATATTATTTGACTCGCATATTGATTTATATTTATCCATTTCATTTTTATATAAATCAAGAGTATCTTCCGCCGAATTCAATTTTGACGCATATCTGTTCGCAAATTTCTTAGTAATCATAGTTGTTTCATAAATTACTTTTGAGCTGAGAGATAACGCATCATAATCCGTATTTTCCGATTGTGTGCCATATTGATACATGTCTGTGGAATACGGTGTATCGAACTCTAAAAACTGTGCATCACCGTTATCCGTTTGTTTTGTAACAGTCTTTGCTTCCCCGTCATATAATTCCGAAAAATCCTGTCCTGTCAATGTTTTCGTGTTTTCTAAAATATTTATATTATCGTCGTAATCACCTTTATAAAAATAAGACAGCACTTTATCAAGACGATCTTTCGCCCCTTGCACAGCACTGTGAAATATATTTTTCAAACTTATGCCTTTGCTTGAATCCATCGCTTCATGCCATACGTCACTTATTTTATCCACTGTTTGTACAGCAATACTTTTCTTTTCATCAGCCATTTCATAACGCTCCTTTCTTTTTATCCTAATTGATTTTTGTCTATTCCCTCACCGATTCTGCCTGTTGACGGATATCTCGTATAATTTGAACTTTGCTTGTTTGACGCATTTCTCGCTTCATTTTCCAATATTTCCAAATCCATCGCTGCGAGATCGTCAAATTCATCAAATTCATCATCAAAATCAGATGTTTCAATTTCATCAACTTTGGTTTTGTTTGGAATATTTTTTAATTTATTATTCTTACCTTTATGCCGTCTGCCTGTGTGCAAATTCTCTTCTGCCGGTTTTCCGACATTGATGCCTTTTAATAAACTCATTGCTCATCCGTCCTCACATATATTTGCTCATACGCCGCATTCCCGGCAATATATCGTCTTCATCGACTTCTCCGTCATTATTATTATCTGTATGCATCGCTTCATAGAGATCAGGTTTATATTCCGAAATAACTGCTCTTCCGAATTCATCTGAATTTATCCCGTCATCGTATATTGCTTTTTCCATATTTCTCTTCGGAACAGTCTTATCAATGCCGTCTTTCACGATTTCCCGCACTTCCGCTGTATGAACATCCTTGCTCATCTGCCGTCTGTATTTTCGTTTTCCGACATCATGTACTTCATATTTGATTTCATGTTCATTGTCGTCGTTTTTATTTTTATCATTCTTTATAACTCTGATTTTATCATTTTCATCAACATAGACATTCTCCATATGCACAGCTCTTCGTTCTGCTTCATAAGCTTGCTGCATATATTCGTACTCTCTCGTTCCCGGAAAGTAAGCCTCCTGAAGTTCATCCGGTTCTCCTGTTGAATTTCCTGATGTATCACTTGATGAATTTCCTGATGAAATCTTTTTTTCTTCAAATGAACGACTCATTTTCTTTTTGCTTTTCTTTGGCATATTCTACACCGTCTTTCTATTTAATAAGACAAATTATCACCGTCATTATCTTTTCCGTCTTCGGATGCACCTTTATTATATGCTTTTACTCCCTCATCAACATCGAAAATGCGTTCTTTATTTTTGGATTCATCAGGTTCGTCAAAATCGAAATCAGGAGCATCCTTTTCATCTGACAAAGACGGTTCGCCGTACCGACTGTAAGAACCTCGTTTTTGCCAGCCTTGTTCCATATTGGTTCCCACATGTGTCATAAGTTCAACCAATTCATCTGCCGTAAGTTTCTCTATATCATTATTCACCATATCTGTTGCAATATGATTGAAATCACGGTCATCAATATCACCCTGCGACTCATAATACATTTTCGCATTTTGAGCGATTTCATTAATTATATTATTGCGTGACGCATCATCATCCATTGATATGTTTATACCGAGATTTTTATATATCTTCTTTTCTTCGACATACCGCAGTTCCCTGAAGAAATCACTTCCGGGTATACTCTGTGTATTTGCTTTTGTGAACGGATCATCAACTTTTGTAAACGCTTCCGTTTTATCTGTTTTAAGTTCATTATTCATATTCGTCGTAAACGTCTCGTTAATTATAGACTCAGCTTGTTTTTTACTCATATCTAAATCGTCTTGCAAAATAGCTGATACCCTGTTTTTATAATTATCGTATTTATCACTCAAGATATTAAGTGCTTTCTTTTTAGCAGCCTTGCTTGCCGGACATTCATCGGATTCCAAATACTGCTGCATCCACGCATACTGCTGCCCCTGTCTGCACAGATTTTCTTTAAATTCGGGCAAATCCGATTTCATAAGCGGTTTTCTTACAGTAAACGATCCGTTGTAATCATCCCTGTTTGCCGAATAAACATGACCGTCCGATGATTTAAAATCACCCTGCCATATTGCGTCATCACCATCATTTGTCAAATCCGGACACACTCCGTAAATCGAGTTTGTCTCTTCAAACATAGCTTCATAACAGCTATCCGGTTCGTTCAGCATTTTAAGACCAACCAAATACCGTTCTTCCGATGCAACGACAGACATATCGTAACCGCTGTTTTCTGCGATAGCTCTGACATGTTGGAGCGATGTATCATACATTTGCGTCAAATCATATAAATCATCTTCATATGTTTTAGATGACGGATCGAGTGCTCTTGTATCGACATAATACTGTTCCATAAAATTCATCTTAATGGCTGCAAGCTGTCTCGGTGTCATAACCAACGAGTCTATATCGTTATTTTCAAGCCCTTCCGATATAGCTTCATTTTCTTTATCTATTGACGATTTCATCATTATATCGTCAATCGGTGCTGCCAATTTAGATAATATTTTATGATTCTCCAACATAGGTGTTATTGCATTTCTAAAATTTGCAAGCATACGGGATGTATCCATATTCATTGACGGATTCATAGTCTGCATTATTTTATATGAAATCATTGTCTGCAAAATAGTTTTACCGTCAACACCGCTTTGAAGCGGCGATAAACTTGATGTAATAAGTCCTACTGTATACGCATCATTACTTTCCTTAAGCCGCTGACTGAGAGTTCTCGTTCTTTCGCTATCCGATAAATTGCTGAGCGATTTATAATTAAGCGTACTGTTTGCCCATTCTTTATAATCAGCGATACAGCGATTTTGCTGTATCTGCATTTCTTTCAGTGCATTTGCTTTATCCGTTTTATTTGACATATTTATCGACTGTACAGTATACGATCCGCCTCTGTTCTCATCGCTTGGAATTTCATACACATCGTTATCGAAATCTCTATTATTCATAATCTTTCACCTATCATTCCATTTCAAAATCATCACTACTGTCGGATGTATTAAAATCTGTATTGGCAAAACTGCCCTTACCGTATATGACCTGTCCGGCAGGATTATTTGCTCGTTTTTGATTACCGCTGTTGGGAACATCGTTTTTGCTTATTCCTGATGTTTTGCCCTCGCCCATATTTGTTATATTTTTCATCTGCATTGTTCGTGCCGCATTATTAAGCATACACAACACTCCGCCTATTCCTCTTCCCACTCTCTGTTTAAATTCCAGATATTTGTTATATTTATCAAAATACTTTTGATATTTTTCATTAGCAAAACGATTCAAATTATTGTGCAAAGAATCAGCAAACACATTTCCCATTGAATTTCCGCCGGGACCATGACAGAAATACTGTGATGCCCGTTGATATTCTTCATCCGCTTTTTTTTGCTTTTCAAGCCGTTTTGCCGCTTTTTTGTATTTATTCCATTTTGATACATCTTTGATGCATATTCCGGCAATAGCGACCTTTGCCAAAGTGTGATGATTTCGTTTACACTTCTTAGCTGATTTGCTGCCGGATGATTTAACATTTTCTCTGTTTATGCCAACACATGTTGTTTTAGCCATTTTTTATACCTTCTTATACGAACATATTATATATATTATATTATATAATATCCGCTTTTGTCAATACTTTGAAAAAAATCCCCCGTTTAGTAAACGAGAGATTTCGTATTCACATCATCACATCAAAACGGAATAAGTTCATTATCATTAATTTTATCATTGACTGCAATCGCATTATTCGCTTTCGATTTTTCCGGAACAGGCATTGTTTCCTGTGCTGATAACTGCATTGCCGTCAGCTTTTCTTGAAAAGGATTTACTGTTTCCAATCTTTCATAATTGCTGTCATATTCCATAAATCCGCTTGAGATAACCGGCATATCAACATTTCCTTTCTCTTCTGTAACATTTTCTGCATCTGCCGACATACCGTTTGCTTGAACCTGTTGCTCCGACATTCTTTTTTCGTACTCACTCATGCTCTCGCCCATAAACCGCACATTATCGTCTTTCGACACCATGTTCGCTTTACTTCCTATGGGCTTAGCTTCATTCTTCTCACTAATGCCGTTTCTATATGCTTTGTCTTGTCTGAGACCTTCGATTATACCCTTTGGTACAAACATACTGTCAGGTGATATATCATCCCGTGCGTAATTTGCATTTTTGAGTGCCTGCTGACCTTCCGGACTGTCAAATCCCTTTCTCTTTGCTTCCTCTATATATTCAGCTCTTTCTACATTTGCCGACATCTCAACAAGACTTCCCGCCGGTTTAGCATTCTGATCACACTGTACTCTGTACAGCGGTGTATTCCTCAGTGCTGCATCCGTAAACGCTTTAATACGTCCTTTATATGCAACCTGATCGAGCAAACTTCCGTTTAATCTTGCAAACTCGTCTACGCCGTAAACCTCATTTGATTTACCTGTAACATATAACCTCTCCTTCATAACCGGATCATACGATGTAATCGGCAGTCTTGTATCGCATCTGAAGACAGGCGTCGGCTGTGTATGTGTCATAATGTCTGCTATATCACGTATATAATCTTCATTGATATCGACCTTTAATGCCGTCATCATACCTTTCATTTGAGCTATCCACTCATCTTTAGTGCATTTTTCATGATACATTTCATACATGATCTCGCCTTTATCATTACGTTTTTCGACATACTGACCGTTCTCATCTCGTTCCATCATAGGAATCTTTTCTCCGTTTCCATCAAGAGCATATCTACATATGCGTTCATGCTTTTCTGCCCGAATGGCTGCCGGATCTGTTTCATTCCAATTACCCGTAAGTTTATAACCATTCCAGACGTCTTTTCCCCAAAAACGCACAATTCCGTCTTTTGCAATAGCATCTTCAACATCATGCTTCGAACCCAAAATACCCTGTGTTATCGGATATGTCGACGCCAACACTTTTGCCAGACAATAATTACGAAATGCAGCTACTGCCTCCTGTGCTGTTACGCCGCCAAGCTGCGTGTTATCTGCTTTATATGCCGCCGCTTCCTGCGACTGACGATCGGCTTCCTGCATTTTATTTTCACCGGATTCTGCACTGTCTTTCATAACTCTCGGACATATTCTCTCTTTACCGTTGATTACACACGTTATATTACGAGCCGTTTGACTGTCTGCCTTTCCGTCTGCATCGAC
>CANRDN010000041.1 GCA_947629375.1 uncultured Bacilli bacterium | reverse complement strand
TGAAATTTGACAAAAAAATAACCATTTTATAATGGTTTGCAAAGATTTATTAATTTAAAACTGATAAATTCCCGTGAAGAATTAATTGAAAGATTAGCTCTTGATGATGAATATAGAAAAGCTTTAGAGGAATTTTCTCAGCCAAATAGTCAAATTTCTCTAATGCCTAAAACTGCTGAATATTTTGAAGGTGTTATGAAAGAAAGAAAAGATGTCTTCAAAAAAGTATTAAAGTTAAAATATTAAGGAAACTGTAAAAGGTTTTCTTTTTTTTTCGTCAATTTGTGTAATAGTTGTTATTTTTAAAGTAAAAAAACAATTTGTATGTTATAATTTATATAATGAGGGAAATAATGAAAAAGAAGTTAGAGAAGAACAAATACATTATTATTGCTACTTTAAGTCTTATTCTTTTTTTGATTATACTTAAAGATGTTTATTTTGATGAAATAACTGCATACGATGATTGGGCTTATGGTATATTTGTGGAAAATTTAAGAAGTAGTAGTATGACCACTGTTATGAAGGGGTTAACTTTCTTTGGAAATGCTTTTTGTATAATTGCGGGTTTAATTTTGATTTTTATTTTTTCTAAAGATAAGATTTATGGATATTTAGCTACTTTCAATGTAAGTGTTGTGTTTGTAATCAATAATATTATTAAAGCCATTGTCCAAAGACCTAGACCTAGTGGTTATAACATTATAACTGAAGGTAATTATAGTTTCCCTTCAGGGCATTCGATGGTTTCTACTGCATTTTATGGATTTTTGATTTATATTGTTTATAAAAAAGTTAAAAATAAAAAATTAAAGTATAGTTTGATAGCTTTATTATTTGCTTTGATTATATCTATTTGTATTAGTAGAATTTACTTGGGTGTTCATTACTTAAGTGATACGATTGCAGGTTTTGCATTATCCATTGCAATCTTAATGTTACTCGTAAATTTTATACCGAGCATATTAGGTGAAGAAAAGGGGGATAAGCGTGGCACAAAAACAAAAGAAATTAAAAGTTAAGAAGAAAAGTGTATTGATTTTAGTAGGAATAATACTTTTACTTTTGTTGATAAATCCAACTATAAGTTTTATAAGGCTGGCGATAAAAGGATATTCTATACAATCTTCATTTGAAATAATAATAAATGGAGGAGCAGGTAGTGCTTTAGATAAAAAATATTCTAAAACTTTAAACAATATTGCAAGTACAAAATATTTTAGTGGAAAAAAAGTTAAGAAATATTTAAGTATAGATTATTATGATTATAAAGATTTTAATAAAAATGTAAGTTCTTGGCTAAAACTAGGATACTCATCTGAAGATATTAATGAAATAAACAAGAAAAAAGATGATGTCTTAATAAATTTAAGTAGTAATAATTATGTTGAAAATATCACTGAATATTTAAAAGTTCCTTATTTTAAATCAGAAAATCTTTTAAGATATAATACATATTTCACTGGTAATTATGAAGATACCGTTATAGATGTTAATATTGGTATCGATAAAGGATATTATAATGATCCAGTTATAGTAAGTGAATTTTCTTACACGATGCTTGTCAATAAATATAATAAATTAGACGATAATTTTGTTCCTACAGATTTAACAGAACTTACAAAATGCTCTGGTAAAAAGCAATATTTAGCAGGGGAAGCCAAACTTGCATATGACGAATTATGTGATGCATCTTTAAAAGATGGAATGCATCTTGGAATAACATCTTCTTATAGAAGTCACGAAGATCAAGAAGATACTTATGATGAAGAAGTAAGAAAAAACGGTAAAGAATATGCTGATGAATATGTTGCACAACCAGGATTCTCTGAACACGAAACAGGATTGACAATCGATGTCAAGTCAACAGAAGCAAGTCCGTTTAGAATAACAAAAGAATATCAGTGGATGCTTGAAAATGCTTATAAATATGGATTTATTTTGAGATATCCAAAAGGTAAAGAAACAAAAACAGGTTATGAAGCTGAAGAATGGCATTTTAGATATGTTGGTAAAGAAATAGCAGCTTATATTCAAGAAAATGACATTACATATGAAGAGTATTGTGCAATGTTCTTTTAAAAGTTTTTATTTGACTTATAGTTATTAACAAATTAATATTAAAGTAGGTGATAGTATGAATGAGGAAACAAATATTGCGTTAGATGGAATATCTGATATAACTCTAGAAGTTAATCCAACAGCAATAGAAGACTTATGTTCACAGTGGGAATCTCAGGTTGCATCAATCGATTTAGAGTCAATTGATGCTCAATCTGTTTATTCTTCTCTTATGGATTCTGGTGTTGGAACTTCTTATTTCCCAAGTTTGGATAATGCTTTGTTGACAGTTGAAAATGCTATTGTGTCAACTAGTAATATAATTAAATCTGCAACTCAGAGCCAAACGGAAGTTGATGATAGATACAGCCAAAATGCAAGCGACTACGGTGGTGGAGGCTCTGGTGGCGGTGGAAATGGTGGAGGTTCAAGTCCAACCAGTGATTCACTACCTACAGATAGCAATTTAACTGATGATTCATTGGTTCCAGGAGAGACGATAATACCTGATATGTCAACATCAGTTGACAATACTGGAGCAGATTTAGGTATAAATGATGAATTTGTATCGAGTGTTTTGGAACTTGATCCAGATGCTTACCAGCAATTTATGTTGGCACTTGATAATATATCTAAAGATGAATTATTAATGTATTTGGCAGATGAAGGTTATTCTAGTAATTTAAAAAAGGTTTTATTAGAATCTCCAAAAATAAGTGAGGACTTAAAGAAAATAATTTCGGAAATGGATGAAAATGAGTTACAAGTAACTTTACAATCAATTTTTGCAAATAAAGATATTATCTCAGATTTCTCAAAGAATATAATTTATAACTATACGCAAGCATTAAAACAAAATCTTATGTTACAAAATGTTAATAAAGGATATGTTGAAACATTCTTTGATCAAGTTGAAGATTTTTATAAAATAACACAATCACTTGTTGAATCAGAAAATATACAGGAAACCTTATTGTCAATTTATGAAGGAAATTATGAAGCAGGTACAATTAGTGATGATCAAGTATTATTCTATAGATCAGTAATTGACGGAATTTGTGAATCAAATAATATCCTTTATGAAGATTTATTAACAAATAAGAGTAATGCACAATTATTGAAGAATTCTTTAGGAGATATAAATAATTCTTTAGTATATTGTAAACTTATAAATAAAATGGGACCTGATACTTCAAATTTATTGTTTGAAAATGTTATAAAGGATGGTGTTATAGAATGATGCCAATAAAAATAAATTGTCGTAAAGTATATGAAACAGGAATTAATTATCAGAGTGCTGCTGATAAAGTAAAAGAAAATCAAAATAATTTAGAAAATATCGCTAGTGAGATTTCAGGCACTTGGACAGGTGGAGATAGTAATAACTTTTTAGCATCATTTAATGAGCATATAAAAAGTTTAGAACCAATTGAAGATTTCCTTGATTCAAATGGAGCAATCTTAAAAGGAGATGCCCTGGATCATAATATTGTCGATAATGACTTTAGTGAAAGAATGAAGAGAAGTGAAATATATGAAAAACATTGATATTGATGTAGAAGCACTAAAAACACAATTAGAAAAATTAAAAAATGTCGAAAAGAATCTCGAAGAAATATTTTTAAATGTCGTATCAAAAAATGATTCTTTAAAAGATTATTGGAGTACTAAAACATCTGAAAGTGTTTTTGGAAATTTTGAAGAGTTCAAAAAGACACTTGAAAAGACTAAAACAAATTTTTTAAATGATATAAAATTTTTACAAAATGTTATCGACGCTTATGAAAAAGAAGAAGATACTATTAATAATTTAGTAAATAGTAACATAGCTATATAGGAGGTATAGGAATGAAGACAATACCACAAGAATTAGTGACTTTTAAGACTAATGTTGAACCACAAATGGGCAATATGACTGCAACTTATACTTCTTTGACGGACAAACTTAGTCAAATAGTAACAGCAAATGATACTACTAAAAATGGAGTAGATTCATATTATAACAGCTCTAATAAAGATAGCATTTTAAATAAGTTTTCTTCTTTAAACAATGTTATTAATAAAATTAATACTTCTTTATCAAGTGATTTACAGAAAATGCTCAGTGATTCACAGACTTTAATAGGTAAAGTTTCAGAGTTGGAAAGCATTAATAATGAAATAAGTGAACAGGAAAGTATTATAAGTAGATATAGTGGTTCTACCGATGAAAGTGAACAAAGTATGGCTTCTGCTGCCGAGAGCGTTAAGCGTCAAAAAGAAGCAGAATTTGATACAAAATGTTCTGAAGCTAAAACCCTTTTGAGCAATCTACAATCAATGGATACAGAATTATCTTTTGTTCAACAATTTATGCCAAGTGATTATAGTGAAATGAAAGCCAAACTTACAGGTGGTACTTTTGAAAGAAGATACTATAAAGCTTCAAATGGTATTAGAGTACAATACTATATCTTTGTTCCAGATTATGGAGGAGAAACTGTGCAAGGACTTCCAGTTCATTTGTATTTGCACGGAGCAGGTGAATCTGGAGATGGTGTATTAAATCAAGCCCTTCCAAGAATGTTACAAAAGAAAGAAATTACTCCAAATGGTATTGTTATATGTCCACAAGCTGGTACTGAAAATAATACTTTTTATCAAAAAAGTTTCCAAGATGCTATTATTGAACTAACTCAAAGTGTTGTTCAAGAATATAATGCTGATCCTAATAGAGTTTCTATGAGTGGTCACAGTATGGGGGCAATTGCTGGTTATCAAATATTATCTAGATATCCAGGAGTTTTCTCTGCATTCGTTCCTATTAGTGGAAGAAATACTGAAGGTAATAATATTCAAAATATGGCAGATGTTAAAGTATGGGCTTTCCACGGTAAGTTAGATGAAAGTGTACAATTTTACAAATGTAGTGATGTAGTAAATAGTCTTAACGCAGCAGGAGGAGACGCTTATATCCACGTTTTTGAAGATCGTGGACACGCAGAAGTTCAAAACCTTACATTTAGGCAAGAATATCTAGATAGTGAAGGAGAAATGATAAATCCACTAGATTGGGCATTCCAACAAACAAGAGCAACGGCTTAAAGAACACAATGTGTTCTTTTTCTATTGAAAAAAAAGTAAAAAGAAGTTATATTATATATGTACATTTTGCCCTTTAGCCAAGCGGTAAGGCAGGAGACTCTGAATCTTCTATGCACTAGTTCGAATCTAGTAAGGGCAGCCAATTTAGAAATATGTAGGAAAGAGGTATATTATGACAGATAAAGAGTTAGCAGATTTAATATTTCCCAATATAACAAAAACACCAGAGGATTATGAAAAAATTTATCCAAAGAGAAATTTAAAAGAGGGAGCAGCCGTATCTCGTTTTGCACCTTCACCAACTGGATTTGTTCATATGGGTAGCCTTTTAACTACTTTAATAGAAAGAAAAATTCCTGATGAAACTGATGGAGTATTTTTCTTAAGAATTGAAGATACCGACCAAAAAAGAAGTGTTGAAAATGGTATAAGTGGTATCGTACAAGACTTGAAAAACTTTGATATAAAAATAGATGAAGGTGCAATTAGTGAAACTGAATCCATTGGTGATTACGGACCATATATTCAAAGTCAAAGGAAAGAAATCTACGAGTGTTATGCTAAAAGCTTGATTGAAAAAGGACTTGCATACCCTTGTTTTTGTTCAGAAGAAGAAATTGACGAAACAAGAAAAATTCAAGAGTTAAATAAAGAAAGAATTGGATACTATGGTTCTTTTGCAAAATGTCGAGATTTATCAAATGAAGAAAGAGCTGAAAGAATTAAAAGAGGAGATCCATATATAATTAGATTGAAGTCTCCTGGTAATTATGAGAAAAAAGTGGTTTTCAATGATCTAGTTCGTGGCAAAATAGTATTCCCAGAAAATGATATAGATGTAGTTTTAATAAAAAGTGATGGACTTCCAATATATCACTTTGCTCACGCAGTTGACGATCACTTGATGAGAACGACTCACGTTCTTCGTGGAGAAGAATGGTTATCAAGTGTACCAATTCACATCCAGTTATTTCAAATACTAGGATTTGAACTTCCAAAATACGCTCATCTAGGACTTGTTATGAAAGTAGATGAAGAAACAGGTCAAAAAAGAAAACTTTCTAAAAGAAAAGATAAAGAAGCAGCAGTTAGTTACTATCACGAACAAGGAATACCTGTTGAAGCTGTAAAACTTTATCTAATGACTATAGGAAACTCTAACTTTGAAGAGTGGTTAAATCAAAATCCAAGAAGAGATTACAATGAATTTAAATTTGACTTTAAAAAGATGAGTGCATCAGGCTCATTATTTGACTTAGAAAAATTAATAAATATTTCAAGAAATTATATAAGTAGATTAACAGCAGAAGAAGTTTATGATAATGCATTAAAGTATTATCAAGAGTTCGATAAAGAATATTATGACTTATTAGTTAAATATAAAGATTACTGTATTAAAATGTTCAACATTGAAAGAAATCAAAACAAACCAAGAAAAGACTATGCTAGATATGGTGATATTAAAGACTATACTTGGTATATGTTCGATGAATTGTTTGATAAAAAGACTGACAAGAATTATGAATTTTCTACAATAAACGACAAAGAAGAAATTAAAAAGATACTTAAATTATATCTTGAAAAATATTATTCTTCCGAAGATGACGAACAAACTTGGTTTGAAAAACTTAAAGATTTATCAGAAGAATTAGGGTATGCTCGTGAAGTTAAAGAGTATAAAGAAAATCCTGATAAATATAAAGGTCACGTCGGTGATATAAGTATGGTAATAAGAGTGTCATTAACGACAAAATCTCAAACACCTAACTTGTATCAAATAATGAAACTTTTTGGAAAAGAAAGAGTAGAGAAAAGATTTAATTTATGGCTCTAGAATATCTGGTGTGAAGTAAATTTCCAAAAAATTAAATGCGAAAAAATGAAAAACTAGAATATCTAGTG
>CANRDN010000040.1 GCA_947629375.1 uncultured Bacilli bacterium | reverse complement strand
AATAAAAAATTGACAAAAAAATAACCATTTTATAATGGTTTGCACAATTTTTATGTTTCAAAACTGATAAATTCCCGAGCAAATGTAATTGCTACAAGTGGAACAGGAACAAAAGCTGATCCTTATAGAATATCAATCTAAAGAGCCTAGTGCTCTTTTTTTCTTACATATTTTGTGATACAATTAAATATATTTTAGATATCAAAGAAGGTGCTTTATGAAAATATATAATACATTAACTAAAAAAGTGGATACATTTACTCCAAACGAAGAAAACACAGTAAGAATGTATACTTGTGGACCAACTGTATACCATTATGCTCATATTGGTAATCTTCGTACATATATTTTTGAAGATATTTTAGAAAAGGGATTAGAATATCTTGGTTACAATGTTTTAAGAGTAATGAATGTTACTGATGTTGGACACTTAGAAAACGATTCTGACACCGGTGAAGATAAAATGCAGAAAGGTGCTGAAAGAGAACATAAGTCTGTCTATGAAATTGCGGACTTTTATGAAAGAGCATTCTTCCAAGATTGTGCAAAATTAAATATTAGAAAACCAAAAGTAGTTGAGCGTGCAACTAAACACATTGATACCTATATAAAAATAATAGAGAACTTACTTGATAAAGGATATGCTTATATATCAAATGGTAATGTTTATTTTGATGTATCAAAAGCTAACAATTATTATGAATTATCTGGGAAAAATCCCGATGAATTATTTGTAGGAGTAAGAGATACCGTTGAAGAAGATAAAAGCAAAAGAAATCCTTATGACTTCGGTTTATGGTTTACTGTTTCTAAGTTTTCCAATCAAGAAATGAAATGGGATTCACCTTGGGGAGTAGGTTATCCAGGATGGCATATTGAGTGTTCTGGTATATCTTATAAATTCTTAGGGGAGTACTTGGATATTCACTGTGGAGGAGTAGATAACATTTTTCCACATCATACGAATGAAATTGCTCAATCAGAAGCCTTTTTGGGACATAAATGGTGTAACTACTGGGTTCACGGAGAACACTTGAATGATTCAACTGGAAAGATGAGTAAATCTAAAGGAGAATTTTTAACTATCGATTTGTTAGAATCTAAAGGATATAATCCACTTGCTTATCGTTACTTCTGCCTAGGAAGCCATTATCGTAACCAATTAGTATTCTCATATGAAGCACTAGATGCAGCAGAAAATGCCTATAAAAAGTTAAAAAACAGAATAAAAAAATTAGATAGAACACCAGATTTACACGATGATAAAGTAGATTTCTATAAAGATAAATTTAAAGATGCGATAGAAAATGATTTAAACACATCTTCAATGTTAACAGTAGTGTACGATGTATTAAAAGATGATGAATTAACAGATTTTACAAAGTTATATTTAATTGAAGATTTTGATAAAGTTCTTTCCCTTGATTTAATCGATGAATTAGAAGAAAACAAAATAAGTGATGAAACAGAATCAATGATTATGAAAAAAATCGAAGAAAGAAACATAGCAAAGAAGAACAAAGACTTTGCGACTGCTGATAAAATAAGAGATGAATTATTTGATAAAGGTATTAGGTTAATTGATTCAAGAGAGGGAACAACATACGAAATAATAGAGGAGTAAAATGGATATAGTATTAGTATTATTATTAATTGCTTTAACGGTTTCTTCTTATATAAATCTTAAGAAAAAGCTAAAAAAACATAGTAAAGAAGATATTAAAAGTCTAATGTCCGGCTTTGAAGTTTCAAGAAAAATACTTGATAAATACGATTTAAACAATATTTATATAACTGAATCAAGACAAAGTATTATAAGCCACTATGATAGTGATAGACAAGTAATTAGACTTACAAATGGAGTATTTAATGATACTTCTGTTTCTAGTTGCGCTGTTTCTTCTTTACAATCTGCTTATGCAATTGAACACAAAAAGAAGGATAAATGGTTTATATTTAGAGAAAAGATAAATCCATTATT
Organism: uncultured Bacilli bacterium; assembly: GCA_947629375.1. Lineage (GTDB taxonomy): Bacteria > Bacillota_I > Bacilli_A > RF39 > UBA660 > RUG13868. Next base: position 5,858 of record CANRDN010000040.1, on the reverse strand, counting down.
AAAAATAATACTATACTTTAGTTATATTGTTATTTCTATTGGTATTTTATTTGGTCACTTGAGAACAATCTATATCGGTATAGGACTAGATTATGCTATATTATTATTTCATCTATTTACATATAAGATAGAAAAAAATTCTATTAAAATAGCCCAAAGTGAACTTTTAAAAAATAAAATAGTTAATAAAAAAGAGTTAGAGAAAGTAAAAGAAGTTTTACAAGCACATTCCTATATAGGTATTGCTAGCATAATTCTACCTATTGCTGAACTTTTAAAGAGATTAGTTGAGTTTGGAAATAGCAATAGATAAGGAGGGGTAATATGAGTAAAGTTGCCAAACGCTATAATACTTTGTTACAAATAACATTAATAATTATTAATATTTTATGGATATTTAATTTTGAAAAAAATAATATTTTAAATACTATTGTAAAAGTAGCTATACTTATTGTAATGTTATGTGCACCTTTATTGACAATACTTCAAAGTAGAGGCAGGAAAATGTTTTCTTGGCCCATTTTAATTAACATATTTATGATTACTTTAACTGTACTTTTCTTTATAATGAATCCTGAGGTAACCCTTGATGATGTTACATTACTTGTGTCTCTTGTAGTGTTCCCTTTAAGTTTAATTTTAATTGATGAGATTAGAATAAGTGATAGAGTATTTGGACTTAATATAATATTGCTTGGATTAGCTAGTTTGTTTAATTTTACAAATTTATCGTATATAAAATCAATTTCTCTTCTTTATGTTCCGGTAACTTTTATAATTATTTATTTTGAAAAAAGTATGCTAGTTAATTTAATATATGTGGCGTTTTCATCACTCCTTTTAAATCTTTTATTTGATAAAACTTATGTTATAATCCTACTTATTCTATTGGAACTTTCAATACTTGCCATTGAAAATAAAAGAGGACTTGGTAATAAAGCTTTATTTTACCTAGTTATATATTTCTTCGGGGGAGTCCTTTTTGGAATTCAATTCTTGAAACCAACTCTTCCGTTCTGTTTCTTACTTGCGTGTCTTGCTAGTAGAGGGTATATAAAAAACAAATATAATCTTTTAATAACTGCCAATAATTTAGAAATCGGTGGAATAGAAACCTCTTTAGTTAACTTTGTTAATGAAATGAACTTCAATAAGTACAGTGTTACTCTTATATTAGAAGAAAAAAAAGGGCCCCTTTTAAAGGAGATAAATCCTAATGTTTATGTAAGAAATTATAAAGTTTTTAACTTTAGATTTAAATTGTTAAGTAAATGTTTAAACTTTATCAAAAGAGTAATGTTTTCAATCTTACATTATCATACTTATGAATTTTCTTGTTGTTATGCAACTTACTCTTATTGTGGCAATAGACTTTGTAAAATTGGCTCTTTAAACTCATCAATTTATGTTCATAGTAATTATAAATATGTCTATAAAGATAAAGAGCAAACTAAAGAATTCTTTGATTCACGAAAGATGAATGAATTTGGTAAAATAATATTTGTATCAAAAGAATCTCGTGATGATTATTTAGAAATGTATCCAGAACAAAAAAAGAAAACAATTGTTATTAATAACTTTATAAATATTAAATTAATAGTTCAAAAAAGAGAAGAAAAAGTTAATTTAAAAAGAATGAAAGATAAAAAACTTTTAGTGTTTGTAGGAAGACTAGATGAAGAGTCAAAGAAAATTACAAGAATTATCGATATTGCCAAGAATATAGAAGAAGTAGAACTATGGATAATTGGAGATGGCAAAGATAAAGAAATGTATAAAAAAATGATTGAAGAAAATGACTTAGATAAAAGAGTAAAAATGCTTGGAAGTATTAATGCACCATATAATTATATGAATAAAGCAGATTATATAATATTGACATCTGATTATGAAGGATTCCCAGTAATATATTTAGAAGCACTTGCTCTAAGAAAAGAGATAATAACTACTTATCCAGTTAGTGATGATAAAATTGATATTAAAGAAAGAGCTTTTATAATATCTAAAGATAATTATGTAAAAGATGTTAAAAAGATACTTAAAAAAGATGAAAAGAAAAATGAAGAAATCAATTTTATTGATTTGCAATATGATAGAAGACAAAAATTAGAAAAACTAATAGAAGGGAGATTATAATGGTAAAGTTTAGTATAATTATTCCCGTTTATAATGTAGAAAAGTATATTAAGAAGTGTTTAGACAGTGTTTTTAGCCAAACCTACAAAGATTTTGAGGTAATTGTAGTAAATGATGGTACTGAAGATAAAAGTATCGATATTGTCAAAAAATATAAGGTTAAACTTATAAATCAAAAGAATCAAGGTTTAAGTGAAGCAAGAAATACTGGAGTAAAAAACGCTTGTGGAGAATATTTGATTTTCTTAGATAGTGATGATTATCTTGAAAAAGATTTGTTAAAAAAAGTTAGTGAAGGTCTTAAAAATAATCCTGATGTTGTAAGATATCAAGCTAAAGAAGTAAAAGATAACGAAGAAAAAGAATTTAATGAAGTACCTTTTAGTGATAAGAGAGGGGATGCTGCCTTCAACATAATAAGTAATTATCACTATATAGAACCAGCATGGCTATATGCAATTAAAAGAGATTATTACAATAAGAACAATTTTAAATTTAAGAAAGGTACATATCACGAAGATTTCGGATTAATTCCTCTTGTAATTCTTAAAAGTAAAGTGGTGAACTCTATAGATTACTGTGGATATTGTTATGTTCAAAGAGAAGGAAGCATTATGAATAATTCTCTTTATCAAAAGACAGTTAAAAAAGTAGATGATCTTATTATTCATTATGACTTTTTGAGTAAAGAAGCAGATAAAATAAAAGATAAAGATACAAAATATTTTAAAAGTTTTATAGCTAACAGCCTGATTTTAAAGATAAATACTCTTAATAAAGAAGACTATAAAAAATATTTAAAGATTCTTAAAGAGAAAAAAGTTTTTGATAATTTATTAGACAATACTATCTCAAGAAAAGTTAAAAAAGGTTTGATAAAGGTATCTCCAAGAGTTTATTATAGAGTAAGAGGAAACAAATAATGAAAAATAATACAAATAGTTGTGACATAAGCATAATTGTTCCTATCTATAATGCTGAAAAATACTTAGAAAAGTGTTTAGATTCATTAGTTAATCAGTCAAAAAAAGAAATCGAGATAATTTTGGTTAATGACGGATCGACAGATAGTTCAGAAGAAACTATAAAAAAATATGATGACGAAAGAATAAAGTATTTTAAGAATCAAAATAGTGGAATAGGAAAAACAAGAAATTTTGGAATAAAAAAAGCAACTGGTAAATATTTAATGTTTGTCGATAGTGATGACTATATTACCTTAGACTGTTGCTCTTTGTTTTTTGACTATGCTGAAAAAACAGAATCCGATATGGTTGTATCAGACTTTTATAAAGATAAAGAAGGGATTTTAGAACTTATTAAAGTAGACTCTTTCAAGTCTTCATCTTTAAAAGATAATAACGAATTACTTTTAAAAATAAACTTGGGTCCTTGTAATAAAATATATAAGAGAAGTTTAATTGTCGAAAATAATATAGAATTTAGTGAAAAGTATAAATACGAAGATGTACCTTTTGTAGTGGAATGTATTAATAAAGCCAAGAAAATATCTAAAATAGATGAACCACTAAGTTTTTATGTTATTCATAGTAACAGTGAAACAACGACAAGAGATAAAAAAGTCTTCGATATTTTAAAAATAGTAGAACTTGTTAGAAAAGAGATTATGAGCAATAATAGTGAAGAACTTAATAAGTATCTTGATGCTTTAACAGTAGATATTATTACAAACTATACGATACAACAACGATATCAAAAAGATAAAAAGATAAGAAATGACTTTATCGATAAAGCTTTCAATTATTTAGAAGAAAATGTTCCCGATTATAAAAACAAAAAGTACTATAAAAATAAGAGCAGTTTGAGAAGAAAAATTGAAAGTAGTAAGCGTCTTACAAGGATATATTGTGCTGCATCTGGTGTAAGATATAGATAGGAGGGTTTTAGATGGACAAATTAAAAATTGGAGAAAAGTTTCGTATTCACAGTTATAAACACGATGGAAGTATTCATAGATCGTGGGATGAAGCAGTATTATTGGAAATACATAATGATTATTTAATATTTGGAAATGATAGAACCGTTGTCCAAGAATCGGATGGAAGAACTTGGAAAACCAAAGAACCAGCTGTTCTTTATTTCTATAGAAAAAAATGGTTTAATATCATAAGCCAAAATAAAAACGATGGAATATATTATTATTGTAATCTAGCATCTCCTTTTATAATAGAAGATGGAACGATTAAATACATAGATTATGATTTAGACTTAAGGGTGTTTCCAGATGGATCATATAAAGTACTAGATAAAAGTGAATATAAATTTCATAAAGAGAAGATGCACTACTCAGCTGAAATAGATCAAATATTACAAAGTGAATTGAAAGAATTAATTCTTATGGTTAAGAAAAAAGAAGAGGCTTTCAATCTAGCAACAATCAATAAATACTTTGAAATATATAAAAATGTGAAAATAAATTAAATTACTTATTGACAATAAGAATGCTATTTGTTATTCTATTAAGCGTTGTCAGCAAAAAAAGAGCAACACAAAATAAAAATAAATTAAAAATGTGTTGACATTGTGAAAAATGTTTGATAATCTATTAAGCGTTGTCAACGAAAAGTAACAATAAAAAAAATAAAAAGTTAAAAAAGTTGTTGACAAATATATATCTTTTAAGGTATATTATTGAAAGTCTCTTACCGAAATGGTAAATGACGAAAATGTAAATATATCAATAAAAATAATGTAAAAAGTTGTTGACTTTTGCAAAAATATTTGATATATTACTAGTGCACTGCAAAAAGTGCGAATGATCTTTGAAAACTAAGCAAAACGTCAATTACATTAAGTCAGGAAATAATTAATGACAAATCAAACTTGATAAATTTTTGGAGAGTTTGATCCTGGCTCAGGATGAACGCTGGCGGCATGCCTAAGACATGCAAGTCGTACGAGGTGGCCCGTTGAGTTTTATGCTTGCATAAAATGATTCGGATCCCCACCTAGTGGCGAAAGGGTGAGTAACACGTGGGTTATCTACCTCAGAGACTGGGATAACTACTGGAAACGGTAGCTAATACCGGATGATATATACAATGATACGTTATTGTATAGTAAAAGGAGCCTTTAAAGCTTCACTTTGAGATGAGCCTGCGACGTATTAGCTAGTTGGTAAGGTAATGGCTTACCAAGGCGACGATGCGTAGCCGACCTGAGAGGGTGATCGGCCACACTGGGACTGAGACACGGCCCAGACTCCTACGGGAGACAGCAGTTAGGAATATTCGTCAATGGGGGAAACCCTGAACGAGCAATGCCGCGTGAAGGATGAAGGTCCTATGGATTGTAAACTTCTGTTGTTAGGAAAGAACGACCTATGTAGGAAATGACTTAGGAGTGACGGTACCTTTCAAGAAAGCTCCGGCTAACTACGTGCCAGCAGCCGCGGTAATACGTAGGGAGCGAGCGTTATCCGGATTTATTGGGTGTAAAGGGTGCGTAGGCGGACATTTAGGTCTAAGGTGTAAGCCCGGAGCTCAACTCCGGTAAGCCTTAGAAACCGAGTGTCTAGAGTATGGTAGAGGCAAGTGGAATTTCTAGTGTAGCGGTAAAATGCGTAGATATTAGAAGGAACACCAGTGGCGAAGGCGGCTTGCTGGGCCATTACTGACGCTGAGACACGAAAGCGTGGGGAGCAAATAGGATTAGATACCCTAGTAGTCCACGCCGTAAACGATGGATACTAAGTGTCGGGC
>CANRDN010000039.1 GCA_947629375.1 uncultured Bacilli bacterium | reverse complement strand
CATTGGCTTAAGATTCGCACGAACAACGTAATTGAGCGTTTAAACCGCGAGATTCGCCGCAGGACGAGGGTGGTCGGAGTATTTCCCGACGGGAACTCGGCGTTGATGTTGGTTTGTGCGAGACTTCGCTATGTTGCCGGCAAGGACTGGGGGTGCAAGAGATATTTGTGCATGAAATATCTTGAAGAAGCTGCGGAATAATTTCAAGGTAGCGATTCAAAGCGTTAAACTGTCCCTCGGCATGCCGAGGGTGATAATCCAAAAATATTACTTCATTCTATGGGAATTTGCGAAAAATACTTGACATTACCGAAGTCTTTTGTGATATAATACCTTATTCGCAAACTTTCACATAATATAAATAAACAAGACCAACCGATACCTTAATGGCATCAGTTGGACTTGCTATACTATAATCAAACAACATATACAAATTTGCTTCCGGTCTTTTTGAGTGCGCCTTTTTCGGCAAGCGATTCGCAAACTGCTTCAATGTCATCTGCTGTGCAGGTGCATTTTCCACTGATTCTGTAATCACAATTATACTCTTTTGTGCATATCTTACCGATTTTTCTCTTAATATCTTTTGCGGACGCAGGCGACTGTTTCCTTGCTGCAAGCTCTCTGATTATACATTTTTCGCCGCTTTCCTCATATATTTTAAAACTTCCATTTAACAATTGAGGTAAAGACGGAATCTGCAAAGCCAAACTGCCCAAAACAGCAGCATAGTTTATTTCGCTATTTGCCAAACTTACTGCGGAAATAAGCAAAAAAGCCGTAAACAAAGTCACCTTTTTTATACTCAAATAATATGTTGACCTTCCGATCATCATTCCAGACCTGCAGGGAGTAACTTCAGCGTCTTCGCATATTGAATACAGCTCTTCGGTTTTTCTATCAAGCAGATCGGGATTGTCAATTAAAACATTGAGAATTTTAAAGACGGCTTCCCGCTCTAATGAGCATTCTTCAACAATTTTGTCCACAATATCATCAAAGGCTCCTGAAAATTCTATGTAATCTTTCATAATCTTACGCCTTTCCCGGAAATCATATTTATAAGCATTTCAATCCCATATCTAATGTACTCCATAAAGCCCCATTTTCTTCCGCTTGCCAACTCTTTACTGCGCTTTTTCAGAGATGGGTGCGTCATATTTCCTATATTATCATCAGAAATAAATAAAAAATTCAAGAATATTAGCTTTACGATTTCCCCTGCAGAATGCCGCCTTACTATTTCCTCATTTCGATTATGAGCCATGTATTCATCAAATACAGCTGGTGGTTCCTCGCTTATTTTCAACGCAAAATATATCAGCTCTAAACTCCTGAACCTGTGACCAATAATTGGGGTAACACAAAGTAAAAAACATAAGAAGCCATAAGACGATTACAAATACAAGTACTATCGCCCCTGTTTTGGTGGCAGAAAACAGCGGAGTTCCAAGAACAAGGCATACAAACATTCCTCCAAGGAATAAAAGTCCGCAGATTGTCATTCTCCACGAAAGGTTAATATTATCGTCATATCGTATATGCCCAAGTTCATGAGCAACAACAAACTTAAAAGCGCCCTCACGCATTTCAGATTTTGAAATATCCCTTTTCAAACCCTCTATAAATCCTCTTGTCAAAACTATACACGGAGGGTCCGACTTCTCTTGAAATGAATAAATATCTTTTTCCGATGAGCCATCATATAAAAAGCGGCATTTATATACCCCGGCTTTGCCGCACAAGGAACGAAAAGTTATTTCATACTCATTTAGCTCATCGTCAATATCTATTTCTAATGATTTTATAGACTTTTTTCGATATAGCCAACGGCTTGCCCGCTTGTGAGTAGGACGTTCCTTTTTATCTAATATATTTAATATAACAATAGCTGCTCCGCCAATAAATAAAATAATAACCATCATGAAATTTTGAACATCAATAAATTGTTCAAAACCATCTGAAAGAATCTTGCTTGAAAAACGCGAACCCTCGTCAATTACTTTTTTTATAAACTGTTTTAAGGATTCTAATAAGCCTATCCCATCAGCTTGTCCGCTCTCGTATATGGTAAAAAGGAAAAGAAATATAAGTATAGCTGCAACTATTATTTTGTAAATTACGTTTCGTTTCATTTTTCCACTTTCCAAGAGTATATGTCCTATGTAAGATTGTCGTCCTTTTTATTTGAAAATATCAAACGGTTTAATTCAAATATATCAGTTTCTAAATTCTGAACCGGTCTTTCAATTTCCTGCAAGCATGATATCTTCTGTCGGCTCAAAGAATCAATCTCCTCAATATCATCTTTCAAGTTATTTTTACTGCTTTTGTTTTTCCTATTAAGCGATTGCCCATAATTAGACAGGCAATTATTTTTCAAGATTCTCACTCTTTGATCTTTTTCTTGTATTATTTCAATTTTCTCATCAATTTGTACTATCGCAGCATCTATTGCGCTTATCTTTTGAACTATTACATGTTTTTTGCGTGGAAAACATATATCCGCACCGTACTCATCAATATCAAAAACATATAAGTAAACTCTATTCTCGTCCTTACACATATTATCATCCCGCTAATAATAAATGCTTTTGCGTTTTATAATTTTTCATTCTCACAGCACTCCACCCCGCACCATTCATCTCTATTTGAGGACACAGAATAGCTCATCTTCAGTCCACTTGGTTTATCATCATTCACCAAAATTCTCTCGCCATAAGGAGCATTAAAAATGATGTGGTTATAGCGAATTTCGTTTTTATTAAGAAAGTTTTCTGTCATGATTCTGTACTTTTCTTCTCTCGAAGTGATGATTATTACCATGTCCTTTTCCGGTATATTATGCAAAAATTCAAGCGCACCAGGTAGCAGAGTGTCCTGCCCATCAATAAGATAGCCGTTGTGTTTTACAATCGTTCCGTCTAAATCAAGAATCCAAGTATGCCCCAAAGTCGAAAGTGTAAGTTTATTCTCCTTCATGCCGCAAATGCGCTCCTATCGCTCCGCCCGGGTGATTGGGCATAAAATCCTTTTCCAGCTCAAGCCCAAGTGATTTCTTTAACTCCATCGCTATCGTCTGCAATATAATTAAATAAAGAGTCGTCGAATTATTTGGCATTATATTCCAAATATCTCCCTCATGTTCAAGATGAATAATAAGCTTTTTATCCATTTTCTTGGCAAGAGTTCCATCTTCTTCAAAACTCATAAGCCAAAGATCTACGTCCTTGCGCTGCTTCAATAAATCTGCAAGATATACAGATTCGCTTGTAGAACCACTCTTCGTAAGAATTATCACCAAATCTCCTGATTTGACCATACCCATATCGCCGTGGACCGCCGAATTTGTATGCAAAAAGCCCGCGTTAAGTCCGAGCGACAGCATTGTTCCGACAAACTTGTCGCATATAGGAACATTTTTGCCTAAGCCCGATACTATGATTTTGTGATTTGAAAGTATAGTCTGCTTGCACTCGTCTAAAAGCTCATTAAGAACACTTCTGTCGATAGATTTTAAGGCGTCCTCGATGATCGTCATATCATCTCTGAAATAGTTCCATACCGTCTTTTCTTCAAAGGCTCTCAAAGCATCTTCAAAATAGTAAAGACCGTTATAGAACGCTCCGCAGATAGAATCGTAATCTTCCCAGGCATATGTAGTCAGGCTGAGCCATATTATAGATAGGAGAAGCTTCATCTGCTCGCGGGTCACTTCGCCTTTGAGGAGCTCAAAGAAATCGTCTTCCAGACTTTCCCACTTGTTTGATACAATGTCGAGCTGCACGCTTGAGTCTCCTATTGTTAATGAAAACTTTTTAAGATTAAACTGATCATAATTGCTGAAAAGAGAATAGTACAGCTTGACCCAGTCATAGGCCGCATCACCATAAAGCTCCGTATGCCCGAAATAGCCCCTCGGGTCTATCATAACCGGACTGTCGTCCTCACGAAGCATCATATTGCTGAACGTACAATCGCCGTGAAGCAGAACGAATTTTTCGGGAAGATACTGCATAACGAGCTTTTCTAACTCTTCCTTATTATAAAAGACGTTTCTGCAAAGCCTTCCGTTTATCATTACCGTCTCGTTATTCGCCATCGGGACAAGCTCTTTGACCTTTTTCAGACGATCAAATGTTTTATCAAGATATGCCTCGCGGTAACTGTCAGCATCTGCCTGAACCGATTCCACCGAATGAAGCTGCTTTAAGGAATCAACGATTCTTTTTAAAACCTCTCGTTTTCTTTCTACGGGGCAGTCCGACATCTCGTAAATATTTTTGCCCTTGATCCTCTCCATACAAAGAGGATTATAAGAATATATTTTAGGTATATAATTCTTGTACCCCCCCCCGCTGATTTTTTTGTACCACTTGGTCTCATACTTTGCAAGCTTAATCCCCTGCTCGTCGTTTGGGATCTTTTTGACTACATCGTCAGTTATCTCCATTGAATTAAAAGGTCTGCAGCGTGAAGTCGGCAGCTTGCTCCATTCGCTGTAAAGACCATACTCGTGAGTTCGGTAGAGCGACTGTTCATAAAAAACTATCTGCTGATCTTTCAGATATTTAACAAATTCGCCCTCGTCAGGAACATTTTTCAGAACAGACTTGTCCTTAAAGATAAAATGCCCCGCCACGCCGCAGGTTACGGTTTTCTCTTCCTTGAGCTCGCCGTGTTCGTAACGCCATCTGCAAGGAAAATCCCTCGAAATGCCTATAACGTTATTCTCGGTGTCGGGGATCTCGTAATCCTCCGGCAGCACAAGGTCGCACCAGATAAGCATAAACCTCTCGTTTTCGGGAATATAGGAAAGCGCTTCGGAAAGACCCGCGCAGGTACCGTTTTTACCAGTCGCGCAGACAAGGCTGATGTCATAGTCTCCGCCGAATGCGACAAGATATTTTTTCAGGACATCATATTTATAATCTCCGATGACAATAAATTTTTTGTCGGGAAACTGCTTGAACAGGTGAAAGATCATCGGGAGATTGTTGACAGGAACAAGCGCCTTCGGCTTGTTGCGCGTCAGAGACTCCATGCGCGTTCCCTTGCCGCCGGCTTGTACTATTATGTAATCCATTTTCATCGCTTTCAATCTCCTATATATTTCTCAAGAATATCTAAAGCATCTTGATTGCTCAAATTCTCCATATATACTTCTTTACAGTTTTCTATTCCCCATGCTTTTAAATTAAACATTTTAGAGAAACCATCACTGCTATTGCCCCTATATATTACAAATTTTTTTGAATTTGTTGATACTATCCAGTCCACAATGCCAGAGCGTACAGATACAACTAAAGGAATCTCATCAGCAATTGAATACATTTCAAGCAGGTCACATCTTAAAGGGTCTGTTCCGTTGAGTGGTTCTTGTTCTCCAACTATATTGCTGTATACTATAAATCCTTTGTCCTTTAGCACGTCAACTATTTTATTAAGAAGTTCGGTACACCGGCAAATGGTATTTCCACTACTATACGGATTTATTACAACAATCTTGTCCTTGCTTTTTCCAAAATTAGGAATAGACGTGATTTCTACTTTTTGGGGCTTTGGATACACTATTTCTGAATTATTAGGCAATTGAAGATAGTCTTTCAACAGGTCAAGATTATTTCTGCCTAATTTGCGCCCATAAATCTGCTCGGGAATAGTATTATATATGCCTCTATTTCTTCCAACAAAAGAATAAAACCAAGACCCGTTTAGATGGACCAATATTTGTTTTCCCAATTTTGTATTACGTCCATAATAAAGCACCTCATCAAAGCTCGAATAGCTTTCTATTATTTCTTTTTTATTTGGATCTGCAATTAAGACAATCTTCTTTTCAGGATTCATCTTATGCCATACTTCTATGCAGGCCAATGCATAAACCAAATCTCCTAAAGCATATGAAGTAATGAATATTGCAGAATTAGGGCGCTCATCTTGGATGTGCTTCAAATGTTTATATCCTTTAATACTTGGAATAAAGTAATAAGCATCTTTTAGCTTATTCCAGCAATATCTCAGTCCTCTTCTTAATACTGACAACGTGTGTTCCTCCTTGATTGTGTCAATTTATCGCAGCGCTAAGCGCCTCCGCCACGACCTGATCCATATCATAATACTTATACTCCGCGAGCCGTCCGCCGAAAATAACATTTTTCTCACCATCGGCGAGTTTTTTATATGCAGAATATAGCTTGCTGTTCTTCTCATCATTAACCGGATAATACGGCTCATCGCCCGGCTTCCACTCGCTACTGTACTCGCGGCTGATGACGGTTTTGGGCAGGTCATTCCCCTGCTCGTCTTTGCCAAATTCAAACCATTTATGCTCAATGATTCTTGTCCACGGGGTCTCACGATCTGTATAATTAACGGCGGCATTGCCTTGGAAGTTCGGTTTGTCAAGAAGCTCGGTCTCAAACCTGACAGAACGATACTCAAGATAACCTAATTTATAATCAAAATAGGCGTCAATAGGTCCTGTATATACAACTGTTTCGGCGAGCTTGTCAAGCTCGGTTTTATTCTCCAAATAATCCACCCCGAGCCGCACTTCGATGCCGTCGAGCATTTTCTCAACCATCTTTGTGTAGCCTCCGACGGGAATGCCCTGATAGAGCGCATTAAAATAGTTATTGTCAAAAGTCAGGCGCACCGGCAGCCTCTTAATAATGAACGCGGGCAGGTCTTTGCAGTCGCGGCCCCACTGCTTTTCGGTATATCCCTTAACTAATTTTTGGTAAATGTCGGTGCCAACGAGCGAGATTGCCTGCTCCTCCAAATTCTGCGGATTAGTGATCCCCGCCGCCTTGCGTTGCTCTTCAATCTTCACCGCTGCTTCTTCAGGAGTCGTCACGCCCCACATTTTGTTGAACGTATACATATTAAAGGGCAGCGAGTAAAGCTCGCCTTTATAATTTGCGACAGGGCTGTTCGTGAAGCGGTTGAACGTCGCAAAGTGGTTGACGTAATCCCAGACGGTTTTGTTGTTCGTGTGGAAAATGTGCGCGCCGTATTTGTGGACGTTGATTCCCTCCACGCGCTCGGTATAGACGTTTCCGGCTATGTGCGGACGCTTGTCGATGACTAAAACGGATTTCCCGGCGGCATGGACTTGCTGGGCGAATGTGGTGCCGTAGAGGCCGGAGCCTACTATTAAAAAGTCTAACTTTTTCATAATTTCACCTATTCCCATACATCTTCTCATAATAATCCCTGTACTCCCCCGAAATGATTGTTTCCCACCATTCTCTGTTGTCAAGGTACCACTTAATCGTCTTCTTAATCCCGTCCTCAAACTTTGTTTCGGGGAGCCAGCCGAGCTCGGTATGAATCTTGGTCGGGTCAATGGCATAGCGCATATCGTGACCCTTGCGGTCGGTGACATATGTGATGAGGCTTTCGGGCTTGCCAAGCTCTTTGCAAATCAGCTTAACAATATCGATGTTTCTCATCTCGTTATGCCCGCCGACATTGTAGACCTCTCCGACGCGTCCGTTATGGATAATCAAATCTATCGCCTTGCAATGATCCTCGACGTAAAGCCAGTCGCGGACATTCTCACCCTTACCGTAGACGGGCAGGGGTTTATCATTTAGGCAATTCGCTATCATCAACGGAATAAGCTTTTCAGGGAAGTGGTACGGCCCATAATTATTGGAGCAACGACTGATTGTTACCGGCAGTCCGAATGTACGATGATACGCAAGCACTAAAAGGTCTGCAGACGCTTTTGAAGCGCTGTATGGGCTTGATGTATGTATAGGAGTTTCTTCGGTAAAGAACAGGTCGGGACGGTCGAGGGGAAGATCTCCGTAAACTTCGTCGGTACTGACCTGATGATAGCGCGTAAT
>CANRDN010000038.1 GCA_947629375.1 uncultured Bacilli bacterium | reverse complement strand
AATGAAATGCGTGAGTTCGGAGCGGTATATATTTCGGAAACAGGCAAAGAACAAACGCCTTTGTCGGGTGAAGACGAAGTATGCCATCTTATAATGCGTGTATCTATAGCGTGTACGATAGATGATGCAATAATCAAACACGTCTTTAAAAAGCGGGGAATAAGCATATCTTTTTCGGTTGATGAGAAATATGATGATGAATTAGTACAGCTTGCCGATGATTTGCGTCTCGGAGAAATAGCGGAGAGCCGTACGAGGGATGATTTGAAAGATATAGTGTCATGTTTGTCAAAAAATCAGCCGGATAAAGAAATACTATTAATGTACGGGACAGATTACAGCAGTTACCGGAAAATATATTACGGATATAAGATAGACGTATTTTTTAAAGGGAAATGTATTGTCAATAAAACAGTTAAATTCTTTAAAGAAACTGATGAAACATGGAAAGTTTGTACGAATAATGAAGATTTGAAGAAAAAAGCTGAGTTACTGGCAGAGAAATATAATACAGACGACAGTATGATTTTGCTGACAAACGAACAGATTGATGTAATAAAATATGCACATTCCGAAAACGGAAGACAACAAGGAATACAAGCTGTTCGGGATATGAGCAAATATCCGCAGATGCCGATGGTATATACCAAAATCGATATAGAAGAAAAGAATATGTCCGATACCCCGTTATTGGATATCATAAAGCGTCTGAAATAGTGAACTACCCACCACTTGTAGAAGTGGGAGTCTTCTTGATGTGGCATAATAAAAAGCAAGAATACAAAACAGGCAGGGAAAATGACATGAAAAAGAGAAATATATGGAAAGAAATTAAAGAAAGTATAAAACAGCATAAAGTGAGCAGTATTATATTGGCTGTAATTATCATAGTGACATATGCGGGTGGACTATATATGATGAGTCACAGTAATGATTCTATTGAGGAAATAACATACACGCAATTCTGTGAGTATGTAGAAGAAGATAAGGTTGATACTGTTTATTATAATGAATCTGATGAATATATGATGGTTACGCTTTTGAATGATGATACTAAAAATATGACACGGAAAGAACGAAATGAGTATCATTATTCAAATAAAGATACCAAATTCGTTTTATATCCGGGAAAAGGCATTGATGACGGATTCAGAGAACGGCTGCTGCTTGACGGAGTAAATGTGAGACTAAAGCGTTCATCGTTTTTTGAGAGTGCCGTACAGATATTATTGCCTGCAATAGCATGGCTGATAATTATAATAATTATGTTTAAAATCATGAGTAATCCCGCAAAACGAATAACGGAAAAGGATTTGCTCCAAACAAGTGATGTATCGTTTGATGATATTATAGGACACGAGGAAATCATAAAAGATGTCAAATTTATAACAGAACTCATTAAAAACCCGAACAAAGGCGATAAGATAGGTGCTAAATTACCCAAGGGATTACTGTTTGCAGGTGCTCCCGGTACGGGCAAAACGCTTTTGGCAAAAGCAATAGCACATGAAGCGGGCGTTCCGTTTTTGTATCAAAACGCATCGGGACTTATAGAAATGTATGTCGGATTGGGTGCAAAGCGTGTAAGAGATTTGTTTAAAATAGCCCGTAAAAACGCACCATGCATATTATTCATTGATGAGATTGACGCCATTGGCGGCAAAAGAGATAACGGCAAGGGAACATCGGAAAACGAACAGACAATAAACGCACTACTACAGGAAATGGACGGATTTGAAGCAAGAGACGGTGTATTTATTATAGCCGCAACGAATCGTCCTGATTCACTTGACGAAGCATTGACACGTTCGGGCAGATTTGACAGACAAATTACAGTCAATCCTCCGAAAGACTATATCATAAGGAAGCAATTATTCGAGCATTATCTGTCAAAATTCAATGTAAGCGATGATGTCGATGTTGAAAATCTGTCAAAACAGGTCAGCGGCTTTACAGGGGCGGATATAGCGATGGTATGTAACGAAGCAAGTATTATAGCTACAATGAAAAACGAGAATAAAATAACCGAGGAATGCATAGAAGAGGCTATTGATAAGAAAATATTTAACGGCAACAGGGTTGAGAGCGAAGCATACGAACCGGATAGGGAAGTGGCTGCATATCATGAAGCAGGGCATGCTGTTATGACATATCTGCTCGGAGAACACGTTACAAGAGCAAGCATACAGTCAACGACAAGCGGAGTCGGCGGAGCGGTGTTCCGTGCAGATAAACAGACAGCGTTCCAGACAAAGAAAGATTTGAAAAATGCGGTTATGATAGCATACGCAGGCCGTGCATCGGAAGATATTAAATTTGAAAGCATTACAACAGGAGCGGCAAACGATATTACGAAAGCAACACAGATAATGATACAGTATATCGAACATTTAGGTTTTGATGAAGATTTCGGAATGCTTGACGTAAGTGTTCTCGGAAATGAACATTTGATTGACAGTAAGATAATTACAGATAAGTTATCGAAAATGTCAAATGAGATATACAGCGAGTGCAAGAAAATGCTTGAAGATAATTACGATAAAGTCGAAGCATTAGCATTGAGATTGTTACAGGAAGAAACTCTATCGGGAAATGAAGTAAAAAGTATATTACAGTGAACATAGAAAGCAACACGTCGGATGACGGGTTGCTTTTTTTTCTATACATCAGAAAATCTATGCTGTGAAAATCATTAAAAATTTTTCTATACATCAGCAAAAATCTATGCTGTGAAAATCATGCATTGAAGGTTTTATTGAATAATGATTTTCTTTATTGTTCGACACAGTTTACACTATGTTTACTACAAATGGGTGCAGCACACACCCTCTATCCCATTTTATTGGGACTACTTTTCTTAATATTTGATACGCTCCATTTAAGTCAGCATTTATAAGTAAACCGTCATTACTCTTAAATAATCCTCTTTTTATTCGTCTTGATTTATTGTAATTCTCTTTTATAGGTTGTTCATTGTCTATGAAACTTGTACCGCTCGTATAGCTTTCTTCGGTTAAAATAACTGCTATACCGTTTTCTTTTGCTTTGTACCGTATCATTTCAATGAATCTGTTAAAAGGTATTTGAACAAAATTCTGGTTTATTCTTCGTGACATTTTGGAGTTTTGTTTCCATCCGTTGTTTTTGCCTATTATAATTGTATTTATTTGATTATTTGTGCAGTAGTTAATTATTTTTCGACTTGCTTTATGTAGATAGTCATTGATTTTAATATTTCTTTTTTCTGCAAGTTTATTCATTCTTGTAGAATAGTTCTTGTTATTCATTCGTTTACACACACTTTGATAATGACTTACTTGTTTATTGTAAAACTGATTGATAGACTTTAGAGGTTTACCATTGATAATAAATGCTTTATCATTGATATTATTTGCTATGGTGACGAGATTATTTACGCCTATATCGATGCCTATATATCTATCATTGTTTATTTTATCATCACAAACAATTATTTCATAGATAAGTTCTATGATAATCTTATGTTTGTGTGGAATAATTCTTACCTGCTTAAAGGATTTGTAGTTTTTTCTATCAAGAAACTTGGGTTTTATCCTAAAATCATTAAATGTTTTTGGAAATAATATGTATTTTTCTCTGATTTTACAATCTTGATTAGTTAATGTAAGAATATATCCACTGTCTTTTTTAAGGTATTTAGGCATTTTAGGTCTGCCCAAATATTTCTTTCTGTTATTAGACCAACTTTTGATAGATTTGAAAAATGCTTTCCAGTTTTTGTCAAGTAGTATTAAAGTTTGTTGAGCTATTTTAGCTGTTGGCATCATGGTATAGTCATTATGTTCTGTTTCTATTTTCAGAATTTTGTCGAGTTTTGAATATCTAATCCAGTTGCCATTGTTGATAAATTCTTGTCTAATAATGTAATTGGCATGATTATAAAGATTTTTAGACTTATGACAAAAATCCATTAGTATATCAAAGAATGGATTATTTACTTTAATGATATGTTTCTCTGTACGAAAATTATCTGTTTCTTCCATCAGTTATCACCTCCTTGATTTTTTGAATTTTTCTTTTGTCACATAGCTTTATTGAATAACAATGCAGCAGATTTACAATTTCTTCAAATATTTCTTGACTGTCAAGTTTTTCCGAACCAATTTCGCTCATTACTATAATTTCGCAATTATATTGTTTAAATAGGTAATAGAGTAAGTCAAAATTTGTTCTCGAAAGTCTATCTTTATGTGTTATAATAATACGTTCAACCTTATTATTGATAATGTCGTTAAGCATTTTAAAAAAATCATTTCGTTTTTCAAAATTTATACCATTTGCAATATCTGAAAAAATGCCAGAAATAGTATATCCATTGGCAAAACAAAACTGTTTTAATAGTTTTATTTGATTATCTAAATCTGATCTTTGTTTAGAATTAGAAACTCTTGCATAAATATATGTTTTACGTTTAACATCTTTATTCAAAAAAGAATAAACGCTTTCCGAATCATATTCGTATCTGCCATTCGGTAATTTTTCAACTTTAATTAACTCTTCTTTAACATATTTGGTCAGTGTAGGTCGAGTTATTCTTAATAGTTTTAAAACATCGCTTGCTTTCATTATATACCACCTCATATAATTATTATATTATATTTTATATAAAATTTCAATACTTATTTTAATATTTTTAATATTGTTCTAATCTATACATCAGAAAAATAAAATTCTATACATCAGGAGCCAAAAGTAATAACTCAGCCACAAATTACGAGATAATTATTGGAATTTTGCCGGAAAAAAAATCTATACACTGTTGAAAACTGTATGTGCAACATCACGATAACATTGAAAATGTTGAAAACTTTGATGGTTTTCAACATATGTCTTTGTTAAAAGCATACAATTAAATAATATTATTTCTAATAATTTTGTATATTACTACAAGTGAGCGTTTTTAACATGTTGAAAACTTAGGGGCAGATGTATAGAATGTATAGATTTTTGTATAGATTTTTTAGGGCGTTTTTAAAAAGTCTATACATAAAAAATCCCTTTATATCTATATTTATTTATATATGTATAGAATGTATAGATTTTTTTTAAGTCCCCCTATATAAAAAATTTTTAGCTATATTTTTGTGTATAATCACTATAACTTTCAACATATTTTTTATGTTTTATTTTTTTATATATAAAGGTTTTTAAAAAAATCTATACTCTCTATACAAATTGCATTTTTCCCAGTGTTAATGCGGGTTTCAGGTGTATAGACTTTTTTTTCAAAATCTATACATATTTTTGTGATTCTCATTTTTCCCAGTGTTAATGCGGGTTTGCAATGTATAGATTTTTACATCAAAATCTATACATGGTCTTCAACCCCTGATGCGTAAGGGTTCTTCAAAAATACGTGATGTAAAATCTCTCAAAAGGGCTGTTTTGTATAGATTTTGTATAGACTTTTTGAAAATTAAAATAAGTGTATTGTCATTCTATGCAAAATATCCTATAATAGGTATTAATGTTGTAACATGACGAAAATGAACGATGTTTCATGTTATAGTTCCCTTTTTATTCTTAGTATGGTATAATAATAATCTGATGAAAGATTGTGTTATAGTTCCCTTTTTATTGGAAAGGATGATTAATATGTTAATAAAAGAAATGACAGTAGGCAGTGCTGTAAACGTAAAGTGTTTGTGCAGTGAGGTTGAATTGATTACCTGTTCGAATTGGAGTAAAGCTTTGTTTTTGCATCTTAAAACAAAGGATGATTCTTTTATAGGCAAAATCTGGAATGTTAATACATCAGATGTTGATTCAACAGCATCGACATATACCGATAAGGTACTCGATATAACCGGTAAAGTAATTCAGTACAAAGGTGTAAACGAAGTTAAAATAACGAGTGTAAAAGTGACTGATGAGCCTGCATCAGATTACATATCGGATCTCGATGTATTTTCAAAGTTTTTGAAGGAACATTTGAGCGAGAACTACCTTTCAATGATAAAGTTAGTTTTTGACAGTATCGATTCTGATAAGTTTGCCGCAAGTTATGCTGATGAAGCACATCATGATAATATGAGCGGCGGTCTTGTAAGACATACTCTAAAGATGTTAAAAATAGCGGAAACAGTTATTGATAATCTGCCGGATTTGAAATCGATGTCCGACCGAATTTACAGCGGTATTGTTTTCCATGATATAGGAAAGATATGGTGTTATTCGTCAACAGGCAGAACAACAGATATGGCATACGTAGATCATAAAGCGTTCGGAATAGAGTTGTTATCTCAACACAAACAGGAAATAATAGGTCTGATATCCGAAGATGAATATTATCAGCTGTTGGCTATTATACTCGGTCATCATGGCGGGTACGGTGAGCCTTGCCGTTCGGTGGCTGCGTTAATAGTCCATAAAATTGATGCATTGGATGCTGTGTTGACAGAAGCAGTGCAGAAATTAAGAACTGTGACGGATGCTAATAATTCAATACAAGTAAACGGTATGAGGCTACATATATAAAAAAAGACCTGACAGAACGATTTGTTCGGTCAGGTCATATTATTGTCTGTTTTTGATTCTATGGCTTTTAGAGCGATTATTTTTTCAGATATATTCTTTTATTATCAATACGTTTTCTTGTCTCCACGGGGCTGTCAAGGGTAGTTTTCGCCAATATAAGAGATAAAATGTATTTTTTTATTTGTAACATTACAATAAAATTACATAAATGCTGTTGACTGCCCATAATTCAACCCAATTCGTTAATATTTGTTAGATTTCACCATAAAAATTTATATATTATTGTCGAATTTACCCATTGATATAATTGATTTACAATGATATAATTGATTTATCATCAAATATTGAAAGGGAGTTATTTCTATGTTAGTTAAGTACAGATTGACTAAGTTCCGTGATTTGGTAAGAAGAGCCGTAGGTGCAAGATCTCAGGCAAAATTTGCTGTTGATGCGGGTATTTCACACGAACATCTGAATCGTTTGCTGAATCATGAAAAAATAGCAAGACCGAGAATGTCTACGCTTTTGAAGATAGCCAGAGTTGCCGACGATTCAATAACGTATTATGATTTGGTGCATGCGATCGATGACGATGTACGTGATGAGAACGGCGGAGATGCGGAAACTATTTTGAATGATAAGTACAGAGAGCTTAAAAATAAAGAAGCGGCTCTTGAGTTTAAGACAGCGTTCGGGAGTCATGCCGACAAATGTTATTCCATTCTTTCGAAAACTATAGACTCGATGGCATATCCGATTGTTGTCAATAGCGTTGATGTATTTATGGATTCACTGCTCGTAAAATATGAAAATAACTGCCGTGTGGAAAATATATCGCCTTTGCATATATCGTATTATATAAATGACAGTCTTAAATATTTCGGAGACGAGGTTAAAATTCAGAATGCTTCTTTTTGTAATGTATTTTTAAGTGTTTCGTATGAAAATGCATCTGCCGAGAGTGAGATGATTATATATACTAACCGTGATGCTTCTTCCGAAAAGAAATCAAGTCTTACAGCAGTTTTGGGTGCGTCGATGCACATGCGTAATTTATATGATGTTTTCGGATGGTATCCCGCACTTACAAACGGTATGACGATTAAAGCATATGAGGATCAGGAACACTGTGATTTCTTTGAGTATATGAAATCCGCCGAATATTATATGAATTTGAGATCCGATGCCGAATATTTTTCAAGACAGCACGGTTCCGCACTTCAGTTTATTCACAAGTTTATTGTCGAAGATCCGGAATTTAAACCGACATGCGTTGCGGGTTACGGTTTATATGTAAGCGACAGCATTCATGATAAGGCATATGAGTTTCTTATCAATCATAAAGATACGCTTTTTGAATTAACGACATCACCGCAGCAGTATACCGATTGGAAAGATACACTGCTTACACTTGTTAATTCAGGTCTTAATTCGGGAGATGAAGACGATAAGCTTCAGTGCATATTATCTGTTTTTGATGACAGTACGTATGACAGCATTGACGATCAGCTCAAATATCTCATATGCCGTATTATTCGCAAAGAAACAGAATTTCCTGTAACATATTATGCATCCGAGTATGATGAAGATTATAATGCTTACGGAGATTTAATCGATAAGAGAGATGCATATATTTTGACCGATGAGGATATAGCGGCAAACAGTATACGCAGGACAACACTTCTTAATGCGTTTGCACGTTACGGCAGGGAACTCGGTATTAATAAAATTGATGAAATGAGATATATGACACTTACAATGTTTTTCGGTACTCCGAGCAGATATACGATAAGAGATTGCGTTTATTCGGATGAAGATACAGATGATGATTCTGATATTGATACAAGCGATTGGATTCCCGTGTCAGACGCTCCGGAAGGGATGTCTATGCATCGTGTGCTTCTTAAAGATGGGCGTATTCAAGTGTGTCTGCATATAGATAAAACTAACAGTTGGGTGGCTTGCTGTAAAGACTGGAGCAAATTTGCCGATAAGTATGAAAAACAGGATTATCAACCGAAAAAGAAATGAATGGTGAGTGAAATATTATGAGTGTTAAAAAAGTATTTTTGGTAGATTATGAAAATGTGGCATCAGCAGGAGCAAAAGGCTGCGAATATTTGAAAAAGCATGATAAAATTATAATTTTTATTTCAAATAAAATGATAAGTGCGAAATCGGCACAGGCATATATAAATACCAAAGCACGGCTTGTTACCAAGCATGTAGTTTCCGGTAAGTCCGATGCACTTGACTTTCAGCTTCTTGCTTATGTCGGTGTTAAATGCAGTAATAAAAAGAACAAAAACAAGAGATATTATATTGTCTCAAATGATAAAAGCTATGAATACGGCGTCAATATGTTCGCTCGTTTAGGTTTTAATAATATTCAGTGTGTAGCCAATATTTCAGAAGCATTGGCTGAAAAGACTGATTTGAGTGTTAAACAGGAAGAAATTGTTTCTTTGCCTGAATCCAAAGAAACAGTTGATAAGGTTTCATCAGTTGATGAGACTCAGATTAAAGAAACTGTCAGTGAATCTTTGTCTAAAACGCTGCCCGAATGTGAGATAGAAGGCAATTCTTCCGAGATAAAGACAAAAAGCAGTGATGCAAGCGATGATGTGACGCCCAACGCTATGTCGGAGACAGGACTTAAAAAAATCATGACTATTTTGCAGGATAAGTGCAAAATTTCATATGATGCAGTTGTATATTTATCCATTATGGATTCGATTAAGCGTACCCGCAATAAAATGGGCTTATTCAACAGCTTGCGTTATAAGTATCCGTCGGGAAATGCGAAATGCGATGTTTATAC
>CANRDN010000037.1 GCA_947629375.1 uncultured Bacilli bacterium | reverse complement strand
TAGGATATAATAAATTTACAGTGGACACAACATAGAAAGCAGTGATTTTTTGAAGAATTTGAAAAAATATATATGTTCGGCACTTATCGCCGCAATTATAACAACGGTTTCTGCGGTATCGACGAAAGTCGATGCCGCACAGTATCCGTCAGGAGTAGGTCTTTCCGCACATGCACTGAAAGCATATACGGAAAAGTGGCAGTATGTATGGGGAGGGACAACACCGGGTGCGGTAGACTGTTCAGGGCTTATAGCTACGTATTACGGTGTCGGCGGCAACAGAACCGATATGCTTTCCGTATCTCCGACAAAAGGACTGGTTAAAGACGGGATTCCACGCATACATGGATTAGGGCTTCATCAGCCCGGACATGTCGGAATATATGTCGGTTCAAATGCGGCAATAGACGCCCGCAGTCCGGCACAGGACATTGTATATCAGAACGCTTATACAAAAGGCTGGGTTGAGTGGTTTAAAATAGTCGGTGTTGCTTATCCGAGCGATGGTTTTGTAATGTTTAATAATCAGGCGTTCTGGTATGAAAACGGTGAATATGTCATCAATACGTCCAGAGTCATTGACGGAGTTACATATAATTTTAACGAGTTCGGATATGCCGATAAGCTTCCGCCCGACAGTGCGTATGAGATGACAGATTATTCCAACCAAAAGGCATTTGAAGAAAGCCGGGCAGAGGCTGAGAAAAAAGCTGAAGCAGAGAAAAAGCGTAAAGCCCGAAGAAAAGCTATAGCGAAGCGACAAGCCGAACACAGGTACGATCTTCAGCTCGGAAATACAGGCAATAATGTAAAGGCTGTTCAGGAATTATTGTCAAAATACGGTTACATAGACGATTACCCGGAAGGGTATTTCGATAAGAATACGCAAACCGCTGTTGAGTTGTTTCAGGAAAAGAACGGATTTGAAGTTACCGGAACTATGACTAATGATTTATATGAGTTCTTGTCAGACGGTAAAGTATCGTCAAACAAAGAGGGCAAAGATGTGCTGGTTCTCAAACTTGCCGTAATGAGGCTTTTCAATTCGGACGATTCTGCAAAAGATAAAGAAAAGGCGGAAGATACATCTGATTTGGTTCCGTTTCTAAGCAGTGACGGACTTATGTCTTCGGTTGTCAAGACTTTCTGCGAAAATGATTCGTCAAAATAAGAAAGTGAAGTGACGCATGATGGATTTATTTAAAATGAAGCAATATGGCGTCAGTCCTGATATTTTTTCTGAAAAGACAGATTTCCTGTACAAACAGACAAAACAGAGCAATCCCGTAAAGTTTTTTCTTGAATGCATAAACAATGCGAAAACAGCCGGGCATATGATTCAATATACTATTAAAGATTTGGATGAATACAGACTTTTCGGACTTAATATTATTGATTTGCATTTCAACGAATATGTCGGCAAGTGTCAAAAAGTAATTGAACTTTGTAATGAGATATCGCAGAGTAATGACAGTTTTCATTTCGGAACGTATTTCAGAAATGCGGATATTTCGCTTATACTGAGAAACGATCAGACCGAGCGTATAAATATATCATTGGAAACCTATACAGCGGTGTGTTATTTTGATCATAATACAAAGCGGGCGTATGTACGGTTTGCTCCTTCGGGCAAATATACACATAATATCATTATGTATGAGAATCTTCAGCCGTATGCGTCGCCTAATCGCAAAGGTATGTATCCTATGAACATTAAGGATATTTTCCGAATGTTTATTGACAACAGGATTGACGGTTCCCGACAGTTCGATGTACTTAAAGTATGGCTTGCCTGTGTTTCCGAAAGATCGTTTATTTATAAGGATATTATCCGAGATTATTCAAACGGCAGTACGATAATGCCGCCGATGAGTCTTGACGCATTGAATAATATACATAATAAAACCGAATTTATACAGTCTAAAATTAAAAAGGCAAAGTGTACGAGTCGTGATAATAAAGTGCCGCTGGCTCAATCGTATTATATTCATAAAGCGTTGCCCTATATTAAGAACACCGATTTTATTCAAAAATTATACGATTTACCCATTGATGCCGTATGCGATGATATGGGATATAACGAAGCACGAAGACCTAAAGATGTTATCAGAAATTATTACAAATATGTTTGCAGGAACTGCCGGCAAGACGGTTTTATAACGATAATAAATGATTATATGACTATGGCGGAACAGCTCGGTGAAAAGTTTGATTTGAGTTTTAACAGCTTTAATCAGATTCGCCGAAAGCATGACGCTATGGCAAAACAGATTCGGAATATGGATGTACCCGAATTTACAGTTCCCGATACAGTTCTTTCCAAACTTTGTTTGCCTGAACAATATGTCCGTATAGAGAATAAGGAAGATTTAATAGAAGAGGGCATACGTCAGGAACATTGTGTAGCGTCATATGCCGAATCTATTAAACGAGGACAATGTTTGATTTATACTACGGTTTATAACGGCAGCAGATATACATTTGAAATACGTATGTCGAATAATAAATATGTTTTGATTCAATTTCGAGGGAAGTTCAATTCAGACGTTCCCGCAGAACTTGAACAAGAGGTTCAGGATTGTCTTTTGGAACAAAATAAAAAAATTAGAAAAAAGAAGTGATGTATATGATATTTAACACAAGGTTTTATGTGGACAAAGGGTTTGACCGGCATATACTATTGGATTTAATGTCGGAATGGCTGTCCACATCGGATAATTATTTTATCCCGGATATTGATTTTGATTTTTCGTCAGATGAGTTAGACATAGCGGCGGAAGACGGTTCCCAGCGGCTGGTTATCAACAATTATACAGATCGGTTTATTATGCAGCTTTCGGTGAAGTCTGAAGCAGAGGGAGCGGAATATACAACCTATTTTGTCTTAGATGATATGTCTGACAGACCATCGCTGCATGTTTCGCAAAATAAGTCGTTTTCGGCAATTTCGATACAGAACGATAAAAAGACATATGTACATGTTCCGACTGTTCTTCGTTCGATTTTTTGGAATGAATACGGCGGAAATGACAACGGAATTATTACCGATGACAAGCCTTTGATTCTGCGTAAAAGTTCGGTTGATTTTTTAGTTGATGTTCTATCTCAGAAGACACAGTTCTTAAATCCGATAGTATATGTGTCAGCTTGCAGCAATTCCAGTTCCTATGATTTGAATGTCAACAAGGTTGCTTCTGAGCTTGCAGGTCAGGCACATGTTGTTGTCGAAGGATCTCCGCTGATTTCAAAAATTATTCGTCAAAGATTTGACGAAAACTTCGATTTGCCGTATAATGGTATGGTTAAGGTTATTTTTCCCGGCGGAGAGTCAAAGATGTTTTATAATAAGAAAGATTCGAGTACATATAACAGCTTTGACTACTACGTTATAAACAGCGTCAGGCGTATAATGGCGGGCGTTGATGTTGAACCTGATTTTAACTGTATTAAATTAAGACAAAAGCATATGCTTGAAAAACTTGCCAACAGCGACGATAAAGCATTGTCTGTATTGTGTGAACAGATGCTTGCCGAAAAGGATCAGGAAATTACAGCGTTGAATGATGAAATAAGAAGTCTCCGCAGACAGGTACGTTTTACCGAAGCCAAGGCAGATACACTCCAGAGCAGATTTAATGACAGCGATGCAGGTGATGATAAACAAATATGTTTATCCGTAAGCAATTCCGAGATATATCAAGGAGAAATCGCCAATATTATTTTAAAGATTCTGCAAAGAGAGTATAATACGATGACCGATGATCCGAATTTGTCGGCGTCGAGAAAATATGATGTGTTAAAGGATTTGTTGGAACACAACTTTCCCTGCACGACCGATACCCAACTTATCGACTGTATCAGAAACGCCTTTAAGGATGGAACTCTTACACGGGAAGGTATCGGATGTCTTCGGGATGCTGGCTTTGTAGTCGATAGGGGCGGTTCTCATTATAAAGTGTATAAAGACGGTTTTGAAAAGTATATGACAACGGTGTCAATCACACCGTCAGACAAACGCTACGGCGGGAAAAATGCGGCGTCAGATTTCTGTAATATGTTATTCAGATATTGACGCATCAAGTCAGAAAGAAAGGAAATGAATAATGAAACGATTAAATTGTTTAGCAATGGCATTTTGTCTTGCCATTGCCGCATGCTGCGGCACAGCTTGTTCGAATGAACCGGAACTTTCCAAAAACTCGGAAAGTAAAACTTCCGAAACAGAGGATCTTGGCAGCAGTTTGGCATCGAGCGAGACCTTGCCGCTGCCGCAGGAGTCAAATCTTGAGCCGTCTGTGCTTCCGCAGGAGAGTACGGATGCGAAAGTATCTCCTATCAGCAGTGACGATAAGGACAGTTCCGATATCGATACGGCTACAAGCCAATTTCTCAGCAGGTATTCGAGTGATGACGATTATTATTTCAATGTCAATTTTATCGCAGGAGAAGATACTTCGAAAGAGAGTCAGACGCTTACTATGGCTCATAACGGCGACAAGTCAATGTATTATCTTAAACAGAGCGATGAATCATTCGGAATGATAGAATCGGACGGGCATATATATGCTTTATATCCGGATGAAGGCGTTTATTATGAAAGCAGTACCGATACTGTTGATCGGGATATGGGTTTGTCGCTTGAACAAATAATTGACAGTTTGATGTCTGACGCTGTGTTTGTTGAAAATCGCAACGGCTATGATATTTACAAATTTGACAGCAGTTCTGTGTATGATATGTTTCAATCAGGAAAATCAGGAATTGACGGAGAAAGCAGTTCTCCCGATAAACTGTACTTTCGTCCGGACGGAAATACTATGACGATTGAAGCCAGAACAGATGACGGGGAAGTGCTTGATAATGTTATTGAGATTACTTTCTGCGATTTTAATGACGGAGACACATCAATGTTTGATTTGTCAAAATACAAGTCTGCGGAACCGGCTCCGGAAAATTAAAGAGATGCTTAAAACCGGCACAAAGTATTGTGTCGGTTTTTGTTATACTTACGGTAAAAATATACAAACTGTATAATTTTCCGTTTTTGAAAAGAAGATATTGACAAATTCGTCTTTTTTATATATTATATATTATATAAGTTAAGGATGGTGAATTCAAATGGGCGTTATTAAAAGTGCGTTCAAAACGGTTACGAACCGTGTAAAATTAGCTGTAGCCGCAAACAGGCAGGCGGATGTATTTCGTGAGAACAATAGTACATTTACCAATATAATAACAAAACCGGCTAATATACTTGTAGATGCGGCTAATATATTAACGGGAAATGCTGTTCGTGGCGGAATGAATGTTTTTTCAAGATATTATAATATGAAAGACGCAAGGGCAGTTACTAAATCGGGCAATGTAACGATAGACGGATATTATCAGGCTATGATGCAAAGCAACAAAGGTCAGAAGCAGATTATTAAAAAGATGAGTAATCTTGGCCGATTGCTCAATAATGGTTCTACTTTCGGTATGCAACTTAATAATTCCGGCGGCCTTGATGCGGATGATGCAGAATATGAATAAATTTGACTATGGTTTTTAAGTTATAGTTCCCTTTTTGTTCTTGTATAGTTTCCTTTAAGGAGGTGAAAAAAACAATGAATATTATTAATAAAGCGTTATTTACAACCTTTTTGTGCGGGGCTGTCGGAAGCATTGTTACAGTTATTACGTTTGCTATGTTTGAAAAGAAATTACATAAAAGTTTGAGAAATATTGACTCTCATTTGGATAGAATCAATGATAATTTAGAGGATTGTCTGAGTAACATTAATGATCATTTATGGGATATAAAGGGACACATAAAGAATTTTGAGAACAAGAAGTGTACAGAAGATGAAGATGTATAAATAAAAAAATCCCCGAAACCGGGGGGAAATATCGGTTTCAGGGAAATAGGTCTTTTACGACTTTGCTTTTTTCGCTTTGGCTTTCGTTTTTGCAGCCTGTTTTGTTTTGCGGGTTTTCTTAGTATCAATTTTGCTCGTTTCAGCGGCAAGTTTAAGAGTTTTGCCCGCTTTAAAATTAACACGATTGTGTTCCGGAATAGTTATTGATTCGTTTGTTGAGGGATTTCTTCCTACACGCTCAGCTACATGCTGAACTTTCCATGAACCGAATCCCATAATGGTTACACGATCATTGCATTCCATAGCGTGAGTAATCACTTTGATAAACTCATTTACTACAGCCGCAGTCTTTACTTTCGGCAGGTTGGTATTTTCTGAAATTCTGTCTACGATGTCTTGTTTTCCAAGTACCGTCATTTGTCAACAGTCCTTTCTGTTTTTCATTTTTTGACAAGTTTATTGCCGAATTTATTATAACACGGTAATCGTTGTCAGTCAAGGGTTCTCGCTGAATTTTTTTAAATAGGCGTTGATATTCAACGATTTAAGTATAAAAAATCTGTAATTTTGGTATAAAATACATTGATTTTTGGCATAAATTGCGATATAATAAAGCAAGACGAGTATATAGAGGATTATTTGTTTCTAATCAAGGCATACAAATCAATGCAGATTTAAATGGAGCATATCAAATTTTGAAAAAAGCATTCCCAATCAAATGGGATAGAGGGTGTGTGCTACATCCGATTGTAGTAAACATGATATAAGCCTGTTGAACAATAAAGAAAGGCTTTTAATAAAAATTTGAATATATTTTCAGATTTTTAACGCTTTTCATAGCATAATAAGAATAGATTTTAGCAGAATGGAGACAAAGCATGAATAAGAAAATCTATATGCCATCAAAGCGAGAATCCGAACCTGATACAAAATTTATTTCCTATAAATGGAAACATTGGTTTATTTCAATGGCGATATGTCTGATGGCAGCACTTATTGCATCAGTGTGCATAACAAATACAGTCTATGATGAGGGGTGCGGAAGTGTGTCAGCATCATCATCGGCAGTAGGATATACAGACAGTATACTTCGAGAGGATGATAATATGAAGAAATATATTCCCCGTTTTGCCAGAGACATAGGCTTTGTATCCAAAGACAGTATTCCTGTAGAAACAGATATCAGTGATACTGATATCAGTGACGTTGATATAAGCGTTATGGGTATAACAGATGCGTCTGATAAAATCGAATATTTTACAGACAGGCTTTACAGATTGTATAATACTCGTAATTTTAAGATTTCAGACGCAAAGATTGTATCGGTAAAATACAGTATTACTCAAGCAGAATCAGAATATCAGGGTAAAATCGGAAATAAAGATATTCCGTGTATTAAAATCGGGCAAAAGTGGTATGTATGTACCGCTTGAAATAAAAAAATAAGAAATGGATGTGGACAGTATGAGTGAAAAAGTGTATTGTAATGATGCTAATGACGAAACAGCGGTAGCTGTTGCTTCGATGCTTGCAAATATTTTCGGTGATATCGCATATTTGGATGCGGATACCGTGGACTGGAATATAGGTCTTGCAAGTGGCGGTATGAGTAAAGAAGACAGAACCATCAGAGTGGGACTGGCAAATTACCTTATTCGTCATTTTGCGACAATTCTTGTGGGACTTATTATTGACAAAGGATTTAGAGAAAGTTTTGTCAATATCGTACAGTTGGAACAGGCATTTATAAATATTTCGGATTCCGAAAAAGTCAAACTCAGACGTCAGATGAGTGAAAGTGTTCCTACAAAACAGACGGAGAATCCTCAGGCATATGTCGTAGATTTTTCCGTATACGATGACGATATAATTAAATTGTTTAATAAGAAGTTAGTTGACAGTATGGAAGCTTGTCCGTTTTTCAATAATGCAGATGTAAATGATGCTGCAAGAAAATTAACACAGGAAAGTATGATACAGTTGGGCTACATTGCAAGCAATTTCATGTATCTGATAAGAGCGTTTTCGAAAAATGCGATATTTACAGAGTATGTCAAATCGGTAGTGCATTCCGTTGAAACAGCTCTTGTATCAACTAAATTATAAAAAAATAAAATAAGAAAGGAAGAGATGCACCGATGGCAAGTGCAGCAGCAAATGCTTCAAAACGCAGTTCCACAGCTCAGGCTTTTGCGAATGCGACAAATGAAGCAAATGAAAAAACAAGATGGCAAAGATTTGCAGAATCTAAACCCGTACAGGGTATGATTAACGGAGCAAAACGCTTCGGAAAATTTATGGCGGAGAAGGCATGTAATTTTGGCAGTGATATGAAAGCCGGAGCGAAGGCTTTTGCCGCAAATTTTTCAGCAAGACGTGCGGAAAAACGTGCGGGGAAATACATAGATAAGTTGAAAGCTATGGGTTACGGTGCATCGCCCGAAGGTGTTATTAATAATTGGAAGGAGCAAAATGATAAGTTGCAAGCCGATTATGACAAATTGAAAAACGATTATGACAAATTTCAAAAAACAGTGTATATGTATAATCTTTTCGGTCAGCAGCCTGCATCGAACAGTCAACAGTCTGCACCGAATAATCAGCAGTCTGCACCGAACGGTCAACAACCTGTACAGCAGCCTGCACAGGTTGCAACTAATATGCCGCTGACAGCACAATCTGCACCGAATGGACAATCACCGGTTGCACAATCTGCACAGCAACCTGTATTGAGTGATGAGGATTATGAAATGTTGTTAGATGATGAAATGTCGGTAACAGAAAGTATACAAAACAATACAGAAGATTTTGCTGAAAAGGGTAAAGATAGTAAAACTATTCAGTATATGCAGTATCTGGAAGGATCACGTCTTGACGATATATTCGATCGAATGAAGAATGTAATAGAGACGTTTGACGACAGATATATGACCACAATTAAAGGATCGAAGAATATATCTGCTGAAACAATCGAAAAATATAATAAGGATCTTGTAAAAGCTCTTGAAAATGTAGTGAAAGAGGCAAGGCAAGAGTTAGTACAGACAACAAACGAAGTAAAAGAGAGAGAATCAAAGGGACGTAATACTCCGGCATATGCATCCGGAGAGCCGGCAACAGTATATCAAACAGAACAGGCAGATTCAGCAGAACCTGAGATGGGCGGTTGATGTCATTGGATAATTATAAGATTTATTTCAATAACGATACAGTATCGCTTTCTCATACCAGCGGATATCCGAATATTATGTCTACGATATATGTAGATATGACCGGCTGGCTTGACGGAAAATGTCCTAACGATAAAGGCACTTACTCATATGCGTTCGATTTTTACGATTCGTCAAACACATATCAATATGTTGTTTGTTCGGGTATGTCACCGAACGCTATGCTGTATATGTTCGATACTGTCCGCCAGCGTTATAATCTGGCACCGGGAGATACAACCGATGTTCATATCATTGCTCCGGCAGGGTGTATAGCCAATAAGCGGGTTAAAATAGGCTGTTTGTCTCAATGCAATATACAAACACTTCGTTTGCATGGCATGGATGCATTGGATTTCAGACCTACGAGTGATAATGATCTTGATGTTAAGCTTCAGAGTGTATGTGATGCGATCGTGCATAATGCCCAGATTGGATATAAGATGCCGCTGCCGCAAAGCGGTAGTTTTGAAAAAAGTATTTACGGTTTTTACAGGCAGGACAGGCAACGCAGAGAAGCGTTATGCAGTAATTGTAGAGATACTGATTTCAGCTATTAGTTATAGTTCCCTTTTTGTTCTTGGTATGAAATAATAGGTGGGACGAATATGGTAAAATCATATGTTATATGTAAACAAGAGTTTTTAAAAGACGGTAAAAATGTTATAGTATATGACTTATTGTATGATGGCGGGGGATACAGCGTTTTGCATCCTGAAGAACATATATTCAGAAGCATTTATGAACAGTGCGAAAGATATATAAGTCATGAATACGATGAGTCATGTATAAGAACACTTATGAAATTGCAGTCTGACGGACGATACGGTCTTGAAACAAACGAAGATAATCATAATCGCAAAGTATCTGTAATTGCGGATAAAAAGAATAACAGATACGGTTTCAGTATTAAAAGTCTTGATGAAAATGATTCGCTTTCGGAAACAGTAACGTACGAGATTAAACAGATAGAAGAAATCGATATCGTATATCTTGTTGCAGAATTTATTGTCAATCCGTCTGATGACTGTAATTTGGTAGTAAGATGTGAACATAAATATTTTACGGACATATATAGTGCCAAGAAATATTTAGCACGTTGTAAAGAAGATTATAAATTATCGCATGGAGATTTTGAGTTCAGCGGATTTAAAATTTTTCCGGCAAGCAAATCTGAAATAGAAGATATGGCAACGCCTATCAGTTACTGGTATACTCGAAATATTGAAGCGACACGGTTAATATACAAACATGGTCTTGATGCAGAAGATTTCCGTTACATACCGGATATAGATGAAGTTAGTGATAAGATTGCAGCATTCGCATATGACGATTTGGACGATGAAGGAAAATACAATATTGACAGTCGGATATATGATATAGCGATCAAATTTATATCCGATGAAAAATTGAGAACATATTTGGATAGTCTTCGTAACACGGCGAAAACACAGCATAATGTTATGAAAACAGTTCGTGAGAAAGTTGTTATTCTTTCTCTTATAAATGCTGAATCCAAAGAAAAATTCCATCAGATTTATAAAGCTTTGGGAGAAACTTACGATTGGTGTATCGGCGAGGTCACGGATGATATTTGGACTAAACATTCACATGCGTCTAATACCGGTGAAACTATCGGCGACGGATATATTCTAATAGATAAATACGGTGAACTGGTATGGTTTCCGGAGTGTCTGTGGTTCGATGAGTGGGACAAGTCTGATGACAGTCCCTATAAAGGTAAGTTTATGCTTAATGAAGCTGATACGCTGTTATGTCTTAGAGAATATCACCCTGAAAAAATTGCCGATAAGATTTTATCACAGGACGAATGCGATATGTGGCACATAAAATATATGAATAATTTTAAAGCAAAAATTCTTCAGCATGATGAGATGGAATTTTCAGAAATCGATTCCAGAGACGGAAGAGGACATTCATGCAAGGTTGCCGCAGTTACGGGCAGATGGTATCCGCATGGAATTAATATAAGCGGTAATTGTGATGCCTATAGTAATACACAGTTTCTCAGACATTATTATAATTATGAATTTACTAAAGATGAATGCAGGCAGTTATTGTCCGGAGAAGAAATTGTTATAAAAAATTATGTCACGAAGGATAATGGAATCCGCTGTACCATTCGGGGCCGTTTGAACGATGTGTCTTCGGCAATGGACAGTGATCCGATCATCAGGTTTGTCAGAACCGATATTGATGTTCAAGAACGAAATGCGGTGAATGCTAAATATGGAATTTATGCACCGCCACGAAAATATTATTGATGAAAGAAGAGATTTGCGATGGCTAAAAAAGCGTATTACGGTGTCGTAGACGGTAAAAGCGGAAACGGGATATACCTCACATGGGACGAGTGTGAGCGTGAAGTTAAAGGCGTATCCGGAGCAAAGTATAAAAAATTTAAAACAGAAAAAGAAGCTGATGAGTTTGTCAATTCCGGCGGACAGGCAGCCAATACGACTGCAAAAGATGAAAAGGCTGATAAACCCGATATAAAGTCGGATACAAAACCGGATATAAAACCCGGACATATCGACGTATATGTTGACGGCAGTTATAACAGTGACAGCAATACTTACGGATATGGCGTTTATATGGATGACGGTAAAAATCAGCGTATTATATGCGGAAAAGGCACTTGCCGGTATGACGGACGCAATATTGAAGGTGAGGTTGCAGCGGCACGAGCTGCTTTATCTGAAATATCAAAAAGCGGCAAATATAATTCCGTAACACTATATCATGACTATCAGGGTATCGGTTCATGGGCTGACGGCGATTGGAAAACCAATAAAATATATACACAGTCTTATCGAAAATTTGTAAATGATATTCGTTCTCAGGGACTTGATATTGATTTTCGTCATGTTGACGGACATTCGGGTGTCAGGGGAAACGAATACTGTGATAAGCTTGCAAAAGTCGCTTGCGGAATGGAACTCACAAGATCAGATATAGAATATGTGCGGGATTTATATGACGTACCCGGTTATCCTAAGTCGGATGAATGTATAATAGATAATGATGCTCAGCATAAAGATGATACGGAATCATCAGATGATTATGAAGATCCGATGGGTTATGCGTGGTTTGATGAGTCTGAGTATTGGTAATGTTCTTTGTTATAGTTCCCTTTTTATTCTTGGTATGGTATAATACGCTTTGAAAGTTATAGTTCCCTTTTT
>CANRDN010000036.1 GCA_947629375.1 uncultured Bacilli bacterium | reverse complement strand
GAAGATACAGTGCTTAATTTCAGCGACGGTTCACGCACAGCTAAATACAGTTTTACAGCATCAGAGTCAGGCAGCGGCAGCGAAGTTATTTCAGATGCCATATCTTTTGATACTATAAATCTTCAGGGACATGACATACTCGTTTATGAAGATTTGTATGAGGGGGATTTTGAAAACGGAGCATATATTCTTACACATAAAGCAGTAGACGGTACACAGACCTGTACAATTAATACACCGTATATTGAGACAGTTGCAACAGCAGATGTTGACGGCGGTAAGATTGTACCGAGCGACACCAATGCTGTAATCGTTGATAAGATTTCTTACAGCGGATTTAAAGCAAACGAGACATATGACGTCATGACATATATTTATGATAAGACAAATGACGGCGAAACTGTTTGCGGTCCGAATAAAACTCAGCAGGTTGCTGATGGTTCCAAGGGTGAATTTACAGTCAGCGTACAGCTTGATACAACCGGATATGAAGGTCATGAACTGGTTGTAGGCGAAGTTGTATATGTTACCGCAGCAGACGGTACAAAGCAGGAATATGTATCTCATAATGATATCGAAGACGTTAATCAGACAGTTACTGTTGAGATTCCGGTTATTCCGCAGATATCCACAACAGCAACATCAAAAGCAACAGGCAGCCATACGGTTGAAAATTCAAGCGAAGCAGTTATTGTTGACAGAGTTTCTTATTCCGGACTCGAAGTTGGTAAAGAATATACTCTCACAGCTACAGCTTATGATAAGTCTACAGGCGAGGCTCTTGAGGGTGTAGATTCTGTAACAAAGACATTTGTTGCCGATGAAACAGGTTATGTGGACGTTGAAGTTCCTGTTGATACAACCCTGCTTGCAGGTCAGTCGATAGTAATGTTTGAATCACTTGCATATAATGATATCGAAATCGCAGTACACAACGATATCAATGACGATAATCAGACAGTAACCGTTGTACGTGTAGGTACAAAGGCTGTCGGTTCTGACGGAAATAAGACTCTTGCTTACGGACAGACAGTAACAGTTATCGATACAGTTGATTTTGAAGGTCTTACACCGGGCGAAGCATATGTTGTTAAAGGTCAGCTTGTTGACAGAAGCGATTCATCTGTTGTTGCCGAGGGTGAAACAGAATTTACCGCAGATAAGGCAAACGGTTCTGTTCAGGTAAGATTTACACTTGATACGACAGATAAGGCTAAAAAGACTTATGTCGCATTTGAAACGCTGATTCAGAAGAACGGTGACGTTATTGTAGGCGAGCATAAAGATCTCAATGACGCAGATCAGACTGTTACAGTCGATGATAAGCCGGTACCGCCGCCTCCGGATGAGCCGAGCGAACCCGAAGAATCGTCGCCGAATCCGCCTCAGACCGGTGATGAATCTCACGGTACATTTGACGGTATAATAGCAGGCATTCTGTTTATGGCTGCAATCGGATGTGGTATGCTTATAATCTTTAGAAAGAGATTAAAAGATGATATGGACTGATGCAAGTGCAGTTTTAGTATTATCGACAAATTATTTCCCGACAGATTTCTGTCGGGAAATTTTGTTAAAATTTGTAAAAATTTGTAGAATGTAATACAGTATGTAACCGAAATAATTACTTAATTTTTCAAAATCTGTTAAAAAACTGTTGATTTATCAATGATTTTTTGTTATAATGAAAATATAACGAAAGGGCTATTTTGTCTTGTTATAGTTCTCTTTTTGTTTTTGATGTGATATAGTGGTGTGATTGATGAATATGAAAAAATCTACGAAAAATAAAATAATTACATTTTTATCAATATTTTTAGTGTGTGCGTTATTGGGCGGAAGTTTATATTTCGGTATATCGTGGTGGAAAGATTATAAACAGCATAAAGACGTACGGGATACGTGGCAGAAAGTACGGGATATTGCCGAAGATACCGATGATGAAAAGCAGGATGATTATGACATTTACGATGTCAATAAAGATGGCGGTTATGATATCATTGATAATAAGAAAAGCGATCCCGAAACAAACAGTATGGACGGTAATATGCTGCGAAGATATGATATACAAGATGTTGCGGCAATCAATCCCGATGCGGTTATGTGGCTATACATTCCCGATACAATGATAGATTATCCGGTTATGCAGGAGCCTGAGTATTCAACGATAGGCAAAGTTACCGAACCGAAATATTTACATTCCGATATATACGGAAATTACAGCATAGCGGGTTCGTTGTTTGTACCGGCAGATTATGAGGGATTCGATAAGGGTGAATTGTCGCATAAGATAATTTACGGGCATAATATGCGTGACGGTTCGATGTTTGGAACACTGTCATATTTTAAATCCGAAGATTTTTATAACGGGCATATGTACTTTTATTTATATTATCCGGATAAAACCGAAAGATGGATTATCTCATCAGTATCGCATGTATTCGCTGATGCAAGTCTTTATAATACTCCGTATGAATTCGGTACAGAGAAATATCGTGATATGCTTGAAGATTTAAAATCCATCAGTTATTATGATACAAATATTGATGAATTTGATACGGATGTTCCGGCAATCACATTATCGACATGCGATTGGGGATATGAAAACCGAGGCGGAAGACTGACCGTTTCGGGAGTTCTCGATAAAGTGCTTGTGTGGTCTTAAAAACATAGAAAAGGAGAATCAGAAAATGAGTCAGACGTCAGATACAAAACGCAGTATAGGTAAAGTATCGAATACAAAGCGTATCGCTGTTACGATAACCGAAGATACATACCAGAGATTAAAATACTGGTCGCAAAAGGAAGGCATATCCGCAAATCAGTATATTGTCGAAGCGATTGATATGAAGATAGCATATGAAAATCGAGATTATCCGTTGTCAACATTGGAACAGGCACGGTTGAACCAGATAATAGACGGAATAGCGGTGTTGTCGTCCAATATAAAATCACTTGAATCAATTATGATTTCAAACTTTGAATCGCTTTTGGGACTTACAAGAGGCGATAACTATTTGTTAGAGGAAGAGAGTGGTGAATTATAATGGCTTATCAGGGTGCGTATGCGAAAATAGATCGGGAACGGTATGAAAAATATAATAAAAAAGAAGAAACTGCTCCGCAAGAGTCGGAAGCTGCATCAAAACAAGGCGAAGTTGATGCAGCAAAACAAAATAATATGCAGGAATCCGAAGTTCAGAATGTCCCGGAGCAGAATGATAAATCGGAAGTACAAATATCAAATGATGTACAAGAAAAAACGCAAGAACAGAATAATGCTGACGGTACTCAACAAAAACAGACAGAGAAGAACGAGGATGAGCCTGTAGTAATATCGCCGTCAGCGTTAAAAAAGCTGCAAGCGGAATCCGGTATTAAGAATGATGATGTCAGTCATGATAGCGAAGATGTTGGTTATGATGATGACAATGATGAAAATTATTATTATGATGGTGACGATGAGGATGATTATGAGGAAAGCGAAAATAAATCTGTTGACAACACTCCTGTTGCCGATACTCCTGTAAAACAGGCAAATAAATCTGCAAATAAGAAACCGGTTCAGCCGAGCAGCCGCCGTGTTTCAAAAAATAATACTGAAGTCAAGGGTAATTCTGTTATCAGAAATTTTCCAAAATCTATAATGAATTATGTAAAAAATAAATTTTCGGTAGAAACCCGTCAAGAGGATATACTCGCAGCTTATATTTATATTGCGGCGGGTAAACCGGTAGATATGGAAATTTCCGATAATGTAAAGACAGTTGTTGATTCGTATTGCGGTGAAGATATTACGATTCGTGATCTTAAAGAAGAAATATTGACAAAACTTGATAATTTAAAAGAAATGATAAGAAAAGATGACAATTTCATAAAAACTAAACTGAATGAAATAGAACTTGCGGTTGTATACTCTCTGTATTGTCATTTCGATTGGCTGAAGGACGAACCTGAGTCAGCCGGTGATGTTAAGTTTCTTGAGCAGGGGATTAATGATTTGTTTAGAGCACTCGGCAGAGATGCTGAAGCAAAGCGTTTAAGAGACGCTGTGAAAAACGGAACGCCTATACGATGATGAAACATTGACGATGTTGTCATAATGTGTTATAATTGGTATTGTTAAGAAATCTATGAAAGGAAATGTGAAAAGCTATGAGTAAATCTTCAAGTAATAAGTCAAGCAGTAAAAACGAGAAGAGCAAATCACTCAAAACTAAAGATAACGATACCAATAAAACAAGTACAGGGGCGAATATTGCTCAGACAGCAAAAAATGCTGTAGGCAGCATCATGTCAGGCAGTAGCAGTGATGAGGTCGATCCGTTAGATCCTACAGGAAGTCAGCCTCGAACATTCGGACAAATTGTAGAAGCTATTGAAGAGGATAAGAAGGCAGACAGAAAAAAAGCTAAAGCATTGATATCGAAAGGATTAGCTGCGTCCGCAGGTTTTGGAAAAGATAAAATTCAGGCGGCGGTAAACTTTGTAAACGGAGATGATGCCGCTGCCGATGATTCGGATGAGAATAAAAAATCACTCGGTGAAAAGTCGGAATCATCCGGATCTGATCTTGGCGAAGATGATGATTTAGGTCTTGTCGATGATAATTCAGATGTCAGTTACGATGAACCT
Organism: uncultured Bacilli bacterium; assembly: GCA_947629375.1. Lineage (GTDB taxonomy): Bacteria > Bacillota_I > Bacilli_A > RF39 > UBA660 > RUG13868. The sequence goes on along the minus strand of CANRDN010000036.1, from coordinate 11,456 downwards.
AAACAGAATGAAGCTTCAGCAGAGGATGAAACTTCGGCAGAAGATAAAGAAAGAGCGTCGACAACTAAGTCACTTATGGATTTGGTTGATAATATGAAAGAAGATGTAGAACCAAGTAATATATTTGAAACGATAGGTGAATATTTTTAATTCAGGAGGATGGTACGTGTGATAGGTATTTTATGTGAAAAACCGAGTGCCGGGCGTAATTTCGCCAAAGCATTGGGCGGCAGCAAAGGTGTCTATAACGGTGAACAATACGTTATAGCTTGTGCGAGGGGACATTTATATAAATTTATGTCTCCCGAAGATCAGGTCGATACATCGTTATCGACATATTATAAGTCTTGGGACATAAAAAATCTGCCGTGGGACGAAACAAAGTTTAAGTGGAAATATGCTAAAGGCAAAGACACGGCGGATACGCTCAAACAGATTAAAGCAATACTCGATACATGCAGTGAAATTATCATTGCAACAGATGATGATCCGACAGGCGAGGGTGAACTGCTTGCGTGGGAAATTCTGAGTGAATTGAAACTCAGACCTCAGAAATGGTCGAGAATGTATTTTGCGGACGAATCTGTTAAGGAAATTCAAAAGGCGTTTGTAAATCGTAAAACAATTCAGTCTATGCAGACCGATAAAGATTATATCAAAGCGTTTTACCGAGCGAGATGGGATTTCCTTTCGATGCAGTGGACTCGTATAGCAACTATAGTTGGTGACGGTAAATCCGTTTTGCGAGAGGGACGGCTCAAATCAGCGATGGTACTGCTTGTAGGAGATCAGTTAAAAGCAGTTGCCAATTACTGTAAAAAGCCTTATTATCAGAACAGATTTAAAGATGAAAACGGAATTGTGTATTCAAATCCGAGAGAAGAAATATTTGAATCTAAGACAGACGTTCCGAATAAATATCATTCTTCGGCGGTTATATGCGACAGTAAAGAAAATAAAGCAACAGCTCCGCCGAAGATGCTTGACTTGGCAGGCTTGGCATCAAAGCTATCACATAAATATCCGTCAAAACAAATATCTGATGTATATCAGAAAATGTATCAGGATCAGATAGTATCTTATCCGAGAACAGAAGATAAAGTTATATCACCGGAGCAGTTCAATGACTTGCTTCCGCTTGTTGATAAAATAGCGGCTGTTGTGGGGATTGATCCTAAACTTTTAACGCACAGAACTCCGAGAAGCACACATGTTAAAACAGGTCAGGCTCACGGAGCAAACAGACCGGGTTCGGTTGTTCCGAACAGTCTTGCTGATTTGGATAAATACGGTCCGTGTGCGGCCGATATTTATAAAACGCTTGCCTCAAACTATTTGGCAACGCTTGCTGAAGACTATGAATATGAAGTACAGAAAGGACATTTGAAAGAATATCCTGAATTTAAAGGTTCAGCAAGCATACCTAAAAAAGCAGGTTGGAAAGCTGTCTATAATGACGATGATTCAGATGATGATTCATCGGCGACAGGTCTCGGTACAAACGCAGAACCGTTTGTATATGAGGGATTTCCCCCGAAGCCTGTATCTCCGTCCATGAAGTGGATTATGAAACAGCTTGAAAAATATGATGTCGGTACAGGTGCAACAAGAGTAAGCTGTTACTCGGAAGTAACAGACAGCAAAGCATCATATCCGCTTTTAAAAGATACCAAAGGCAAAATCACGATGACGCAATACGGCGATATGAGTTACAGGCTGCTGCCCGGAACGCATATAGGCTCGATTGCCATTACTGAAAAATTGTATAAAGATATGCGAGATATTGCCGACGGCAAGAAAAACCCCGAAATCTGTCTGCATGATATTCAGCGTATGGTGCAGGAAGATATATTAACTATGAAGAAAAATGCAGAAACAATGCGGAAGGAGTTAAACATTATGGAAACAACAACAGAGCGTTATGAAGGTACGTGGAACGGAAGACAGGTTCGCTTTAAAAAGACGTGGGGCGGACATACGTTTACGGACGATGAATGCGAAAAACTTTGTAACGGTGAGGAAATTCAAATCGAAGGTGTTTCTTCGGCAGGCAAACCGTTCAAGTGCAAAGGTATACTTGCCGAACAGGAGTATAACGGCAGAAAGTACATAGGCTTTAAGAAAACATCTTCAGCCGTACCTGATGAATGGTGTCAGCACAAGTTTACCGATGATGAGAAAACAATGCTTGAATCGGGTATGAAAGTTCATTGTGACGATTTTGTATCTCGTAAGGGTTCAAAGTTCTCGGCAACGGTGCATTATGGTAAAAACGATAACGGATATATGGCTATCATTCCTGAGTTCGGCTGATAGATGATGTATTGTCGGAAAGGGTGGTAGGAAATGGCAGTTAAAGAATCCTATAAAATTCCTGCATCATTGGACGAAAGCTATCTTAACATGGAAATTAACCTGAAGAATAAAGAGGGAATAGGCTTTAAGCCTCTTCCCGTCCGTGTTATTTTGGTGTGGTTAATTTTCATTCTTTCATTATTTTATCTTGAATTCGGCGAGGGTTCGGTTATTGCGGCGGCGGGATCGTTTGTACAAATTATTTTCGGTATTGCTTGGTTTTTATTTGCTGTAGTGATGACACGAACCGATGGGGCAAGACAGATGCGGCTTGAAATTATTCCGCATTTTATGAATTATCTGCCGAAAGCGAGCCGAAATGTCATTACCCGCAGTAAAAGCAGTCCGGGAGCATTTCACGGAATTGTCGGAATAGATAATGTTGATGAGAAATCCGGCGTGGTAACATACACCGATGGAACATACGGATATTGGTATGCAGTCGTTGGTTCAGCGTCGGTTTTGTTATTTCCCGAAGACAGAGATGCAATTTTGTTAAGAGTAGATGACTTCTACAAGAAGATGCAGACCGACTGTGAAATTATTTTTATCACAGTCAAAGAACCGCAGAAGGTCGTACGACAGCAAGCACATTTGGCGGCTCAGTATGCGGCAAATACGGTTAAAGATCCTGATATAGATAAATTATATAAAGAACAATTTAATGTTCTTACGAATTTTGTCGGAAAAGAATTTAAGTCTTTGCACCAATATATGATACTTAAATGCGATACGAGAGAAGCACTGTCAATATCCAATAATATTATTTTGGGCGAATATGAAAATTCAAATTTAGTATTCAAAGAGTGTACGCCTTTATACAAGGACGATATACAGTCTGTATTAAAGACCGTATATTCGGAAGGAAGTGATGACTAATATGGCACTTATTGATAAATTTCGTAAAAAAGATAAAGATAGTGTAAGTGCTAACAGAGCGTTGGCAAATAAATCGAGTGATTATACGAAGTTTCCGTTTTTAGCGGCAATTAAGCCCCGTGAAAAATACGTTTTTTACAGTGATTATTTTAAAATAGATAATCAGTATGCGACGATTATGGGTTTTCTGCATATGGACGGAGCAACAGACGGTTATCCTGTGTTCTGGGGAATAGGCCGTATTCCGCAGGGACTTGATCCGGACATTACGGTTGTGTGCTTTGAGCAAACCAGCCGTATGACAAAAGGTTGGATAGACAGTCATGTCAGTACAGCGGAAAGTGTTGCGGAAAAAAACAGTAAGGAACAGGATGATCACGGTGTATCAACTAAAAAAGCACAATCATCACGCAAGATTTTGGATTTGCAGGAAATCGGACAGGAGTTAAATAATAATGCCGCATATCTCCAGTGTTCGTTTAAAATAATGATAAAAGCACCGACACTTGAAAAACTCGATAAAGCTGTGGAACAGATTAACAGACGATATACGGATGTGTTTAGTACATTATCAGCGGCACCATATATGGGACGTCAGAGGTTGGAGCTTGCGACTTTGTTCGCCAAGAACGAAAAGAAAGTCGGACGTAAATATTATTTCACTTCAACAGAATGGGCAGGAAACTATAATCTTGTCACTCACGGCATGGAAGATCCGAACGGTGAGTATGTCGGACGAATGTACGGAGATGTAAATAATTCGGCTGTTATATTTGAAACGAACAGTTATAAACATCATGTTGTTGTAGCGAATGAGTTTTTTAATGAAAAGCTTAAACGAACGCCTATGGCGGATTACTGGGGATCAAAATTATCTCAGTCGTGTTTGATGCACAACGGAAAAGTTGTACATATTATATTGGATTCCTGTGATCTTAATTTATTGGGACCGAAATTTGAGAATTTGACATATAACATCGATATGAATATCGGTGATGTTAATATGTTTGAGATGTTCGGCAAAGTCGAGGATGAATTAACTATATTTCCGACGCAGATGCAGAAACTTATAATTATGGCCGAACAAGCGTATGAGACGACAGATACCGACAGGTCCATTATAAGGGGTTCTTTGGAAGAGATTGCAACTAAGTTTTATATCGATAATAAGATGTGGTACGATAATGCGTCTGAAATGCAGCATAGAATACGTATTGTTGATATTCCGCATAAGTCAGTGCCTAAACTTGAGATGTTTGTAGCATATCTTGATACGGAACATAAGAAATCACTTGGAGCAACGGTCAGAGATGAAGAGAAAAGTCATGCACTCGGTGTACTCAGAGCAACATTCCGAAATCTGCTGACGTCAAACGGTGATTTGTTTAACACGATAACGTCGAATACGATTGACGGTGCAAAAACAGGCAGACGGGTTATATATGATTTTTCCAAACTTCGTCCCCGTGGTGACGGTATAATGATGGCTCAACTTGTAAATGTTATAAGTTTTGCTGTAAGCAATATCGGAAAGAACGATTGCATTATATTTCACGGTACGGAACTTATTGCAGACCGTGTTAAAGATTTTATTAACGATCAGTTGGCACTTCTTTACAGACGTGGCGGAAGGGCTGTATTTTTATATAATGATATAGATAAAGCTATGCGTGACGGAGCGTTTTCAGCATTTGACAAAGCTGATTATACTATATTCGGTACTATGTCACCGAATCAGTTAGACGAATATCAGACTAAACTCGGACGCACGATTCCGAATGATTTGGCGAATCTTGTCAGTATCAGGAATGACAGATTGGCGTTTTTACGCAGAGGATTTACCAATGTTGTTTTTGAACAGGATCTGCTGCTCGGAATGAAAGTGTTCGGAAAGGAGATGCGGATTTAGTGTTAAAGTCAAAATCTTTTAAAGCAGTGCTTATGGTTATAGCGTTTGCATTAACATTATCGATGAGCATTGTCTTGACACAAAAAATGGATGTTTCGGCAAAAGCACCGCAGCCGTCATATTCCTTGTCAGACTTGTCTGAACAAACAACCAGGTATTTTAACTATTCTTGTTCACCAAGTGGTGGCGGTGTGTTTTTAGGAAATACAACACCGGATTGGCGACTTGCCGGTAGTTTGGTTGGATTTGAAAGTGAAAATGCGTTTGATAATGAAGTAACACCATTTTATTTGTGTTCAAATAATGCAAATAACTCATGCACATATAAGATAGATGCTTTAGATGGGGCTAAATATACTGGACAACTATATGCATTTCGTGATAAAAGAGTAAACGGAGACACATCATGGCTTTCCGAGTTTTCCAATGGTAATTTTGCAGATGCATTGGCAGGTTTTGTAGGTTTTGTGAGTCAATTTTTTGTTAATGGTGATGTTCCCGGTCCGGAGAATGTTACAAGTAGTTCTACACATGCATTTGCGTCTTATGCTCGATTTGGATATACATTATCAGAAATAGGTTTTGATTCTGTTGATGCAAATGCTTCAAATACTTGGCGTCTTATCGGTGGTATGCTTATGCTGTTTGTCTATATTTTAGCGTCTGCATTGTCATCATTCTTTAGTTTGGTAATTGAAATTTTGAAACTTGCAAATCCGTTTAAAATTTTTGAATATGCAAATTTTACAGCAGTCGCAGATCCGGTTACGCCGGCCGATGCAATAACGAATGGGCTTAAATCTTTAGCAGATATGCTTTCACATTATTATAATATATTACGAGAAATCGGAATATTGATTATTATTCCGTTCACACTTGTAATCGCATTGGCAAGTGTTTTCTGGTCTCCGACTATGAATGGAAGTATATTTGCTCAGAAAATGAAAAAATTCGGTATACGGTTTTTATTCGTTGCCATAGGTGTTCCGCTGGCATGTTCTTTATATGATACACTTCTCACCGATATAGGCAGTATTACGGCAGAAGCGGATGGCACAAGAATTATTCAGTCTACGTTTTTCGATTTCGAAAAGTGGGCGTATGATGATTTGGCTATACCCGCTAATGTTTCATTTGAGTTTGATGAGGACAATGATACTGTAACTAATGATACGTTTTTAAAAATAAGGGATTATTGTTATTATATCAATACCGGCGGAAATTTAGGTCTTACCTCTCTGGGCGAAGGCTCAGATGCGACATCTATGGTTGATTTTGAGTCTGGTCTTTTCGATACTGTACAGACACCATCGTCCGGATCGAGTGAAATTAACAATACAATATCTTTGTTACAACGATATGCTCGTGGAGACAGAGTTGCTGCCGGATCATATGCATCGCATTGGACGAACAGTGTTGCCGAGAGAAACAAAGAAAATTTTTACTATATGTTTGTTGAATCTGCTGATTGGAAATATTTTAATCCGACAAATGCATCGTTGGTTATTTCAGAGATTAATGACGGTGGTGGATATAGGCGAACAGAAGATCAGATCACAACTTCAGCAATGTATCGCTTTTCCGGTGGTGGTGGAACTTGGGCAGCAACAGCAGAAACTAATCCGTGGGTAGTTGCGGGCAGCACTGACACCGGTTATGATCCAGAAAGTGGATCGCAGATTCATACTTTTAGTTCAACGTCCGGTTTGCCGGCATTGGCTATGTACAACTATCTGAGTACGCAGTTTAATAAAGAGTATATTGAAGTGTTTGCACCGGATACATCAGGCTCAACATTTGTTAAGCCACAGCATTATTCGGTAAATCTTGTAGGTACGTCTTATACATCAATATTGTATTATTTTGATGCACTGGTACTTATAGGCGGTATCGTTATTTTGGGATATGCTTTTGGACTGGGTATGATGATAGGCAACTTTAAGGCTATTTTCCAATTAATACCGGCTGTATTTTCAGGCATAATCGGCAGTATGCGAGGTATTGCCACAACGATTATAATAGCAATAGCAATGATTTTAAATATTGTTTTAACCGGATTGTTATGGGGTGTAGCATCACAGGTTATATATCTGGTATATTATTTGGTAGAAAAGCCGATTGCTATCCTCTTAGCAAATTTTTCAGCAAGTATTAGTGGCGGTTTTCCGATTACAATAATTTATATGGTTGTGCTTTTGGTATCTATAATCGCTATTGCAGGTGCTGTAAGTAAACTTTTGATTTGGCGTAAGGCACTTGTACAGTCCGCCACAGAGATGTTTACAGCCGCAGTTAATAAGTTCTGTGAAACCAATGCTGTTGCACCGAATCTGTTAGGCAAAGACGGAGCACTTAAAACAGCAGCGGCAACAGGTTTAGGTTTGGCTATGGCCGGAGCAAACGGTGCGTTTGACGGTCTTGGTGAACGGTTAGGATTTAAGAAGCCTAATGAAACCGAGCAAGGTAACATATCCGAATCTATTTTGGGTAAACAAGACGCTGAACACAATCCGTTTGGAGTTGTCAAAGACGGTTCTGATGATCCGTCGATTACAGGTTCGGGCAATATGACCGGTGATGATTCTGTTCATACTGAGGACGGAGCTTTGACAGACGCAGACGGCAATCCGGTTACGGATGCGGACGGAAATCCGATCGGTACTGACGAAAACGGAAATCTTGTCGATGCGGAAGGTAATCCGATAACAGATGAAAATGGAAACCCTGTATCAGCTTCAGGTCTTCATTTTGATCAAAACGGAAACCTTGTTGATTCAAGTGGGCATGCAGTTACGGATGCAAACGGAAATTCATTCGGAACAGGCGTTCCTCTTTCACAGCATGACGGTTCAGTTCATCAGAATACTGAAACAGGCGAACTCAGCGATGCAAACGGAAATACAATTACTGACGGCGAAGGTAATGCGATTACAACAGATGAAGCAGGTTATCTTACAGACAGTAACGGCAACCGACTCACTGACAGTAACGGTAATCCGATTAAAGCAAGTTCTACAAGGGTTGACGGTCATGGTAATTTGAGAGACTCTCGTGGCAATTTGGTTAAGGGTGCCGGCGGAAAACCTGTAGGAAGCGGAGCATCATTCGGAAATAATATTAATCGTGTAAGCAGCGGCGGAAACGGTTCAGACGCAGTATATAAGAACTCAAGAGGAAATCTTACAGACGCAGATGGTAATGAATTCCATGTTACAGATGCAGACGGTAATGAATTCCCGATGCGTGTTAATGAGGACGGTAATCTCACAGATTCTATGGGACATGAGGTTATGGACGCAAACGGAAATCCGATTCCGGCTGACAGTTTAGGAGTAAATTCTGACGGAAATCTTACAGATGCGAACGGCGATCTTATAACTGACGAAAATAATAATCCTGTAAGTGTTACAGATAGCAGCGGCGGTTCTAATACAGAACGTGCAGAGAATACGACAGATGAAGCAGAGAGTTATCTGGATTCGCCTGAAGCACAGAATTCCATCAATTCGTTTATGGGCGGAGCTGTAACAGGTGGAGCTGTAACAGGTGGAACTACAGGTGCAGGATCCGGTGGAAATACAACCACACAATCAGGCGGATACGGAACAGCAAGTTCCGGTTTGGCATTACCGAACGGCAATATAGTTAATAGCATTGATATGCCTGAAGGAGCAATAGCGGGTGTCGCTACAAGTCAGGGAATTATTCCGAAAGAACACGCTGACGCACAAGGTCTTACAGGTATGAGCGGAGCTTATACAGCTGACGGAGAGTTTATCCCCGGACAGGTAACTGATGACGGTGGTTTTGTTCCGGGCATTACCACAGAAAGCGGTGAGTTTGTTCCGGGTGTTATGCAAGATGGCCAGTTTGTTCCCGGCGGATTTGATTCATCAGGTAACTTCGTTGCGGGTGTATACACAGACAACGGATTTACAGCAGGAACATTTGATTCGGACGGCAGATTTGTTCCGTCAGGCGGTACAGCACCGGCCGGTATGGGCGGTAAGGCTCTCGGCGGCTCTATTGTAGATAAGGGCGACGGCAGTGCCGTGATGACAGACGGTTCAGGCGGAGAAATACCTGTAGTTGCAGACAGTGCCGGTAATTTTGGTGTTACATCAGGTTCCGATGTTCTTAAGACGCAGATGTCATCAAGCGGCGGATTATCGCTCAGTACAGGAAACGGCGGTCAGATTGCTATAGGTACGAACGGAGCAGGTCAGATGACTCTCGGTTCAAATGGTGTAGCCGCATCTTCTCAAAACGGTCAGATTATGCTTGATACAGGAACAGCAAACGATATACCGGTACGTTCTGACTCTAACGGTTATGCTTCAATTCGGTGTGCAGGCGGCGGAACCGCAGGCGGCGGAAGGATCAGTCTTGTTGAAAATGCTGACGGTGGTCTTGCTCTTGCAACAGGTGACGGCAGTGCGATTGCACTTGATACGACAGAAAGCGGACAGCTCGTTATGAGGACAGCATCCGGCGAGGGTGTGGCACTCACCGCAAATTCACACGGCGGACTTTGTGCAGTGGATAAAAGCGGCAATGAAGTACCTCTTTCGGTTGTTGACGGTCATTTGGCAATGGGATCGACATCATCGAACAGTGTTGCAATTACAGCAGATGAAAACGGCAATGTAATGGTAGGCGGAAACGGCAGTAGCGGATCTCATTCGTACATTACATCAACGTCTGACGGCGGATTCGGTGTCAACAGCCGTAATATTCGTGTAACTGGTTCGGGCGGTGTCAGCGAAGTTGCATCGTCAAACGGAGTCGCACAGATTACAGCGACATCAAGCGGTGGCGTAAGTGTAGGCGGAAGTACAATAGGCAGTTCCGGAGCAATCGGTGTCGGTGTGCAGGATTCAAACGGAGAAGTCAATATGATAAATTCAGGCACAAGAGTTACTACAAATACAGGTAGTTCGACAACGATAGAACCTTCAGACAGTGCAAAGCAGAGTGCAGATTATCAGAGTGCAGATTATTCATCCGCAAGGGCATCGTCATTTAGTCAATCGGTAAGAATTGCGGCAGCAAACACACCGACAGGTGGAGCGACAACATCATATACGACATCAGCACCGACAGGCGGAGCAACAACATCATACACGACTTCAGCACCGACAGGCGGTGGTTCAGGTTCATATGTTGTTGTATCACAGGGAAATAGTTCGGGGCAGTCTGTGGTGACAACGGCTCCTGTTGCAACAAATGTAACACCGAATGTTAGAGTATCCGGTGTACAGATGGGCGGTAACGCAGATTTTCAAAGCATAACGAAATCCATGCAGACGGTTGTGCAAAGCACAGTTATAGCAAATGCAGCATTGAGCGTTATGGAAGGCAATACATCAGCTATACCGACTGTAGCTATGGGTTATCAGGCGATGAATAATAATTCTTCCGGAACACAGAAATCAGGTTCAAGAGGAAATATGACAAATGTAAATTCAAGACCTAAAGCAAATTCAACAAATTCGGCATCGTACAAAATGATAAATCCTAAACCGTCTAATGATGAACGGAATGGATTTGACCAGAAACGATAAGCAATATCAGAGGACAGTCAATATGATTGTCCTTTGATTTTTGTCAAAAAATGTATTTACAAGTGGAAAATTATGTGGTATAGTATATTTTAGAAAGGACGGTAATGTATTATGAATAATATTTTGAAACGAGTGGGAACAATTTGCCTTGCAGCGGCATTGTTAGCAGGGGGAAGTGTTGCCGTTAGCGGATTTACCGAGGGATCAGACAGTTCGATTACGGTAAATGCGGCTAATACGATTGATGTTAAAAGCATCACACTCGATAAAACGAGTGTAAAATTGGATGTGGGCAAGACGGTTACACTTAAAGCTACAATTAATCCGAGTAATGCAAGTAATAAGACTTTAACATGGACATCAAATAATGAGAGTGTAGCTACAGTAGATAAAAACGGTAAAATCAAAGGCATAAAAGCAGGAACAGCAATTATTACTGTTAAATCTAATAACAGCAGAATAGCAAGGTGTACAGTAACTGTTAATAATAGTACGGTTGCAGTTAAATCTGTTACTCTTAACAAAACATCTGTAACTGTCAATAAAGGTAAAACAGTTAAACTCACAGCTACAATTAATCCGAGTAATGCAAGTAATAAGACTTTGACATGGACATCGAGTAATAAGAATGTAGCTACTGTTAATAGTAGCGGTACTATTACCGGTGTAAACGCAGGAACAGCAATTATTACTGTTAAATCTAATAACAGCAGAATAGCAAGGTGTACAGTAACTGTTAATAATAGTAC
>CANRDN010000035.1 GCA_947629375.1 uncultured Bacilli bacterium | reverse complement strand
ATTTAAGAGAAATTGAAACTATGACTAAACGAATAGAAACAATAGATAATGAGATTAAAAGTTTAGAGATAGTTAAAGAAGAAAGAAAACAAGCTGATGAGATATTAAAAAAATATAAGCATATTGATAAGTTAAATAGAGTGATAGTAGATGAGTTTATTGATAAGGTTTATGTTGGATGTTATAACAAAGAAACAAAAACAAGAGATATAGAAATAGAATGGAACATTGAATTTTAAGAAATAATGATATTTTTGGACTTTTCCTATTCCTGCACATGGTGGAAGTGATCCAGGTGCAATTAATGGTAATATAAAAGAAAAAGACTTCACTTTAGAAGCTGCTTTATATATGTATGATAGATTTGAAGATTTAGGAGTACCAGTTGCAATAACGAGGGATACAGATAGAACACTATCAAGAAGTGAAAGATTATCAACAATGACTGATACCTTTGGAAATGATGAAAATGTTATAGTATTATCTAATCACATAAATGCAGGAGGTTCCGATAGTTTATATTATAAATATATTTAATTTGTTTCGCTTCTGCTAATAATGTATTTAAAATTAATATATCTTAGCACGATTGATAGTTTTTAATATAGTGAACATTTTTTTTTATAAAGTTTATGATATAATTACGTTATGTATGAGGTGAAATTATGGCAAATTTAGTTAATTTAGAAACAATATCTTTAAAAAATAGTCTTGAAGTAAACGAAGATATGATTCAAAAATATATTTTTAATGATACAAAAGTTTTGGGATTAGGTGATTTAACACCTATAATGCGTGAAAAAAAGCAACCATCTGGAGGAAGGATAGATGCTCTCTTAGAAGACGAATCAGGTACTAGATATGAAGTTGAGATTCAATTGGGTGCTACAGATCCAAGTCATATTATTCGAACTATAGAATATTGGGATGTCGAAAGAAAAAGATATCCACAATATGATCATTGTGCCGTGATAGTTGCCGAAGAAATCACTGGTAGATTTATGAATGTTATATCATTATTCAATGGAAGTATTCCTTTGATAGCATTAAAACTATCGGCGTATAAAAACGGCGATAACATATCATTAGTTTTTACTAAAATTATTGATAGATTAACATTTGGAACTGATGCAGAAGAGAGCTATGAAGAAACAAACAGAAATTATTGGGAAAGTAGAGTTCCTTCAAAAATGTTAAAATTAGTTGACTCGATGCATAAAACTTTTTGTGATTTAATAAGCGGATATGATTTAAATTATAATAAATTCTATATAGGATTAGCTAAAAGAGGTGTTTCAAAAAATTTTGTTTATTATATACCTAGAAAAAACTTTTTATATTTTTATATTAAAAGCAAAGAAATGCAAGAATATACTTCTAAATTAGAACAAAGTGGATTAGAAGCACAATATATTACTAGAGAGAATTCATATGAAATTAGAATTAATTCGATTGACGATGTTGAAACTAATTATGATTTATTAAAAGAAATGATTACTTCAGCAAAGAATTTTTATAATATAAATGATTAATATTTATTTATTTATTATATTTAACAAACCACTAATAACTGATTCACCATAAAATTTGCTATTTATAGCGAATTAGTTGTTTTATATTACAAGGATATTTAATTTTGTGAAACAATACTAGTATATAGTTAGTTAAATAGTAAAATGTAATTTTTATAAAATAGTTGTAATCTTAATTGTTATAGTATAATGTATTAAATTAAAGATTTAGACATAATAATTGGAGATGTATTATTAAGGATTTTATAAAATTAACTAGAAAAAAAATAGTTTAATAGATATTTTGAACAACTTTTAGGTGACTTTGTTTCTTGTTACTATTAAGGATTAGGCATTTTTTTACCATTCCTACCGAATGGATTGTGTATTCTATTATCGTAATATTTAAATGTATAAGTGTCTAAAATATCATATTTAAATGTTATGGATATGTTTCTATCTTTATCAGCTTCAATTTTTTCTATTAATGCAAAGAGTAAATCTCTGTTAGGGTTACTTAAATTCAGTAACTTTTTTATTTTGTTTATATAATTTGGTATTTTATCTACATTATGTTTTCTTTTTATAATCTCCATATTTATATCTTCTAATTGTCTATTTAAATTCTTAAGTTTTTCTTCAATAGGTATAGATAATACTTTATATTGTTCAAGAGAAATATTTCCATCTAATCTATCTTGATATAGTGTCTGCATAGATTCACTAATTTTTATTTGTTCTTTTTCAATATTTTCTTTTTTTCTAAGAAAGTCATTAGAATTGTTTTTTGTTCTTTTTATTATTTCATCATTTAGATCATCGTAATTTAAATTGTTAAACAAACCATCTAAGCAATTTTTAATTTCTTTAAGAACTAATTCTTCAAAATAATTATAAGCAAAGAAATGTGGTTCACATAAACGTCTAACAGGATCTCTTGCATATCTATTACAATTGATACACCAGTAATCTTGTTTTTTTCTATAAAGGATACCTAAACGATTTCCACATTCTTTACAAAATAATAATCCTTCTAAAAGTCTTTCTGCCCTTTTTCTTTTTTGATAAGTTCTATTTTTATTTTTCTTCTTTCGATTAATTAACATAAATGTTTCTTTATCTACTAATGGTTCATGAGTATTTTCAACAATAATCCATAGATTCTCGTCAAGAGTAATTTTTTTCTTTGATTTATAACTTACGTTGGTTTGAGTATGTTGAACCATATCTCCTGTATACATTCGATTTTTCAAAATATTATATACAGAATGAGCTGACCATTCGTCTTTTTTTCTTACTCTTGGTGATAGAGGCATATTCTTATATTCAGCAGGTGTTGGTGCACCTAACTTGGTTAATCTAGTTGCTATTTCACTAATCCCTATTTCATTACTTTTCCATTCAAATATTTTTTTAACATATTCACATACTTCTGGATCAGGAATTAAATGACCTTTATCGTCTGGATCTCTTATATAACCATAACAAGGTTTACTACCTATAAATTTACCAGCTATTCTTTTAGAATCTAATACATTTCGAACTTTTAAAGAGTTTTGTTTACTATAATAATCATTACAAGCAATAATAAAAGTAGATGAATCGTTACTAGCTTGATTTTTCATACTATCATAGTTTTCAACAATAGATATAAATCTTACTTTATTTTCTGGGAAATAAGTTTCAATATAATAACCAGTCATAACATGATCTCTGCCTAATCGTGATAAATCTTTTACAATGACAAGATTTATTTTTTTTGCTTTAATATCTTCAATCATTTTTGCAAATCCAGGTCTATCAAAATTAGTTCCAGAGTAACCATCATCAACATATTCATTTACTAAATTAAAGCCATTATGCTTACAATAATTTCTCAATATTTCTTTTTGATTGGAGACACTTTCACTATCAGATTCATATTTCTTATCTTTATCTTCTTGAGAAAGTCTAATATAAATACCAGCATTATAGTCTAAGTTAGATAAGTAACTATTATTCATTATTTACCTTCTTTTTTGTGTTGTATATCTTATGTGAGATAAAAATTTGTAAATTAATTACTTTCGGTTATTTTCTTAATTAAATATTTAATAATTATTTCTTTAAAAATTTCTTTTTTATCTTTATCCATACTTAAATTTATGTTTTTAGAATAAGTGTTATTCATTACTAGCGCAGAAATACTAATTGATTTATTACATTTTATTTCAATAAAAAAGTAGGATCTGTTAATAATTTCTTAAAGCTGCTATAATATGTCTAGGTGATTATTTATGATTAAAGTTGTAGCTGCATTAATAGAAAAAAATGGTAAATATTTAATAGCAAGAAGATCTACAGGTGATGAAAACGTTTTAGGAAAATGGGAATTTCCTGGAGGTAAGGTTAAAGAGGAAGAAACAGAAGAACACGCTATTGAAAGAGAAATTAAGGAAGAATTTGAGATGAATATAAAAGCAATTAATTTTATTACTAATAATGTTTGTGAATATCCGAATAAAACAATTGATTTAAGATTATACGAATGTAAATATTTATCTGGGAAATTTCATTTACATGATCATTCTGAATATAAATTTGTAGATAAAGACGAAATAATTAATTTTGATTTATGTCCAGCAGATATACCGCTTGCAAAGTACATAAAAGATTCAAAAGTATTAAGAAGGTGAAGTATGAAAGATGTGTTTTTATCCAATAATAATGGTGAATTTTTAAATAGAATAAAATACTGCTTAAAAGAATGTACTTCATTTTCTTTTAGTGTTAGTTTTATTAAAAAAGCCGGGTTAGTGCTAATTGAAAGAGATATAGAGGAAGCACTACAAAGAGGAGCAACAGGGAAGATAATTACTTCAACATACCAAAATTTTACTGACATCGGCTCATTGGAACAATTTTTAACTTGGCAAAAAGAATATGATAATTTTGAGTGTCATTTGGATTATGAGTGTTTTGGTGAAAATGGTTTTCATACAAAAGGTTATATGTTTGAATATGATGATGCTGTTGAATTTATAGTTGGATCATCAAATATAACAAGATTTGCTCTTTTAAAAAATTTTGAATGGAATGTATCTTTAATTTCTAAAGAAAATTTAGATTCATATAATGACGCATTAATTGAATTCAATTTAATATGGGAAAATACATTAAAATTAGATTCATATCTAATTGAAAAATATAGACTTCAATTAGATTATGCTATTGAAAAATGGGATATGGATTATGTAAACATTAATGATTCTAATATAAATCCTAATTCTATGCAGCGAAAAGCACTAAGAGAACTTAGACGATATAGAGATATTGGAGTCAAAAAGGCATTGATTATTAGTGCTACCGGATCTGGTAAAACATACTTAGCTGCCTTTGATGCAAGAAACTTTGGAGCAAAAAGATTGCTTTATATAGTTCATAGAGAATCTATATTGAGAGATGCGAAAGAATCATTTATGAAAGTATTTGGAGCAGAACGAACATATGGATTTTATACTGGAAATGAAAATAGCCAAGAAGCAGACTTTATATTTGCAACAAGCAATATGCTTTCTAGACATTTAGAAGAATTTGATAAACAAGAATTTGATTATATCATTTACGATGAAGTTCACCACGTTGTGGCAGAGACCGGTAAAAAAATATTTGATTATTTTGAACCAGAATTTATATTAGGTTTAACTGCAACACCGGAAAGAATGGATAACAAAAATGTATTTGAGTTGTTTGATCAAAATGTTCCTTTTGAATTGAGATTAAGAGATGCAATCAACAATGATTTAGTAGTTCCATTCCATTATTATGGTATAAGAGACCAGCTAGTAGATTATAGTTCAAAAGATAAAATGGTAATTGCTAAAGCAATAGCAGAGCAAAATAATATAGAATTTATAAAAGATCAAATAGAAAAGCATCGAAAACCTGGTGAAAAATTAAAGTGTATTGCATTTTGTACTAATATTCAAAGTTGTAAATTGATGGCAGAAGAACTATATGAAGAAGGCTATCATACTATATCACTAACTGGAATAAATGATACAGGAGCTAGAATTAAAGCATTTAAAGACTTGCAAGATGATAACAGTTTATTGGAAATAATTTGTACAGTTGATATATTAAATGAAGGTGTTGATATACCACAAGTTAATATGGTTTTATTTTTAAGACCTACTGAATCTCAAACAATTTTTATTCAACAACTTGGACGTGGTTTAAGAAAATATCCAGGTAAAGAACATGTAACAGTATTGGACTTTATTGGAAATAATTATGATAGAGCAGTTCAAATTGCTATGGCACTGGGAACATTAGGTAAAACTACATATATGGAAAAAGCATATTTAAAGGAAATGATTAGAACTGACTTTAATTCACTAGAATTACCTGATGTAAAAATCATGATTGATGATTTATCTAAAGAAGAAATTATAAATTACATAGACAAGACAAACTTTAATTCAAGACAATTTTTAGAGAAGGATTATCAAAATTTTAAAGCGTATGTTAATAGTGGTACATATCCGTCACATATGGATTTCTTAAACTACGATGTTTCTCCAGATTTAATTAGAATTATTAAATCAACATTCAGTGGATCTAAAAACAAATCATATTATAATTTTTTAAAGAAAATAGATGAAGAGACAATACCAATATTTAGCTCAGAAGAAATAAAATTTATTAATAATATAGAAGATTTATTACCTTTAACTAGATTAGATGAATACTTAATTATTGAACAAGCAATAAAAGAAAAAGTAGTAGATTTAAAAAGACTAGAAGGAAAAGAATCACATATCACTGATAAAACACTAGAAAATGCTTATAGTAATTTAAAATCATTAGAAATATTTGAAAATAAATATATAAACATATTTGAATTAGAAAATGAAGAATTAATAAATTATTTATATGATTTACTTCAGTATGGTATTGTAAGATATAATCGAGAGTTTGGAGAATATGAAGGTTTATTCAAGTTGTATAGAAACTATTATAAAGAACAAGCGTCCCGTATTATGTTAAAAAACGGATTACTCCAAAAAGGAACATATTATGAGAATGATATAGCTTATATATTTGCTGGTATAAAGAAAGATGAAGAAGGAAAATTGAATTACAGAGACAAATTTATCAATAATAAAGTTTTTCAATGGGAAAGTATTGCAGATATTTCCGAAAGCGAAAAACAACACTTAAGAACATCAAAAAAAGTACATCTTTTTATTAGAAAAATGGAAAGTGAAGATACAGTAACTTTACCATATACATATTTTGGATTAGGAACATTTACAAATGAAAGAACATCATTTACAGAAGAAAATGGAACTAAACATCCGACATTATTATTCGATATAGTTTTAGATGATGCTGTGCCAGAAGATTATTATATAGATTTTGAAATACCTGAAAATAATTAATTTAAAAGTCAACTAAGTGAAGAGTTGGCTTTTATGATATGATACTTTTATGTGCTTATAATGCAAGAATAAAATTATTTTTGTATGTAAGATAATAAAAAATATACATAAGAAGATATTAAAGAAGTATATGTGACAGCAATACATTGGATAACAAGTAATAGCATTATTATTTAATATTAGACAATGTAGTTTTTCCACTCTAAACCGGTTAATTTTCCGGGCTAGACCGGATAAAATGCGAAAATTTGCAAAATGGCCACAAATTTACGGAATGAAAATGAAAAAATATTTCGACAATTAATATAAGTAAATTTGTAGTATAATACAATTAAGTGGAGGGATAATATGCAACTAGAAGATTATGAGAAAATAGAGTCAACAAATATAGACTATAAAGAAAAACTAGAAGTATCTCATCCAAGAAGTTGGTTAAAAAGTGTATCTGCATTTGCAAATACAAATGGTGGAGTACTATTATTTGGAGTTGATGATGACGGGAAACCTGTGGGAATTGATGACATTAAATATACTGCATCTAAAATAGCAGAATTAATAAATTCAAAAATAAGTCCTATACCTAGATATGAGCTACATTCATTCCAAGATAATGGACTTGATTTTTTAGAAGTAAATGTTGGTGATGGTCCTGCAACTCCATATTATTATTCTAGCGATGGTAGAAAGACAGCCTACATAAGATCAGGAGACAAAAGTATTGAAGCTCCTGATCATGTCTTAGACAATCTAATATTAAAAGGTAAAAACAAAACATTTGATTGCTTACCTAGTGAGTATAAGTTAGATGATGTTAGTTTCACTTTATTAGATGCAACATTAAAAAAAGAGACAGGTACACCAATTAACATAAATAGGGACTATATTTCTTTAAATTTAATGAATACCGATGGTTTTATTACTAATGCTGGATTATTGATTTGTGATCAAGGACTATTGAAACAATCTAGAATTTTTTGTACTCGCTGGAAAGGAGTAGTAAAAGGTTCTATTGATGGTGATGCTATTGATGATAAGGAATACACTGGTAGTATAATAAGTCTACTTGAAAATGCAGAAATTTTTGTAAAAAATAATTCAAAAACAAGTTGGGAAATTGACGGAATGACTCGAAGAGAATTTGTTGAGTATCCTACTAAGGCAGTACGTGAAGCAATAGTAAATGCAATAATACATAGAGATTATCAAATTCTAGGGTCAGAAATTCATATAGATATGTATGATGATAGGTTAGAAATAACATCTCCTGGTGGAATGGTTGATGGAAGTCAAATTCAAGATTTAGATTTAACAAAAATACCATCACTAAGAAGAAATACAATAATTTCAGACATATTTAATAGATTACATTTTATGGAACGAAGAGGTAGTGGAATAACAAGAATTATTGAATCGTACACAGATTGTTCTCAAAAGCCTATATTTAGTTCTAATGTTTCAAGTTTTACCGTTATATTTCCAAACAAGGGTTATGTTAAAGAAAACTTTAAAGAAAATTTGAAAAATAGCAATGTAGTCGATGATAAAGATTATTTTTTAATAAAAATTTATAAAAACTTGGGTGGAAAAGTAAGAACTAATTTTTTAGAAAGTTTACAAAATCTATTTAATATTGTTGGATACGAAAGAGAATTTTCAAAGGAAAAAATAGAAGACATATTTGAAGTTAAAAAATCACGTGCAAATGAAATTATAAACATATTAATAAATAATAATATTATCGAAAATGATGAATCAAGATATAAATTTAAAAAATGATAATCCGGTAAAGAGCGGAAGTTTCCGGACTACTCCGGAAATAAATAATTTATTTATTCCAGGGTCCAGTTGATCGAAATTTAAAATTAGCAACAATAAAAGCACACTCTCAATCTAATTTAGTGTGCTTTTAAAATATCGTTTTTTTCACTTTATCATACCCTTTACACTTTAAAATTATTAAAAAAGAATTTGTTTAATTAGTTCATCTCTACTTGTGTAGTAAAACAATTGCTGTGGGTTTATGTAACCATACATAAACTTTATTATGTTGTTAGCCAAATTACAACTAGTTTCTAACTCATACAAGTATCTCATTGAACAATACAAGTCATAACTCATAAATTTTATTCCTCCTTTCAGTTTAGTATCCAAATTATAAAATGCATATTAGAAACTGTCAAAATAAGCTAGTGTGTTCAATTTACACAACCTATAAATGAAAAAATTACTTGATAATATCAAGTAGTGCGAGGTGGCGAAGGTGCTGAAGTTGTATACTCTCTTCGTAATGATGATACTTTATCTACAATGATACTTGATGAAATAGGTAATGCTGGTCAAGTAAAAAGAAAAGTATATCAAAGAAGATTACCAGAAGACCCTAGCAAAGATTATTACTACATAATGAGAGAAACGCCTGATACTGAAGCTGTTCTTATCGAATATGGGTTTATTGATAATCCTAGAGATTTAAATAAACTTCAAAACAATTTAACTGATTATGTAGAAGGAGTTGTCAAAGCAGTAGTGGAATACATTGGTGTTCCTTACACACCACCAGAAGGTGTTGAAACAGAACCTAATGTTTATACCGTTAAAAGAGGAGATACCCTTTATTCAATTGCCAATGCTAATAACATAACTGTCGATGAATTAAAAAGAGCCAATAACTTAAATTCTAATACTCTAATGATTGGTCAAAGACTGGTTATACCAACAAGAGATGAAGTGATTGAAGAAAACTACGAATTATACACAGTGCAAAGGGGAGATACCTTGTATAGCATTGCAAGAAACTTTGGTGTAACAGTAAATGATATAATGACACTAAATAGATTAACTTCAACAGAACTTACTATCGGACAACAATTATTAATACCAACAGGTGGCATAGAAATAGATGAAGTAGTAGATTACACTATAAAACCTGGTGATAGTTTATGGAAGATTGCCAATAATTGTAATGTAACAGTAGACGATATTGTAAAACTAAATAATTTAAGTTCTACAATAGTTTATCCAGGTCAAATAATAAAACTTTCAGAGTCTTGTGCAGCCAAACAAGATGATCAAGGAAATAGTAATAGTGGAGAAGAAAGTGACAGTTTATATACAGTTAGAAGGGGAGATACTTTATATTCCATAGCAAGAATGTTTAATACTTCAGTTAATCAATTAATGGAAGATAATAATCTCACATCAACAACTTTATATATTGGTCAACAATTAAAGGTACCAAGAGGAAATTATATTGAATACACTGTACAAAGAGGAGACACTCTTTACTCAATTGCAATGAGATATGGCACTACACCAGCAATTATAAGAGAAATAAATAATTTAAACTCTGATTTACTTCAAATAAATCAAACTTTATTATTACCAAATGAAAATGTCTTTTAGGACATTTTTAATTTTTAGAAAACTTGAAATAATAAATGCTAACAAGGGTGGTACTTTTTTTATGTTAGAAAATATTAAAGTTATACAAGGTGATATTACAAGATTATTTGCAGATATTATCGTCAATGCTGCTAATCATTCTTTATTAGGTGGCGGAGGTGTCGATGGAAGAATTCATCGTATGACTGGTCCAAACTTTTAGAAGAATGTATGAAACTTGGTGGTTGTAAAGATGGTGAAGCTAAAATGACGGATGCTTATAACTTGCCATGTAAGAAAATTATTCATACTGTTGGTCCTGTTTATTTTGATGGAAATAATGGTGAAGAAGAGACCCTAAAGAGTTGTTATATTAATTGTATGAAATAAGCAGAAGAATATCGTGTTGCAAATAATTTAGAAAGAATTTCAATTGCTTTCCCTTGTATAAGTACAGGTGTTTTTGGTTACCCAAAAGATAAAGCTTGTGATGTTGCAGTAAATACAAAAAAAAATTTTAAGTATAGTAATATTGATGTTATCTTTGTTTGCTATGAAGGAATTGATTATCAGTTGTATCTAAAAAAATTAAATGATACTAGTAAAGATGTCCTATGAGACATTTTTATTATGTAGTGAAATAAAAATGCTTAAACATAAAGTATTTAGAGACAAAATCAATCTCTTTAAAAAGCAAGCATTAACTGGTATAATTAATGTTAGGTGTTGACTATGATGTTTTTTAATAGTAAAAATGATTCGCTAGAGTTTATTTCATTAAAAGAATACAAAAGAAATATTGATAATTTATTATCCAAAGATGACTATATTTCTAAAAAGGAATATGTAAAATATTTTGATGCCAATAAAGAAATATATGAAAAATTACTACTCATGGAAAATGAATCTGTTTTAGATTCATGGTGTAAAAATAATAAAACTGATTACAAAGAATTAAAATACTTACTAGATTTTTATAAAAATACTCAAGTAAATGTAGATGAACATAATCAACAATTTGTTAATAATCATTTACAAATAGATAAAGAATACTTAGATACAATTCTTTTTAAAGATGATAAAAATATTGTATTAGATGAAGAACAAAGAAGAGTTGTATTATCAGATGAAGATTATACTTTAGTTGTTGCAGGTGCTGGTGCAGGAAAAACAACTACAATAGAAGCAAAAGTTAAATATTTAATCGATAAGAAAAAGATAGATCCAAATAGAATACTAATTGTGTCATTTACTAGGAAAGCTACAAAGGAACTTCAAGAAAGATGTAAAAAACTTGAGTTACCTGTTAATATATCGACATTTCATTCGATTGCAAATACGATAATAAAAAATTCTGAAAGTGAAAGACATAGTATTGCTACAGGAGATGTAATGTTTACATCAATTAAAAAATTTCTACTAGAAAATGCCAATGATGAAACATTCATAAGAAAAGTACTATTGTTTTTTGCCAGTTATTTACAAGTTCCTCAAGGTGAAGATAATATAGCACTATTAATTAATGAACTGAATAAAAATGATAATTATACAATGCGTTCTGATATTGCCAAAGTACTAGAAGATTATCAAAAACATCAAGAAAGAAATAGACATACAATAAAAGATGAAAAAGTAAAAAGTATAGAAGAGTGTAGGATTGCTAATTTTTTATTTATAAATGGTATAGATTATGAATATGAACCGATATATAAATATGGATTTAAGGATACAATAAAGCCATATTGCCCAGACTTTTTAATTAAACAATATGATAAAGAAATATATTTAGAACATTTTGGAATCTCAGAAGATGGAAAAAGTTCAAGATATTCCGCTGAAGAATTAGAAATATATAAAAGACATGCTAGGGATAAGATAATACTTCATAAACAACACGGCACAAAACTTATATATACTTTTTCAAAATATAATGACGGAAGAGATACGATTACTCACTTGAAAGAAGAACTACAAAAAGCTGGTATTTCATTTGAATTAAAGAACAGTAAAGAAATATATAATGCTTTGATTCAAAATGTTGAAGATAAGTATTTTAATAAACTTATTCAATTAATATGTGTATTCATTTCAAGATTTAAGACTAATAATTTTACACCTTCAAAATTTGACGAGTGGAAAGTATCTTTAAATGATGAAAGAACAAAATTGTTTATTACTATATGTTACCAATGTTATTTAGCTTACATGACTGAACTTAAAAACACTAATAGTATTGATTTTGAAGATATGATTAACAACGCTGCAAATATTTTAAAAAATAAAATTGAAAGTAATGAGAAACTTCCTTATGATTATATTTTTGTAGATGAGTATCAGGATATTTCATTACAGAGATTTGATTTATGTGAAAGATTATCAAAATGTTCGGATGCTAAAATAATAGCAGTAGGAGATGATTGGCAATCTATATTTAGATTTAGTGGAGCTAAGATAGAATTATTTACTAAGTTTGAAGAAATGATGGGATATGCAAATATATTAAAAATCACTAAAACTTATAGAAATTCACAAGAATTAATTGATATTGCTGGCGGATTTGTTATGGCAAATGAAGACCAAATAAAAAAAGAATTGAAATCAAATAAATCTATTAAGGATCCAATATTATTAATGTCTTATAATGATAATTATGATAAAGATGATATTGATAAACCGATAGATAGAATGTGTAAAGCTATTGAAAAATCTCTAGATATGATTGTAAAAAGTAGTGGTAAAGCAGGAAGTGTTTTACTAATAGGTCGTTATGGCTTTGAAGGTATTCAACTATGTAATAGAACAAAATATTTTTCAAGCTATAAAGGATATATTAGATCTATTAAATATCCTGAATTAAAAATTACCTATCTTACTGCTCATTCTTCAAAAGGATTAGGCTATGACAATGTAATTATAATTAATGGAAAAGATGCAATTCTTGGATTCCCATCTAAAATAGTTGATGATCCTGTAATGAAACTAGTGATTAAAGATATTGAGAATATTGATTACGCAGAAGAACGTAGATTATTTTATGTATCACTTACAAGAACCAAAAATAGGGTATTTATAATAACTCCAATTCATAGACCATCTAAGTTTATACTAGAGATTAAAGACAAATTTAAAAATATAATATTGGATGGAGATGAGTTAAAACCTGATGAAACTATTAATAATATGATTAAATGTCCTTGTTGTGGTTATCCTCTTCAAATAAGATATAATAGATATTTTGATGCTACTAAAAATGTTTGGATTTGTTCTAATGATCCTGAAATTTGTGGATTTGTCACAAACGATTTATTAGGTGGAAAAATGTCTATATCTAAATGTCCAAATTGTGAAGATGGCTATCTTGTTGTTAAAAGAAGAAAAAATAGTAGTGATAGTGAATCAAGAGTTTTGGGTTGTACTAATTATAAAGCAGATGGGACTGGATGTAATACTATTATGATGCCATACAATTATACACAGGATAAAGAAGAACTTAATATAAGATTTAGTGATGATAATGTTGATATTCATAAAGTTGTTATTTGCAATCATAGATTCATTGAACTAGTTAATGTTATACTTGAAGTTGCAGATGAATATAGTAACTTAAGTTTATCGTTCGGACCAAATATGCTTTTTCAAGTTTTATCTGGTGAACATTCTAAAATGATAAGTTTATTTAAAATGTATAATAATAAATGGTTTGGATATTTAAAACCAGAAAATAGAAATATGTTTTTTAATGTATTTGTAGCATTAAAGCAATATAGAATAATAGATGTCAATAAAAATGATTATGGAAGAATAACAGTGTTAAGAAAAGACTTAAAAGAAAATGATTTTAAAATAATATTTAGTTTAATAAAAAATAAATAAAATAAATAAAATAAATTCTAAAAAATTATTAGGATTTAATTAGTATAATTTTAGTTTATTCTTATTTTATTTACTCTACAATAAAATTGTCTAACTCTTTAAAAAGTGTTATAATTCACTTAGTGGAGGGTTTTAGAAATGAATATTGTAGAAGAGATGAGAGAATTAAAACCTCAAATCAATGAATATGAAAAAGAATATAATAAATTTTGTGAGAATAATGGTATAACTGACATTAACTTTTCAGAAAGTTTTATAAAGGGGTTAGTTGGAAATCCACAAGAAGAACTTGTAAAATTAGATGCAGTTATAAGAAATAATGATCATTATCTTTCTTATTACGACTCTAGATCTTATAAGCAGTTTAAAAATTTATTGACAAGATATAATGAGTTACAAAGAGTATATCAAGCTGTTACATATACACTTCTTGAAGAAAATGAATTAGAAAGTATTAAATCTGATGAATTAAAAAAATATTTAACTCTATTCAGTCAGTATTACAAGATACAATCTAACGAAATGGAAGAAGTACCTGTAATACCAAGTTTTAGGAGTTATATAAGACCTGATAAATATGGAAAATATGGAACTAATCAATTAAAATTGGATAATGGTGAAATTTTATATGATAAGTTATACAATTATGCTTCTTTTGTTCTATCAAATAAAAAATATGTTAAGTCAATTGTTTATGAAGTTTTATCATTACTAACTGATAAAATTCAAAAGTTAGAACATATGAGTCCAGAAGAATTTCGTCAATATAAAATTGATCAACTACAATTAACAGAATATGAGAACGAATTATTTAAGCAAGATTCTAAAGAACTTTATAGTACTCAAAAAACAAAAGTTAAAACAATTAAATAAATATTAAAAAGGTTATTTGTGTAAAAATTAATTCAACTACATTTTAACCTTTTTTTGTTTGTTAAAGTGTTTAATGCGCTAAAATAAATTGACAAAGCCCTTTATTTATCATATAATCTATTTATCGCTTGGAGAAATAGGGAATTAGTTAAATGGTATAATAATGGTCTCCAAAACCACTGTTGGGAGTTCGATTCTCTCATTCCCTGCCATTTGAAAATGAAAGTAGCAAGGTTGCTACTTTTTTTGCTTTTAAAACTTTTTGACTCAAATTTTTGTGAAATTTTATATTTTATTAATCATTCATAAATTTAAAAAATTAGTATACTTGAATTTATATATGATATAAAAATGTTACAACATAAAAAACACACAAAATGTGTGTTATTACTTTAAGTAAAAGAAATTGTCGTTTAAATTGATTCATATTTATGAAATTTCAATATTAATTCATCACTTATCTCTTGAAATTGAGAACTTCCTGCTCCTGCTTTTGTCCATGGAGAAGATTCATTATGTGTGATTTTCACAAGCTTAGAAGCACTATAGTTTCCATATTTATCTAAAGTTTTATCAACACTTAATATTTTTTTTAAACCTTCTTCTGAAGCTATTATTCTACTTCTTATAGGTAGTTTCTTTTTTGTTTCATCTTCTGTTTTTATATCATCTTCTACATAAACATGGTAAGACTTCTTGCTTTTTTTATATTTTTGGTAAACAGACTCAATTACTGGGCCAAGCTTGTAAGCATATATTTTGTCATCAAAAAGTTTTTTGTTTTCTGAACATAGATAATCGGCATAACATAAATACACCAGTTTTTCTAACTTTAGGTGAGTACATGGCACTTTTGTTAATATATATTTAGCAATATCAATGCCCTTTAATTTTCTATCTTTTAATATTAATTCTACGAATTCTTCTTTTGTATCTATTAATTGTGCATTAGCAAAAAACTTATCTTGCTTTTCAACCTCTTTCCATCCGGCTTTTACTGTTTGAATGTAGTGTGTAGATATTGGTGCATCATCACCTAATTTATGGATAATATAATCAAGCTCTTTTTTTATAACATCCATTTGTAATATTTCATCATCAAAATAATCAAGTG
The DNA here is from genome assembly GCA_947629375.1 of uncultured Bacilli bacterium. GTDB lineage: Bacteria > Bacillota_I > Bacilli_A > RF39 > UBA660 > RUG13868. The sequence goes on along the minus strand of CANRDN010000035.1, from coordinate 153 downwards.
CGATTCTTTTTCCTTTTGAATATGAACTTGCTAAAATAATAAAATGTTTAATCATACTATCACCTCCATTATTTATTGGTAGTGTGCATAGTTTATATACAAACTACCCATTTTTTCTTTATTTTATTTATAATTTCTATATTCTTTTGTAAT
>CANRDN010000034.1 GCA_947629375.1 uncultured Bacilli bacterium | reverse complement strand
GATGAGATTACGGATGATGAAACAACATATGACGATGAGAGGGAGTCTTTTGAACATGACATAAAGCAGGAGTTTGAACCGAAGATTGAACCTGAACAAAACGAACCGGAGCCGGATATAGAAGATATGTTCAATGCATCGTTCAGTACGCCGGTACGTCCGAGTGAAAATACGGATATGGCTGAGACGGACGATGACGGATTTATAGATCCCGAATCATTGTTAATTTGAAATTAAAAGGAGAGATACGCTATGGCTAATAACAGTAAAAATACTATGAAAATTCTTGCAGGAATAGATATCGGCAACGGTTACGTCAAAGGCAGCGTCAGCGGTTTGGATATATCTCATGTGGATATCCCATCAAGTGTTGCATATGTAACCAGTACGCATGATATCAAGGCGACATTGGCGGATGCTGACGATATTATTAATGATATATACAATCAGATGGATGTATCATTTGAATCAAATTTAATTCATGATACGACACGGCGGCTTTTCGGCAGAAGAGGACTTCAGTCCGGTATGAGTATACAGGAATTTGATGTGTACTCTCATATCTCAAAAGCAAAGCAGTCGCTGTCATATATGCTGACGCTCGGCTGTATTGCGGGCAAGGCCATACAGGATTACTGGAGAGTCAACAGAGTTTTGCCCGATAATCCTATTAAAGTCGAAGTTATGGAAGTTGCTTTGGCACTACCTATAGGTGAGTATAAAAAATTCAGAAAAGAATATGCCGACAGCTATAAATCTTCAGACCATGCGGTAATATTGCATAATTTTGAAAAGGATATCAGAGTCGAAATACATTTTGATGATGTGCAGGTTATTGCGGAAGGTGCGTCAGCTCATTATGCAGTTATAGCAAAAGGCGAGGGTTTGATGAATGCTATGCTTGCGGATGTCAGAAAAATGGGAGTTAAACTTGAAGGTATTACCGCAAATGATATCCTCAGTGCAGTAAATATAGTAGGTATAGACATTGGTGAAGGAACTGTTAATTTTCCTGTATTCCAGAACGGTAAGTTTAATCCCGACGCTTCGGTTACATTCGATAAAGGCTATGGAGCGGTTCTTAATTCAGCTCTCGAACGTTTGCAGGATAAAGGTTATCCGTTCAATTCCCGTAAGGAATTGCAGGATTTTCTGAATACAACGCCGTCAGCACTCAGCAGAGTCAGATATAAAATGATACAGGATGTTGTCGATGAGGAAATTACGGCGTTTGTCAATGAGGTATCTATTCAGTTTTCAAAAGTCATGACAAGAGTCGGTTCATATGTGGAAGTAGTATATGTTTACGGCGGCGGAGCGACACCCGTCAGAGAAGAATTATATCCCGCACTTATGGAAAAAGCTTGTTCATTCGGCGGAGGAGAAGCTTTGTACCCGATTCTTTATCTGGATTCCAGATACAGCAGGTATTTGAATCGAGAGGGTTTGTTTGTTATGGCGGATAAGCTTGCAGGCAGAAAAAAGTAAAAACGGTTAATATTCCCGCTAATGCGGGAATATTTTTTCGTATTTTGGCTTGAAATGGTTGTAAATGCTGTTAATTTATGTTATAATGACTTTAGTCATAATGCTATGTTATATTCGTAAATGAATATAGTTCTTCTTTTTTTGTTCTTGGTAGTGTTATAGTTCCCTTTTTGTTCTTGAATATAAAATATAATTGAAAGAAGTGAAAAACGAGTGCAGAGCGGAAATGAAAAGGCTTATGATTTTTATTTAACCGTGGCGAAACTTGCCGGCAATAATGTACGCCGAGCGATCAGTAGTGCAAACGGTATGTCCGATATATCTTTTATCATTGTTAAAATATCCGGAAGAAAATATATTGCCGATTTAACAGGTAATATAATGGCATACAAGGGCAAAAATGCCGTAGGTTCGTATAGAGCGGAAGCCAACAGTGTTATCAAAACGGAAACCAACGGTATAGTTTTGAATCATCTTATTGATAACGGCAAAGCGTTTGTTGAAAGCGTTATACATTCAAGAGAAGCAAGAAGCTGTCAGCGAATGCTTATTGACTATCTTATGGCTGAACGCTATCTTCACGAAGCGTATGACTTTGATATTATGCATAATGATAACAAAATGTCGGCTGTTAAAAAGGCAAAAATGATTCTTGAAAATAAATATTCGCTGAGTTTTTTGAGCGGTTTCTTTTTTGATGAAGCGTGTCCTAAATTAGATGCACAGCTTAAAGAAAATTTGAGCAATCGGGCGTTTGATTTAAAATATTCTTGTGCTACGGCTGACAGTACAATAAAACTCGCACAGGACAAATATTTACAGGACTTTTCTTCAAGAAATGATGACTTTTTAACGCCCATAGACGAAATAAAACGCCGCTTCAAAGCGGAAAATATAAGCCGCAGAGTTACAGGTCAGACGGATACTACCGTTGATAAGAGTATGGCAAAAGCCGTTAATTGTTCCGTAAAACCGGCAAGTTATGTCGATTTATATAAGTCCGCATTTGTCAGACTGCCTACACGAAAGCGTAAAAGAGCGTTTAGGAATCTGAAATGGGTTAATAAAGATTTGTTTTTATGCCGTTACCGCACGCTTGATGATAAAAACAGATATGCAAATATTGAAATGGAAACCAAGCATTCGTTTATTATGAATTATTATAAGCGTTTATTTGAGAAACAAAAGGGTTCGGATATGGACGAAAAGCGTTTTTTATATAATTGTGAGTGCAAGATGTATAGGCACATATGGCATACACAGGAGAAAATATCGTATACACAAGGTTTTTTATACTTTCCCGACGGAGCGGTTGCCAAAGTCGATTTTGATAAGAAAGAAACTGCGTATGAAGTTTTACATAGAATCAACTGCATATATGCTGCATTGTTCGGGTTCACACCCGATGATAAAACCAATCCCACAGACTGGATGTATGACAGTATCCGCTCGGCGTATACGGACGAAGGTATAGCAATGTATCGTAAAGCGATGATTAAAGCAAGACGACAGGGGCGGATTTGATATGTTTGCAGGTTGTATAATAATATGTGTGTTTTTGTCGATTGTTGTCCTTTGGACAATAATCAATATTCTTTTTTATTTTCTTGGCAAAATTTGTTCTTTATTGGTATATTTTTTCAAGTGCCGTGAAAATAAATTATAGACTATAGTTATAGTTATAGTTCCCTTTTTTTGTTCTTGGTATGGTGATGGTAAAATGCGAAAGAAAAAAGACGGCAGGCGGTTTAATAGTTATATTGACCGTGTGATCTATGAACAGTTCGATATGATATGTAAAATACAAGGCAGAACGAAAACAAGTGTACTTGAAGAAGCCTTGCTGCAAGCAATAGAACCATTTTGTACAAAAGGCGTTGACGGTTGCAATCCGGCTATTGTTTCTCCCCGTAAGGGGATCTACAAGATGCGGTGTCCCGGAAAGGCTGTAAAGTATAAATCCCTGCCGTGTACAATACTTGATGAAACATTCGTGATGGGCGTGCGTTCAAATACAATTTGGTTTGAGAATAACATAATTGTAGTTCCGGCTGAAAGTGTTGAGTGTATCGAACCGTAAAGATAGGTTGATTATGTACATTACTTCTTTTGTTGATATATAAAAAGTAGTGTATATGACATATTTTATAGTTCCCTTTTTATTCTTGGTATGGTATAATAAAGATAATGCTTTTGGTGACATGGTAAATGCAAAATAAGGGGGGGGGGGTGTTCAATTTGCTTGTAGTATGATTTAACAGGAAATAAAAGAAGCTAATTGACAGGAAAGGATTTGGTAAGTTTATGGTCACGAAAAAGAACAAAGTTTCGTTGATGAAACGCATTATCACCGCAACCACGGCGTCTGCTCTCGGTGTATGCATGTGTTTGACAGGTGTTAATGCGGCAACAACAGCTCTTCCCGATTTATCGGAGGGCAAAACAGGTTCGCTCACGATACATAAGTATTCGTCGAGTAGCGAGGGCGGAACGCCTACAGGAACAGAGGAAGATGCAAAAAGTCTTCCGGCTGATGCAGAACCTCTTGAGGGTATAGAATTTACACTGTTTAAATACGGTGGTACAGAAGAAATAGGAAAAGAAATACCGGTATATGACGAAGAGAATCTGGATGGATCGAAAGGTTCATGGACGTATACCGTTTCAGAAGTTCCGGTGGAGGGTGTTTCAAAAGATACGAATGAGATGGGAGAAATTAAGTTTGAATCTCTTGCACTCGGTCGTTATCTCGTAGTTGAAACATATGCTCCGGAAGCAGTTACAAAGAAAACGGAGCCGTTTTTTGTTGACATTCCGATGTCAGATCCGAAAGACAGAGATAAATGGATATATGACGTATCAGTTTATCCCAAAAATGTAGTGGACTGGGATGATCCTGAAATTGACAAGGATATTACAGCTCCCGGCAATAAGCATGAGACCGCAACGGTTGGCGATGAACTCACATGGATTATTAATTCTAAGAATCCTACAACCATTCGAGATTATACAAAATATACAATCTCTGATACATTGGATGATAAGCTGAGTCTTGTTACAGACTCCGTTAAAGTCACATGGGGCAAGGATTTTGAGTCAGCCGAAGCTGTAGCAGACAGCAATTATGATTTTGTTCCGAGCGGACAGACGTTTACTGTTTCATTTAAGCCGGAATATCTCAGTACGGTAACTAAGTCTGATGCAGACAATGTATATTATTTTTATGTATTATATAAAACCAAACTTACAGAGGCAAAGTATGATGCAGACGGTAATGCCGAAGCAATCGAAAACGATGCAAGCGTAACTTATGATTATAAGAATAAGCCGAAGGATGATACAGGTTTTACAGATATTCCTGATGATGATAAGCCTGAAGTACATACGGGCGGACTTAAATTCACCAAAGTTAATTCCAAGGGCAACAAACTCACCGGTGCAGAATTTAAGATTGCAACGACTGAAGATAATGCCCGTAACGGAATATTTGTTCAGAATCCCGAAGGCGGAGATATGACAGCAGTATCCGGTGATGACGGTATAATAAGCTTTGATGGACTGGCTTACGGCACAACCGGTCAGAGTGCAAAGGAAGGTTCTTCTACGTATTGGGTTGTTGAGACTAAGGCACCCGAAGGATATCAGCTTCTTACAGCACCGAAATCATTTACAGTTGATTGGCAGTTGCACTCAACTGTACACGCAGAGGATACAACACTTGTCAATAATGCTCTTTCCGAACTGCCGAAAACAGGCAGCGAGTCTGCTATAATTTGTATTTCACTCGGAACAATGCTGTTGGCAGCAGGTGTTATATTTGCAGCTAAGAAGAAATCTGTTTGATTACTGTTTGCAGAACGGATGCATAAGCAGAGGATGGTTGATATAAAAATAACGGAGTGAATGCGAAATGGTGCAGAAATCAAAATGTATGATAATAATAAGACGCATAATGAGCATTATACTTATTTTAGCGGGCATATTCCTACTCATGTATCCGTTTGCTGCGGATTGGTTTGACAGAGTGAAACAAGCCGATTTAATAACCGAATATGAGGAATGTGTTGATAATATGTCTAAAGATTCACGGCAGACAATGAAAAAGGATGCCGAGAATTATAATAAAGACATATATAATGGTAAGGTGACCGCATCGGAATATCAAGATGCATTGTCGGTTAAAGGCTTTATGTGTTATATTGATATTCCGAAAATAAATGTTTATTTGCCGGTGTATCACGGTACGAGCGATTACGTTTTATCGAAAGGCATAGGCCATATCGAGAATACATCTCTGCCGTACGGCGGAGAGAGCAGTCATTGTGTACTGACAGGGCATACAGGGCTATCTGAATCTTCATTGTTTACGAATTTGCCGAAACTCGAAAAGGGTGATATGTTTTACATTCATGTCTTAGACGAAATTCATGCATACGAAGTAGACAAGATTGACACAGTGCTTCCTTATGAAGCAGATGGTCTCGGTATTAGTTCCGGAGAAGATTATATTACGCTTGTAACCTGTACTCCGTTCGGTATTAATTCGCACAGATTGCTTGTGCGGGGACACAGAGTATTGTCAAAAGACAGTAAAATAAATGATGAGCAAGATGTTGCATCGCAGCAAAAACCGATATCTATAAGGGAATATATCGATTATACGAAAAATCATGGTATTTTGCTTCTTGCAATAGGCATTTCTTTGGTTATGATTGCTGTCGCTCTGTTGATTATTGTAATACGGAAACGTAAATTTAACAAAATGGGCGGAAGTCCCTGACCTCTAAGATCGGGGATGGATAGCTCATCAGCCATAAGGCTGATTTATAATATATTGACATATCCAATATATTTATGTCATAATTCATCCGGAAACAACAATACAAGAATGAGCGTATTGTATATCCTGTGTTACAAAGAGCGATAACCAAGCTGTAATACAGAGTCTATGAAAGGAGAACGGATTAGAGGCAATCATTCCTCTATGATAAGGGTGTCAGGTATCCTCTTTTTCCCGTAACCAGTCGGGATGTAAAATGTGCAAAGTCAGTTTTGCGGACAGCCTGAAATAACCGTGGGACACACGGGGTTAGCTCGTTGATACTGTATGGGTTACCATACTTGAGCGAGAAGCTCCTACCTCTATAGGTGGAGGAGTATGTCACGGATGCGTGAACTTAAAGAAAAAGACTGCAAAGGAGTGAGATTTTTGACAGTTAAAATTAAGCGGTGTTTATCCTTTGTGTTGGCTATGATTTTGTCCTGTTCTGCGTTTTGGACATCAGTTTCATTTGATGTTAAGGCGGATGATTTTGGACAAAAAGTGACTGAAAGCATTATACCCGGCGAAGATTATATTCAATACTGGAATAGTTCATTTGTTTCAGAAGATGGAAATACCGTAATTAACGGTGTACCCGCAGGAAGTGCCATATTCAGAATAGAAAATCTATCGAATGTAAAAGGACAGCTTGTATTTGAAGAGGATACGTCGGATATGGTATGGTATAAATTGGTTATGGTTGGACATCTTGAGGACAATAAATTTGTACCGGTTTCATATGATTTGATATATCATGCAACGTATCTGTCCGATGGTTATACTTATACTACGCATAATTATACAATAGATAATATCAGCAAGGATAATAATTATATAGTGGTTTCTGATTTGAAGCGTTATTATGCAGATAATTCTTCTCTGTTTAATTATTTTTATGATGAATCCGGTTATAACAAGGTTCCTCTGTTGTCTTATTTCATAGACAGAGCTATGAGTTTATCTGATACTGCCAAAGATTATCAAAATACATTAGGCAAAGTAATTCATTTTAGTAATCAAACTAATAATGAAAAAACAGTGTATTTGCAGCAGGGAATGTATTTTGATTGTAACGGCAGAAAATTTATTGATTTTAAATTAGAATCATCTCCATTCTCGTTATCTAATGTAAGCGATCAAATATCTGTAGATGATGACGGAATTGCAAAAGGTTATGTTAGTGTTTATAACAGACCGTATGAAAGTAATGATGAAGATATCAATAAATGTATTGCATTATACAGTGTAGATGTCAGTGAACATTCTATGCGTGAACCTGAGTTTTGTGTTCCGGAAAAAGATAATCTCCCTACTGACGGATTGGTATTTGATTTCGGAAGTCAGGATATAGACGGTGCGTATCTTAATTTAAAGTTTAATCCTAATGGTGATAAATCATTAAATACCCAGCCTGATTATTATAATGATTCAGCGGTAACATTGATAGCGTATGGCGGAACTATGGTTGATGGTAAATTTGTACTCAATCCTGGTTATGATAAATCTAAAATAGGTACATTTACAGCTTATCCGGATTCTAATTCAGTTGATATGACTTGGCGGATACCGTTGTCTAATGATAACAGTTGCATGGTATTAGAAGTATTTCCGGGCGGATATGATCGATTACCGCCTGATTACACTTACTCCAATTTTACGTTGTTAAGTGCGAAGTACAATTTTACCTATGAGTTTAGTATTTCTGACAGCAGCGGCAGAGTGATACAAGCTTATACTAAAGATGGTGGAGATAATATATCTGTCGATAAGAATTATGTATCAGGCGGTACTTTGAATTCCACAGGTGCTTGTGACGGTGATATAGGTAATATATCAGACAGATATGCGTTATCGGTATCTGAGAAAAAAGGATCTGCTCCGACTATATCAGAGAGCGGTATTGATATAACAGGTGGTTTACAGTTGAATTTCACTTATTTGCCTGTAGGTTTTGATTATAGTGATATTGATGTAAAATTATCTCTTGCCGATGATATTTCAAAAGGTAATTCAGCGTTCGGTTATTCTAAATATTTGTCCGATATTTCTTTGAGCGGACACACCGAAGGGTTGAGTAAATATCTGGGCGGTTCTGTTTTGGATTATTCCTTGTATTATACAAAAAGTGATTTTAATTCTTGGACGGCTATTGATCAGAGAGTCCATAAAGCAGAATCTTTATATCAGCCCAGAATCGGATTTGGTTCTGACAGACAATCTTCTGTAAGATTTAAAGAATTCAGTTATCGAGGAGAATGGACAGGGACGGTAACTGAGCCTATTGATCCTATATCGTATGATCGATTTGCCATAATACCTGAAAGTTATTATTATAATTTTAATTACAGTATATCTTGTTCAAACAGTAATTATAAATTAGAAATAATAAGTAAAACAGATGGTGTTCAATTAGAAGAAAAAGATGGAGTATATTCTTCTAAGACATCTGTAAATAGTGAGAATATAAATAAACAGGTATTGGAAATAAAGGTTTTAAAGGCAGATGAAAGCGGTTTTGTTAAGCCAACTGTTACAAAATCGGGTTTTTATGATTACGGACTTTTATTTGATGAATCTGAGTTAGATGGCAGTGTTTACGGCAATGGCGATAAGATTGGTACGGTGGTTGATATAAAATCCACGAGTAATGATACATTATCTTTTGCGACAGATGCTTATATACCGTCAGATTATGCTGATTTGTTGAAATATTGGTGTGATAGTAAAAAAGTGTTTTTTGCGTTTAACAGATGGTATGAATCTGATATGTTTCCTAATGAATTGGATTTGTCTTCTCAATATACCGTATTTGCAACATATATCGATGACGTAAAACTTAAAAATGGTGAAAGTATGTTGATATCCGCAAATAGTTCAGGATTGCCGGATGTATGTTTACCGGCTATAACTGAAATTTCTTATGCCGATTATCGTGAAGATGATCCGTTGTGTTTTATTTATAATGATAAATGTTATAAAGTAGATGCAGTGAACAGAAGGGATTCTTATGGAGATACTGACTTTACCGTAAATGGTGTAAAATATGACAATGCATATAATTATGATGCGATATATCCAAAAATTCAAATACGACCGGTTGTACCGGGTACAAATAATGTTCCTAATGATTATAGTTTTGAATATAGAATTAAACAGTATAATCGGAAGACGTGTAATTTTTCAGGTGTTAAAATTTGGGACTATGATGAGTTTGAGGGTTCAAATCATGTATTTTATCCTGAAGACGGCGGTACGTTACTAAATACGTACAATAGTTTTTCTTCTGACAAATCTGAGATATCAAAAAATGGCACAAAATTTAATTTGGTAGAGATGCTTTGGTTGGAAGATGGAGAATATGAAACAAATTTAGGAATATCGCTTCAAAAGTTATTGGATTTTCCCCCGTATAAGTCTGATGATCAACGATATTGGATAGATGAAGATACCGGTGAATATACAGGAACTTTCTATATGAATAATGTTGATTTGGGATTGTTAATAACAGCAGATGATATTGATAATATTTCAAATGGTAAATTGCCGTATTTGAATATCGATGTGTATCTAAATGAAGGTTCTTTTGATAGTAGTAATTCATACAAATCTACTGATTTTTATGCTGTATTCGGTGAGATACAGGATGATAAATTCATTATGAAAAAGCCTTATGATGGAGACTGGTCCACATTTGTAACTCAGCACAGTTATACTGATTGGCAAAAAATTAAGCGTTATGATGTATATAATATGGGCGTGATGAGTAATAAATATAAGTATACGTTGCACACTCACTTAAACAAGGGTGAATCTTTGTTCATAATACCTGCTAATCCGGATTTTAGTATGGCTTTCAATTATGAAATATCGGTAAGAAATATAACAGATTATAATATCGATGACGTAATAGAAACGCCTGTAGGAAATATTTCAAGAGAAGTAGGCAATAATATTATTTACAAAGGTTCTACAGAGTCAGTAAGAACAACCGATGGCGTTCAGAAAGTCAATTTACAGTTTAAGAATGTGTCGAATATCAGCAGCGGCGGTGTTTCTGATTTTGAGGAATACAAGAATACCGATGTGAGGTATTTGCCGGCAAGATTGTTTGATTATGATTTCGGAAGTTCTTCGATTGCTGAGGATGATAAGGCTGTTGCTGACAGACAGACTTCTGATTTGAAGTTTTTGTTTAATCCGCAGGATAATTCAAATGCTCCTGTAAATACTTGGCATAATGCAGTTTATCCGAATATAGTAAAAAATAAGCTGTCATATGATAACGATACCGGTGATGGTACTAAATTGGGTGTACCTGTATTCAATTATACGACTCCGTTCAGTAATTTGTTTACGATAAGTAATGAAGAAGATGATAACGGAAATACCAAGAAATCTTATGATACTCGTTTTGAGTTTTCATACAATCCCGATACATCCATGTATTCTTACAATAGTGTATTACACTCGGCATCTTATGATGAAGAACGTAATGTAATTCTTACATATCTTGCTTCTTTGGGTATAGATGACTGGGGTATGCAGGGAGCCGGATTCTTCCCGTTTAATTCACTGCAAAATGCGGGCAAATGGGGTACGGCAGATAAATATAATTTGAATACATGGCTTGTAGATAAAGATGATATAAATTATCATTTGGGTATGGCTCTCGGTATGAACTTTAAAGTACCGTCCGGAAATGTAATGCATAATAAAGACGGTACAACATCCGATATCATATATAAATTCGTTGGTGACGATGATGTATGGGTATTCGTCGATGATGTATTGGTTCTCGATATGGGCGGAATACATGAGGCACTAAGCGGTTCTATAAACTTTACAAAGGGTACATATACAATAGACGGTAATAATTATAATCTGGCTGATGTATCCGGTTTGAATTTTAATAAAACTTCTTGGGCTGAAAATACAAATCATACCGTAAAGATGTATTATCTTGAACGAGGCGGTACGCTTTCAAATTGTTCCATGCAGTTTAACATTCCTGTTGAAGAAGAGGAAACGTATCATGTAACCTATAACGGTAACGGTAATGATTCCGGTGATGTTCCGGTTGATGATACACCGTATCTTTCAGGCAATATTGTTACAGTTAAAGGTAATGAAAAAAATCTGACAAGAAACGGTTATGATTTTGTAGGTTTTGCAAAAACACCGGATGCTTCAGTAAAAGATGTTATCAAGACATTTGAAATCACTGAAGATACAGTATTATATGCTGTATGGAAACCAAAGTATAAAATAACGTATGATTTGAATACTGATGGAAAACATACAAGCGGAGATGCTCCATCGGATAACGGAACTTATTCGACCGGAGATAAGACTGTTGTCAAAGACGGTAAAAATTTGAAGATGTTTGTTGAGGGAACAAGCGGAGCGTATGCCGAGTTTGCGTATTGGACAACGAAGCCTGACGGTTCGGGTGAAAAGTTTGAACCGGGCAGTGATATTGTGTTTGAAGACAGTGATATTACGCTTTATGCACAGTGGGAATTTAATGTTATTGATGTTGAATTGCCTGAAACAGGAAGCTCTGTGATGCTGGTTATGTTGATAGCGGCAGGGGTTTTGATAGGCATAGGCATAATACTGTGGAGACGGTCAGGTAAATCTAAATCCAAATAAAAAATTAAAAAATCTGCATAGACCGAGGTTTATGCAGATTTTTTTGTGTTTCCGGAATATATTTTTTTGTGTTTTAAGAGTCGATACGGGTGTAATCTGATAAGAAATCAGTATTAAAAATATTTTTATAATCGTCATCAATCGCTGCTTCAAATCTTAGTACATAATTTTTTACAGCATTCGTACCTTCGAATTTCATAATAAGAACATCATAGCCGTTGTCTGAGCCTGTTATTGTTTTTATTTCCGTGATACCGTTATACGCTAATTCTTCAGGTGTTTTGAATACTTCGGCATAGCCGTCAGTTACTTTGTATTTTGTGCAGATTTGCATAGATTTAAAGTAGTTCATAAGCAGATCAGGTATATCCGTTACTGTGTTATCGTCAGTTTCTGTATATCGTTTACTGTCAGGAAATATGGAATAACTGTGCAGACCATCAAACAGATGACAGAAAGTATAACCGTTTTCATTAGTAAATATAGCCGTTTGTACTCCGTTTTTTATAAATGCAAGTGCCGATGCCGTAGGTTCCCCGTAATTCATGCTGCCCATCAGACTAAAAGTACCTACGGAATTGTATGTATTTAAGAGTTTATAGGCATCAGTTTGACTTAGTTGTGCTGAAGATAAGTAGTTTTCGCCGTTTTCTGTGCATATTTCTGATTCAATCGTACCATTGTTGATTAGAGTTTCAAGTTCTTGCAGACCTTGTGTTTGCGAAGAATCTTGATTACTCGGTGTCATTGCAGGTATAGAACTTTGATTACTCGGTATATTTGATGCCGCTGCTGAAGATTGGTTTGAACTGTCAAATATATTATCTGCTGATGAATCGATTATATTATCCGTTTGTGAATTTGTATTTTCTTGCATTGGAACAGAACTGCTTTCTGCATTACTTTGACTTTGCGATATTTCGCTTGAATCAGAAACAGTTTTGCTGTTTTCTTTGTTTAGCATATCACATCCGGCTAACGTACCGATACACAGTGCTGCAAAAATGCAGGCTATGGCTTTTGATCTTATTTTCATCTTTTGAAATATCCTCCTGTTAATTATTTTTTTATTTTTATTATATCATGAATGACATTTGCTGTCAACATAATTGCTCCATTTATGGACTTTTTTGGAACTCGAAACGGGTTATTTCATTCAGAAAAATATTCCATTTTGAGTTTCATTTTGGGCTATTTTCAAATAAATTGACCATATGATGTATCCATATGGGCTATTTTTTTATAATTGGACTTTTTGCGGGCTGTCATTGGTCGATATTTCATAAAATGTCCTCTTTGCGGGTTCGATTTGGGTTATTTTACAAATTTGGATTTGCTGTAAAGTCATATAACTTTAGGGTGTGAACATTATGCCTTTACAGTTAAGTAATTTTCCTTTACAGTAAAAAAGTATTTTTACTTTACAGAGCGGGCGTTTATTAAATCAAACGCCTTTGCACAAGCGGGTTAATACAAACATACGAGCTTTACAGTAAAGTAAAATCCTTTACAGTGAAAAGGGCAGTTTACTTTACAGGATATTATAGTGTTTGACAGATGTTTATATTATGTCATCAATGATATGTAATTATTTCTTGACAATGGTTAAGTTTTGATATATAATACATAACAGGAATTAATATTTCATGTAACAGAAAGATGGTGTAAAGTATGACGAGTTATACTAAATTCGGAGAGTACACTCGGATCCTGCGGGCGAAGCATCATGAAACAATGAACGATATGTGTCAGGTATTGAATGTTTCAAGGTGTTGTTTGTCTGCGGTTGAACACGGAAAACGGAAAGTTCCGTCACGATGGTTCGATATTCTTGTTGAACATTATAAATTAAATGATGTCGAAACATCGGAACTTTTGCAGGCAATGGACGATTCTTGTCAGAGTGTGCGGTTTGATTTATCGGATGCCGGTGATATTAAAAAGCATTGTGTATTAGAGTTTAGCCGTATTTTTAATAATTTAAGCAATGAAGACGCAGAACGTATTTTAAAAATCTGCAATAAATATAAAAAATGATAAAGAGTTATTTTGCGGGAATTACAAAAATTCCTGTAAAATCTGTTGATAAATGGAAAGTAATGTGTTATTATTTTTATGTCAATGCGATATAAAAAATAAAGAAAGCTTAAGTAAAGGATGTGGTGGAGAATGGATATTGTGTGAGAATGTTCTATGTTAGTAAATTACGCATAGAACAGAATTTTGAAAACATAATGAATGTAAAAAATTAGCGAAAGGTGATTTTAGGATGCAGAAGAGAGAAAATGTTGTAAGACGACGCATACTCGCAGGAGCATTGGCTGCGGCTGTCGGAATATCATGCACGGCAATAAATTTTGCAGGTGTTGTTTCCGCTGAAGACAAGCAGTATGGCGACGGATATCGTTCAAGCTTCAAGGGAAATTATCAGGCAGGTAACGTGTATTATGATATAGGCGAACTTTACGGACATGCTTATTATGATAATAACTGGAACGATAATGCGTCCGATGAAAATTATGCACGTTACGGCTGGCAGGTTTATGATGTTAAATCATTCCTTGATGAAGACGGTAACGGTCGTGATGCAAACGGTCATATTGTCAATACAATTCCGTTTACGACCGATATCAATGCCGATACGTCTGATGCCAATCAGAGAGAACTGATGTGCTGGCAGGTGTATTCATCCAAAGAGGGAACTCGTTATCTTGAACGAACCGATATTCCCGATTTCGGAGCACCGACATATGCGGGAGAAAAGACTCCGGCGTATTATATTGCAAAAGGCGAAGTTGAACAGGACGGTCAGGATGTATATATTAAGTGGACTGTTCGTTCTTGGGTTAAGGACAGTAAGACATGGATAGATCCCGATGTCTTCAATAAAAGTAATTTGACAGGACTTTCACAGGCTTTGCAGAGTGCGAGTACATCAGATACAGTATCTGTAACTACCCCCGATATAGAGACTTATTTCGAGAATTTTAAAAATTCAACAGATAATTCGGTAAATACAGAACTTGGAAAGATGTGGGATGCCGCACAGTTTGAAAGTACCGAAGATATTGCGAAGCCTCTTGACAGTAAAGATGATGTGGATACATGGTGGGACAGCGTAGCCGCTAATGTGTATACAGCAGAGGTGACATATGACGGTACGATAAATACAGATTATGATAAGTATGATTATACAACCAATATAGATGTTAAAAATCTTACAGATATATTAGGCAAGAGTTATAATGATACTATTTCGGCAACTGTTAAAGCGGATGTCGATTGGACTAATAACGACGGAACATATCATAATAATGATACAGCCATTAATGTAAGTCAGTCACCGTGGTATTCTGTACCGAACGCTATCAGTGCGGGTGTCGTAGATGATATTATCAGAAATACAAAGGATAGTGATTTGCAGACAGCAATATCGCAGCAGTCAGGTTCTCTTGACAGTATTGTTTCACCAATAACTTCTGTTCGTGAGATTAATCCTGTTTCATCTGAAATTGGTATTACATCAAAACAGCTTGCTGATATGTTTAGTGAGACAGAACCTGTTGACGGTAAGGTGACGTGGAATAAAGAAACAGTAAAATTTTATGAGTCAGATGATAACGGGGATGAAGACTGTATTTTCGTTCGAGGTGACCTGATGAACGTACTCAAAGATAAAGTTGATTCTGACGGCAGGCATTATGTTGAGAACAATAATGTTTCTTATGAGAGTGATAAATGGTATGAACTTTTTACAGTAAAGCCTGCAAACGGTACAAACTATTATCCGTATGCTCGTTCGACAGAAGTATTTGTTGACATGATAAGAACTTATGCAAATGCAGAGACAGATTCGAATGGCGGCGACTGTTGGATATTTGATGACAGTGAAGAGCAAATTGCAAAACGTTACGATTTGGATATGACGAAAGATTCCGCCGATATCAAAGCTATATACAACAGTGTACACGATGCATCGGTTGATTATGATCCGGAGGAGCATATGCTCACGCTTTCAGATCTTTCATATGCAGATAACGGTTATAATACAAATACAACAACTGCTCATGCAACAAACTGTCCGATTGTAAATGTTACAACGGATTTGATGAATATTCAGAGTACGGTATTTGACGAGGGTACGCATAAAGTTAAAGTATCTGAAAAAGTACGTATGACAACAGGCTATCAGCGTGCAGGCGGAGAAATTAAAGCCCGCAGAGTTGAAGAAGTGCCTACGATAGATACAACAGCTACATCTATGGATCATAAGTCGAAAGACATTAAATGCAGCGTTGATTCTGTAATTTATGATAAGGTTGTTTTCACAGGTCTTCGTGACGGCGAGACATATACGCTGAAAACAGAAATATATGATAAAACAGATGATAAAATGCTCAGTGATGAGATAGTAAAAGTCGATCCTGTTTCATTTGTTCCCAATAACTCAAACTATACAGTGGATGTAAAAATTGATGTAGATACAACGGCTCTTAAGGAACACGTTTTGGTTATATATGAAACACTTTATCTCGGCGATAAGGAGATTATTTCCGAAACGAATGCCGATAATGAAAAGCAGACTGTTACTGTTGAAAAACCCGACATAAAGACGGTAGCATCGGATAAGTCCGGAGCGAAGTTTATAGATGCGGCAACAGATGCGGTTATTATCGATAAAGTAAGCTACAGCAATCTTGTTGCTAACGAGAAATATACGCTCAAAGCAACAATTACAGACGTGGATACAAAAGAAGTTCTCGGAACAACAGC
>CANRDN010000033.1 GCA_947629375.1 uncultured Bacilli bacterium | reverse complement strand
CCGTCATTTTCAGTTTCTGCTGTTATAAATAAATTTCTAGTCTTTCTTATTTCTTCTAATGTTTTCATCTTAAACCTCCTTATCCCAATTATCTATTTCAATATCAAATCCATATTTTTGCAGCAATTTTGTAGATTCTTTATAATGATTTCCATAAAAGGTATGAGTAGATAAATATGCGTGATGTTCAAAATAGTTTTCTTCTGTCTCTTCTGTTTCTTTTATCGGATTAATCCATCCTGAACAATCTTCAACATCAATCTTATATTTTTCATTTGGTGGAACTTTAGAAAGTTCTTCCCAATTTCTAATTAATAAACTCATTATTTGTCCTACCTTTTATATATGGTTTTTAAAATATAGAAGAAGAGAATCTTTTTATATCTTTGTACTTTCATAATATCCAAAGAACTATCTGTTTTATGTCTCAAGTTATCGTTATAGAAATTTGCATATCTTTTATAATTATTGACTGCGTGTATTCCTTTACTTCTATAAGTTAAAATATCTCTATTTCTTATTTGTTTAATTGTTGATATCATTTTCATCAATCTCCTTTATAAGCTTTAGAAGTTTAATACAAAAACTATACAAATTGGTCTTTTTTATTTTTATATAAACTTCCTTATCATTCTTTTTATTTTCTAAATCATTTTTAATCATATCTTTTGATAATATATCTATTGCATCATTTAATATTTCCATTTAAGCAACTCCTTTGTTTAATCCTGGTTTTAAAAATTTTTCTTCCCAATTTTTTAAGAATTGTTTTTGTTCGTTCGTTGTATCTTCATTATTTTTAATTCTTTGCTGAACAACTCTATTGTTTCTAACTTCAACTGTTACAAGTGACTTTTCTTTACTATTAATTGATCTCATAAAGTAAATATCACATTCATTATTGGCTATCCTTTCAGCATATGTTTTAACGCAATTGTTTTGCTGTTTAGATTCATTGATTAACTGTCTTTGATTTTTTACTGGAAAGATTACAAATTTATCACTTTGATAAATAGTATCTTTAAGTTCTTGTGCTCTTTTTTTAATTGCATTGTTATAAACTTCATCTTTATATGCTTCATACAAAGAATTTACCCTATTATGTTCTTCAACAATATCTTTTTCTGGATATAATATTTTTTTATCTTTCATATCGTACTGCAACATTTTACAGATTTCTAAATAGTCTATATATTCCTGAATATGTCCTTTTAGATTTTTGATTTGATTATCAGCTCTTGCTAGATCTATTTTTAAATCAAAGAATATTTGAGTTAAATTGTCATAATCTGGAGCATATTTCCTAATTAATTTAATATTTTTAATTTTTGTCTTTTCAAACAACTGATATTCTTCTAGATCCATCTTGTTTTTTCTTACAAATATTAAATTATTGTGCAAGAATTTATAATCTAGCTTTATAAGATAATCATCAAATTCGTTTATAATTGAATATGCAAGATTATATAATTTACTTTTAATAAGCATTTCTAAACTTTTGTGTTGAAGAAAATCACTAATATTAAAGTAATCAATATGTTTAGCAAAATCCCAAATTTGCGAATATTCCCATTTAGTTCCTTTAAGAACTTTTTTCAAATTGTATGGATAAAGCATAGATACATTGCCTAAATGATAAAAATAGCTACCGTTTGCTTTCCAATTACTGCCATAAATTTCTTTATAATTAATATATTTTCCAGTTATTGTTGCTGTAATATTATCGTTATATACTTCTTCAACTAAAACTAATGGTCCACTTTCATATGAATATATATTTCTTCCATATTCGCAGTATTCACTATGATAGTTGTTTGGAGCATCATATTCCGTCTTTACTGCAAAAAGTCTAAAAATTAGATGGTCTTTAAATTTTTCAATAATACAAAACGAATCATCTTGTGTGTAGTACTTTTTTCTATTAGATTTGACTACTAAATTCTTCTTACAAACAGGACATTTAGCATAAGTTTCTCCATATCGTTTGTTTTGCTTACATATCTTAAAATCACTATTGCAACTGTCACAATGATATCCATCCTTGCTTTTTATAATTAATTTGTGTGATTCTTTTATTTTTTCAAGATATTGATAAAATCTTGATGGCAAACTTATTTTGTTATCGAAATCTTTCATCAATTCTCTTATATTCTTTTTTAAATACATAGCATCACATATCAAACAATGTTAATTGTCCTTCAGCTACCCAATTCTTTATCTTTGGTTTCTTTTCAGGAACAACAGTTGTTTCTCTCTCATCATCATTATTACTGTCATTATCTTCAGCTTCTTTTGATTCTACTTTCTCTTCTTGTTTACTTAAATTTAAATTTTCATTTGTTTCATCCCAATAATGAATAGCCCAGCTGTATACCTCTTCATCTTCTATCATCGCAATTCCATTTGATT
Organism: uncultured Bacilli bacterium; assembly: GCA_947629375.1. Taxonomy (GTDB): domain Bacteria; phylum Bacillota_I; class Bacilli_A; order RF39; family UBA660; genus RUG13868. The sequence goes on along the minus strand of CANRDN010000033.1, from coordinate 15,309 downwards.
CTTTCTTTCTGGCTTCTGATTTAATAAAATCTATCATTTGTTTCAATGATTTTTCTTCATTTAAATATTTATCATTCATATCTTTTCTTGATAAAAGATACTCGACTATTTTTAATACAGCCTTATCTTTTACTTCACTTGATAGAACTTTTATTCTTTCTACTCCGTCATCCATAATAATCCTCCTATTTTTTTACCTTTTTATAATTAAATTTCAAAGTCTAAAACATCTTTCCAATAAACTATATCTAATCCACACTCACTAGCCATATCTAGTATTGTATTTATTAAATCAGCCATTTCTTTTTTATCCATCTTTGAACTACCATAGAAACATTTATAATCATTAAAAACTTTATCACCTTTTCTTATTTGCCTTACGAATTGAATAGCTCTAAATCTATCTTTAAGAAGACTTTCAGCATCAGGCTCTACTAGTAGGTGAGTAAACTTGGCTCCTGCTCTTACTAAAGCCTCTAAATAGATTTCCCAGTCATCATTAGACCTATCTCCATTTCTTGCCTTGTCTATCTCACCTATTAAAGCCCATAAGTATTTATTCTGTTGCTCAGTTCTTTTATCTTTGGCTTGACTAATGTTTATTGAATATAATGTCTCTTTATTTAAATCGGTTAATAAGTATTTATAATTATCTCTAATTGTAAAAGTTATTTCAGTTTCATTATTTTCATTTTTTCCTATCCTAGAATAATTACCTACTAATTTCATTTGTATCACCCGTAAAATGGCAAATCATCATCACTGATTTCTATTTGATCACCAAAATCTTTAAATGGGTCGTTTTCCTCTTCAGTTTCAGTTTCTCCTTTTTGTGGAACGAAATCAGGTTCAGGTATTGTAGAACCATCACTTTGCTTTGTATTTAAGAATTGTACTCTACTTGCCAAGATATAAGTTTCATATCCTTTCGTTCCATCTTCTTTGTCATAAACTCTTGTCTTTATTCTTCCCGAAACAGCAACTAAACTTCCTTTGTGACAATATTTACTCAAAGTTTCAGCTTGTTTATCGTACACATAAATTTTAGGGAAATCTGCTTGTCTATCATTTCCATCTTGGTCCTTACCATTATTTACAGCAATAAACATACTAACTGCTGGTAATCCACTTGCAGTTTTTCTTAACTCAATGTCTTTAGTTATTCTTCCAATGATGCTTACATTATTCATCATCATCGTCTCCAAATAATTCTTCAAAATCTCTATTTAATGAATCCAACATACTTCTTAATGCTTTCTTCGTTTCTTCTTCATCATTTTCTTTATCATTTGGTTTTTCTTTTAATCCTGATTTAAAGGCATATTTTAACAAATCTCTAGGAACACCTTTGTTTAATTGATTAACAAGCATAGAAAATGCTCCCATAATATTAACTAAGTTTCCCTCAATCACACAGCCTTTATTTGTAGATATTAATGTCACCTTTGAATCCTTTAATAATTTCTCTAAATTTTCTTTATTTAAATTAGTCTTCATTTTTTTCCTCCTTATTTTTTAACTCTTTTTCTTCAAAATTCTTAATAGATTTTATTTTTTCTTTTTCATATATTTCAATAGCACAATCGTGAACAGCACTCATTACTTCAACTTTAGACATATTATCTGGAATTTCACTTTCATAGATTTTTTTATTTAGCCATTCGTCATATTGTGTAGTTACTATCTCATTAGATTCTTTATCTCTCCAAACTTCTACTTCATTTCCCCAGCTTTTTAGAACATCTTTGACCAATTGCTTTTTTCCATAGTCAATTATTTTTAAATCCAATAGACTTATTTTTGCAATTTCTTTGTCACTACTTTCTTTAGTCATTTGGCTTTCTTTATAATAAGTTTCCAAAACATTATTTTGGGATTTCAAACTCATATTTTCATCAAAAATGTTATTAATTGCTATAATCATTTCATTTCTATTCATTTTCTTTAACCTCCTTAGGTAGTGTTATTTTTACAAAACCTTTTTTGCCTTTTTTAACTACCTTTCTAATTTTTTTGTACTCAGCTAGTTTATTATGATATTGCTGATGTAATTCTGTGTTTTCAGCAATGAACTTATCCTCATCAAAATATTCTTCTTCAACTGTTGTATCTAGACTATCCTGTACTAATGTTATTTGAGTACCATTAGGTGTTGTCCATTTTTTCAATCCTTGCTTTTCCATAGCAGATTTTAGTTTTCCTTTAGACTTATCATATTCATCTTGTATCACTTTAAATGTTGCTAATCTATTTTCTAAAGCTACTACTTCTTCAGCTAATTTCTTAATATCCATTGGAATTAAATCTTCTTCTGTTATAAGTGGATTATCTTTAACTTTTTCTAAATCAATCTTAAATTGCTCTACAGCATTATTAATTTCATCAATTAAATCTTTGTAATTATCTATACTAATATCAAAAATTTGAAGTTTCTTTTCATCAAACTTCTCACTAAAATCGTTTGGTCTATTATATACAGCTAATACGCCACTATTCTTTTTTGCGTGATACATATAGAACAATAATTGAACTAGATAAACTTTGTAATCGTTAACCTCTTTATGAACCTGTGAAGTTGTTTTTATTTCTAAAATTGAATCATCACATTCTCCATCAGTGTGTATTCTAATATCATTAACAATATGTTTACCCTCAACATATTTTTTTTCTAAAGATTTATTTATGTATTCTCTAATTTTTGACTCCATCTTGTTACCATATTCTGTATAATCGTTGCCAACAAAGTCATCATCTTTTAATCCAGCTTTTTCTAGTAATAAATCAAACCTAGTTTTAAATGGTGATATTCCCATTATTGCAGGGATATCAGAACCACCTATGTATTTATCTCTATCTTCTTTTACTGACTTTTGCATTAGTTTTCTTCCTCCTTGATTTTCTCAAGTGCTCTTTTAAATTCTTCATTAGTAGATTTAGAATTTAATTTAAACTCTCTAGCTATTTCTCTTAAATCTAAGTTATGTTCAACGCTATATTTTTCTATTTCTTTTTTGTAGTTAGTATTATCTAGTTGAACTGTCGTTTCATCTACTCTTTTACTAAATTCATCAGCTTCACTATCACTGTACACTCCTGAATAGGCAATCTTACTATTCTTTAGAATTACTCTATCCATACATCTTTTTAGTGCCATTGCGTACGGATAGTCATTTTTGCAATTAGTTTTACTTACTTCACCTACTTCATAAATACCCTGTTCTGGGCAATTGTAAGTAAATACTAATGAATCATTGTATCCGTCTTTATCTAGTGACATACAATCAGGTCTAAACTTTAGTTTTTCTTCCAAGACATCGTTTATTTTTAAGCATCCATCGTGGCTTATAATAAGTCCACTGTACATTGCTTTAGTCTTGTCAGCATATGTATTAACTAATATCCAAAAGTCACTTTCTTCTAATACATTTTTGTATTTATCACTTTCTAATAATTCAATAACTTTTTTTCTAGCTTCTTTGTATTTTGGTGTATAAAATTCTACTGGAACTTTTTTACCATTTATTATTTCTTCTTTCTTTTCACCAAAATCGTATTTTTTTTCTTCTTTATTTTTTGTAATCATTGTCATCTTTAATTTCCCTCCATATTTCTAATTCTGTATTTTGTGACTGCTTTCTTCGTCCATTCGCAAATTTGATCTCCACAAGGCTCAACGATGCCTTTTATTGATAATTCTGTAAGTCTTGGTGCTGTAAAATTCCTTTCAGGTGTTGGTATGTAGCCTCTATTCCATAACTCAACTGCTATCTCACGAGCTGTCATTTCTTTTCCACCTTCTAAAATTTCTAAAATTTGTGAGTATCTCTTCTTTCTATCAACAGTTTCATTTGAAAGTGCTCTATTTTCGTGTGTTATGCTCACTCCTGGTCTCATTTCTTAACACTTCTCTTTCCTCGTCCAAATTGATAGTCCTTTAATTCGTTCAAAGACGGCGCTCTCTTGTTGTTTTTTAAAAAGTCGATTGTTTTATTTAGCTTGTCCATTTCTTTAAGAATTTGGTCGTTTCTGTTCTTCTCAGACACATATTTGTCTAATTGTTCTTCATAAGATTTTGATATTTTCAAATTTTCTTTTTTAAGTTTTTCTATTTCTTTTTCTAATTCAAGATTTTTTTCGCTTAAATCAATGACCTGATTTTCTAAAACGTCTTTTTGTTTTAAATCATTGTCATAAGACTTGTTTAAGTTTCTTATTTTTTCTTGTTTTAGAAAACATTCAGATACTTGCGTTTTATAATCGTCTTTTAAATCTTCAAAGTATTTAATTCGTTCAATAAAGTTTGTCTTTGCATCTGATAATTTTATTTGGTCAAGTGTTCTCATACTAACCTCTCACTAACTGCATATTCATATGCTTCTGCTACTTTATCGTCTCGTATGAGTTCAATTACTCGTTTTATATTTTTTTCTAAATTTTCATATTTTTCTTTTAAATCGTCATAAACTTCTTGAGATACACTAGAATCGTCATAACTTCTAGCGTACTGCTCGTCATAAATTCTATCTAATTCAATGTCATCTTGCGTCATATTAAATCCTCCCCATTTTTTCTAATATTTTTATTTTTGCTAAATCTGATTTTTCTGCAATTGGTATTCCTTTGTAAATTTCAAGAAGAGAAGCAAATCCTTTTTCTAAAAATCTTTTTGGCTCTATATCAAGTACTTTGCATATTCCATCTTTGATTTCACAAAGAATATAAATTTGTCCGTAAACTAATTTGAAGATTTCATTCGTTCGTAACTCGAGCTTGTACAAATCGTTTTCAATTTTCTTTGGTTCTAGTTCTTTGAAATAGAAATCTTTAACAGCTGACATATTGTAAACTCTTAATGTTGAGATTCTTTTTTTGATGATGTTTTCATCTTGGAATTTAATTCTTATTTTTGGCATACCTTTAAGTTTCATCTTCTTCATCCATCCAATCGTCACAATCAAAAAATTCTTTTTTCTCTTTTCTCTCTTTTATATTTCTCTCTTTTATATTTATTACTTTATTTTCTTTATTACATTCTTGTATAGTGTTCACTTGTTGTTCACTTGTTGTTCGTTTGTTGTTCATTTGTTGTTCAAAGTGCTGTTCATCACTTTGGTATCGACACCAATTTTTTATTGAAATTAAACGGCCTCGATTTGTTTTTTGTTGTTCAATAACTTTGCACTTTTCTAACCGGTCAAGCACACGTTGTGTTTTATTTTCGTTTATCTTTAATTTTTCGGAAATTATTTTTCTTCCAGTAACAAGTTCACCTTTTTTTAGCAATATTTCGTTTCCATCAAAAATTGTTTTTATTTCTTTGAATGTTGCGTTTAAAAGTAAATATGTAAATATTGCCAAATGATCACTGTCTTTCATAATGACAGGATTGTCTAACATCTTTCTATATATTTTTATGTATCCTTTGTTATCATCCACTCTTTACCTCCACAATTTGCAAAATGTAGTTTTTAGTGGTATAATTTAAGACTGAAGAGTTTTAAAAGTGCCTAGCTTTAACTCTTTTTTTTCGTCTTAATTTATCCATTAATGATGCACCAGTTTCTGTCGTGACCAGCTTCAACACAGTTGTCATTTTGCTTGTTTTCGTACGCAACAAATAAACTTATTATAAGAACAACAACTAACGCAGTAGCAATTCTAAAAAACCACTTGCTTTGCTTTTCTTTTTTCTCACGTTTAATAGTCTTTAAATTTTTAGAAATAATATATTTATCTCTTCCCTTTTGAGCATTTTTGTGAATCACATTTAGCATCTTTTCTGTTTCACCTTTATCAACCAATTCCCTTACTTTTTTGATATCGTTTATCATCTTTACTCTCCTTATATTTCTTTAACCTTATACGTTATTTTTATATTCTCTTGAATTTCGTATAATTTAATAAGAAACTCCAAAAAATCTTTACCTTTATCTTTATCTTTTATTTTTTTAGAAGTTTCATTTTTAGTAGTCTTTTTATTTTTCATTTCACGCCTCTACTTTTTTCTATTATTGTCTTTCGTTGAATACCAAGCTATTATCCAAATAAAAGCAATTATAGTTCCACAAATAATAAGTAATGCTTGAATACCTGTACTCATTTTTAGTCCTCCTTTTCATTTGTTTGGATTTACCCAACTTTTTGTGTAAAAAAATAATATGATATTTCATTAGCTTCTATATCTAATACTTCTTTTTCCATTGATCTTAATATTTCATCTTGATTAAATGGTACTTTATTACTCAATTTATTAGATAAAGCTGTGTCCGAGATTCCTAATAATTCAGCATATTTCTTTAAACTACCAAGCTTTTCAATTATTCTTCCTCTCAATTTTGAATATTCATAATTTCTTTTCACATTTTTCACCTCCTTTAGTTTGGAATTTCCCAACCTAGTTTGATGTTATCATTTATCTTTTTAGATGTCAACACAAAAATTAAACTTTTCCAAACTTTTTTTTGTTTGTTGACAATTTTTGTTGTTTTTTCCCAACTTATTTAGTATAATCAATATGAGGAGTTGATACAAGGATGTTGGTGGATACTTTTGCAAATAGACTTAAAAAAGCTATGGCTATGAAAAATATTAAAGCTGTAGAGTTATCAGCTAGAACAGGTATTGCTAAATCTCAAATTAGTCATTGGCTGTCAGGAACATATAAAGCTAAACAAGATAGTCTAACTACTCTAGCTGAGTTCTTTGATGTTGACGAAGTATGGCTAATGGGATTCGATGTACCAATGAAAAGAGAAAAAAAGAAATATAGCCACGAAGAAGAAAAAGCTATATTAAAAGAAGTTTTAACAAGAAAAGGTTTTTTAGACGAAAACGAAGAAATGACCGAAGAAGACTTTAATAAATTGATAGAGTTTGCTAAAGCTAATAAGCCGTTTATTATGAAAAGCAATGACAAATAATAAGAATATCTCTTTAAAAGAAATATTCTATTAAAAAACTATATAGTGTAATATCAATTTCTAAAACTTCCAATTCACTATATGGCTGATCCAAATAAAATCAAAGACTATATTTTAAATAGAATGAAATAAAAAAAAGACGCCTAGAGGTGCAACTCTAAGCGTTGAAATGAAAAACCCAAAGACTACTAAATCTAAAACAAAAATAAGAAATACCTATAATTGTATATGAGTTTTTCTATACAATTATAGCACAATTCAATATTTTAAACAATAAAGGAGTGCTATAAAATGGAAAAAATTATTAATAATGTAAAGAAAATAATAAGAGTTGTTTTATATATTCGTGTATCTAGTGAAGAGCAAGCAAGATGGGGATATTCTTTAGAGGCGCAAAAAGAACGGCTTATAGAATATTGCAAAGAAAAAGGCTATAAAATAATTGCCATATATATAGACGCCGGAAAAACAGCTCGTACTAAAATTAAAAATCGTAAAGAACTAATGAAACTTGTTGAAGATAGTAAAAACGATAAGTTTGATAGGGTTATTATATGGAAACTTGATAGATGGTTTAGAAATGTAGCTGATTATTATAAAATTCAAGAAGTATTAGAAGCTAATAATGTTGATTGGGAATGCAGTGATGAAGACTATAACACTACTACAGCTCAGGGAAGATATGCTCTTAATTTAAAACTAGCCGACGCTCAAAATGAATCGGATAAAACAAGTGAAAGAATTAAATTTGTAAATAAAAGTATGATTCAAAGCAAACGCCCTATTCAGGGAAGTCATTGTTTTCCAATGGGATATAAAGTTGTCGGAGAAAAAAGAAATAAAAAAGTTGTAAAAGATGAAGAAAAAGAACATATTGTAAATGATATGTTTGATAGTATAGAAACAACTATGTGTTTACGACAAACCCTAATTTATATTAATGAAAAATATGATCTTACTATTAGATATGTAAATATGAGGAACTGTTTAACAAACACTTTATACTATGGATTTTATAGAGGTGTTGAAAACTATTGTCCCGCTTATATAACAAAGGAAAGATTCAATAGAATCCAAGATATATTAGCTAAGAATAGCAAAAAAAATAAAAATAAATTCAATTATATCTTTAGTGGATTAGTTAGATGTAAAAGTTGTAACAACTCTATGAGTGGCTGTACTCATAGAAATATAAGGATTAATAAAAACGGAAAAAAAACAATAAATGATTATCCTTACTATAGATGTAATAAAGCTAATGCTTCAGCTTTATGTGAAAATAAAAGAAGGCTTAGTCAAAACAAACTTGAAAAATGGCTATTAGAACATTTCCACGATGAATTAGCAAAAGAAATAGAATCTATTGAATCTATAACCGAAAAAAACAAACCAGCTAAAAAGGTTGATGTGGAAAAAATAAGAGCTAAAATAGAACGCCTTAATGATTTATATATAATTGGAAGAATCACTAAAGAAAAATATGAAAGTGATTACAAAAAGTACAGCAACGAAATAGAAAGTGCTAGTATAGTAAAAGAAGAAGTTAGAGATCTATCTAAATATAAAGAAATACTAGAAAATAGTACAGCACTTGATATTTATAATAAATTAAACGATAATGCTAAAAGAGTATTTTGGAGCAATTACATTGATTATATAGTACAAGATGATGTAAATGAGTTCAAAATTATTTTTAAATAGGAAATTCGTGTGAATACTAATTATATGGCTCCGTTTTCACCAATAAAACCCATAATCATACCTTTAGGTAAATTAAAAGTTACATTTTTAAGTTCAAAATTATCATACTTTTTACAAAGATTTTTAACTTCTAAAATATTTTCCATTTCTATTTATTCTCCTCATACAATATATTTAACATTTCATTTAGAGTTTCCCTACTTATATTATTCATTTTAGCAATAGAAACTGCTTTATCCATATGTTCTTCTATTTTATTTAATTGTTCTTCTAAAGCAATATCTTTATTTATTTTAGCAACATAGAAACCTTTAGATGGAATATTTTTTACATAACCATCTTTTACTAATTCTTCATAAGCGTTTTTAGTTGTTATAACACTACAACGAAGATCTTTTGCTAAAGTTCTTATGGATGGTAAGAGTTCATTTTCTTTTAGTTCATTAGAAACTATTTTAACTTTTATTTGTTCTTTAATTTGTTCATAGATAGGAACACCACTTGAATTACTAATTATAATTTCCATAATTCACCTCGTTTGTATATATTAATTATATACAGACTATATACAGTTGTCAATGCAAAAAAAAGATTATTAAATCTAATAATCATTTTTCTCATATTTAAAATTTTTGAAAATATTTTCATAAGCATAATATAAACTGCTTGAACACTTTAAAGAAATATTATTTACAAGTTAGATTACTATTATTTTCTAACCATTCTTTTAGATTGTTTTTATCTCTTAATAGCTTAACCATATCATCATCTTTGTCTAAAGTATACTCAAAAACCATTCTATTATTGCTATCTCTATAAATTTTGACGCTTCCTTCTTTATTTGCTTCTTTAATCTGTTCGTCAGTTATTCCAGCATTAAATGATTCATTGAAAATTCCTTTTCCTATAACACTTGTTAAAGTCTCATCATCATAAACAAACTAATAATATACTTAAAATTTTCTTTTTCATAATATTTTTTTCTTCTAAACAATTATATAACATATTTTCTCTAATTTAAAAAACTTTTTGATTATCTACTACTATTGCTTTTAGCAAATGAAAAAAGGCTTTGATATATATCAACATAATATTTATTTCCATATTTAATAACGAAAATATTAGCATATCCATTTTTGTCATCTTCAGTTATGTTTATTCTTACACTATACACTTCTGATACATTTGAAAGATCTGTTACATATTCAGACAAATAAGATTTAACTTCATCAAGATCATCCCCAGTAAGTCGCTCTTTTTTCTCATATTCACAAGTATACTTATTTGGTTTATTTTCTTTAATACCCTTTTTAAAACTTTCTAAATACTTATATTTTTGTAACATATCATATTCATCTGGAAGCATTAAATCTATAACTTTATCTGCATCTCCACTATATTGGGCATTACAATATTCTAATGCAACACTTTTTGGATCATTTCCACCTGTACCACTTCCCAAAAGAACAACAACTAAAACGACAACTAATACAAGAGCACCAATTCCTCCACCAATAACAAATGGTAAAACTTTCTTTTTTCCAGTACCAGATTTAGAACTTTCTATCTTATTTCCACACTTAGAACAAAACTCAGCATCTTCAGATAATTCAGCACCACATTTAACACAAAACTTTTTCATATTCAATCTCCTTCTTTTATTAAACAAATTATATCATAGCTTATATTTTTAAAACAATTTATTTTTCAGTATGAATCATTTATTTTTTCATTGAATACTAGTTCTAATCACTCATTTGATGTATTTTTTAAAATACTTTTACAACCATTTTATTCCATTATTAGTAATTTATTGTTTATTATCCACTTTTTCTTTTTCATTTAAATATTGATAATTTAGATTATTTTGACTACTTATTACTGACTTACCAAGTTTTTGTTCCAAATTATCTCTTGCTACTTTTGAAACATTACCACCCATTTTAGCAATCACTTTATTTTGCTCTAGTCCATAAGGCTTATGTTCTTTAGCTAGTTCTCTTGTTGCAACTTCTCCTAAGTAAGTAAGAGCAATTTCTATATCAGACATATTATCTCTTAAAGATTCTTTTCGAATTCCTTTAAAATCTTTATATTCATTTGCCTTCATCCCAGACCATTCTTTATATATTTCATTCGTTAGTTTTCCATATTTGGAATCCTTTGAAATACCTCCATCTTTCCAAATATCCGTTAGTTTATTTCTATCTAATATCCCTTTTAATCTAGCTTCAACCCATTTATCAGAATATCCTCTTTTTCGGTAATAATCTATAGCTCTTCTAATTGCAATTTCTGGATCAAATACTTCATCAATTCGTTCACTTCCTAAATTAGCAAGCCATAATTTAAATGGTTCAGCTTTGGGACTGGGAATTGATTCTATAAGCCGTAATATTCCTTTTGTATCTAATGTATCGGTATTACGCATTTTTCCGTCTTTTGCTTTGAATTTCAAACTCCGACAAATTGTCGGAAGTTCACTCTTTTCATCTCTAGTTAATCTTCTTTTAAGAGTCGTCCAATAATCACTAGAATCTTTACTATCAGTTAAAACACTTATCACATCAACAACACTAAAGTAATAATCTTCTTTTTCACTATCCCAAATACTTCTTATTTCTCTACCCTCAAAAAGATTTGTAATTGTTTTTAATTTATCTTGATTCATCTTTAAAACCTTCTTGATAACATTATTATACATTTTGAACATTTGTTTGACAATACATTTCTTAATTATTTTAATTAATTATTGATATTAAAAATTATGAGATAAAAAAAGCAAATCACATATAGTGTTTGCCCATACAAGTCGTAAGTAACTTATATTTATTTTTCTAATATTTTATTTAATGAATTATTATCAATATTTGTTAATGAATAACCTTTTCCGTTTATTTCAATATCAAAATAATGACCAGGATTATATAATATTTTTGCAATAATATTATTATTCACATCTAATAATTCCAATTCATATTCTGGTGACGGAAGTGTTACGACCCCCGTCCACACTTTTGAATTATTTATCACTGACAAAAAGGATTTTATTTTATTTTCTTCTGTAATTGTTTGATGGCCATTAACCTTAATAGTTTTAGTCTTTGATACACTATCTTTTATTATACTTGGCAATTCAAGTTTTCCCTGTTTTTGTAATGTAAATGTACCGAAGTTATTATCACAATGCATAACTGCAATTAAATCCTTTTCTTCTCCTAATTTACAAGTTATTTTATTATTTTTATCATCATTTGGTATCAATATTATTTCATTTTTTATATTAATTGTAAATTCTCCTTTTACTTCTTCATCATTATAGAAAAAAGCAAAACTATTTTTTCCAGTACCGCGAAAATTAATAAAAGCATCTTTAATATACTCATATTCACCCTTAGTATTTATTTTAGTTGACATCCAAGCCGTTTCAGTTGTCTTTAGTAATTCTATAGTATCTCCACAAATACAACCTTTACAGCATTCTTCATTATTTTCATATAATTTGTTTCCATCATCTTTGTTATCTTTGGTACATTCTATAATAACTAAAACAATAATCCCACAAACTAAAATTCCACATAATAAAATAGTTAATATGTTTTTTTTCATAACTTTCCCTCCTTTTATAAATACCATTTGTTATATACTTAAACTATAACATTTAATGTACTACCTATCAAATGCTTGTTATAATCACGTTCTATATCAAAATTGATCTTAAATAATTATAAACTTCTTGCTCTGTTAGATTAGAAGTTTCAATATCAAAATAATAATCATTGTATTTAAACATTACATAAAAGTTTTCTTCATATTCATAGATTTTCAATTCTACCCCATTTATAGTCGTAATTTTAGTTTTTTCATCACTAAAATAATAATCTTTTACTGGTTCATTATCTTTAGAATATCTAATTTCAATATTTCTATTATTACCATTTGTGATAAGCATTATATAGTTTGCTATTTCTGTATATTTATCGTCTTTAGTGTATACAACATAATGTTTAGTTTGAGTTAAATCACTTGGAATAGCAAATGGTTTTCTATCATTATTCTCACTAACTTTAAAGGGATAAGGTATACACACGTCATTAAGAGTTTCTGTATCAATTTCATTTTTTGATAAATCTTTATTTGAGAATGTACTGGAAGTAATTTCTCCCTTTTCAATATCACTATTCTGATTTTTTTCAAAAGATTTACTACTTCCTAGACTATTCAAAAATATAAATCCACTCATAATAATTAGCAAGACTATTGGTGCTAAAGACCATTTTAATAGATTGCTTTTTCTTATATTATCCATTTTTTCAATTATTTGTTTATAATTTTTTTTTGAGTTAAAATCTTCTTCTATTGTCTTTTTTAACTTCTCTTTATTTGTCACTAGAAACATCTTCCTTTCCAAATTTTTCTTGCAATTCTTTTAATGTTCTATAGATTAAATTTTTTATATATGACTCATTTACTTTTAATTCTTTAGAAATTTTTTTAATCGATAAATCAAGGCTGTAATACAAATAAAACACTTTAGGTATATCTTGATTCTTTTTATTCTTAATATATCTCCAGATTAGAGTCCAACTGTCTTTTTGAACAACTAATTTTTCGATATTAATATCATCTTTTATTAAGTCTATTAGTTCTATATCTTTATCATTTTTTTCAAATAGTGATATAGTCTTTATCTTTTGAAGCAAAGTATAATGTTTTTTTATTTTATTATTAGCAATTCCTATCAGATAACTTTTGATATTAATATTTTTTAATTCTTTTTTACTTAAAATATTCCATAATTCTAAATAAGTTTCCTGAATAATATCATTTGTATCATTTACATTATGACATTTTATGATTACATATTTAAGTAAATCTAAATGAGTTTTTTCATATATTTCATTAAACTTATATAGGTTGGATTGACTAGTCATAATTATCACCTACAATATAATAATCCCACATTTTTGATAAAAAGTTTCAAAAAAAGTAAATCATTGTTGATTTACTTAAATAAATTATAACTCTACTAAACTATTTTTGTATTTTTCTATTTTGTTACTAAAAAGTTCATTACTAAATCGATCAGTATATCTTTTTCTTTAGGGTTAGATTCTGCCATTAGTAAAGTTATAGATGCAAGAGTGTTATTATCTATAACTTGCTTACCTTCTTTGTAAAGTACTTCGTTTATTTGTAAGAAGTAAATAAATATTGTTGCTGCTATTCTTTTGTTACCATCGATAAAAGCGTGATTTTTAACCGTTAAGTAAAGTAAATTAGTCGCTTTTTCCTCAATAGTCGGATAAACATCTTTACCATCAAAAGATTGATATATGTCATTTATTATAGATTTAAAGTTACTATCTCTTTCTAAAGCAAACAATTTACTTTCATTGTTAAATCTCAATTTATTTATTATATCCATACATTCATTGTAAGTTATAATTTTTTCACTTTTTTTACCATTTATCTTTTTTAAAGTCTTGTGATCATAGTCATCTAGTAAATCAAGTGCTTTAGAGTATTCATTTATTACTTGAAGAATTTCTTTTGTTTCGTCACCAGTTAATCTTTCATTACCTCGACTAGCAATATCTAACAATTTAACAGTTTTTTCCAAATACTCCAATCTCTTTTGATTAGTTGCATATCCTTTAATTAGATAGTCTTTTAAAACATTTGTTGCCCATTTCCTAAAAATAATACCATTTTTAGATTTAACTCTATAGCCAACACTAATTATCATATCAAGATTATAATATTTTACTTGATATTTTTTCCCATCATTAGCAGTATGCTCAAAAAATGAGCATACTGAATTTTCATCTAATTCTTTGTCTTTATATATGTTTTGAATATGTCTTGTAATAGTTTTTCTATCTTTTTCAAATAGTTTGGCCATTTGCTCTTGTGTAAGCCATACTGTTTCATCCTTCATATTAACTTCTAATTTTACATTTTGATTTTCAAATAATATAATTTCATTCTTCATAATTTGTTGTTTCCTTTCCTTTGCTTATATTGATATTACATATTTTTTAGTTTCATTTAGTTCGTTAACTACAAAACCGAATTGTTATAAGTTTCATAACTCTTTTCATATACCAAACCTCCTTTAATTTTATTTAACATATGTTCGGTATATGCATTATATAATATAAACATATGTTCATCAATACTTTTTTTAAAAAATTTTCCATAAAAAAAGTACCTAATTAGTACCTATTAAAAAATAAAACTCTTACTTAGTAAGAGTTAAAATCAATATGGTAGCGAGAGAGGGGGTCGAACCCACGACCTATCGGGTATGAACCGATTGCTCTAGCCAACTGAGCTATCTCGCCATAAATCACAATATAAATATTAACATAGGAAAATAATTATTTCAAGTGTTTTTTTTGATAATCTAACCAATATTATTAATCCATTAAAAAAAGTAATTAAATTTTAATAATCTAATTACTCTTCTTTTTTATTAAATTCTTTTTCGATAATTGATTTGATATTTTGTAACATATTGTTTATATCTTCTCCTAAATAATTGTATTCATTATATATAGGATAAGCGTTTAACTCATCAAATAATGCATTAACGGAAATTTATCAGTTTTTAAATTAATAAATCTTTGCAAACCATTATAAAATGGTTATTTTTTTGTCAAATTTCATTTTTTATATTGCGTAA
>CANRDN010000032.1 GCA_947629375.1 uncultured Bacilli bacterium | reverse complement strand
AAATGAAATTTGACAAAAAAATAACCATTTTATAATGGTTTGCAAAGATTTATTAATTTAAAACTGATAAATTCCCGAGTGGAACTACTTGTACTAAGATAATTAATCCATAATGTCAAAAGTCAGGAAAAATCCTGACTTTTTTCTTTTATTTTAAACCACATACATCTTTTTCTTTATGTAAAAATTTGTTAAAATATTATTAGGTGGTAGATATGAAAAAAGACAAACTATATATGTTTTTAATTCTACAATTATTACTTGTAGTTACCAATTTATTTAATTTAAATACCTCTTTATTTGACTTTGAATTACTTTATATACTTAAGATGTTTATAATTTTGTATTCTACAATATCTATTTTATTTTTATCGAAGATTTCAAAAACTACCAAAACTCTTTTTGTTTCATTACTTCTTGGTATTTCTTTACTTTTAATTTTTGATAATGATTCAGTTTACAAAATAATTAATTCATTCTATTTCATAAACACTTATTCCTTTATTATTTGTTACTATCAAGAGTCTTCAATTAAAAGATTTAACTTTATTAATTTAGCAACTTTAGTATTATTAGCAACAGAAATATATCTTTTAGTAACAGGTAAGGAGTCTTTTACTTATGAACTAATTGTTAATATTTTGTTACCTTTATCTTTATTTTATTTTCAAACTGATAAGGTTAAATCGACACTTGTAGTTGTGTTATCTTTACTAGTTAGTTACTTTAATGAAATGTATCTAATAAATTATAATCTTATTGCTTTATTATTAATTATTCTTGTTTATTCTTTGATAAAAAAAGAGAAACCGTTCCTTCCTTTATTGTTACTTTTGGTAACGGTATCCTTGTCAATTTATTGTAAAATTTTTGAAATAACTAGTATTTATAATTCTTTTTATCTTTTTGATTTAGATTTTAGTCTATATTCAATTCTTTCAGTTTTACCTCTTTTAGTACTTTTAGTTTTAGTTCTTTATAACATTACAAGAAATAAAAGTATTCCTTTAAATGTAATTATAAATATTTATCTATTGATGGTACTTTTATCATTTTCTCTTTTATCAATGAAAAATATCGAAAATGAAGTTATTATCTTGCTTTATTCTTATGCCTTTGTCGTAATTATAAGTTATATTTCTAATATCAATAAAAACTTAGAAGATAATGTTACTATTTTAGCACTTCATACCGGTTTTGGTGGAATAGAGCAGTATATATCATCTTTAACTAAAATGATAAATAAGAAGGTTAAAATAATATCTACTTATAAACTTTATAAAGAAACACCGTTTAATTATAATGCTAAGATAGATTATTTATTAGATTATGGACCAAATAAAAAAGAGCTAAAAGCTTCTATTAAAAAGAAAAATCCTTTTCTAATTATTAAGAATGGTCTTATATCCTTAAAAACTCTTTATTTAAAAAAATATGAAAATATAGAATCTATTGAAAATATTAATTCTAAGTATATAATAACCACTAGAGCTTTTCATAACAAATTAGTAGGTTTCTATTCAAGAAGTGACATTACTACTATTGCAACAGAACATAACTATCACAACAATAATAAAAAATACATTAAAGAAGTTGTTAATTCTCTTAACAATATAAATTATTTTGTATTAGTATCTAAGTATTTAGAAGAGTTTTATAAAGATAAAGTTAAATCAAATACTTTGTATATTCCAAATGTTATAGAAGAACTTCCTAAAAAGAAGAGCAGTGAAAAAAGCCACAGTCTTGTATCTATTGGAAGATTATCAAAAGAAAAAGCTCAAGAAGATTTAATTGAACTTGTTTATATGTTAAAAAAGGATTATGAAGATATTTCTTTAACATTAATTGGTGATGGTGAGGAAAGAGAAAATCTTGAAAGACTCGTTAAAGAAAAAGGTCTTAAAAAGAATGTTACTTTTACAGGATTCTTAAAGAAAGAGAAAATCGAGAAATATTTATTGAAGAGTAATATTTTTGTTACTCCATCTAAAACTGAATCTTTTGGACTTGTTGCAATAGAAGCTTGCAGTTATAAATTACCGGTAGTAGCATTCGATTCAGCACTTGGAATTAAAGAAATATTAGAAAATAATAACGGAATACTTATAAAGAATAGAAATCTTAAAGAAATGAAAAATAAAATTGAAAAACTATTTGAAGATCGAGATTATCGAGATAAAATAGCAGGTAATGGTTACCAAAATGTAAAGAAATATTTAATTACTAATGTGGCAAAGGAATGGGAAAAACTTATTAAATAGAGGTGATAATATGGAGAAGAAAAAGAAAGTTTTATTTATATCTTCAACTGGTGGACATCTATCAGAACTTTTAAGATTATCTCCAATGTTTGAAAAATATGATTATTTCTTAATAACTGAGAAAACTAAATCTAATTTAGGCTTAAAAGAAATATACCCAAATAGAGTAGGATATTTGGTTTACGGCACTAAAAGAAGTTTTTTGACTTATCCATTTAAATTGCTTTATAATAGCTTTAAAAGTTTATATTATTTTATTAAAATTAGACCAAAAGTAGTTATAACAACAGGTACTCATACAGCAGGACCAATGTGTTGTATAGCAAAACTTTTTGGAAGTAAAGTAGTCTACATCGAAACACTTGCAAACAGTAAAACAAAAACAGCTACAGGAAGATTAATTTATCATATTGCTGATTTGTTTATTGTACAGTGGGAAGAAATGTTAAAACTTTATCCTAAAGCAAAATATGGGGGATGGATTTACTAATGATATTCGTAACACTAGGAACAAATGATGAAAGTTTTGAAAGACTTTTAAAAGCTATCGATAAAGAAATAGAAAAAGGTACAATAAAAGAAAAAGTAATCGTCCAAGCTGGATGCACAAAGTATGAAAGTAAGAATATGGAAATACTTGATTTAGTACCAAGAGAAGAGTTCGATAGATTAGTAAGTGAATGTGATTTACTTATTACCCACGGAGGAGTTGGAAGCATCCTAACAGGAATTAACAAAGGTAAAAAAGTTATCGCAGTACCTCGTCTTGCAAAATATAATGAACACGGAAATGATCATCAATTACAAATAGTTGAAAACTTAAGTAAAAAGAAATATATATTAGGTGTTAAAGATTTAAATCAACTTGGTAAAACAATAGAGAAAGCCAAAAAATTTAAGCCTCAAAAATTTGTAAGTAACACTCATAATATAATAGATATGATAGAAAAATTTATAGACAATTTATAGGAGTACATTATGAAAGAAAAAATAGAGATAATTGATTTTAAATATAAAGTTACAATATTTACTTTTATTCTCTTTCTTATAATATGCGCTTTATCTCCTTTAAGTGGGGATGACTGGAAAAGTTACATTATAGGAAGAGATGGATTAGTAGAGTGCTTTAATAACATAACTATAAACGATGGTAGGCTTGTAAGTGGCTTTTTGATTAATTTTTTAAGTTACAATAAAATACTTTTCGATATATCTTTTGCTATTTTAATTAGTAAATTTGTAAGTATGTGTAATGACTTAATGGGTACAGTTAAGAATAAATATTATTTCTTATATCCTTTAATTGGTGTATTACTTGTAAGTGCATTTATGTTTTCATATAATTATGTCTCTGTTACTTCTACAGTTACTTATACTTTCCCTGCAATACTTACTTTTTATTATTTTTATTTATTATTAAAACACGATGAATTAAAAATAGGTTCAACTTTAAAACTATTACTTATTTCTATTTACATATCACTATCTAATGTTCATCTTGCAGTAGCGTTCTTTATAGCAAATTTACTTTATTTAGTAATGAACTATAAGAAAAAAGAAAATAGATTACATTATATTTTTCTTCTTATTACAAGTTTTATAACAATGCTTGTAAGCTTATCTTTTATAGAAACTAATATCGTGTATACGAGTGCTAAAAGTATATTTGATAATATTCCATGTTTTATCGATAATATCTTTTCAAAAAATATTGTTTTAGTAATACTTGGGGCAATACCAATAAATTATTACTTAAATGAAAAACTTAATGGTCATACTTATGGAAGAGTAGTTATAACTTTGTTTGATTTATTTCTTTTCTTTTCACTTTGTTATAACTTCTTGTATTACTCTCCAGTTAACTTAAATTTAATAATTAGCAAATATAATGGAATATTTGCAACAGAAAACTGGTATTACATCTTTTACTTTATTATGTATTTAGTATTGTTCTTCTTGAGTATGAATTATTATATAAAGAATAAAAGGTTAAAGAATACTTTAAATACTTATTATTATTTAAGTATAGTATTAATGATTTTATTAATTGTTTCACCTATATTTGATAAAGGTAATGTTATATTTATTGTTTTTACAATTTTAATGATAACTTGTATAAATGCTGAAGAGATAGAGGTAAAAGTATATGAACCTCTTGTAAAATTATCTATATCTTTACTAGTTGTTTATTATTTATCGATGTTTGGAATTACAAAGTACATAGATTATACAAGAAATGATTATATAGAAGAGCAATTAAAAGCAGGTAGTGAAAATATCGAAGTAAAAGCAAATCCTATATATTTAGTATGGAGATATAATCCTGATTATTTCCAAAGAAATGATTTTAAAAAGTATTATAATATTGATAAAAATCAGACGATTGAAGTTAAGTATTTTGGAATATTTGAAAAAATAGAAAAGAAGGTTAAGTAAGAGTTGCTAGAAAGCAACTTTTCTTTTATTTATAAGAGATTTTGGTATATAATAAAAATGGTGATTTAAATGGAAGAAAGATATTTAGAACTTATAAAAATAATTAATGAAGCAGACTATAATTATCATACTTTAGATAAACCTACTATAACAGATCAAGAGTATGATAGCCTTTTAAGAGAGCTTTATAATATTGAAGAAGAACATCCTGAACTTGTAAGAAGTGATTCGCCAAGTAAAAGAGCAGGGGGACAAATACTTGATGAATTTAAAAAAATTACTCACGAGATACCAATGCTTTCATTAAGCAATGTTTTTAATGAAGAAGAAATAAGACAGTTTGATGATAGAATTAGAAAAGAAGGAATAGACCCTAAATATGTTGCTGAGTTAAAAATAGATGGTTTAAGTGTCTCTTTAAATTATAAACAAGGAAAACTTATTAGTGCTGCAACAAGAGGTGATGGAGTAGTTGGAGAAGATATTACTAATAACGTTAAAACGATTAAAACAGTTCCTTTAACTATTAAAGAACCAATAGATATTGAAGTTCGTGGAGAAATTTATATAAGTAAAAAAAGGTTCAATGAAATAAATGCTGAAAGAGAAAAACAGGGTCTAGAACTATATCAAAACTGTCGTAATTTAGCAGCAGGGTCAATAAGACAGTTGGACTCATCTATAGCAGCATCAAGAAAATTAGATTGTTGGATTTATCATTTGCCAAACCCAGATGACTACGGAATTAAAACTCATTACGAAGCTCTTGAATTTATGAAGAACTTAGGCTTTAAAGTAAACCCTAATAATAGACTTGTAAATAATGTTGAAGAACTTTTAGATTTTATAAAAGAAAAAGGTGAAAAAAGAGAATCTTTACCTTACGATATTGATGGAATAGTTATTAAACTTAACAATTTAAATGAACAAAAAATAATGGGATTTACTGCTAAGTATCCAAGATGGGCAACAGCATACAAATTTCCTGCTAAAGAAGTATTAACAAAACTTGAAGATATAATTTTTACGGTAGGAAGAACGGGGCAGATTACGCCAAATGCGGTGCTTTCACCAGTTTTGGTACAAGGATCTACTATAAGAAGAGCTACTCTTCATAATGAAGATTATGTAAAAGAAAAAGACTTAAAAATTGGCGATACTGTTTCAATTAGAAAAGCCGGAGATGTAATTCCTGAAGTAGTAGAGCGTATCCTAGATAGAAGAGATGGAACGGAAAAAGAATTTGTTATGATCGATAAATGTCCAATATGTGGTTCAAAACTTGTAAAAAAGGAAGGACAGGTCGACTATTTCTGTTTGAATCCTCTATGTGATAGAAGAAATATCGAAAGTCTAATTCACTTTGTCGATAGACACGCGATGAACATAACTGGTCTTGGTGAAAGAATAATTGAAGACTTTTACAATATGGGAATCATTAGAAATATAACTGACATTTATCACTTAAAAAAGAATGCTGAAGATTTAGTAGAACTAGAAGGATTTGGAAATAAAAGTGTCAATAATTTATTAGAAGCAATTGAAGAAAGTAAGAAGAATTCTTTAGAAAAACTTATTTTTGCTCTTGGAATTGAACAAGTTGGTGAGAAGACTGCAAGAGTTCTTGCTAGAAAATTTGAAACGATGGATAACTTGATGATTGCAGATCAAGAGACATTGACAAACATTCAAGATATTGGAGAAATAATTGCTGAAAGCATAGTAACTTACTTCTCTAAAGAAGAAAATAAAAAACTCATTAGTGATTTAAAAGATCTTGGAATCAATATGGTTTACACTGGAGAAAAGATAGAAGCCAAGGATGAGTTTGCCGACAAGACTTTTGTAATTACTGGAACTCTTAGCAATTACACAAGAGACGAAGTAAAAAGAATGATAGAAAATTTTGGTGGAAAAGTATCCGATTCTGTAAGTAAAAAGACAAGCGTTGTAATTGTTGGAGAAAATCCAGGAAGTAAGTACGATAAAGCCCAAGCTCTTGGAATAGAGATTTGGAATGACGAACAAGTAAATGAAATTTTTGATAACTACAAATAGGGTGAATATTCACTCTATTTTCTTGTGTGAAATAATCAAATTATAGTATAATATTTTTTAGAGATATAAAGGGGATTATAGGGAGGTATATATGACAAAAGGTGATCAATACACAAAAGAAATTTTTCAAAGAATTTTAGATGAAGGATGCTTAGACGAGAATCCTAGACCACATTATTCTGATGGAACACCAGCACATACTTTGAGTGTTAACCACGGAATGTGTACATACGATTTAACAAAAAATGAATCCCCATTAATAACGCTTAGACCTATTGCTATTAAGAAAAGTATTGGGGAAATATTATGGATTTATCAAGATGAATCAAACGACTTAGACGTGTTAAAAGATAAGTATGGCGTTACTTGGTGGGATGACTGGGATATTGGAGATAGAACAATTGGTTCTGTTTACGGAGAAACAGTAAGACGCCACGAACTTGTTAAAAACTTAATTGAAGGTATTAAAAAAGATCCAGATGGAAGACGCCACATTATGTGCTTATGGCAAGAAGATGATTTTAAAGAAAAACACGGATTAAAGCCTTGTGCTTTCTTAACACAGTGGAATGTTCGTCACGGTAAAGATGGAGTAGATTACCTTGATATGTGTCTAACCCAAAGATCAAGTGACTTTGCTACAGCGGGATGCATAAATCAAATCCAATATTTAGTTTTACAACATATGATTGCAAGACATCTTGGACTAACACCTGGTCGTTTCACTTGGTTTTACAACAATATTCAAATATATGATAGACATATTGAACAGGTAAAAGAAATGTTAGAAAGAGAACCAGTTGATTGCAATCCAACAATCGAATTAAATCCTGAAAAGACTAACTTTTATGACTTTACTCCAGACGATGTAACAGTAAAAGACTATCCAAGAGAATTAATCAAGACAAAGAATCCTCAATTAAAATTTGATTTAGGTATTTAATATGGATAACATTACATTAATTGCAGCCATAGGTAAAAATAATGAACTTGGCAAAAATAATGATTTGATATGGCACATTAAAGAGGATTTGAGATTTTTTAGAGATAAGACAATAAATAAACCAATTGTAATGGGAATAAATACTTTTAATTCTCTTCCAAAGTTATTACCACAAAGAAAACATATAATTCTTACTCATCAGGAAGTTGAACCATCTGAAGATGTTATGGTATTTCACGATATCAAAGAATTATTAGAGTACATTAAAAGTAACGAAGAAGAGTTTATGATTATTGGTGGTGCTAGTATTTATCGACAGTTTCTAGAGTATGCTAAAAAGATGTATCTTACAGAAATAGAGGCAACTGATGATATGGCAGATGTTTATTTTCCAGAATTTTCTAAAGAGGATTGGGATAGAACTGTTCTTTGTGAACACGAAGAAAATGATATAAAATATAAGCATTTAGTTTATACAAGAAAGAAATAGTTTCTAATTTTAGAAACTTTCTTTTTTTTAGGCTTCTAAAATATTAGGATTTTTAAATAGGTCATAATATAAACTAGATAGGAGGAATAAAAATGTATAACGGATCTTTTGATGGTCAAAATGGACTAAATCAAAGTTTCTTTGGAGACGATGTAAATGTTGACGTCGATGTAACAATGGGTCCAAATAACCAAATGGCACAAATTCCAGCAGGACCAACTTTTCAAGGTGGAGTTAGTCAACCAATAATTGAACCTATGCAAGAAAGAATAGTTAATAGAACTATAATGCACGAAGTTCCACACGTTTGCCCAATAAGAACTAAGATAATTAATAATCATATTTATAGACACACTTACAGCCCAGCATACTCTTGTTGTGAAGAAAATACTTGTACTAATGTACAATGTGGTTCATGTTGCTGCTTTAATAGATAGTCTCATTTGAGACTATTTTTATTTATAAGGAATTTTCTATAAAAAGTAAATTAATATAATTGACAGATGTATAAACTTTGTATATACTTTAGACAATGGAGATGATAGTATGCAGGTAAGACTTCAAAAGTGGGGAAACTCTTTAGGAATCAGGATTCCTAGTAGTATGTTAAAATCTTTAAATATAAAAAATAATGAAATAGTAAATATTGAACAGGAAGAAGATAAAATAATTATTACTATTCCTAAAAAGCGAAAGATATCTTTGAAAGAAAAGTTTAATAATTATCACGGTGATAATTTAGCTAAAGATTTTTCTTGGGATGATCCTGTGGGGAAAGAAATATGGTAAAAAAGTATATTCCAAACCAAGGAGATATTGTTTTTTTAGATTATAGTCCTACAAAAGGGCACGAACAAGCAGGAAGTAGACCAGCTGTTGTTGTAAGCACTAATGTTTTTAATCAAAACACTAAAATGGTTATCCTATGTCCTATTACCTCCAACAATAAAGAATTTCCAACACATTATCAGTTAGAAGATACGAAGAAAGTGTCCGGTTCAGTTTTATGTGAACATATTAGAAGTATAGATTACGAAGTTAGAAACTTAAAATTTGTTGAAAAATTAAGTGATAATGATTTTGTAAGTATAATTACCTTATTAAATGCTTGTATTGAAGAATAAATCTATCAAGGAAGAACAAGATAGTTAATAATAGTGTTAAAAGACACATCTCTTTAATAATAGATAGTCTCAAATGAGACTATTTTTTATGGTATAATTGAATTGGTGATTTATATGGAACATAAAATGAGATTAGTTGAATTTGCTTTTAATGCAATAAAAAATAAAGAAAAAGATATCGAAATTAGACTAAACGATCTTAAAAGACAACAGATAAAAGAAGGAGACACTATTATCTTTGAAAACGTAGATACTAAAGAAATAATAAAAACAGAAGTAATTAAACTTCATCACTTTAAAACTTTTAAAGAATTGTTTGACACTTTTGATCATAAAAGACTTGGAGTAAAAGAAAGTGACGATGAATCGATGATGAATAACTTTTATTCTTTAGAAGAACAAGAATTATATGGAGCTCTTGGTATAGAAATTAAACTAATATAATGGAGGTATTATGCAGTTACTAAACGATTGGAAATTTTGGGCAATTTTGTATTTAGTTTGTTCTATTACTTTTGCTCAATCATTTAAAAAAGCAAATAGGAATATGAAAAGTGCTGGCGCTTTAACAATACTTCTAGAAGTTTTTACAGCTTTATTTGCAATTTTATTTTTACCATTTTTTGATTTTGTCTTTCCAACAGATATCAATATATATTTAACTTTGTTTGCCGTCGTAATAATCTATGCAGTGACAGATAGGTTAAACATCGAAGGAAGATATGGACTTGATCCTTCCGTATTCAGTATGCTAAAGCAACTATCTTCAGTCTTCTTAATAATCTTTGGCTTTGTTTTCTTAAAAGAAGAAATTATTTTAAATAAAGTAATTGGTGCCTCTATAGTTATTCTTGCCAATATTCTATTAACTTTTGATGGTGGTAAGATTAAGCTTAATAAATACTTTATAATGTGCTTTTTCTCTAATTTCTTATTTGCCATTGCTATGCTTATAAATGTTAACATCTCTGATAATTTTAATTTGGCTTTTTATACGATAATGACTGTATTTCTTCCTAGTATTTTAATTTTTCTATTTGGAAGACACAGTATAAATGAATTAGTCCAAGAGTTTAACTTATACGATAAACCTAAATTCATCTTGGCAGCTTTTTGTTGGGCTTTGATGCTTATTTCATCTGTTAGAGCATATCAACTTGGAAATGTAACTGTTGTAGCACCAATACTTACTCTAACATCTATTTTAAACATAATATATGAGTATTTTGTTCTAAAAAATAAAAAGCAATTAGTTCAAAAAATAATTGCCTCTATAATGGTTATAACTGGTGTTATTTTAATTAAACTTTAGATTTTGTTAAGTAACCAGTTCAAAGATTTATTTGTTATTTTTGCTATTTCAATTAAAAAAAGAGTAGGTACCATTACTTTTCCATTTTCATAGGAACTAATTACTGAATGAGTAGTATTTAGTTTAGTTGCTATTTTTTCCTGTGTGTAGTTAATGGACATTCTAGCTTCTTTAATTCTTTTTCCTATTTCTACTGGATTAATTTCATTTTTCTTAAAATCTACTTTTTTATAAGTAGACAAATCTGTTAAGTAGTCAATATTAATATCAAAGTAATTTGCTATTTTATTTAAATAATATAATGGTATTGTATTTTTATTTATTTCCCATAAAGAATATGCTGATCTTGAACAACCTAAAATTAGAGAAATATCTTTCTGAGTAAGTTCGAATTCCTCTCTTAGAGATTTCAATTTATCTTTATTCATAAAAGATTCACCCAAAAAAATTATTTCATTAATGTATTTTATTTAGGTAAATTGCTACTCAAGACGACAAAAATGTGATATATATGTGAAAATTAAATGCTTAATAATGTTATTCTTTAAAAGAAAGGAGTAATTTTATGAAAAATAAAAAAGTAATTATAGTAGGGGTTGTTGTAGTAGTTCTTTTAATTTTATGTTTTGTTTTATTTGGAGGAGGAAATGAAGGTGACGATTGGGATGAAGCACTTTTATCAGATTATCTTCCAGAGGTAGAAGAAGGAACTCTTAGTATTGGAATTAATTCTGAAGAAGAATTATCTGTTAGTGTTAAAGACCCAGGTACAAAATATTACAAGGAATATAAGGATAAATGTATCAAAAAGGGATATACGGTAGATCCAAAAAAAGAAGATGATAAATATACTGCTTATAATAAAGATGGTTATAAATTAGAATTATTACATTATTCAAGTGGTGATTTTCATATAAGATTATATGCCCCTGAAGAAATGTCTGAATTTACTTGGCCTTCAAATGGTGCAGGAGCAAAGTTACCAAAGACAGAATCAAATTATGGAAAGATTGAAAGCAATAGTAGCAATGGTTTTGGAGTTTTGGTAGGTAAAACAACAAAAGAAGACTATGATAATTATGTTTCAGAATGTGAAAAAGCTGGATTTAATCTTAATTTTGACAAAAAAGATGATAGCTACTACGCTAAGAGTAGTGATGGTTATAGTGTTACTTTAACTTATGAAGGAAATAACATTATGCATATCGTTGTTAACCATTCAACGGGAGAAAGCAATAACAATAACTCTGATGAAAAGCCAAGCAATAATAGTAATGGAATAAGATCAGACTTTAAAAAAGCAATGGATAGTTATGAAAAATTTATGGATGAATATGTAGCATTTATGAAGAAGTATAAGAATTCTAATGGTAGTGATTTAAGTTTATTACAAGAGTATAATGACTATTTAACTAAATATACTGATTTTGTAAATGAATTTAATGAATGGGATTCCAAAGATTTAAATGATGCTGAAGCTAAATATTATATTGAAGTTCAAACAAGAGTAAATAAAAAACTTCTTGAAATTTAAATATCGAAGATTAGTTAGTAATTTTTAACTAATCTTTTTTATACCATTTTTCGTTCTACGATTGAAATATAACAAAGATTATGTTATAATTAACGGGAAATGGCACATTATTCTAGTCAATATAGTATTACGAAGACGAGGGTAAAATATCGTTAAAAGGCATATCTATGAAACGTTTGGTGCTTGCTTTTCACGCCCAGTGAGGGGTGAGTGCTGAATTTGAAGAATTTATGGACGATCGTAACGGCATACGGCAACCGTTCCATTTATTCGTGGAGACCTATACTCGTGGAAAAAATTTAAATAATTTATTTACGACTTAGGCGTGAACCTACCTTGTGGCTAAAGCTATGGGTAGAGTAGCCCGGCTTGCGTGGTATTGGGGAATAGAGACAGCTTATTTTAAGGTGTACATCTTAAAACAAAGTATCGCTACTTGAAACTAATATTGCAAAAAAGCATAAGTAATATTTCTATTGTTGAGGAAAACTCCTAGGGTGAAGATTGATATGGGATTGTAGTGTGTACTAAGTGGCTATCAAGTAATAGAATAGGTAACTATCTATTTAATTTCTTAATAGGGAACTGCTTAATTGGTAACGATTGAGTGAGATTAAGGGAAATCCAACTTGACCTAAAGACACAAGGTTTACTATATTAATAGCCATTTCATAATTTTAAAGGTTTTATGAAAGATAAAAAGTATAAAGAAAAATATTCGAAGAAAGTTAATAAAAAACCAATTAAAGATAAAAAGAAAGCAGATAAAAAGTGGGTACTTATAATTTCAATTATTTCTTTTATAATATCTCTTACTTTTTCTTTTGTTGGGGAAACAGTAATCCCAAATGCTCATATTGCAATAAGTATAATATTAATATTTTCCTTTATTGGACTTGGTATATTATTCGATATGGTTGGAGTTGCTGTTACCGTTGCAGATATTAGTACTTTTAATTCTATGGCAACTAAAAAGGTTAAGGGTGCTAAACTTGGAGTTAAATTTATAAAGAATGCTGCTAGAGTATCAAGTTTTTGCAATGATGTTATAGGCGATATTTGTGGAATCATAAGTGGTTCTACAGGAGTAAGTATCGCTCTAGTTGTATCAAGTAAATTTAATATTTCACTTTTACTTGTAACACTTCTTATAACAGCATTTGTAGCAGCACTTACCATAGGAGGTAAGGCTCTAGGAAAAAGTTTTGCTATTAATAACTGCAATACTATACTTTATAACTTTGTTAGATTATTATCGATTTTCTATCGAAAAAAATAGTAGAAAATGTGTTAAATTATTTAAAAAGTAATATATTAGTGATATATTATATAAGGTAGGTGTAAAGATGAAAGAACAATATATAAAATTATTTAGTTTTTTATTAGGATTAACTTTTATCATTAGTGCAGTAATTTTCACTTTTACAAATACTTATAAAAATGAAAAGAAGAAAATGATAAAAGAAGATAAAGAAATTGCTGATGAAATTGGTGATGTTTATAAAACATTCTATTCAACTGAAAAAGAGTTATCAGAGTTTAGAGATAACTATTATAAGAAACTAGAGAATTTCACAGTTTTTTATTCTGATATGCCTTCTCAATATAAAAGTATGATCGATGATTTAAATAAGTATATGGAATATGTTACAACAAGTGAAGACATCTCTTCTTATTTAAAAGCTAAATGTACAAAAAAATATAGTGCTAGTAGTGCAAATGAAAAATGTAATGCTTACTATATAAATCTTGAAAAAACAATTAATTCTTTTATTGAAGATGTAAAGTTCTTTAATTCAAAGATTGATGAATATAATGAATGGATTGTTGAAGAGAATAAAAGCGTTATTGCTACCGTTAAATATAAGCCATTAGAACAATTTAAAAATGAAAAGTATACTGATTATGTTGACTTAAATAAAGATGGCACATATTTAGGTATGAATAGCGATTAGGAGGGGTTAAAATGAAGTTTGATCTTTTGCCAAAAAAGAAAATTGGAAAGATATTTGCAACTATTGGATTTATTTTCTTTCCACTTCTTGCAGCATTTTATGTTGTATCTATCTATAGTAATAACTTGATTTCTGAAGGAATGTCATTATTCATATTAATGGGTGCTGTTCTTTCTTTCTTAATGTTAGTAACTGGTACAATATTCGTAAAGACAGGAACTGATCGTGTTAAAAGATTTAAGATGCCTATTAGAATTGCATTAAGTGTGTTTGCTGTCTTATGGGCAGCTGGTGGTTATTCAGTTTTATGCATTTTGTATTATCCAGGAACACAATTTAAAGATTGGTTAATTACTACTGCAATGACAACAATGAATCACCAATATTTAGCTACTTGGTTCTATGATGAATATGATGTAAATATGGTTCTTGCTAACAATACAGTTGTAGAAAGTGGAGAAGATACAAATCCTGATTTAATAAATTTTACAACACCTGATTTTAATCAAACAACTTATAAAAATGAATTTGAAAGAGAAATATTAACTAAAGATGAAGGTAATGACCTATATAAAATAATAGATATTAAAAGAAGTAATTTTAAAGGAAAACTAGCTGTTATTTATGATCCTTCTAAAGTTAAACTTGGAGTATCTAAAGGTAGTGGTTCAACTCTTGATAATTCTTATGGTCAATATATAACTACTATTGCAAGTAGATATAATGCTGTTTTAGCTACAAATGCTGGAGGGTTCTATGATCCGGATTGGAATTCAACTGGAGGAGTTCCACACGGAGTTGTTATTTCAGAAGGTAAGTTGATTGCCAATAATAAAAGAGCTAATGGTTCTGGTGGAATTGTTGGATTTAATAAAGATAATAAATTAATTTTAGCTAGAATGTCTGCAAGAGAAGCACTTAATGCTGGAATAAGAGATGCTGTTGATTTTGGGCCATTCTTAATTGTAAATGGAAAGTCATCATTCATAAATGGTAATGGTGGTTGGGGAGATGCTCCAAGAACTGCCATTGGACAAAGAGCAGATGGAATTGTCTTACTTCTTGTAATTGATGGAAGACAAACAGGAAGTGTCGGTGCCGATATGAATGACTTGACAGAAGTTATGCTTGATTATGGTGCAATAAATGCTGCCAATATGGATGGTGGAACTTCTACAGCAATGGAATTAAATGGTGAGATTATCTCTAATCCAAGAAATGGTAACTTTAAAGCTTTAACAAGACCTGTACCAAATGCTTGGATTGTTGTTAAATAGTTTACATTTTTAAAAATGTAAAGTTTTGTCTAAAGTATTGAAAATCATTTTGTGTTAATATATCCTTAAAATAGGGAAGGTGATACAGTGATTTATCCGTCAATTGATAAACTTTTAAATGTTGTAAACTCAAAATATGAATTAGTTCATATTGCAGCAAGACGTAGCAAAGAGATAACTGCAACAAATCATTTGCAATTGCCTGCTAATAAATATGTTTCAAAAAAGAATATTGGTAGAGCACTTGAAGAAATAGCAGAAGGAACAATTAAAGTTAAATATAACAATGAATAGACACTTTTTGTGTCTTTTTGTTTTATAATATGTTTGAGGTGCATTATGAAAATAACAAAGTATGAGAAAAAGAAAAACGGTATTTATCAAGTTTATTTTGATAATGGAAATAATGTTGATCTATATGAAAATATAATTTTAAACTACAATTTGTTGATAAAAAAAGAAGTATCAGTAGAACAACTTGATAAAATGCTCGAAGAAAATAAAAAATATATTGCTTATAATCTAGCAATAAAATATATATCAACAAAGATGAGAGCAAAAAAAGAAATAGTAGAGTATCTTAAAAGAAAAGAAATTGATAACACCACTATCGATGAGGTTATAAGTTTGCTTTTAAAAGAAAAGTATCTAGATGATTATAGCTTTGCTAAGAGTTTTGTTAATGATAAAATATTACTCTCTAGTGACGGACCTAGCAAAATAAGGGGAAAACTTGAAGAATTTCAAATTAATGATGAATCTATTAATGATGCTTTATCGTCATTTACTTATGAAATTCAAAAAGAAAAAGTTGAAAAAATTGCTAATAAGCTTGTTACTACTAATAAAACAAAAAGTACAAGTTTCTTAAAAAATAAAATATTTAACTACTTATATAATTTAGGATACGAAAGATCTGTTATTGTAGAAGTTGTCAACAAACTTAAGTTCTCTAGTGATAAAGACATTGCTAAAAAGGAGTATGAAAAACTTTATAAAAAGTTATCAAGAAAATATTCTGGAAGTGACTTAGAATTTCGTATCAAGCAGAAAATGTATGCTTTAGGTTTCAATAATTATGACAATTAAAAAAGGGATTTAAAATCCCTTTTATTTAATCTTCATATTTAAATGTATAGTTTTCGTACATTTCTGCTAAATCAGTATCTTCAAATTTAACATCGTTCTTTTCTCTTAGATCAATTAAAGCTTTGTAAGAAATGTTTTTATCTTTTTCTATTTCTCTATCTGCAAGAATATCTACGATTTTGCTTTTTACATCTTTTAATGGTTCTTTATCATATTGTTTAGTTTTTAGTATAATATGATATCCATATTTAGTTTTAACAGGAGTAGTTGTGTATGCTCCTTCTTTTAATTTAGCAGCAGCATCTTCAAATTCAGTAACCATTTCTCCGTGAGAAAATTTACCTAAAGCTCCACCATTTGAAGCACTACCATCTTTTGAGTATTGTTTAGCAAGTTCAGCGAAGTCTTCTCCTTTTTTAAGCTTTTCAATTATTTCTTTAGCTTGTTTTAAAGCTTCATCTTCAGCTGCTTTAATTTCTTCGTCTGTTGCATCACTATCGTAATCAGCAGTTATTAAAATGTGACTTGCTTCCATAGGTGCGTGATATTCATCTTCGTAGTAGTCTTCAATATCATCATCTGATACTATACTTTTAGCATAATCTTCAACAGCTTGATTTCTTCTATAACTTAATCTTAAACTGTCATCTAATTCATCTTCATTTTTTACATTAAGTTGTGCTTGTAAGAACTCTTCATATGTTGAATATTGACTTGAGTAAATTGCTTGATAATAAGATTGATATGTAAGTTTTTGATTTTCAATATATTCTTTTTCTTCATCTGTTTCCTTATATTTCTTTGCTAAAAGATCTTCATCAATCATATTTAATAATACATCAAATGCATATTTATCTTTTAATTCTTCATACAATTCATCTACAGATATTCCACCTTTTTTAAAACTAACGACAGCATCCTCTCCATTTTCCAATTGAGCTGTTTGTCTACATCCAGTTAATAAAAGTAATATTGCTAGAGTAGGTATAATTAACTTCTTCATAAAATTCTCCTTTCATATGCATACATAAATATAATAACAAAAATTATAAATTTTAACAATATTTTAAAATAAATTAGTTATTTATAAGAACTTTTTTAATTTATATCCATAAAATAATATGACTAAAGAAAAGGAGGACAATGTTTATGAATAATTGTACATCATCTTCTGCAATTGTATTAGTACTATTTATTTTATTAGTAATTATTATTGGTTCTTGGATGTAAGGAGGTGTTCTTATGCCTGGTTCAAATAACAATTCACAAACAACAAACGGATTCGTATTTGTAGTAGTAATATATATTTTACTATCTATAGTAATTAAAGGATTCGTTAGATAGTAAGTCGAAAGACTTGCTTTTTTCTTTGAAAAACATTGACAATAAATAAAAACAATAATATTCTAAATGACAAAGAAAATTTCTAATGGGGGCTTTTATGGAAGTTGATAAATTGATTGAAGAAGCTATTAATTCTTTAAAAAGAGAAAGAAAAATAATGGGCTTATTGTTAAAGTGTGAAGAAAAAGATGAAACTTCTAAATTTAAACAAGTTCAAGAATACTATAAAAATATAAAGGATAGAACGGATGCAATTATAAAATATTTAAAGGATAATTGTGATATTGAAAATCTTGTTGATAAATTATCATCAAAAATAGATATGAATAGTGAAGAATCTATTGATGCTATTTCCTTAATTACATTTCTTACTTCAGATGAATCAAAAATGTTTGTAGAAGAGCATAACAAGGTAATTTATTTTGTATATTTATGGGCTTTAAAGAGTGGTTATATCGATAAAGATATTCAAGAATCAATTCATAATTTTATGAAACTTCGATTTGCTGATTCTCAATTTTTAAGAAATTATTATAGTGGCAATTATGATGAAGCAGAAAAAGTAAGTAATCCCGATGGTGCTTTGGGTAGACTAATGGCAAGTGATTTAGCACTTGTTGAATACAATATGATTTTAAATGCTAAGGTAAACGAAGCTAATTGTTCAGAAGTTTTTGATGATTTTTTTGATAAAGATATTGTAAAAGCTAAAAAAACTCTTTTGGAAATTGAACTTGCAAGTATATGTTTTTTGAGTTTAGGTAAAAATAAAACTTGACAAAGAAAAAGTGAAAATGTGTTATCCACAGATTCACTTTTTTAATGCA
>CANRDN010000031.1 GCA_947629375.1 uncultured Bacilli bacterium | reverse complement strand
ATCAAAAAAGGTTAATAAAGAAAAATAAGTAATTATCATATTTTAACCATAATTTTGTTATATAATTACTAAATTGAAAGAGGATGATTTTATGGATTTATTTATAGTATATGGTTTAACAATAATATCTCTTATAATTACTTTAGGTGCTCAAGCCTATATTTCAAGTAGTTATAGTAAATATTCTAAATATAGAAATAAGAATGGTTTAACTGGTTACGATGTTGCAAGAAGAATACTAGATAAAAACGGCTTAAGAGATGTAAAAGTAGTTGAAACATCTGGATATTTATCCGATTATTATGATCCAAAAGCTAAAGTAGTAAGACTATCTAAAAGTAACTTTAATGAATCAACGATTGCAAGTGTTGCTGTTGCTTCTCACGAATGTGGACACGCAATACAAGATAAGGAAGGTTATACATTCTTAAGAATTAGAAGTTCTTTGGTTCCTTTTGTTAATTTTTGTTCTTATGCTGGATACTTTGCTATTATGTTTGGTGCTTTATTTAGTGCTTTAGGTCTTATCTGGGCCGGTATTTTAGCAGAAGTAGTTATTCTTTTATTCCAACTTGTAACACTACCTGTTGAGTTTAATGCTTCAAGTCGTGGATTAAAAGCAATAAGAGAAGAACGCTTCCTTGATCCTCAAGAATATTCTGGCGGTAGAACAGTATTAAAAGCAGCTGCCCTTACTTACGTAGCAAGCCTTGCAACAACGATAATTGAATTATTGAGACTTATTCTTATATATGGAAGAAGAGATGATTAAAAGACTTCGTTTGAAGTCTTTCTTTTTTTATACCAATGAATTATTAAAAAACAACAAAATTAAAAATAACCTTTTATCGTTTACGATTGGATATATGATATTATAATCAGGAAATGGAATAGTAGAAAATTGCATATTAGATTTCTAATTGAAATGAGAAGCAACAGTATTAAATAGATTTAATTAAAAATGTTGATTTAGACACAAAATCCATTTGTTTTGCTAAGTAAAAATCTGCAGAGAATTCTGCAGAGCTCTACAGAATTCTCTGCAGAAATACATAAAATTACATCTAACAGAATAATTATAAAGTATAGAATCTATGTGAAGACGGAGAAAATGGTATTAAATAACAAATGTTTTAATAACTATTTTCAAAAAATTAAACAAGTGAGTTTTGGTATCACTTGTTATATTTTAAATGTTGCATTTACTCCATTTGATGCTTGATACAAGTTATACATCGTTTTGTTGGTCATTATTCCAAACTCACCAATATATTCAAGGATGCTTCCTCTTAATGATAACTTGGCTTCATTTAATCCGTGTAATGGATTTCTTCTAATATCGAAACCTCCAGTTATTTCTCCAAAGAAGAATGTTCTTGAATTACTTTCTGAGTACTGCTCAATTATTTTCCATCTTAATAAATATAAAGGATTCAAATTACCATATTGCTTCAAAAATCCATCTTCAAAGATAAATGAATTGTTACCACTTTTAATAACGATGGCCATTGCAATAATTCTACCATTTGGGAAATCTTTTAAAGTTTGTGTAGATTTTACCAAATGTTCTTTATAGCCACTTATTATTTTATCTGATTCCATTTTTTGATTTAATGCCTTGTTCATATTTTTACCAACGGCATTTTTTTCTTGAATTATTCTTGCTAATATTTCGTTTCTTTCTATTTCTCTTTCATAAAGAATTTTACTATTATTAACATATTTTTCGGAATTAATTCTTGCTACATAAACCTCACAATCGGGATTATCTATAATTAAATTTCTATAAAAATCTATTGGTCTATCAAATTTTTCTCTTGCTATTTCGTATATTGCTTCAATGTTTTTAGATTCATCTTTTAATATTTCTACACCTAATTTAGCAGCTTTTCTTAATTTTGTTCTTGTTCTTTTATCTATTTTTCTAAGTAAATTATTCGCGTTTATTGGTAAATCCATCATCGAATACCATCTTGGTAGTATTCCCTCAAAGAATAATGTTTGTCCACGATAATCAAAATTCATCTTCTTTAATAGAAAGTTTACGATATCTTTAGCATAAGTACTTGCTTTTGTAACCTCTCCACCATTTAAGATAGCATCAAGTTTTCTATCGACATTATTGTTGTTCATTCTAACTGTTCCATCTTTATTTCTCATCGATAAAATAACAGGTGGGTCCATCGTAAACGACATTATTTTGTGTTCATTTAAATATTTTTTCAAGGAATGAAGTGCATTTTCAAAAAAGGTAAAATCTTCGTAATCTAGTAAAGGTCCTCTTGGAGAGTAAGAAATACTTTGGCCAAGATAGACATTTTGTGTAAGTAAAAGTGCAACTCCCTTGATTGCAAGTCCATCTTCAAAACCCAAGTAAAGTACATCGTATCCAAGTGTTTGAGCTGCTTTTCCAAAATTAGATGTTTGGTATGGATTAGCGTATTCACTAGACTTAGCATAATTGTCAAAATCAATTGGACTTAGTTCTACTATCTTCATATTTTTCCCTCGCAATCATAATAGCATTATAACATATATTTATTGAATTTGAAATATTATGTAGTAT
Organism: uncultured Bacilli bacterium; assembly: GCA_947629375.1. Taxonomy (GTDB): domain Bacteria; phylum Bacillota_I; class Bacilli_A; order RF39; family UBA660; genus RUG13868. Next base: position 17,931 of record CANRDN010000031.1, on the reverse strand, counting down.
AATTTTAAGGGGAGTGATATCGATGTTTGAAAACAAAAAAATATTAATTTTGGGGTTTGCAAGAAGTGGTTATGAAGCCGCTAAGTTTTTACTTAAAAGAGGAAATGAAGTTGTTTTAACAGATATGAAAGAAGATCACGATGAATCGCAAATTAATGAACTTAAAGAATTAGGAATCAAATTTGTTTTAGGAAGTCATCCTGATGATTTACTTGATAATACCTTCGATTATTTAATTAAGAATCCAGGAGTTCCTATTGATCATAAATATGTATTAAAAGCAAGAGAGTTAGGAATAGAAGTAATAAATGAAGTAGAACTTGCTTATAGATTGTTACCAAAAGATATAAAGTTTGTAGCAATTACAGGAACAAATGGTAAAACGACAACAACTACTTTAGTACATAAATTTTTACTTGAAGATGGTAAAAATGCTCATCTAACTGGTAATATAGGTTACCCATTAATAAGCTTTTTAGATAAACTTAAAAAAGGTGACATTATCGTTATGGAAACATCTTGTCAGCAACTTGAAAACTTAACAAAATTCAATCCAGATATTGCCGTAATGACTAACTTAAGTCCTGCTCATATCGATTTCCTAAAATCATATGAAAACTATAAAAGAGTTAAAACAAAAATATTCCAAAACCACGATAAGAGTAAAGTAGCTATTTTAAACTTTGATAATGAAGATGTAATGGAATCTACTAAGAATATTAAATCGACAGTTAAATACTTTTCTAGTAAAAGAGAAATTAATGGAAGTTATATAAAAAATAATGCAATATACTATTACGATGAAAAGATAATCGACTTAAGTGATATTAGATTAATTGGTACTCATAATTATGAAAATATAATGGCAGCTGTTATGGTTGTTAAAGAGTTAGGTGTATCAAACGATTCAATTGTAAAGGTCTTAAAAGAGTTTAAAGGTGTAGAACATAGAATTGAATTTGTAAGAGAAGTTAATGGTAAAAAGTATTATAATGATTCGAAAGCTACCAATACGAAATCTACGCAAATTGCACTTTCTTCATTTAAGACTCCAGTTGTAATACTACTTGGTGGATTAGAAAGAAACCACGATTTCTTTGATTTAAAGGATTATATGGGAAATGTTAAGTATGTAGTAGCATTTGGACAATGTAGAAACAGAGTAGAAGAATTTGCTAAAGCTTTAAATATTCCTGTAAGTAATGTTGAAACATTAAAAGAAGCTTTAGAAGTTGCCAATAAAGAATCAGTAAGTGGAGATACGATTTTATTGTCCCCAGCAAGCGCTTCTTGGGATCAATATAAGAAGTTTGAAGATCGTGGAGACGAATTCAAGAAATTAGTAAATGAAATTAAGGCAGAGTAATCTGTCTTTTTTAGTGCATTTTTAGTGCAGTTTTCTTGATATTATTCGCTTTTTGTGATATAATACACAGCTAATTGAAGGGGTATTATATGGATGATGAAACAATTTATTCTAGCCATTATGGAAACTTTACTCGTGATGAGATAAAACAAATGCCTTATATAGATGAAGGATCGTGTGCTATTGTTCATAAATTTAAAGGTAGTAATGATAAAATAATAAAATTAGTTAAAAACGATATTATGCTAGATTATGTTAATATCGGATTACTTTATCGTATTAATAATTTAAAATTGTCTAACTTTTTTAGACTTTATGATGTTCTATATAATGAAACTTATAGAGGAAAATTGTATAGAGGTGTTATAAGTAAGTATTACGAAAAAGAAAATATCGATATTACTACTATGCCTTCATCTTGGGTTACTGATAACTATGAAGCTTTAAGAGATAATGTAATAACTTTAGGTGAAAATAACATAATGGCCTACGATTTAGCAAGTCAAAATGTAATATTAAAAGAAGATCAGATGACAGTTATAGATACTGATTTATATTCAAGATCAAGAGGTAACTGTGTCGAAGAAAATATCGACCAATTAAATAGATACGTTTTCTTTGAATTACTTTATAATAAATATATCGAAAAATATAACTTAAGTGAAAGAGAATTATTAGTATTGAGATTGGCATTACAACAATTATTCGAAAAGAAAAAAGATGGTAATAAATTTGTAAAAACATTATCTAAATATCCAAGACCTATAGACTTTTTAGATGAAAGTATAAATAGAAGGTGAAAATATGGAAAATGAAACGATATATCTTGAAAATGGTGAAGTATATAAAGAAAGAAAAGAGATAGAAGCACTTCCAGTATTAGGTAAGGGCGTACCTTCTGTTGCATACAAATTAGATAAGGACAATGTTATAAAACTTTTACATTATTTCCTTGATTATGATTATTGTGATTTAGAAGCCTTAAGTGAAATAAAGAAATTAGGCCTTAAAAACTTTTTAGAAATTAGAGAAATTCTTTTGAGAAAAAATTCTGAAGGATTAAATTTTTATGTTGGTAATATTTCTAAATTTTATGAGTCAGAAAATATCGATTTATGGGAAATGCCACCTTCTTGGTTAGTGGCAAACTATAATCGTCTCCTTGAAAGTTTTAAAATTTTAGGTAAAAGAAAAATACTTGCCATCGACTGTACTCCTGAGAACACTATTGTAAGTAAAAATGGAATAACGATAATTGATCCTGATTTATATGTAAAACGCAGTTATGAATCTACTGAATCAAATATTATGGCTTTAAATGATTTATTTAGAGAACTATTAAGTGAGTCCTATTCTAAATTTAGAGAAAATGTAACAACTGAAGAACAAGATGATGTTAGATCTTTATTAGATGAATTATTTCTTACGACAGATAGTAATACAAGAATAGCTAAAAAACTTTTAAAGTATAATAAAACAATTGATTTCGTTAATAGAAGAATAAAGAGGTAATAGATAATGAGAGATTATAGTAATCTTAAAGTTTATACCGAATCAGGAGACGAAATTGGTTTAACTAGATACAAGTTTAAAAAACCAATCGGATATGGTTGCGGTGGTAAAGCTTATAAATATAGATGTGGTAAAGTTATCAAGTTACTTACTGATGTTGGTACTCCTGAACAATATGATTTAATGCAAGAAATAAAAAATTTAAAATTGAATGGTATTTATAAATTAGAGAATATTTTGTCTTCTGATAGATATTTGATAAAGTGTTATGCAGGTTCGATATCTAAATACTACAAGGCTAAAAATAAAGACTTATGGATGATGTCATCTTCTTATGTTGTAAAAGAAATAAATAAATTAATGGGTACTGCTAGTGAACTTGCTAAAAGAAAAATTGCTATTGTCGACTTGAATATAGGAAATGTTTTAATTACCAATGAAGGTCTTATAATAATAGATACGGATGATTATGATAGATCAATTGATGATTGTGAAGATTATAATCTATTTCGTATTAAAAGAACAATCGATGAAGTTTTAGATTCCCAGTATTTTGAACATTTTAGGGTAGAAAACCATAATGAATTTGAAGTACAACACGCTCTTACTTTTAATGACTTTACTGATGAATCTTTTCAAAGAAGACTATTAAAGCACAAAAGACCAATAGATTGGTTCTACAAAGAAAACTAATGTAAAATATACTTGTAAAAAATTCAAACATATGATAAATTATTAACTAGTTAAGAACGAAGGTGATACTTTATGAAAACATTTTTATTAGTAATATGTGTTTTATTGATTGCTATTGTGTTACTTCAAAGTAATAAAGCTGAAGGTGCCTCTCAAATTATTTCTGGAGGTAATGCAGATTTATTTAGCAAAAGAAAAGAACGTGGTTCAGAATTATTCATCAGCAGATTAACTTTTACTCTTGGTGGATTATTCTTTATAATTTGTGTTTTAATGAATGTAATGTAAGAGTCTATACTCCTTTTTTTAAAGACCATTTAAAGACAAAAAAATGGTCTTTTTTTTTGACCATTTAATTTGCAGTTGTATACAATTACTAAAATTTATTGTCGTAGAATACTTAATGTTCTACGACACATCTACTCTACTATTTAAATATAAACAAATTTCGACAAAATGTAAATATTTTTTTTAAAAAATTATCCAATAATATTGTAATTAATGTACAAATCATACAAATGTTTACATTGGGTAAACAATAAGATGTATAATAAGAAAATTAATCGAAAGGAGCAATCAATTATATATGATTTTATCGTTTTATATATTGATTAAAAGTGAATTATGTTATTAAAAAAATTTAAAAAAATAAAATTTATAGAATTACTAGAACTATGGTTAAATGATAAAAAAGCTAATGTTAAAGAACAAAGCTATGCGAAATACGCATATCTTGTTGAAAACAATTTAAAAGATAATCTTGGTAATATTGTTTTTAAAAATTTAACATCAGAAATTGTGGAAAATTACTTTAACAGCGAAAATGTTAAAAAACTTTCACTTTCAACTCAGAGAACCCTGTTATATATTGTAAAAAGCACTATAGCTTTAGGAGTATCCAAAAAACTCAGAAAAGAACTCGTAATTGAAAACATTAAAATAAAGAAACCAAAATCTAGAATCATTTACTTTACGAAAAAGGAACAAATAATCCTTGAAAGTTATTTGAGAAATAATATAGATTTGTTAAATATTGGCTTACTTATATGTCTTTATACAGGTATTAGATTAGGTGAAGTATGCGGTCTTAAATGGGGAGATGTTGATTTGAATAACAAATCAATAACAATTAATAGAACGATACAAAGAATTAAAAATGATGATATATCTTCTAATTTTAAGACAAAAAAGATTGTCTCATCTCCAAAAAGCGATTCTTCGAACAGGGTGATACCACTACCGGACTTCATTATTAATATTTTAAAAGATTTTAAAGAAGATAATAATTTCTTTATTTTAACGGGTTCTTTATCGTTTAAAGATGCAAGAGTTTATGAAAGGCATTTAAAAAATGTCTTACAAATATGTGAAATTAGGCAGTTAAATTTTCATACTTTAAGGCACACTTTTGCTACTAGAAGTATAGAATCTGGGATGGATATCAAGACATTAAGTGAGATTCTTGGCCACTCATCCTACCTTATTACTTTAGATGTATATGTTCATTCGACGATTGATCAAAAAAGAAATTGCATAAATAACTTAGTTGATTATTTAAAACCATAGTAAAAAGGTCATAGAACATTAAGTATTCTACGATAACTAAGAAAGGAAGTTGCTATGAAGAAAGATAATAATATAACAGTCTTATTTGTATGTCTCATTGCTGTTACCATTGTAGCAGGGTTATCGCTTACATATGCTACGATAACAAGGAAATTGGAAGTAATAGGGTATGCAACTATGAATACTGGAAATTGGGATGTTCATTTTGTTAATCTGCAGAGAAAAAGTATTACGGGAAATACAGTGGAAAATGTAAAGCCACAGATTACAAAAGATGCTACAAGTATCAGTATGTTTGATGTGGACTTTTATGAAAAAGGTGATTCAATTACTTACTCATTTGATGTAGTAAATGATGGTGGATTAGATGCAGTAATAAGCTCAATTAACATTCCAAAACCAGTTTGCAGTAGTAGTGGTGACGACAAAGGAACAAACAATAAACTGGTATGTGATAACTTGATTTATAGTTTAACTTATAGTGATGGAACTGCTGTTAATGTTGAAGATGAATTGTTATCTGGGCATATACAAAGATTTATATTGACTCTTAAATATAATGGAAAATCTTTACCAACAAGTGCAGTTGATATTTCTGATCTTAATATTACGATACTCTACTCACAGAAATAATATGGAGGTAAAGAATGGAAAAAAAGCAAATTGGCATTTTAGGAGCCGTAATTGCAGTAGTTGCAGTCGTTGCCTTACTTGGAGTAACTTATGCTGCATTCACACAACAATTATCAGTTGATGGAACAGCAACAGTTAACAAATCATCGTGGAAGATTAGATTCGTTGATTTAAAGTCTGTTGAAAAAACAGGTACGGCTACCGAAGTAACTCAACCATCTATTCAAAGTGGTGACACAACTATCAGTAATTTTGCAGTAACATTGAAAACACCAGGAGACTCAGTCTCTTACAAATTTAGTGTTACAAATGAAGGAACATTTAATGCTACTTTAAGCTCAATAAATGTTCAAACTCCTTCTTGTACAGGAAGTGGAGCACATAGTGAAGACGATCAGACTAATGTTTGCAGTCATTTAGAGTACACACTTACTTATGCAGAAGGTGGTGCAATTAATCCTGGAGATCTTCTAAATGCAGGGGATACTAAGGAGTTGCTTCTTAAACTAGTATATAAAGATAATATCACAGCTGAAGAATTACCACAAGATGATGTAACAATAGGTAATCTTGCAGCAACACTAGTTTATAAACAAGCAGCATAAACACATCTAATGCTACAAAAAACATAATAGATAAAAATGCCCAGTACTATTTTGTACATATTTTATCAAATTATGTTTTTTACAAAGATATTTAATAAGAGGTGATAATTTTTGAAGAAAAAAGAAGAACAAGAAATTTTTAGTTTTGAACTTATAACAATCTTATTTTTAATATTAAATGTTTTTGTGAAGAACATACTTAACTATTATTATATTTTTGTATTTGTTGTAATATTGCTTATCATCACAAAATACTTATTTGGATTTGAAAAAAATAAACTGATACAAAATGATAGTAAAAAAGCAAGTATTGTAGTAACCTTTTTCACAATGTCATTTCTAATAATTACTTATGGAATTGGACTTTTTGCTGGATTTGTTAAAAGCCCTTATAACTTTGATGTTTTAACAATATTAAAAAACACTTTTCCAGTGGCACTTCTTCTTATATCAGTAGAATTATTGAGATTTAATATTTGTCGCAAATCTAATCACAGAAAATTATTGTATTTAATGGCAATTGCGATGTTTACAATTTTAGATATTTTAATAGCAGTACCTTCCTATAATTTGAATGATTATGAAGAAATATTAAAACTTTTAACGCTTGTTGCAATTCCAAGCATAACCAAAAACATAATGCTTTCTAACTTTACTTGTAATTATGGTGCGGTTCCACCAATAATTTATCAGTTAATTATGAATCTTTATGTATTTTTAATACCTATTTATCCAAACTTAAGTCTATATCTTGAATCTGTAATTATGTTCTTATTACCACTAATAATCAAATATGTTACGAATTTATCGTTACAGCCTAAAAAAGAAGAAAGGGAACTTTTCTTTACTAAAAATAGATTGGTAGGAAAAATAACAACAGGAGTAACTTTAGTACTTATTCTAATAATAATTTCTCTTTATAGTAATTTATTTCCATATTGGATTGCAGTTGTTGGAACAGGAAGTATGACGCCTACTATAAATGTTGGTGATGCAATTGTTGTAGATAAAACTGTAAAAGATAATTTAGATAGACTAAAAGAAGGTGATATTTTAGTATTTAAAATACAAGATTCAATATATACCCATAGGATAGTTGATATAAAAAAGGAAAATGAAACATATTACATTGCCACTAAAGGTGATCGTAAAGGACAAGTAGTAGATAACTGGACGGTAACAAATAATGATGTAGTTGGAGTTGTCAAATTCAAAATACCTTATATAGGTTATCCGACAGTTTTTTTAAATAGATTTTTAAAGGAGAATAAATAATGAAAAATGTAGTTCAATATTTTAGTACAGACAAAATGTACACATTAGGGGGAGACAAAAAAATATCAAAGACTTATATAATAGGGTGGCTTTTATTAATAGTCGCATTATTATCACTTGTATTTGGAATATTTAAATTATCAAGAACATTTTTTACAAAAAATGAAAGCAGTGCTGTTTCGTATAGTGAAACAGGAAAAGCTGATTACACAGTATATTTGAAAGAAAATTCATATTATAACAGTAAATATTTAGAGAGTGGAATGCAATATGTTGCGAGTCTAATTAACACAATTAATGCTTCTTTTAACTATGAAGTTCATTCAGACAAAAACTTAAATTATGATTACACATATAAAATAACTGGTACTTTGGAAATATTAGATAAAGATAATCCAGGAAAAGTTTTATTTACTAAACCTTATGTTCTATTAAAAGAAACAACTAAAAAAGCAAATTCAAATAACTTTGTTATAAATGAAGATGTTAACATCGATTATGACACATATAACAATTATGTAAATTCTTATAAAAGAGAGTATGGATTAAGTGTTCAAAGCAGATTAATTATAACGATGGATGTTTCAGTTGATGGAGTTTATGATAAAGGTGTAGAACACCTTGATAAAGATAGTAGCTTGCAAATTACAATTCCTTTAAGTGAACAAACTTTGAATATAACTATTGATAAAGAAAATATAAACAATAATGGTGATTTATTAAGAACAAATGCTGTTGATTTAGGTAAGGCAGGAAACATAACAATTTCTCTAGTAGCAATCGTAGTTTCTATCGTTTTGTTACTTGTGTCAAGAAAACTATTCGTTAATTATAAAAAGGATAATATATATGCAATTGTAGTAAACAAAATCCTTAAAGATTATGACAAATTAATAGTAAGTGGAAAAGGAACAATTCAAGAAGATAAATATCCTAATATAATTTATCCAGAAAGTTTTGAAGAAATGGTAGATGCATCATTAAACTTACAATCTCCAATATTATTTTACAATGTAATACCAGGAGAAAAATGCTTCTTTGTTATCGTAAAAGATGACACTTTATATAAATATAGAATAACAAGAGCATATCAAGAAAAAGCTTTATATCAAAAAAACAATAAAGATAATGATGTAACAAGTGAAAATTCAAATATAACAAATAATCAAATAGATTCGTTAAATAGTAGTGATAATAATCAAGATTATAACAATACAAATAGTAGCTACAATGATATTAACAACAATAATTTAAATATTTAAAGTAAGGAGAAAGAAAGATGAACATATTACATTTAAATAAAACACATTTTAGCATTTTAATCTTATTAATTGTATGTTCTTTAACTGTCGTATGTTCATCACTAGATGAAACAATGCAGATAAGTGGAGAAGGATTTATAAGAGTTGATAGAGAAATACGATTGGTAGATTTAAAGATGAATAGTGTCCAAAATAGTGCCTTTGAAACCTATAATAGCAGTTATTCAAAAGATACAGCAGCAATTTTTATAACTTTGCCACAACTAGATTCAGAGATAACTTATGAATTTAAAGTAAATAATAAATCTGATTATTTATACATAATTAGTGCTATAAGAAATGAAATAAATAATACTGATATAACTTATATAATTGATGATTATAAAATTGGTGAGGGGATAGGTTCTAATACAGAGATTACTTTTTACATAACTTTTAAATATAAAGATGAAATTAAAGTTCTACCTCAAAATACTAAAGCAGATATTAAATTATATTACACTTTTGTAAGACCATATGCAGAGATAGTTGAATATACAAATCAAGAATATACTAGATGTACTGATGTACAATGTGCACTTGATGAATTGTATACATTATTGAAATAAATTTTAAGGAGGTGTTATTGTGAAGACAAAAATGAAGAGTAATGTTAAATTAATTTTAGGGATAATAATTGGAATAATAATTTCAACTTCTAGTGTTTTTGCAGCTACTATTATAAAATCGAGTGATGTAACCTATGATAATGGAAAAAGTGGAGGTTCTTCTCAAAATGTTCAGGGGTCCCTTGATGAATTATATAAGAAGGCTAAGACACTTTCTGGTGAACTTGATCATAATTATAAGGATCCAATTTTAAATGGTGCTGACCCAGAATTAAAAGATCCTTTAATTCCTGTTACTATAGACCCAAGTGGAAAAGTAACGTATGCTAAATTAAATACTGAGTGGTATAACTATAGTGAGAAAAAATGGGCAAACGCAGTAATTTTAGTCGGCAAACCAAATAAGAATTATAATCCTGGAGATGTAATAGATGAAAGTGATATAGAAAGTTACTTTGTATGGATACCAAGATACAGGTACAAAATATGGAACTTGGGTAATTATACTACAGTTCAATCAGTAAGTGGACTACTTGATGACGGATTAACAAATGATGGTGAGGGTGGAAACAAACTTTCCGTTAGAAAACTTTTTGGTAATGCAAGACTTATAGATATTGTCTTTGAAAGTAAAGCAACACCTAAAAGTCAAAACGAAGCAGTAGGTAAGTATTTAACCCATCCTGCTTTCACTTTAGGAACAACGGAGCTTAATGGTTTTTGGATTGGAAAGTTCGAAACAGGGTATAATCAAAATTCTGACACAGAAGTACCAATTACAACAGCAAATATAAATTCTTGGACAACAGCTAATGCTCAAAAGAATGTAACTGCAGCAGCAAATGTTATAGTTAAGCCTAATGTATATTCTTGGAGATATAGTAGTGTTAAAAATATGTTCTATACTTCATACAATTATCAAAGAGGACTAGAGTCTCATATGTTAAAAAATACAGAGTGGGGAGCAGTTGCATATCTTTCGCATTCGGCATATGGAATAGGTAATGAAATAAACATAAACAATAATAATGCATATAAGACAGGTTATTCAGCGGCAGCAGATACAGATCAAAGTACATATCCTGGTACATCAGGAAACACTGATAATATAACAAAACAATATAATACATCAACGGGATATCTTGCTAGCACTACAGGAAATATAACAGGAGTTTATGATATGTCAGGTGGTGCTTGGGAGTATATGGCAGCAGGTATTTTAAATAATATTGGTAAAAGTGAACTAACGGTACAGGAAACAAATACATATAGTAAATATTTTGATCTATATAATATCAATAGTTCGGTTACATCGTATAATTGGCGAAAATTAGGAGATGCGACTGGTGAAATGGGTCCATTCTTCGGATACAAAGATGGTGACGGTTCATACAGATACCATAACACTTGGTACGCTGACGGTTCCGGCTTCGTTGACTCTTCGTACCCGTGGTTCGATCGAGGCGGCGCTCACAACGCCGGGGTCTTGGCAGGTCAGTTCGGCTTCCATAGGGACACGGGTGAGCCTAGTGGCAACGTTGGTTTTCGCCTCGCCCTCGCAATATAATTTGCGTAAGCAAATTAATTACTTTTTTTGCTTAAGCCTAGTCCACCCCACCCCTTTTTTCTAGGGTGGGGTGGACGAAATAAAAAATTTGGCATTTATATTGAACTTTATTGTTCATATTTAATATAAATGTAGGTCATAAGTTGTCAAAACTAACTTCTTATTGCTACTTTCTTCTCTCTTACGCTGACAATTCCAACTTCGTTGACTCTTCGTACCCGTGGTTCAATCGAGGCGGCAATCACAACGACGGGGTATTGGCAGGTCAGTTCAACTTCAATAGGAACACGGGTGAGCCTAATGGCAACAATGGTTTTCGCCTCGCCCTCGCAGACTAAAATATAAAAGAATCTTCTTCTTAATAATATAATTAACGGAAATTATTCGATACGATATTGTTAATGTGTTTACGGACTTTATTATTATGTTTATTTTAGAAATTTATGACCTTTCTATTTTTATAGAAAAAAATTTAAATAGGTATCTTTGGTTAGTAATAAAATGGTGAAAATCTTGGGTATCGCAAAAGCAGTACTCGTGTTAGTGCTGTTTTTTGTCTATTTTGTAAAGGAGTTGTTGTACGAATTTTTTAATTTATTTATTTATTTTATATGAAAGGAAATGATTTTATTGAGTAAGATATATTCTAAATATTTAGAATTAAAAGCAAACAATCCAAATAAGATGTATTTATTTAAATCAGGTAAGTTTTATATTTTTATTGGTGAGGATTGTGATACTATTAATAATTATATTGTTTTAAAAAAAGTAAAATTTTGTAATGAAACTTTAAAATGTGGATTTCCAGAAGTTGTTCTTGATGATTATTTACGAGTGTTTAGTAATCATAAATTAAATATTGAAATTGTAACAGATTTTTCACTATCATCTAAAGATAATCTATATTCATATATCGATAGCATTAATATAAATGAAATTACTCCCTTAGACGCTTTAAATCATCTTTCTAAAATAAAGGATATGATTAAATATGACAAAACAAGTTGAAGATATTAAAATATATAATGTTTATATGAGTCTTATTTCTTATATAGAAATGATTACAGAGAAGTTTCCTAAAAATGTTAAATGCGGTTTTGTTAATATTATTAAAGAATCATTATATGATGGTATGAAAAATATTTTATGTGCTTATAAGTCTTATGAGAAAAAAGATAAACTTTCTTATTTAAATGCGTTAGATATTAATTTAAAGATGCTTAAGGTGTATGCTAGAATTTCTTATAAAAAGAAATATATTAATGTTAAAAATTATGAGGCTTGGAGTAGAAAAATTAATAATGTATGTATTTCTTTAGGTTCTTGGGTTAATTTATGTCTAAAATAATAAAAAATTGTTTTTATAAAAATCTTACTTTTGAAAAATTGTTAGAAGCTCATCAAAGGGCATCCAAAGGTAAAAAAAGTAAAAAGGAAGTTATTCTTTTTGAAATGGACTTAGAGAGTAATATTATTCGTATTATGAATGAATTAAAAAGTGGTATTTATAAATTTGGAGAGTATCGTGAGTTTTATGTTTATGAACCTAAGGAAAGGTTAATTAAGTCTTTACCATATCGTGACAGAGTTGTTCATCAGTGGTATGTTGAAGAGTTTATTAAACCTTATTTTTTTAAGAGATTTATTAACACTACTTTTGCTTGCTTAGACGATAGAGGAACTCACAAAGCTGTTTTTGAAGTTCAAAAACAGATGAGAAGAATGAAGAGAAAATATGGAAGTTACTATGTTTTAAAATGTGATGTTAAAAAATATTTTTACTCAATCGATAAGAATATACTTTTTGATATTTTGAAGAATAAGATTAGTGATAAAAAGTTACTTGAGTTTAGTATGACTATTTTAAATGATGGACAAGAAATAGGTATTCCAATAGGTAATTTTACAAGTCAATATTTTGCAAATATTTATTTGAACGAGCTTGATCATTTTATTAAAGAAGAAATATGTGTTAAAAATTACATCCGTTATATGGATGATTTTATTTTATTATTAGAAACTAAAGAGGATGCAAAAAGAATTCTACTACTAATTGATTCTTTTTTAAGTTCTAACTTAAATTTAAGACTTAATTCTAAGAGTAAATTTTATAGTAATCGTTTTGGAATAGATTTTTGTGGTTATAGAATATATGAAACACATATTTTACTTAGGAAGATGTTTAAAAGAAAAGTTAAAAAAAGTATAAGACTTTGGTATAGTTTAAAGTTGAAGAACAAGTTTTATAAAACCAAATTTCTGTTAAGTTTGAATTCATATAAGGGGCACGCTTGTCACTGTAATTCTTTTAATTTTATGAGAAGAATTGATATGTTGATCGAAAAATTAGACCTTTAAATGATTTAATTTTAGTTTTTTTGATTTATAAAAAATTTAAAAAAATTAATTTAACTATTGACTTAAACATATGTTTGAATTAAAATGTGGTTGTTAGGGGAAATCAATAGCTAATTAATAGTTAAAATCAAAACTATAAGTTTTGATATGATTTATAAAAATAAATCTCTTTGTCTTGATTAAATAATTGGGGGGTATAATTATGTGTAAAGAAGAAATAAGAATAGAAATTAACGTAAATAACAATAAAACAAATATTTTAAGAATTGGTAATACCGATTATATATCGCTAACTGATTTAGCAAAGTATGCAAATCCTGAAGACCCTTCTGGTGTAATAAAGAATTGGATGCCTAGTAAAAATTCATTTGATTTTTACAGTTTGTGGGAAGAGCTTATTAATGAAAATTTTAATTCCGTGGAATTGCACAGAATTAAAATTGACGAAGTTTTATATAATAGATTTACTATGACTCCAAACAAATGGAAGTTGTGTGTATTTTATTTATAAATTATTTTGCTCTTTTCGATTTTAGACATTTGTGTTATATAATATAAGTGTAATATACAAGGTAATATACAAGGATGTGACAATATGAAAGAAAGAATATTAGAGGCTTTAAAAAGTGTTCATCGTGCATTACGCTACGAAGAAATTGATTCTCTTTTAAATTTAAAAACAATTGAAGAAACTAAAGAGATGAGTGAAACTTTACAACAAATGGAAAAAGATGGTGATATTTATCATTCTAATAAAGATAAATATATGCTTTATAGTGATAGTAATTTAAGAAAAGGAACTTTAACTGTCAATAAAAAAGGCTTTGGTTTTGTAATTGTTCCAGGTGAGGAAGATATCTTTATTCCAATCGATAACATCAATAACGCGATTGATAATGATTTAGTTGCAGTAGAAATAACAGAGTCTAAAGAGGATGGAAGAAGAGAAGGAAGAATTGTTCAAGTAATAAAGAGAAATTTATCCACAGTTATTGGGGAAATTTATTTTAAAAAAGGAATTGGACATCTTATCCTCGATGATAAAAAATTAAAACTTGATGTAGAAATACCAAAGAAAAAGAATAATGGTGCTGTTGATGGACACAAGGTAGTTGTGGAAATTGAATCAATAAATAAGAATAAGTGCGTCGGTAAAGTAATAAAAATTCTCGGTCACAAAAACGATCCAGGTGTCGACATTCTTTCAATCGTCGAGAAATATAAAATTAAATATGAATTTGATAAAGAAGTTATACAACAGTTGGATTCTATTCCAGAAGAAATCTGCGAAGAAGATAAAGTTGGAAGAAGAGATTTAACTAACGAGATGATTTTTACTATTGATGGGGACGATACCAAAGATATCGATGATGCAATATCAGTTCAAAAACTTGAAAATGGTAATTATAAATTAGGTGTTCATATCGCCGATGTTTCTTACTATGTTAAAGAAGGAAGTCCACTAGATACGGAAGCTATGGAAAGAGGTACTAGTGTATATCTAGTCGATAGAGTTATTCCAATGTTACCACATAAACTTTCTAATGGAATCTGTTCTCTTAACCCAGATGTAGAGCGACTTGCTATTTCTTGTGTTATGGAAATAGATAAAAATGGTAAAACTGTGGATTATGAAATATTTGAAAGTGTCATCAAATCAAGAATTCAAATGACTTATAAAAAGGTTAATAAAGTCTTAAATGGGGAAGTAGTAGAAGGTTACGAGCCATATGCCTCAACTCTTCTTCTTATGAAAGAACTTGCAGATATTATAAGAAAACATAAAAATGAGAGAGGATATATTGATTTTGATACAGATGAAGCTAAAATATTAGTTGATGAAAACTGTGTCCCAACAGAGATTGTATTAAGAGATAGGGGAGCAGGGGAAAATTTAATTGAAGACTTTATGATTCAAGCAAATGAATGTGTTGCAACGCATATCTTTTATATGGAGTTACCTTTCATCTATCGTGTTCACGAATATCCTAAAGAAGATAAAATAAAGAGTTTTCTTACTTTTGTATCATCTCTTGGATATGTAGTTCCATCAAATATAAAGGATTTAAGCCCAAAATCAATGCAGAAGTTACTCGCATTCCTAAAAGATAAAAAAGAGTACAAAGTATTATCGAGCTTGTTACTTAGAAATATGCAGAAGGCCGTATACTTACCACAAAATTTAGGTCACTATGGTCTTGCAAGTAAGTGTTATACTCACTTTACTTCACCAATTAGAAGATATCCTGATACAACTGTTCATCGTCTTTTAAGAACTTACTTATTTAATCACGATATGTCTAGTCCAACTGTAAAACACTGGGAAGAGAAATTAATATATGTAGCTGATCACTCGTCTTCTACTGAAAGAGCATCTGTCGATTGTGAAAGAGAAGTAGAAGATATGAAGATGGCCGAATATATGGAAAAACATATTGGTGAAACATTTAAGGGAATGATTTCATCTGTAACTAACTTTGGTATGTTTATACAGCTTGATAATTTAGTAGAGGGTCTTGTTAAAATTAACGAACTTGATGGATTCTATAATTATGATGAAGATAGTCAAATGCTTATCGATGAACATACACATAATATGTATAGATTAGGTGATAAAGTTGTTGTCAAAGTAGTTGGAGCATCCAAAGAAGAGAAGACAATTGATTTTGAAATTGTAAAAAAACTTTAGGGGGAATTTATGGAAATTGTTAATAGAAAAGCAAGACACGATTACTTTATAAAAGAAGAGTATGAGTGTGGAATTGTGTTAACTGGAACCGAAATTAAATCAATTCGTGAAGGTAGTTGTAATATTGGGGATAGTTATGGACATATAAGAAAAGGCGAATTGTTTCTTTTAAATATGTTTATTGGGGAATATAAGGAAGGCAATATTTTTAATCATCAAGAGACAAGAACAAGAAAACTTTTAATGCATAAAAATGAAATATTAAAACTTGACAATAAAGTAAAATTAGAAGGATTTACTCTTATACCACTAAAAGTGTATTTTAAAAACAATAAAGCTAAGGTATCACTTGGTCTTTGTAAAGGTAAAAAAGATTATGATAAAAGAGAAACAATCAAAGAACGAGATATCAAAAGAGAACTTGATAAGAAAACGAAGTATTAATTGAAAAATTTTATCAAATATGATATAATTTTCAACACGGGGCCGACTAGGTTTCGACGGGATTAACTGAGTATGGATGGCAAGTCGAGGCACACGTAAATGCATCAGTTAAATAACTGGAAACAAAATTAAAAATGCATTCGCTACACTTTTCTCTCGTAGATCAGCTGTAGCTTTTGCCTAGTATAATCTAGAGCAAGTGCGCTTCTTTTATTTCTTTTCCTACGGGAAATATAAGGGGCTTATTTAGTAGGATATATTTGTGTGATGTCTATAAGCACAAATGAATTTTATAGGCTTGCTATTCGATAACCTGTTAACTGGTTTTTCGGATAGTGAAATATAATAGTTAACTAAACTTGTAGAAATCCATATGGTGTTTTTTTCGGACGGGAGTTCGATTCTCCCCGGCTCCACCAATGTAGTATTAAACAAACTTTCTGTTTGTTCATTGATATTTTGGGAGAGGTTAATACTCTTCCTTTTTGATACATTTTTATTTAATTACTGCATATAATAATATTAGATACTTGACGTACGTAAAAAAGTACGCTATAATGTAAATGAGGTGATTAATAATGAGTACAATAAATATAACTAATGCTAGAGCAAATTTATACCAATTGGTATCAGATGTTAATGTTGGCTTTAATCCTATTACAATTGTAAATAATAAGGGAAAAAATGCTGTATTAATATCTGAAGATGAATGGAAAAATATTGAAGAAACATTATTTTTATCAAGTATTCCAGGATTTGTAGATAATATTAATAATATAAGAAAAAATGAAGATTGGGAATCAGCAAAAAAATATGAAAAGGATGAAGAATGGTAAATATATATACAATTAAATTTTCTAAACAAGCAGAAAAAGATAAAATAAAACTAAAAAATTCTAACCTTGATAAAAATTGTAAAAATATATTAAATCTAATGATGGAAAATCCTTTTTGTTATCCACCATCATACGAAAAATTAACTGGTGAATTATCAGGATTATATTCCAGAAGAATTAATAGACAACATCGAATTGTTTATGAAGTAGATGAAGAAAAAAAAGAAATTCATATTATTAGAATGTGGACTCACTATGATAAAATTTAGTTATTTAGTGGTATAACAATTAAAAAGCGATAACTAAAAACATAATAGTTTGTTTTTAGATTAGTCAGCTCCACCAGTGACGTTTCTATTCGAACTTTTTCGAATATTGATATAAAAAGAAATTCCTTAGGTCATTTTGATATATTTGTCAAAATACCTAGGGGTTAATTATTTTGTTTATAAGGAATTTTCTATAAAAAGTAATTTTTTATTGACTAAAACATATGTTTGAATTATAATGTAATTGT
>CANRDN010000030.1 GCA_947629375.1 uncultured Bacilli bacterium | reverse complement strand
TGCACCATTAGCTCAGTTGGTAGAGCAACTGACTCTTAATCAGTGGGTCCTGGGTTCGAGTCCCCGATGGTGCACCAAGCCGGCCCGTTGGTCAAGCGGCTAAGACACCGGCCTCTCACGCCGGTAACGCGAGTTCGATTCTCGCACGGGTCACCATAGAATGAGGCCGCAGGTTTTGCCTGCGGCAAAGGTTTTTAACTGGGGCCAATAGCTCAGTTGGTTAGAGCAACCGGCTCATAACCGGTCGGTCCGGGGTTCGAGTCCCTGTTGGCCCACCAAATCAATATAGGGGTATAGCTCAGTTGGTAGAGCAGCGGTCTCCAAAACCGCGTGCCGTGAGTTCGAATCTTACTGCCCCTGCCAAAATCAGCTCCATCGCTTTTGCGATGGGGTTGATTTTTATAGCGCAGGTCGTAAAAAATTTCCATATTGACTTTCTTGCATTTCTATGCTAAAATAATTTCACCAAATCACGAAAGCGAGGTGGACAAAATGACAAATATGATACCGATAAGATCAAACGCCGTTTTGTCCGCTGATTAAGCGCCTTTTCATACGGATGATATGTCGCCTTTGATTTTATCGGAGGCGATTTTTTACATCTGTTTTTATGAAAAGGGGTCATCAAATGAACGAAATCATCACAATCCGAATCAGCAAATTTTTAACAGACGAATTTGTGCGGCAAATTGCTCAAAAACAATGGAAAACCGACGCTCCGCCATGGGTGAACCGTTCAAGGCAGTATATTTTCGATGAGATCATGAACGAGAACGACTGCTTCGGCGTAGTCGCGACCGCGGCAAATCGCGCTGTCATCGGAAGGCTTCATTGCGTCAGAAATGAAACCGACCCGAAGCTCTGGTATTACGGCGACTTGTTTGTCATTCCGGAATACCGCAGAATGGGTGTTGCGACTAAAATGATCAATGCGGCGATTGATCATTTGTCCGATCTCGGCGCTGTCGCGCTTCGCTGCTATGTTGAGCCGGAAAACGCTCCGAGCAGAGAGCTTCAGGCTTCTGTCGGCTTTTCGGAGAAGAATTTTGAAACGTTCAACGATTTTATAAACGACGGCGAGATCATGTATGAAATGCCGGTGCCGAATAATTTGACGGTAATACCTGCTACGGAAAACGAAGCCTATTTTGCGAGGATACTTTTTGCACAAAACAAAGAGATCCTTCACGCAGGAGATATCGGCTTTAGCGAATGGAGGGAGCTGCTTTCTTTAAACGACCGCAGCGAAAAGCATTTTATGATCTGCAAGGGCGCCATGCCTGTCGGCTATATGAAAATCAACGGCCCGGACGGCGCAAGCGAGGCGCGGATCTCCATGCTTTTTATTGCAAAGAATTTTCAGCGCCAAGGGATCGGCACTTTTGCAATAACATACGCGGAAAATTATATAAAGGAGAGGGGGTTCCGCTCAATTGCCGTTCAGACCGATGAAGATAATCTTCCGGCGCAAAAATGCTATTTAAAATGCGGGTATGAGGTCTACGAGAAAGGAAACAAAATTAAATTCCGCAAAATATTGTAAATGCGGGGTAACTGCGAGAAGGGTTCAAGCCCCTCCGCCGGAAAGCCAAAAATCGCGCAGCCATGCGGGTCTGCGCGGTTTTTCTTTTTTATTTGAGCCGCAAAATTTGACCGTCCGAAAACCCGCCCTTATGCTGCTCAAAAAATATAATAATTAACTCCACAAAGTTATAATAAAGAATTATGCGGCGCCGAGGCCATTTTAATAACCTCGTCGCGGCCAAAATCGCGCTTGAGACTAAATTTTTTGCCGGGCAGAGACCGCACGCGGCAAGGGCTTTAAGTAAAAATTGATGATAAATTGGATATTACTCGGTATATTTTTGCTGAATTTTTAGAAATTTTCATAAAACTATTGCAATTCTTTCGGCGTTGTGCTATAATACTCGCGTGATTTGGCTTTCTGCGAATATGTAAATTTTGCGGAAAGCGAAAATCGAGGGATGAGAGTGAGGAAAACACGCAAAAACGGCTTAAACAGCTGTTCTTTGTCACGCTCTCATTGTGAATGCAGGACTTTGTCATGAAACAAAACCTCATTCATGAGGGCGCTGTTGTCGTAATTGAGCGCGGCCGCTCGGGCAACGGCTTGAAATTGGACAAGCCGAAAAATTAGCCGGAGCGTCAAAAGCGAAAAGCCATAGCTTAAAATTTTCATATCGGAAATATTTTAACAATAGCAGGCTTTGACAATATTCCGCAGATACAAAACGTTTTATGCGGAGATAAATTTTTCTGTGATATCCGCTATATAAAATCGTTAAAGTGTTACCGAGTGTTGAGGAAACGACACATGGCAGGTTAAGTTTTAAGATTGGAAAAATCACAAAGCGTTGAACATGAGAAATGAGGGTGAATGAGTTGAGTGAAGAAATGAGCGGGGTGGCTGTGATGGACAAGCAGGAGATGTCAGAAAGCCCAAATATTTTTGTATCGCAAGTTGAATCTTCTGCGGGCGATGTTTCTAATGCGAAAAGCAGACCGGTTTATGCCTTTTTCAAACGGTCAGCAGATTTCGTATTGTCGTTGATTGCAAGCATTATTCTTCTGATACCAATGGCGGTTATTGCTGCGGCAATCATGATAAAGGACCCCGGCAACCCGTTTTATATGCAAACCCGCGTGGGCAAAAACGGTAAAGATTTAAGAATCCTCAAATTCAGAACGATGCGCAACGGTGCGGACAAGCTCGAAAATATGCTCACCCCCGAACAGCTTGAAGAATACAAGCGCGAGTACAAGATTGACGACGACCCGAGGCTTATAGGATACAAAAAGTCCGGCGACGGCAAAACCTGCTTTGGCGCGAGACTAAGGCAGCTGTCAATAGATGAACTTCCGCAAATCGTTTGGAATATATGTCTGAAAGGCGATATGTCTCTGGTCGGCCCAAGACCGATTCTTAGGGAAGAACTCGAAAGATATTACACTCCCGAACAGCAAGATGCACTTTTGTCAGTAAAGCCCGGATTGACGGGCTATTGGCAGGCGTATGCGAGAAATAACGCGAAATATGACACCGGTGAGCGGCAGAAAATGGAGCTGCATTACATAGAAAAGCAATCGGTCTTTTTGGATATCAAAATTATTTTTGCCACGGTACTTGCGGTTGTCAGAAAAAGCGGGGCAAAGTAAGAAAATGATAGGAGGAGTTAAATGATCATTACCAAAACCCCCTTCCGTATGTCATTTTTCGGCGGCGGGACGGATATGAAAGAATTCTTTGAAAAGCACGGCGGGGCAGTCCTGTCAACAACGTTTGACAAGTACTGCTATGTCAACGTGCGCCATTTGCCACGCTTTTTCGACTATTCGACAGAGCTTTGCTACTCTCAGACCGAGCGAGTAACAGATGTCGAGCAAATCAAACACCCCGCGATTCGCAACGCGATGAAGATGCTGGATATGCACGAGATCAGGCTTACTTATGAATCAGACCTTCCTGCACGCTCAGGTCTCGGAACGTCGTCGTCTTTCGCAGTCGGTATGTTGAATGCTTTCCATGCTCTGAAAGGAAAGTATGCCGACAAAGGCCGTCTTGCCGACGAAGCAATTTATCTCGAGCGCACTCTCTGCAACGAGGCCGGCGGCTGGCAGGATCAGATAGCTTCGTCGTTCGGAGGGTTGAACAGAATCAGCTTCAATGCCGACGGTTATGAAGTTCGTCCGGTGATCATCTCTCCCGAACGCAAGCGCCGCTTGAATGAAAATCTGCTTTTGTTCTTCACAGGCTTTACTCGCTTTTCGTCGGAGGTTCAGCTTGCGAACGCAAAGGACAGGGGCGATAAAATTGCACAGTTAAAGGAAATGCTCTCGCTTGTTGATGAAGCCGAGAACGTTCTGACGGATAAGTACGCAGATTTAGACGATTTCGGCAGATTGCTTGATTATACATGGAAATTAAAGCGCCAGACAGGTTCGGCAATCACGACCGACGGTATCGACGCGCTTTATGCAAAAGGCATAGCTGCGGGAGCCTTGGGTGGGAAACTCCTTGGAGCGGGCGGCGGAGGATTCCTGATTTTCTACGTTCAGTCCGAGCGCCGCGCAAGCGTCATGGAGGCTATGAAAGATTTGCTATATGTTCCGTTTGAGTTTGAAAACGGCGGAACGAGGGTTATCTACTACTCGCCGGAGAGCTATACACCTAAGGAGAATTATACATGAAAGAAGCCGCAATGTTCCAACCCGTAAAATTTAGCGGGGGGGGGTACATGGCAGTTATGATATCCTCAAAGTCATTTTGGCATATATAGTAATTTTAAGACATTTTTCTCAAAGCTTTTTATCGTCTGATAATTTATTCGCTGCATTGATATGCAATGGGATTTCTACGGTGGCAGTTCCGGTATACTTCATTATTTCCGGCTATTTATTTTTCTCAAAGCCGTTTTCAATGCAAAGATTGAAGCATCAGTTGCTTCGCTTACTGAAACTGTATTTAGCGTGGACAGTCGTATATATACCGATTATTGTACTTAAAGATGTTTTGGATAATGTACCGCCGTTTACAGGAGCAATGGATTTTATTCATAATTTTATTTTTTCAGGTTCGTATTTTCATCTCTGGTTCCTGCCGTCGTTGATATTCGCTCTTGGGATAGTCTCGTTTATACATAAATTTAAAACACAAAGCGTGGCAGTAATTGCAGTAGGTCTATTCATTCTTGGACTTTTATATGAATCTTACAGATTTCTTGTTCCGCAGTTTGAAGGCGTGTTTGAAATCTACGGAAAGATATTCTTGACAACGCGTAACGGTTTGTTCTTTGGCACGATATACGTCTACTTAGGGTATTTCTTTACCCAACATAAAATTCAAATAAAGCGTTATCAAGTTGCTTTTGGGATTGCAGTAAGCATGTTCTTACTTTGCATTGAGGCAATTTTGATGTTTAAATACAGAGAAATAAGCGTGATGAATTTAACAGTATTTGCGCTGCCTGCCTCGGTATTCATATTCATATTTGCCCAGCAGCAGGAAGTGAATGTCAAAGAAGATAAGCTCTTGTTTTTAAGAAAGCTCAGCACCGTACTTTTTTGCGGTCATCCTATATTTACGGCGGGATTTACGTTTGTCAATGAGCACTTTATTTTTATTCCTACACTTTGTACTTTGGGGTTAGTAGTTTTAGGCTCAACAGTTTCATCAATAATAATTGTTAAGATGAGCGAAAAAATCAAACTCATGTCATATTTTGTATAAAACGTAAGCGAGTTGATCAGATGAAAGCAGTCATAATGTCCGGTGGGAGGGGTACTCGCATCTCCGAACTTTTTCCCGACATTCCGAAGCCACTTATCCCGATTTGCGGAAAGCCCGTTTTAGAGCACGAGATCGAATGCCTGCGAGAGCAGGGCTTCACCGACATAATCCTGACCGTCAGTCATATGGCTGAGAAAATAATCGAATATTTCGGCGACGGAGAACGCTTCGGCGTACATATAGATTACTTCGTGGAGGACAAGCCCCTCGGAAACGCAGGAGCATTATTCAGGCTGAAAGATAAACTGACCGAGGATTTTCTCCTACTCAACGCCGACTCCGTATTCAATATAGACTTTAACCGCTTTGTAGCGTTTCATAAAGAGCATAAAGCCCTTGCAACGCTGTTTACCCACCCGAACGACCACCCCTACGACAGCGGGCTGATTATTGCAGACGATAATAAATCCGTTCAAAAGTGGCTCGCCAAAGAGGACGAGCGCCCCGAATTTTATAAGAATCGGGTCAACGCGGGGCTGCATATAATCTCCCCGAAGCTTTTGGAAAACGATATCGACTTGCCGAAAATAGATTTAGATCGACATTTGCTAAAGCCCCTTGCAGGAGCGGGTAAAATGTTTTGCTATGACAGTCCCGAGTATGTAAAGGATATGGGTACTCCGGAGAGGTTTGAAGCAGTCACAAAAGATTTTGAGAGCGGAAAAGTGTTTGCAAGAAATCTCAGAAACAAGCAGAAAGCAATCTTTTTAGATCGAGACGGAACAATCAACAAATACGTCGGATTCCTTAGAAATATTGACGATTTCGAGCTTCTCCCGACCGTGGCAGAAGCAATAAAGCTAATCAATCGCTCGGGCTATCTTGCAATAGTTGTGACGAATCAGCCTGTAATCGCGCGCGGCGAGGTAACGTTTGCCGAGCTTGACGAGATACATAACAAAATGGAGACGCTTTTAGGCGCTGACGGCGCATACCTTGACGGCATTTACTTCTGCCCACACCACCCCGACAGTGGGTATGAGGGAGAGGTCAAAGAACTTAAATTCGGCTGCGACTGCCGCAAACCGAAGCCGGGAATGCTGCTTAAAGCCGCAAAAGATTTCAACATCGACCTTGAGCAGTCGTATATGATAGGCGACGGCGAGCACGACAGAGGCGCAGGAGAAGCGGCAGGCTGCAAAACAAAAATTATTCCGACCGACGGAGATTTGCTGAAGGCGGTTGAAGAAATTTTGGAGGATACATATGACCGAGAAAGTTAGGGCTCAGCTCGATCTGCTGATTGAGAGATACCCGCAGTTAGCAGTTTGCAAGGACGATATAGCAGCTGCTTATGAACTCATTGAGTCCTGCTACGCGAACGGAGGAAAGCTTCTGATTGTAGGCAACGGCGGATCTGCTGCCGACGCCGAACACATAGTCGGCGAGCTTATGAAAGGTTTTAAGAACCCGCGCAAGCTTCCGAAAGAATATGCAGACAGGCTTATTGCCGTGAATCCCGAACTCGGTAAAACACTTGCCGAGAATTTGCAGGGCGCGCTTCCTGCAATAGCCCTCGATGGTCACCCTGCTCTTTCGACTGCCTACCAGAATGACTGCGAGCCGCTTTTGTGCTTTGCCCAGCAGGTCAATGGATATGGCAATCCGGGCGATGTGCTCCTCGGAATCTCGACCTCTGGAAACAGCAAAAACGTGCTCTACGCGGCGGTCACGGCTAAGGCAAAAGGAATGAAGGCCATAGGGCTGACGGGGCAAAAAGAGAGCAAGCTAAGTGAAATGGCGGACGTGTGCATAAGAGTTCCCGAGACCGAAACGTATATGGTTCAGGAGCTGCATTTGCCGGTGTATCACGCGCTGTGCTTGATGATTGAGGAGAGTTGTTTTGAGTGACAAAGGTTCTGCAAATAACAAATCACTTTTTTCCGAACATTGGTGGGATAGAGCAAACTTCAAGGGATATTGTAAATGGGTTATCTCGCAAAGACTTTGAAATAAAAACTATATGTTTCAATGAAACGGCTGAAAGAGACGGACTTTCGTGCAGACGTCGCGAAACCGTTCGAGATATCATTGACGGAAAAGAAATCATTAGATGCGGTTGCATAGCAAAAGTTGCGTCGCAGGCAATTTCCTTGACTTTTTCACGAGAGCTGAGACGGGTAATACAGGAATATGAACCCGATATAGTTATTTTTAATTATCCGAATCCGTTTGCCGCACATTATCTCCTCAAATACAGAAAAAGAAGCTTTAAGCTTATATTATGGTGGCATCTGGACATTACACGGCAAAAAATACTCGGGAAACTGTTTCACCGGCAAAATATCCGGCTGCTTGAACGTGCAGATGTTATTGCCGCGACTTCGCCTAATTATGTAGACGGCAGCCCATATCTTAGTAAATTCAGAGATAAATGCAGGATTATCCCGAGTTGTATTAATACAAAGAGATTCTCTTCAGCGGATATTGAAAAGGCTGAACTCATTCGGCAAGAGAACATCGGCAAAACAATTTGTTTCGGGATCGGCAGGCACGTTCCTTATAAAGGCTATAAATATTTAATAGATGCGGCTAAGTATCTTGACGAAAGCTTTAAAATCTACATAGGCGGCAGCGGACCGCTTACCGACGAGCTCAAGGAGCAGGCAAAAGAACTCACAAACGTCGTATTTTTGGGAAGAATTAGCGACAGCGAGCTTACGGCGTACCTAACCGCTTGTGACATTTTCTGCTTCCCTTCGGTCACGAAAAACGAAGCTTTCGGCCTTGCACTTGCAGAGGGAATGTATTTCGGCAAACCTGCGGTCACGTTTACAATCCCGGGCAGCGGAGTAAATTATGTCAACTTAGACGGCGTGACCGGAATCGAATGCCCGAACGGTGACAGCAAGGCGTACGCCGAGGCTCTGAAAAAACTCGCGTCAGATCCGGAATTGAGGGGAAAATACGGCAAAGCGGCGAGACAGAGAGTGTTGGAAAACTTTACTGAGGATATTTTTGAGAAGAATCTTATGAAGCTGATAGGTGAACTTGATGGGTAAAAAATATGTTATCAACGGCAGATTTCTTGCCGATAGAATGCAAGGCATAGTCAGATATGCTCGGGAAATAACCAAAGCGCTTGACAAGTGTCTTGACGGCGATATTGAAGTCACTCTGCTCGCACCTATTGATGCAAAAGATATTCCGGATTTAAAAAACATAAAGGCCGAGACAATCGGCAAGCATACCGGTATGGTATGGGAGCAGACCGACCTAAGAAAATATCTCAAAAAGCACAAGGACGTTACCTGTATAAATTTTTGTAACATTTGTCCGCTGTTCGTGCAGCCGGGAATAACGACTGTTCATGACATTATGTACAAAGTCAACCCGCAGGACTACAAAACCTTTAGAAACAAGCTTTCGCGTTACTGGCACATGTTTCAGTATTGGTATATCGCCAGGCATGAAAAGGCAATAACGACCGTCAGCAATTTCAGCAAAGGCGAAATCGAAAAGTATTATCCCCCTGCAAGAGGTAAAATAACGGTTATTCCTAGCGGTTGGCAGCACGTTTTGGAGTATAAGGAAAGCCCGGATTGGCAGGAAAGATATCCGTTTTTGAAGCCTAAGGAATATTTCTTTTCGCTGTCAACCCTTTCAAGAAATAAAAACGGTAAGTGGATTATTGAGAATGCAAAATATAATCCCGACTGCGTTTACGCGATTGCGGGAAAGTATTATGAAACCGACAAGTTTGAGATTCCGGAAAACGTGCATATGTTAGGTTTCATTTCTGATGAGGACGCTTGCGCGCTAATAAAAAATTGCAGAGCGTTTATTCATCCTTCGCTTTATGAGGGATTCGGGTTACCGCCTCTTGAAGCGCTGGCGCTCGGAGCAGAAGTTATAGCTTCAAATGTTACTTCTTTGCCTGAGGTGCTGGGGGAAAGCGTGCATTATATTGAGCCGGGCGAGGCGAGGGTGAGACTGGAAGATGTAGTATTAAAGAGAAATGTAGATGAGTCAAAGACAGCACTCGAAAGATATAGTTTTGACGATTCCGGAGAAAAGGTATTGAAAATTTTACATTAGTAAATAACACTTGGGAGATATTATGAGAGCTAAAAACAAAGCAGTAAATAACCGATTATTGTTATTAACAATCATTGTAAATGTTTTAATTCCCAAAGCGGGGATTAAAATCGGAGAAATTCCGTTGACGTTAGGAAGTGTTTTGCTGGGAATTTTAATATTTGTTTTTTCATTTTCGTTATTACTTGAAAAAAAGAATAAAATGAATAGCATTGAGTTGATGGTATTTTTTGAAATAAGTTATTTTTTAGTTAGGTTACTATTTACTTGCTTTTTAATTGGTAGCATTTCATTATTTACATTTCCATTTATAATTTCGTTGTCGATTTACCCACTGATTTATTTTGTAGTAAAGCATTATGTATCAACCGAAAAACAGGTTCTGGAAATATATAATATCATAGATAAATGCGTAATGCTTTTATTTATATATGCTATAGTTCAGTTTATATTTGGAATAGGTAATACCGATATACCGGGAATAACTGTTAATTATTCAGATTATATAGAAGATCCGACAAGATGGTGGATGCATAAAGCTAATGGAACTGTTGAGGGACAAACTAAGATGTTTTCAACTTATCAAAACGGAAATAATTTTGGTCTTTCAATTCTGTTGCTTTTTCCTTTGTGTTTTAATAAGATAGATAGAAAACCGGCAAGTAAAATTATTTATTTTGTAATGTATGTAATAATTTGTATGTTATCCGGTTCAAGAACAGCGGTATTAGGATGCATTTTATATATACTTATAATTTTAACAGGTGTCTTAAAAGAGAGACATATGAAGAAAAAAACGATTTCATACTTATTGTTAATGTTTATACCATGCATCGCAGCATTGACTTATTTTTTCTCGCAGAATGTGGATGCTTTTTTTGTAACAAGGGCATTATCAATATTTGATCGAGATACGTTAATCAAAGGCGCAGGAAGAACAGATAGTATGTTAAAATACTTTAACTGGTTGTTCAGTGAAATAAGGCCTGTGTCGTTTGTATTTGGAGCCGATGGACTTAACTATGAAGGTGGAGCATATGAAATGACCTATGTTGCTGTATTTGTAATTGGAGGAATTATTGGACTAACGTTGTTTATGATTCCAATTGTCTATTATCTAAAAAGGGGAATGGTATATTTAAAAAAATGTAATAATTGGCTAGTTAAAGGAGCTTGGGAAGGATTATTGGTGTATTCTGTAGCTGCGTTTGTGGAAGGAGCTTACTTTGTTCCACCTGCTGCTATAAATGTTTGGACAGTGATGGCGCTTATGGATATTCTTACAAATGGTTCTAATGAGGGAGACTGAGAATATATGAAGAATTACTTGTTAAGTATATGTATACCAACTTATAATCGAAAAACATTGTTAAAAAGGGCGCTTGACTCGATTGTTTCCCAACTTGACGATAGAGTGGAGTTATTGGTTTCAGACAATGCCTCGGATGACGGTACAAAAGAAATGATAGAGCAGCAGTATCCTGCAGTAAATTATTCAAGAAATGATTATAATATTGGCGGTGAGGCTAATTTCTTAAGATGCTGTGAGCTTGCAAAAGGAAAGTATTTTATTCTGTTTGGCAGTGATGATATTTTGATTGAAGGCGCTTTGCAAAAGATACTATGTTTTTTGGAGAATCATCAGGAATGTTCGGTCGTGTTTATGAATCACGTCTTTTTTGAAGGCGAGTATATAGATTTAAAACATTGTTCAGAAAAATGGCAAAGCACAACTGAAGATGTAATTACTAAGGACAAAAGCGTTTTTATGCATTACGTGAAACATCAGATGTCTTATATGAGCTGTTTGATTTTTTCTAAAGAAAAATATACCTATGTGCAGACTCCGCAGCAGTATTTTTGGACGCATTTCTTTCATACTAACGTTGCATTTGAAATGATAAATGATAGTGAATCTGCTATGGGAATCATTGGCGATTACTGCGTCGCAGATGATGTAACGGCCGGAAATTCTACAGTAGAAAAAGAAAGTATGAGTTATTTTAAAATTTTCGGAAAAGGTTTAGAATATACGCTTTGCACTCATGCGGTTGAATGCGGATTTGATGATAAACAAATGAAAAATGTTTACTTAGATGTTTCAAAATCGAGCTTTCCACGAGCGATTGTAAAAATCAAAGCTTACGCCACTTATGATTGGAAAGGAGAATATAAAGAATACCTAAAACCTCTACTTATAAAATATCCTATACTATATTTTTATACTATTCCATTTTACTTGATTCCGGGATGGCTTGCAAGGTGTATTAGAAATTATATTAGACCCATATACAAAAAATTAAAACATACGAATTAAGAGTTGTTGATTGGAGTAACATATGAAATCCCTAATCCTCGCCGGCGGCTTCGGGACCCGCATCTCCGAAGAATCCGCCTTTAAACCCAAGCCGATGATCGAAATCGGCGAAATGCCGATCCTCTGGCACATCATGAAAGGCTATTCCGCGCATGGAATCAACGAATTCATCATCTGCGCGGGCTACAAGCAGCACGTTATCAAAGAATGGTTCGCGGACTACTTCCTGCACACCTCGGACATCACTTTCGACTTCACGCGCGGCAACGAGGTCATCGTCCACGACAAGCACGCCGAGAAGTGGAAAGTCACAGTCGTTGACACCGGGCTCAATACCATGACTGGCGGTCGCATAAAGAGGGTGCAGAAATACGTCGGCAACGAGCCTTTCTGCCTTACATACGGCGACGCGGTATCCGATGTTGACATCACAAAACTCATTGAATACCACAAGTCTCACGGCAAAATCGCGACGCTTACCTCAATCAGCCTTGCCCAGCAAAAGGGTGTTTTAGATGTAGATGACAGCGGCACAATCACGGCTTTTCGCGAGAAGGACGACGAGGACGGCTCGCTCATAAATGGCGGGTTTATGGTCTGCAACCCCGAGATTTTTGATTATATCGAGGGCGACAGCACAATTTTTGAGCAAACGCCGATGAAACGCCTCGCCGCCGAGGGGCAGCTCAAAAGCTACTATCACGACGGCTTCTGGCAGTGCATGGACACCAAGCGCGAGAAGGACAAGCTCGAGGAGCTTTGGGCTTCGGGCAAAGCACCGTGGAAGATTTGGGAGGATTAAATGGATCTATCATTTTATTGCGGTAAACGCGTATTGGTGACCGGTCACACCGGTTTCAAAGGCACATGGCTCTGCAAAATGCTTGTAAACGCGGGTGCAACCGTCACCGGGTATAGCTTAGAACCGCCGACAACGCCGAATCTTTTCAGCATCTCGGGTCTCGGCAATAAGATGAAGAGCGTCATCGCGGACATCCGCGATTTTGACAGGCTTAAAGCCTCTTTGGCGGAGGCTCAGCCCGAGATCGTTTTGCACCTCGCCGCGCAGCCGATCGTTCGCGAAAGCTACAAAGACCCGCGCTATACATATGAAACCAATGTTATGGGAACCGTCAATCTGATGGAATGCGTCCGGCTGAACCCATGCGTAAAAAGTGTGCTCAACGTAACGACCGACAAGGTTTACAAAAACAACGAATGGTGCTGGGGCTATCGTGAGGACGAGCCTCTCGACGGCTTCGACCCGTACTCGAACAGCAAGAGCTGCTCCGAGCTTGTAACGCATAGCTATATTAACAGTTTCTTTGCGGATAGGGACATCGCAGTTTCGACCGCCCGCGCCGGAAATGTTATCGGCGGCGGGGATTTCGCGAGCGACCGAATCATTCCCGACTGCGTTCGTGCAATGAAAGCGGGGGAGAAAATAGGCGTGCGCAACCCCTATTCCACCCGACCCTATCAGCACGTTTTGGAGCCGCTGGCGGTATACCTGACTATCGCCGCGAAACAGTTTGAGGACAAGCGTTACGCCGGCTTTTACAACGTCGGCCCCGACGACTGCGACTGCGTAACTACCGGCGATTTGGTAGACCTTTTCTGCAAGCACTGGGGCGACGGCGCCGCATGGGTCAATCAAGCGGAGAAAAACGCCCCGCACGAGGCGAATTTCCTGAAGCTCGACTGCTCGAAAATCAAGAGCGTTTTCGGGTGGAGGTCGAGATGGAACATCGATGAGTGTATGAAATATACGACACGCTTCTATAAAGCATGGCTCGCGGGGGAAGATATTCCCGCAGAGATGGATAGAGAGATTAAAGATTTTTTGGAGGGATAATATGGCGAATTGGAAGACCGAAGCGGAGGCAAGGGAGCAGATAAAAGCCCTTGTCGCCGAATATTACCACGATTTTAAAGAGAAAAAAGAGCCGTTCAAGCCGGGCGATAGGATCAGCTATGCTTCCCGCGTTTACGATGAAAAAGAGATGCAGAGCCTGACAGACGCGATGCTCGACTTCTGGCTCACTACGGGCAGGTTTTCCGACGAATTTGAAAAGAAATTCGCCGAATGGATAGGTGTGAAGTATGCTCATTTGGTCAATAGCGGATCTTCCGCAAACCTGATAGCTTTCTCGGTGCTGACTGCTCCCGAACTTGGCGAGAGGCAGATAAAGCGCGGTGACGAGGTTATCACGGTCGCCTGCGGTTTCCCGACAACGGTCACACCTATTTTGCAATATGGCGCTATTCCTGTTTTTGTTGATGTCACGGTTCCGCAGTACAACATCGATGTTACGAAGTTGGAAGAGGCGTTATCCCCGAAAACAAAAGCTGTGATGATCGCTCATACTCTCGGCAATCCGTTTGACCTTAAAGCGGTTAAGGCTTTTTGCGACAGACATAATCTCTGGCTTGTTGAGGATAACTGCGACGCGCTCGGCTCGCAGTATACGATCGACGGCGTGACGAAAT
The DNA here is from genome assembly GCA_947629375.1 of uncultured Bacilli bacterium. Lineage (GTDB taxonomy): Bacteria > Bacillota_I > Bacilli_A > RF39 > UBA660 > RUG13868. The sequence goes on along the minus strand of CANRDN010000030.1, from coordinate 6,573 downwards.
TCACCGGAACTTGGGGCGACATCGGCACGAGCAGCTTTTACCCGCCGCACCATATGACGATGGGCGAGGGCGGCTGCGTTTACACGGATAATCCGCTGCTCAACAGGCTGATTCTTTCCTACCGCGATTGGGGCAGGGACTGCATCTGTCCGTCGGGACGCGACAACTTCTGTGGGCATCGCTTTGATGGACAGTTCGGCGAGTTGCCAAAGGGGTACGATCACAAATATGTTTACAGCCACTTCGGGTATAATCTGAAAGTTACGGATATGCAGGCGGCAATAGGTGTCGAGCAGCTCAAGAAATTCCCGAGCTTCATCGAGCGTCGCCGCCACAACTGGGACAGACTGAGAGCAGCGCTTGAGCCTGTTTCCGACAAGCTCATTCTCCCTGAACCGGCGGAGAACAGCCGCCCGTCGTGGTTCGGATTCCTGATATCGGTAAGACCCGAGAGCGGGCTTGACAGGAACAAGGTCACGCGTTACATAGAGGAGCACAACGTCCAGACTCGTCTTCTGTTCAGCGGCAACCTCATCAAGCATCCGTGCTTTGACGGGATAAGAGGCACCGACGCATACCGAGTGGCGGGAAGTCTTGAGGTGACCGATTTCATCATGAACAACACGTTTTGGATAGGTGTATATCCGGGTATGACTGATGAGATGATAGATTATATGGCGGAGACGGTGAGGGAAGCGGTAAGGTAAATTATGACAGTATCTGATTATATTGTGGAATACCTTATTTCCAAAAATATAACCGATGTATTCGGCTATCCCGGTGGAATGGTTACCTATTTTATGGATTCACTGAGTAAAAGAAGTGACTGCATCAATGCTCATCTTGCTTATCACGAGCAGGGAGCGGCTTTTGCGGCCTGCGGATATGCACAGGTCAGCGGCAAAGTCGGCGTAGCCTATGCTACAAGTGGACCGGGTGCGACGAATCTCATCACCGGAATTTGCAATGCATATTTTGATTCTATTCCAACATTGTTCATTACAGGGCAGGTAAATACTTATGAAAGTAAAAGTGAAAAGAATATCAGGCAACGCGGATTTCAGGAAACGGATATAGTGTCTATTGTTAAGCCGGTGACAAAATACGCCGCAAAAGTCGTAAAAACAGAAGATATTAAATATCAGCTTGACTATGCTTTTCATGCCGCCACGTCTGGCAGAAAAGGACCGGTGTTGTTGGATATTCCTATGAATATATTCAGAACCGAAATCGCGTCTGAAACGCTAATGGGATATTCGCCGGTTGCCAAAAATATTTCTTCTGATCAACTTATTTTATTGATAGATATGTTGAGCCGTTCAAAAAAACCTTTGTTTCTGCTTGGTAACGGTATAAAATCAGCTGGAGCTGTTGAAGAGATACGCGAAGTTGTTGAAAAGCTGAAAATTCCTGTTGTGACAACAATGATTGCCGTTGACGTTGCGGCAGGTTATAAATATAACTACGGATTTATCGGTGCATATGGAAGCAGGACTGCAAACTTTTTAGCTTCAAAGTGCGACCTGCTTATATCCGCCGGCGCAAGGCTCGATGTAAGACAGGTCGGCGCAAAGCGTGAAAATTTTGCGCCGAACGCAAAAATAATAAGGATAGATATTGACGAGGGGGAGCTGAGTTATACCGTTCACAAAGATGAGATACACATTTGTTCGGATATAAAGAGCTTTGTTGAAGTATTTGAAAAAGTTGAGGCAAAAGATTATAGCGAATGGATAAACATGTGTGAATCGATAAAGGAAAAGCTGACAGGACTTGATGACAAGCACCCAAATCAACTTGTGAACAAATTCAGTGAGTTGATTCCCGAAGATTCAGTTATCACTACCGACGTTGGACAAAATCAGGTTTGGGTCGCACAATCACTTGACTTAAAGAAAGGGCAGAGAGTTCTTTTCAGCGGTGGTCACGGCGCAATGGGATATTCTCTTCCTGCGGCTGTCGGAGCGTGTATGGCATCTTCTAAAAAGCCGACCGTTTGCTTTAGCGGCGACGGAGGTATTCAGATGAATATTCAGGAGCTGATGGCGGTTTCAAGTGAACAGCTGCCGCTTAAGATTATTCTTTTAAATAATTATGCGCTTGGCATGATAAGGCATTTTCAAGAAATGTATTTTGACAAGAACTACACTCAGACGACACTTTCCGGAGGATATGCTGTTCCCGATTTCGGTGTGTTAGCAAGCGCATACGGAATAAAATACATATGCTGTAAAAGCGAAGAAGATATACAGGCAATAGATAAAACAACTTTTGAAAGTGGTGAGCCGGTATTCATAGAGTTAAAAATAAAAGAAGATACATATGTTTTTCCGAAGCTTGAATTCGGCAAGCCGAATCAGGACCAGGAGCCGTTGCTTGAAAGAAAGCTTTATGATGAGATAAACGAAATGGATATATGAAGGAAAGCAGATGAACAGAGCAATTATAACAGGCGTCACCGGTGTTGTAGGCACGGCGCTGATAAAGGAACTAATAGAGAACGATGTAGAATTACTCATTCTTTGCCGAGAAGGCTCTTCCAAAAACGAGAGAATCCCCGAGCACCCACTTATTACAAAGAAATATTGCAGCTTGAGCGAATTATCTAATTTTCAGAATGACACTGGAAAAGAGTATGATGTCTTTTATCATTTTGCATGGGCAGCAACTGTCGGACCGGATAGGAACAATATGTATGCACATGCAGACAATATTAAATATGCTCTCGATGCTGTAGAGGTTGCAAAACGTTTTGGATGCAAGATGTTTATTGGAGCAGGTTCGCAAGCTGAATATGGCAGACATGAAGGCATATTAAAGCCGGATACGCCGTGTTTTCCAGAAAACGGATACGGAATGGCAAAGCTATGCGCCGGACAGATGACCCGCGAGTATGCTCATCAGCTTGGACTTGGGCATATATGGACAAGGATTCTAAGCGTTTACGGCCCCAACGACGGTGAAAACACTATGGTAATGTCATTGATAAACGAACTTCAAAAAGGAGAAACTCCTACACTTACCAAAGGCGAGCAGATGTGGGACTATCTTTACAGCGCAGACGCGGCAAGAGCGTTCAGATTGCTCGGTGAAAAAGGCATTGACGGGAAGACTTATGTAATTGGGAGCGGAGAAGCAAGACCACTTAAGGAATATATGAAAACTATCCGTGATGTTGTGAGCCCTGGCGCTCAGCTTGAATTCGGAACTATTCCATATTCGGAAAAGCAGGTCATGTATCTTTGCGCGGATGTAAGCGAGTTGGAGAATGATATAGGGTGGGAATCCAAAGTATGCTTCATTGACGGAATTAAAGAATTGATGAATTATAAAAGGTAAATATGCATAAACTTCCCTATAATAGGAGTGATAAAATGCCGGACGTAAGGCTAAAAAATTTCATAAGAAACACGATTTGGAGCATCGCGAGCTGCGCAATTAAAATTACTAACCTCTATGTGTTTGGAATAAAACCATCATTCAGCATAACTTAAGGAGTGAAAAAGATGGGTAACGAAATGAAAAAGCACAGGGAAGTTATTTTTGTTAATGAAAACAATCTTCTTCCCACAACAACAAAAGACTTAGAGCTTGATGAACGGGTTACATTAGTGCAACGCAGAACATGGACGTATATTTTATTTAGAGGAGTTAGAAAAATTCTTCTACATTTTCATGCAGATAGAATTACCAACTTGATTGATTCTATACTTTATAGAATACCTGTTGGCTGTGCTTTAAGGGATATAAATTGGCAAAAAGATAAAGAATATTATATTATCCTTTTCAACCAAGCAATGTATCCTATATCCCCTAAATATCTGAAAGGTCTTCAAAAAAGATACAGAATTCATAATATTCTTTTTATTTGGGACACATTAACTCCAAAAGTTATTGGACGACTTGAGAGATTGCTAATTCAATCTATAAATGCATATATTTCGTCTGTTGATTTTAAGTATATTTTTACTATGGATCCGGAAAACGCTCGACAATTTGGGTGGATATATCATTATATACCGTATTCTCCACTTTGGGTAGCGGATAGTAAGAATGCAATTGAGTATGATTTGTGTTTAACTTGTAGTGCAAATGGACGGGAAGAGGAATTGTACAATGTCTTTAAAGAAATCAAAAAGAATGAAGTAAAAAGTATATTTCGTATGGTAGGCGTTTCAAAAGACGACCAAAGATATAGCAATGAAATCGTGACGACTCCTGTCTCTTATTCCATACTGATAGACGAGGAGGTAAGTTCAAATTGTATTTTGGAAATAATGCATCCGGGACAAGTTGGTGCCACGAGTCGCTATTACGAAGCCGTCTGCTACAACAAAAAGCTTTTGACGAATAATAAAAATGTTGTCAATATGCCATTTTATGAACCAAGATATATTAAAGTGTTTGAGAAGCCCGAGGATATAGATTGGAAGTGGGTCAAAGAGCGTATTCCCGTAGACTATCATTATGACGGTCGTTTTTCGCCTATACACCTCATAGACAAAATTATCGAGCTTGAAGAAGAAAAGGAGCGCAACGAGCTTGGCAAAGTCGAAACTGATTGAGTTTATAAAAAACCTGTCCTATACATTTGTTTCCAACATCACCTCCTTAATAATATCTGCAGTACTAATCCTTGTAATTCCAAAACTTGTCGGAGTAGAAACCTATGGTTATTATCAGCTATATCTGTTTTACGTGAGTTATGTAGGCGTTTTATATTTCGGCTGGTGCGATGGGATTTATCTTCGCTTGGGCGGAAAGCATTATAAGGATTTGGACAAGCCGCTTTACTCGACACAATTTCGGATGCTCGGGCTGATGGAGATGATAATTTATGTCTGTATCTTCCTCGGCAGCAGTATATTTATTGAAGATGTCAATAAGAACTTTGTTATAGCCGCTGTATGTGTGTCTGCGGTAGGCATATGTCTGCGCTGGTTCATCACATTTATTTTGCAGCCTACAGCAAGAATTAAAGAGTATGCAATAGTCACCATTTCCGAAAAAATAATTTTTATTGTATTAACTATGCTACTTATGGCAGTTGGCTATAGAGATTACAAATTGATTCTTGTAGCGGATGTGCTTTCGAAGTATGTTTCTCTTGGGATTGGTATATCGTACTGCCGAGATTTGGTCTTTTCAAAAACCATTCCATATAAAACCGTAATTTCTGAGATTAAAGAAAATATGTCTGCTGGAATTAAACTAATGCTTGCGTCATTGGGCAGTCTACTTATCATTGGCGTCGTCCGTTTTGGCGTAGAAAACCATTGGGATATTGCCACATTCGGCAAAGTTTCGCTTACTCTCAGTCTGTCAAACATGATTTTAACTGCAATTAACGCTATCGCAGTAGTGATGTATCCCATGCTCCGAAGGACCGACAAAGGTTCACTACCGAAAATTTATGGAATCATGCGCGTTTTGCTTATGGGTATAATCTTCGGCGGAATCATTTTTTACTATCCGGCATATAAAATCCTTTCACTATGGCTGCCACAGTACAAGGAAAGCCTTAGATATGCCGCAATTCTTTTGCCTATATGCGTTTATGAAAGCAAGGTTTCAATTCTTATAAATACATATTTCAACACCCTTCGACTTGAAAGCCTGCAAATGAAATGCAACCTTATCGCACTTGCTTTGAGTGTATTTCTCACCGGCGTATCTATTTATATTTTTGACAGCGTTACCGTCGCCATACTTTCTGTTCTCATAGTACTGATGTTCAGATGCATTCTTTGCGAGATTGTGCTTTCCACCAAGCTTCCCATTAAAATATTTAAGGATATAATCCTCGAGGTCATCATGACTTTCGCCTTCATTATTTGCAATTGGTATTTCGGCCTCGCTGGAATGTTTATGTACGCAGTCTGCTACGTCTTATATCTCATTATCAAGCGCAAAGATATTTTCGAATCCCTTAGCTTTATAAAAGCAATGAGGTAACGCTATGCTTATTAACGACATCAACTTTTTGTTAAATCGAATAAAAGATTTGAATTCTTCCACCCGCGTTTCAATCTCCAAAATACAGTTAGAAAGCTGTTCGCCCTGGCACTACTCTGAGACAGCCGGTACCATTCGTACTCCCTCCGGTAGCTTTTTCGAGATATCGGGTCTTAAGTGTTCCGACGGCACCTCCCAGCCAATAATTCTTCAAAACGAAATAGGCTATCTCGGAATCATCTGCCGCCGCATTTCGGGCGAGATGCACTACCTGATGCAGGCGAAGATCGAGCCGGGGAACATCAACAAGATCCAGCTTTCCCCGACGATCCAAGCCACAAAGTCTAACTTCACCCAAAAGCATGGCGGAGCTAAGCCCGCATACCTTGATTACTTCATCAACGCCTCAAAGTATCACATTATCGCCGACCAGATACAGTCGGAGCAATCGTCAAGATTTTTGTGCAAGCGCAACCGAAATATCATAATCGAGGTAGATGAGGACATCGAAGTCCTGCCGTCGCATATGTGGATGACGCTCGGGCAGATAAAGTCGCTTATGCGCGAGGACAACCTCGTAAATATGGACACTCGCACGGTGCTTTCATGCCTGCCGAT
>CANRDN010000029.1 GCA_947629375.1 uncultured Bacilli bacterium | reverse complement strand
TCGTCTTCACCCGACAAAGGCGTTTGTTCTTTGCCTGTTTCCGAAATATATACCGCTCCGAACTCACGCATTTCATTAGACATAAGCGTAAAATCAAACTCATATCCCTGTTCAACACCCATTTCACTGCTTTCGTCATTATATTCTCCGTATGCCGATATTGTATTGAGTAACATATTTGTATCACCGCCAAAAAAATAATAAAAAATCCTATAAAAATAATACCATAATTACCGGCAACAATCAAGTATTTTGTTCATTTATCAATAGTTTTGCTAAGTTTTTCCCTGATAAAATAACCAAACAATAATTTTTTTAAATTTATTATTGACTTTTTCAGAAATTGCGTTATAATTATTATGATGATAATTATAATTTCCTTTTTGTTCAACTATTATGGTTCCCTTTTATGCCATACCAAGAATAAAAAGGTTTATACCATACCAAGAATAAAAAGGTTACTATAATAAAGTAGTACACTGTAAAGCTCTGACGCCTTGTTCATTCCGAACAGGGCGTCATCTTTTTGTATAATAAATTGTGCCGAAAATATATTTATATTGACATATATTTGTTGTAATGTTAAAATTAATTAAACAATTATGCATTTTTTTGACATAAAATTTATAAAAAGCACAGGAGGAAAAATTATGAAATACGGTATTGGCTTAGATATAGGAATTGCATCTGTAGGAAGTGCGGTTGTCTTGCTTGATGATAAAAACGAACCGTATAAAATTCACAGGCTTTCATCAAGAGTATTTCCAAAAGCCGAAACAGACAGAGGAGAATCGTTAGCGTCGGAAAGAAGACTAAAAAGAAGTACAAGACGAATACTTCGCCGCAGACGTCATCGTAAGGAACGTATAAGAAATCTTATATATGATGTGTTCAATATAAATAAAGATTATATTACGGAAATTTATGCCAAAAACGATTTAGAGGACATATATCAAATAAGATATGAAGCATTGGACAGAAAATTGGATAAGGATGAGTTTATAAGACTTCTCATACACCTTAGTCAAAAAAGAGGCTTTAAATCAAACAGAAAATCCGATACAGGAAATAAGGACGACGGCAAATTGCTTGATGCAGTCAAACAGAACACCGAACTCAGGCAAAAGACGTACAGAACTATCGGAGAAATGCTTTATTGTGATGACAAATTTGCCGATAGTAAGCGTAACACCGAGGGAAATTATAAAAGTACGTTTTCCCGAAGTGAATACGAAGAAGAAATAAAATATATTTTTAAAAAGCAAAGATTCTTTGGCAATGAATATGCGACAGAAGATTTTAAAGAGAAATTTATTGAAATAATTATGTCACAAAGGAGCTTTGATGAAGGTCCCGGCCCCGGAAAAGACAGCAAATATTCAGGAAACCTGATAGAAAGACTTGTCGGAAAGTGTACGTTTGAATGTGAAGAAATACGTGCTCCGAAAGCTTCATACACATTTGAATATTTTAATCTTCTTTCAAAGATAAATACAGTCAAGATAGTTTCGGAAAATAACACACGATGTCTGACTGAAGAACAAAGGACGATAATAAAAAATCTTGCCTTTTCTCAAAAAGACTTATCATATAAATCATTGAGAAAAGCACTAAAGCTCAAGGATAACGAATTATTCAATATATCATATACCGACTCTGATGTTGAAAGCAAGACTAAATTTACATATCTCAAAGCATATCATACTTTTAAAAAAGCTTACGGAGATGAATATGATGGCTGGGACACAGACAAGAAAAATTATCTCGGCTATGTTCTGACTGTATTCAAAACCGATAAAAACATTGAGTTAAAACTGAAAGAACGGAATTTCAGTGATGATGAAATAAATATAGCCCAATCCATCCCCTCATTCAGCAAGTGGGGTAATCTTTCGATTAAGGCAATGAATAAAATGATCCCCTATCTTGAAAACGGAGAACTTTATAATAAAGCGGCTGAAATGGCAGGATATAATTTCAGGGCGGATGACAAATGTACAGGTATGTATTTGCCGGCCAATGAGTCGAAAGCTCCGGAACTCGGCGATATTGTCAATCCTGTTGTGCGGAGATCCGTATCGCAGACTATAAAGGTTATAAATGCTATTATCAGGGAAATGGGAGAAAGTCCTGTTTATATCAATATAGAGCTTGCAAGAGAACTTGCAAAGAGCTATGATGAACGGAGAAAAATCGAGAAAAATAATAATGCGAATCGCCAAAGAAATGATGAAATTATGGATGAACTCCGCAAGGAATTTAAATTTGCTAATCCCAAAGGTGAGGATCTCATCAAGCTGAAGCTGTGGAATGAACAAAACGGCAAGTGTATATATTCAGACGAGCCAATCATCAGGGAAAAACTTTTTGAGCCGGGGTATGCCGAAATTGACCATATAATACCGTACAGTATCAGCTTTGATGATACTATGAATAATAAAGTACTTGTGAAAGCAAAAGAAAACAGAGACAAAAGCAATCGTTTACCGTTGCAATATATGACAGGGAAAAAAGCTGATGATTTCCGTGTCAGAGTAAACAATTCGGCATTGAGCAAGAAGAAGAAAAAAAATCTTCTGAAGGAACAGCTTACAGAAGATGATACGAAGAATTTCAAAGCAAGAAATTTGCAGGATACTCAGTATATATCAAAATTTATGATGAATTTTATCAAGAAATATCTCAAATTTGCAGGAGAAGCGAAAGTTGTCGCAGTAAACGGCAGAGCTACCGATTATATGCGTAAGCGTTGGGGAATAAGAAAAATACGTGCTGACGGTGACACACATCATGCTGTAGACGCTTGTGTTGTAGCTTGCACTACACAGGGAATGGTACAAAAGATATCGGAGTATTCTAAATATAAAGAAACCGAATATATTGATGATAACGGTCAAATTTATGATATTAACAAGAAAACCGGAGAATTAATAAATCGTTTTCCTATGCCGTATCCCGTGTTTAGAAAAGAACTCGAAATGCTTACATCGAATGATCCTCAAAGAATTTTATCGCAGTCAAAATTCCCGAATTATGACAGAAACGAACAGCTTGAACCCATATTCGTCTCCCGTATGCCGCAGCATAAGACAACCGGTGCGGCACATGAGGATACATTGAGAAAGCCTGTTACGGAAAACGGACAAAATTACGTTGTACAAAAAGTGGACTTGACTAAACTTAAATTGAATAAAGACGGAGAGATAGAAAATTATTATATGCCACAGAGCGATAAACTGCTTTATGACGCACTCAAGAAGCAGCTTGCCGCACACGGCGGTAAAGGAAAAGACGCTTTCGGAAACTTAACAGAGCCGTTTCGAAAACCGAAGAGTGACGGTACTCCGGGATCGATTGTCAAAAAAGTAAAGACCATAGAAAAACAGACCTGCGGTGTTCTGCTTGCGAATAACACAGCGATTGCAAGTAACGGATCTATGATCAGAGTTGATGTCTTCTATGTTCCCGGAGAGGGATATTATCTTGTTCCCATATATGTATCCGACACGGTTAAGAAAGAACTTCCGAACAAAGCGTGCATTGCGAGTAAATCTTATGACGAATGGAAAGTAATGGATGACAAGAATTTTGTATTTTCGTTATATAAGAATGATTTGGTAAAAGTTACATTTAAGACGGAAAAAACATTTTCTCGTGTTAATAATGAGAGTACACTCGATAAAGAGTACAGAACGAAGTCTGAGCTTTTGTATTATAGGAAAACAAATATTTCCGGTGCATGTATTAGAGTCATAAATCATGATAATACTTACGCTATTGACGGTTTAGGCGTCAAAACTTTAATGGGTATGGAAAAATATGAGGTTGATGTGCTTGGCAAAGTAAAAAAAATTAATAAAGAGAAGCGTATAAGATTCTAACACAACGTGCCAATCTATATTTAAAAAAATAGAAACAAAATAGTATTTATTACGTAAAATCATCCTTTTTTAAAACAAAAAAATCCGCCTAAACATAGTGTTTAAGCGGATTTTTGGCTTCCTATTATACCATACCAAGAATAAAAAGGGAACTATAACAGAATATCGCAGAACTGTTCAACCGTAAAAATTATACCATACCAAGAATAAAAAGGGAACTATAACTGCCACCCGTCTGCTGTTGCTGCTGTGGCTATTATACCATACCAAGAATAAAAAGGGAACTATAACCCAAGGGTGACTTTAGAGTAAGACAAAGCGATTATACCATACCAAGAATAAAAAGGGAACTATAACTCAAGATATTACATTCGTACTTTGTTGGTTATTATACCATACCAAGAATAAAAAGGGAACTATAACTCTTCTTCCTTTTTTGCGTCAATCCAACTGATTATACCATACCAAGAATAAAAAGGGAACTATAACACTTATTCAAATCGTTAAACAGCTTTAAATATTATACCATACCAAGAATAAAAAGGGAACTATAACTCGCTGGAAAAGATTAAACACGCCCCGATAATTATACCATACCAAGAATAAAAAGGGAACTATAACTTAATTTTTACAATTTACAGCAGGTGCAAGATTATACCATACCAAGAATAAAAAGGGAACTATAACCAAGCGGTTCTATATCCCAACCGAGTTCATATTATACCATACCAAGAATAAAAAGGGAACTATAACTCAATAGTTAAGATATTGCACTCGTACTTGATTATACCATACCAAGAATAAAAAGGGAACTATAACCGAATCATACCCAATTAGCAGACAAGGTTTATTATACCGTACCAAGAATAAAAAGGGAACTATAACGAGCGGAACAACATTCCAACCACGAGCCTGAATTATACCGTACCAAGAATAAAAAGGGAACTATAACAACCGGCTGCTTGAAGTTTTCAGCTTTTGTATTATACCGTACCAAGAATAAAAAGGGAACTATAACCCTCAGATGCGTGTCTAAAGCCTGTAAAACATTATACCATACCAAGAATAAAAAGGGAACTATAACGTCGTATGGCGGATTGATAATAATTGAAACATTATATCATACCAAGAATAAAAAGAGAACTATAACGTGTGCGGGTTGACGAATAAATAAGCCCGTTATTATACCATACCAAGAATAAAAAGGGAACTATAACCAATGTCCGGAACAAGACACATAGCTGTAGGATTATACCATACCAAGAATAAAAAGGGAACTATAACGTCTGCCACTAAATTAAAGGAACAGTTGAAATTATACCATACCAAGAACAAAAAGGGAACTATAACCTTGACGGGTTCCGCCTGCGTGTTATAATATCATATCATACCAAGAACAAAAAGGGAACTATAACTCTAATAAATACTCCTGATACTCCTGTTCTCTCACTGTCCAATATTTTCTGTCTGTCTCAGCTATTCGTCTCATCACATAACACGGATTGCCCACTGCTATAACATCACTCGGAATATCGTGTGTCACGACTGAACCGGAACCAATTATCGTCCTGTCTCCTATTGTAACTCCGGGATTTATTATTGCTCCCCCGCCTATCCAACAGTCTTTACCTATTTTTATACTTGATGCTATATTATAATGCTTCGCACGCATCTCTGCATCATAGGGATGATATGCTGTGAAAATAGAAACTCTTGGACCAATCATTGTACCGCTGCCTATTTCAATAGGTGCATCATCAAGAATTATACAGTAGCTATTAATAAATACATTGTCGCCAATGCTTGTAGATCTGCCGTAATTTACATAGAACGGAAGTCGTACACATATGCTTTCTCCCACATGTCCTAAGATGTCCTTTAGAGCAGTTTCAACTGCCTTTGAATATTCCTCTGTTGTGAGATTATCAGCCGGAATTTCATTCAATTTATGTACCTTTACTCTTGTTTGTGCAAGAATTTCCTGTATCTCTTCGTCATTTACGTGCAACTTCCCTGCCAACATAAGTTCTAAATTTTTTCCCATTGGACACACCGCCCTCTTTGAATATTTTATCATATCATATCAAGAACAATCAAAAAACCATAACTGATATCTCAACTACCGAAACGGTAGTTGAGCTTGCAGCATACTGAGACCAAAAAGAGAACTATAATATTACAGCTCGTTCTCGTTGAAGTCTTGTATCAATTCTGCTACATCTCTCAAAAAATCTATGTTTTTGCTGAATGCTCTGAGCAGATATACACAATTCGACAAAATAATGCTTAAAATAGCTTTATCGTCATCAGACATACTGTTAATGCTCATTTCAAGTTTTTTCATCAAATGCGGTTTGTTGCACATTTTATAACTTTCCAATGCGGCATCTGTAATCTCCCTGAGTATATTTGAGCCGAAGACATTTACTCCCAAACACATCGTGAACTTACTTTTCTCAAACTCTTCATTCCGAGTTTTGCGTCTGTATTCCGTCTTTTCTTCATCACTCATATCATCTGCACATATCTCATCTTCAAGTGCATCTGCGAAGATATCGAGTATATTTTTATATTTAATACCGAGCATAGTTATCAACTGACCGGCATTTTGTGCTATAAATATCATCGCTTCCAGAGGAATTATTCTGTCATCATCGTCCATAGTACCTACAAGTGCTATGTTTCCGCTCAAAACATCTTCGTCAAGATCACATATGATTTTAACCGAATCTGCATAAACCTTAAGCATGACCTGTTCATTGCTCATTCCGTCAAACATTGTTCCGCCTGTTTCTTCCGTAACTGTGCTTTGTTCTGTTATACTCATTTTATTACACCAATCCTTCTCCTATGACATACACATTTTTATTCGTTGTATTGTCGAACAATTCATTATACCATACCAAGAATAAAAAGGGAACTATAATCTATTAATTATGCAAACGCAAAATCTGTACTACCCGTACTTTCTTCCGGTTCATCAACACTGATTGTTGATTTATTGTCTGTCGATTCATTACTCGTCTCTGTTTTCGACTTATTTCCGCCGACAAGCCATCTTGTAGATGAATCGATACCCAATTCTTCATCCAGCTCTTTTACTTTATTGGTATACACTTCTATCCATGTTTTTCCGCTTTCTTCGGATCTGCGTTTTATATCGGCAACCATCTGCTCAATATTCACACCGTTATATTTATGGTTAATATCAAAAACTTTTTTAACAGTTGCTACTGCATATGCAACCGGTGCAAACTTACCTAAAGAATTTAGTGTCGCTGTTCCCGCAGCCTTGCAGCTGTTTACAAATTTACCGAGTGCCGGATGATCTCTCAAAAATGCTTTTACGCCTGTTAATGTCGCCAATGTATTGCCTGTGGCTTTTGCAACATCTTTGACAGCTGTTGTTGCAAGAGATGCTGTATCTGTTGTGAAACGGGCAAGATTTCCGGCGATTATACCCCCGACTCCGTCTTTTTGATAATCCTTGGCACTTTGATTGACGTTGCTGCCCGAAACACCCTTGCTTATAATGCCTGAACCTGCTGTAGCAATAAGTGCATTTCTTAAACTCTTTTTGACTATACCTTTTTTTGCTCCAACTTCCATGCAGTTTACAATTCCTGATTTAAGTCTTGACGCAACTGTCTTTTTTCCAACTTCTTCGACTGTCGCTGTTACTGCTTCTTTTCCGGCTGTTTTTGCAACCGCTTCGGCTGTTGCCGTTACTGCTTCTTTTCCGGCTGTTTTTGCAACTGCTTCAGCCGTTGTTGTCGCTGCCTCTTTTGCAACTGCTTCTGCTGTTGTTGTTGCGGCCTCTTTTGCGACTGTTTCTGCTGTTGCCGTTACTGCTTCTTTTCCGGCTGTTTTTGCAACTGCTTCAGCCGTTGTTGTCGCTGCCTCTTTTGCAACTGTTTTTGCAAGTAATTTACCGCCTGTCTTTGCTGCAACTTTACCAATTATAGCTTTTCCTGCTGTACCCAATGCACCAACACCACAGCCTATTGTCACTGCGTCCAAAGCTGTACTTCCTACATCTATAAATCCAAGAAGATTTGCATAGCCTACATTTCCTTCTTCTTCAGCCTTTGATTGTACAATGAGCGATTCAGCTTTTGGTGCGGCTATCCATTTTCCAACAATTTCATCAAATACCGTAGCGTTTGCTCCTTTTTTCCAAGTAACTCCGCCTGATGCAGCATCGTAGTCGATTTTATCCGCCGTTGACTGACCAAGTGCCTGTGCTCCGCCTGCTGTTATAACATTTCCGGCATATCCGCCAAGACCGGCTAAACCGCATCCGAGTCCGCCCCAAACATTTCCGTTTGAAAAATGTTTTCCCGCTTCCTGCATCATTCTTGTGGCATTACTGAATCCTGCGGCAATATTATTACCAACATCTTCAAAAAAATTGCCCATTCTATATCAACATCCTTTACTCGTCTTACACAAAATCGGATTCATCGTACGAATCATACAAATCTTCCGAATCTGCATCTATGCCCAAATTTGGTTTTATTCTCTCCTCTGATATATCATTTGCTTGTCCGGCTATTATAGGCCTACCATCGGGAGTATATTGTCTTGGAGATTTTGAATGATCCGGTCTGTTAAATCCGGGATCGGTATCTATCTTAATGGGATTCTTGCCTCTTTCTTTTGCCCTGATCTCTTCAATTTGTCTTATCACATCTTCTGAATCTTTTGCATCATACAAGACTCCTGCCTGATTTACTGTTAAATTTATACCCTGTTCTTCTGCATACTCAATCGCTGTATTTCCTCGAACAAACGTACGAAGAAGACTATACGGATCGGTATGTTCCCGCTGTGCAATCAAATATCCTACTTTCTCATAATAATCTGACACTCTGCTGTCACTTTTTATAAGATCTATTGTTTCACATGTTGTCGCAATTTCACCTGTACCGCTCTCTCTTTCTTCACACTTCTGTAAAAGTCTCATAGCCTTTTCCATTTCTTTACCAAGTGTTCTGCAAGCATATCTCTCCGATGGTGCCATTCCTGTATAATCTTCATTGTTATCCAATTCAATATATTCTTTTACACGATCTTCATACCAAGCAGAATCATGATCTCTTGTTTTCTCATTAAATTCTTCGTTATATCTTTCTTCAAATTCATCTATTTCATTCTGCGGTATCACTACAGCATCTTGTAATTCATCATTCTGCGGTATAACTATTTTTTCCTCACCCTGCGTATCTTCATTCGTTGTTTCTATCACTTTCTTGCCTATAGCTCCGGCCTGTGTCAGACCTCTTGTTATTGCATCAAATGGTGTTGCCATATTCATTCATTCCTTTCTACTTTTTTATACTTTTTCACTCATACTGTCCATATCCATTTCTTATTTTTTTTATTTTATACCATACCAAGAACAAAAAGGGAACTATATTCCTTTCCGATTTTATTTTTTTTATATTATATATTATATATGCCATTTCGCATATTGTCAAGTTTTACCGAAAAATATTCTTTTTATCAAAAAAAGCAGACCTCTCGGTCTGCTTTTCTCACATAAGCCCATTCTGCTTTTTATAGACCTCTATGAGTTCGGTTCCTGTCGCACGAAGTTCCTCAATTTCTTCATCGGACATACTGCCCTTTGCTCCGTTCAGAACCTGTTTGAGAATCATCTCATAAAAATATGCTATCTTATCAGCATTTTTCTGCTCCGGCATTATTATCGCCCCTTTCTTTTTTCTAAAATATTTTGCTATATAATTTATATCATACAACATTTTAAAGAACAAAAATAGAATTATAACTCATGAAAATCCAATTCTATATAATATTTCATACTCATGAAAATCTGATTCATGAGGATCATGAATATTTACTTCACCTATTTCCTCAAATTCTATTTCATATTTCTCACAGTAATTCTTAAACGAAAAATAACTTGCCTTATTATCGGGAGCAATACTGACCTCTATATCTTTGTTCAATTTCTTTGCATGTCTGACAACCATGCTTATAAGTCTTTCCGAGAGATGTTTGCCTCTATATTCTTTCAATATGCCGATTTGCCATATAAACAATATTGTCGGTGTATCTACCGCCATTATATATCCTATCGGAGTGCCGTTACTTTCAATAATATAACTGCAATCATTATAATATTTTGTAACTACCCAGTATGTGTAATGAGTATGAACGTCAAGCGGATAACATTGTTTTGCAATATTTCTTATAAGCAATACATCTTTTTCAGTTATGTTTCTAACTCTGTGCATAATACATATCTCCTATATCGTATTCAACATATGTTACCGCTGTAACCCTGTCTGTTCTCCTGATTTTTTCACCGTCACTGTTTTCATTTTCGTAAACAAAATAATATCTGTCCGGATATTTCGATACACCTGCTATATCATGTTTTTCCACTATAACTCCGCTGTTTATCGACATCTCTTTATTTCGCTTCTCGCTGTTTTCCGCTTCTACGACTACTGCTAAGCCAAGAAAGAAAGCACAAAATAGTACAATCAGTATCGCTGCTGTCGCTCTGGAAAAGACAATATCATATATGCGTTCGGACAAATCTCTATATTTATCAGAATTCCAATTTTTCATCTAAATCACGCCCCAAACTCACCGATAACTTTCATTTTTACATCACTGATCGGTATCGTTCCTAAAATTCTTGAATCTGTACTATGATTTCGATTATCACCCAGTACAAATATCTCATTTTCCGGAACTTTAATTCGACGATCTATGATGCCATTTCCCCAATCTTGTTCTAAGATGTATTTTTCATAGATTTCAATGCCGTTGCGATACAACTGTCCGCCTTTTTTAATTTCAATAAAGTCCCCGGCAACGCCTATAACACGTTTGATGATATACTCCTGCATATCATCATTCCAGATTATAACAACATCGCCTACATCGACATCGTTCGTAACGACAGCTATTACTCGCTCACCGTCATAAAAACTCGGATTCATTGAAATTCCTGAAATAACAGGAAATTTGATACGACTGAACATTATTAAAAATATACCGAAAATGCCTATAAATATAATAACATCTTTTATGACATTTTTCAATGGCACATCTTTTTTTTCTAACTTTAATTTCACGTTTTATCATCACCGCCTGACGAATGTCTGAGCAAACCGTTATATGTTGCTCTTAACGCCGGTTTGCATATTTTATCAATATCCCCGCCTGTATAATTCGGATTCATCCAGTCTTTCAAATTATACTCTACAATAAGTCTTTCGGACTGAGCCATCTTTGTCCCCGGTCGAATCGGTGTTGTACGCCCCATACAATACCATTCCGAATAACTTGGCAATAGATTAAGCACGTCCGTAATAAATGTATTGCGTCCCTGTATAGAACCGTTAGGCGAATTTTTACGAAACCACGCTTTATATAATTCATATAAAAACGAAAACGGCAATAGATCCCAAACTGCTTGGGGTAATATATCATTCAGAAATTGCCGCACCGGATCATTATAGTCTTTATATTCGTCTAATGCCTGCCGGCATGACTTTGGCTCAGACAGTTTATAAAAGTTCGTATTAAGAACTTTATATAAAACGTATTCTAATACCTCTGTTCGGTGCAGATAATCTTCTTTGATATACTTTCTTTCGATTCCTGTAAAACATTTATCAAACGGTATAAATAATTGCCGCCTGTAAAAAGAATCTGATCTGTCTCTTATTCTCGGAAATTCATTAAGACACTGTACCATAAATCCATGAAATTGATAACTGATGGGTGTCTTAAACTTCCTGTTAATCGGCACAACGTCATTGGTTATTACCGCTTTAATATTAGCCGCTTTATCAATAAACGTACCTACGTTATTTTCGTCAACGATAATAGCTGTTGCTCTTGTTAATGGTTCAAGTGCAAAATCTTTGCCGAAATCCATAAGCGGTATTGCCGCATAGCTCCCGTCTCCGCATAAAGAACGCATAAGCTCACAAAGCGTTCCCTTACCGTTATTACCTGTATTGGAATATAACCATGCCGACTTATTCCAGCGAACATGAGGTCGTATTACCGCTGACAGTATCTGCCATAATAGTTCAACAATTTCGGAGTCGTCAGACAGTTCCGACATCCATGATTCCACATCCCAGTCAGTGTTATCGTCATCGTTATGAATTATAATATTCTGAGCCGACGGATTATAATTTACTTTCGATTTTGCCGAAAATACATATTCAGGCGAAAACGGTTCAAGTGTTTTTGTATCATAATGGAATATGCCGTTATTGACAGCTATCAAATCTTTATCTATCGTTTTTTCAACTCGTGGAGCATTAAGCGTTATCATTTCCATTACATCTTTAAGCTCTCTTACCGTAATTGAATAATTATATTTAACCACTATTCGTTTGAACACATCCTCATCTGTCACATATATGCCCTCATTCGGCCCGCTGTCCATATATATTGACAGCAAATCATAACTTGGATCGGCATTTATTCCCCCGCATTTAACTCTGACAATATGGTGCAATTTAAGCATAATGCTCGCTATCTGAGCCGGACATAATGTTTTTGGCGGTACTAATTTATCTTTATTCCCCGCTCCGCTTTGCATTCGTGATTGATTCTCCAGCATACACGCATTTTTTACCAGTGTAACTAATTCAGCCTCGATATCAGCCGGAGACGGTGGATTGTTGACATTAAGTTGATCGAGATAGGCTTCGGTACAGATTCGGATTGTTTCATTCAATGTCCTTGCCACAACGTACCCGCTCCTTTATCACGTCCCTTTAAAGTATTCTTCCACCTGTTCGTCTGTGTACAAACGTCTTCCCGACGGCGTCTTATGATGAGCCTTTAATACACCCGTTTCATCCCACTGTCTGACCGTATTCGGATGTATGCCTATTTTTGCGGCAAATTCCTTAACTGTCAAAAATTTTACAGGTTTTGCTTCTGATTTTGTTTCCATACTGTTCACATCCGTTCCCTTCGACAATTTAACTTAGCTTTATTTAATTTCACTGAGGTTTCCTTAAATTTACTGAAGTTTCTTTAATTTTACTGTATTTTCTTCCATTTGTCAATAGATTTTTTGAAAAAAAAGAAACTCATATGAATTATAAAATCCATATGAGTTTACTTGTGAACTACCTATTGTCTAAAGTCAATGGGCTTCCTGCTTTATCGACCTCGTAACCTACTATCTCCACAGGCGTTAATTCGGGCAGTCCCTGCCCTATATTTTTCTTTTACGCTATCTGTCTTAATCCTTCTGCTAAAACGCAAACCGCCACTTTTGGTTACCTTAACCCACCGTCTAAAGCCGGTGGGATTGCGGTAGCTTAGTTTCAAAAACAAAAAGGGAACTAATAATCTATCTCATCATCACTCTCTGTATCCGTTATTTCGCCCATTGCTCCTCTTATACTATTGATTCTTTCTATCAGCTCATCATCATTTTCTACAGCTGCCATTGCATCTCGCTCTTCCATCATATGAGACATTTTATCCTCAAAATGCTCGCTTATTTCGTTCGGTCCATGATATGCGTGATAATATTCTTCTGCATAATCTTCGGCCTCGTATATTTTCTTTTGCAGTTTTGCCTCATAAACGCCTCGTACAAAATCTTTTGCTTTCATCTCTTCAGCCGGTATGTCGCAATAAGAAGGAAACATAACTGTAACAGATTGATTGGCGTCAAACGTAACTGTTACGTCTTTACCCTCTTTTATGTAAGGTCCGAAATACTTACTATTAGCCCATTTGTAAGGTCCGAAATACTTACTATCAGCCCATTTTGCTTCTGTTCCGTTTACTTTACCATCTATCGTAATCTGATCTATGGGTACTTCTACACCGCATGGTACTATTCTCCCATCAAACCTATAATTTGTCATGATGAAACACATATTATAATTTGGATCATTTCGATCTTCCGCCGAATACTTTGTAACACCAGAAGCAGATACTGTCATACCGATTCTTTTCTTTGATGGTTTTGCCATAAAAATCACCCTTTTTTTAATTTTTTTTCAATATATCGTACCGAGAACAAAAAAGGAACTATAACTCACTCACCTAAATCAAAATCATCTGTATTGTTTTCAGGTTTATCGTGAATTATATCCAATATTCTCTGACGTGCATCCTCAGATAATTTAGCAGAACTGCTTGGATATTCTAAATTATTTATTCTATATGCAGAAATGTCTCTGCTGCTCATTTTCGAATTATCTGATTTATATGCAGAAGCATCGCTTATCGGCTGCCTTGTTGTTGAGCGTGGTATCGGTTCATGAATTATGTCCAATATTCTCTGACGTGCGTCCCCGGAAAGTCCTACATTCTCATAATTTTTCATAGTCGGATCTTTTTGCTTTTCAATAGCTATTGCATCTTTGACACCTGATACAAACTCAGTTGCAGGCATATCTGTGAAATCAAGTTCTCCGCCTTTTCGGGTATATACATGAACACGCTCATTAGCATTAAATGTAACTTTTACATTTTCACCATCTATATTGCCGTCGGGAGTGATTTTTGCTTCTCGTCCGTTTGTCTCATCATCCACAGTAATCTGACTCGGAAGAACACTTGTATCGCAACGATACATTTCACCATTGATCATACATGGTGTCAAAATCTGATATTTATCTAATGTACCACCGGTAGCTTCATATGTATCCTGATATTTTAAAACTGACTTCGCAGGTACTGTGACCTCGACTGTATTTTTTTTACTTGACTTTGCCATAATGTTTTAACTCCTTTCTTACTATGGAAAAAACAGCATATGCATGTGCATATGCTGTTTTTCTTCTGGTTATATCGAGAACAAAAAGGGAACTATAATATTGTATCAAGAACGAAAAGGGAACTATAATTACTGACCAAAATCGTCCATTCCATCGTTCTGAGCTTCGGGTGCAGATACGGCAGGTGCCTGAGTCTGAACCTGAGCAGTTTCCTGTTTTGCCTTATAAGCCTCTCGTGCGGCATCAAACTGATCTCTGATGGACTCAACCGATCTTGTTTCATTCACCCACTGTCCGTTTTCATTCTGTGTGCTGACTTTCTTCGTGTCGCCTTCCTTACCGAGATATACTGAAAATCTGCCGGGAATCTCTTCTCTTACAGCCTTACCGTCTTCACCCATAACAGGATTTCCCTCTGCATCTCTAACAGCCTTTGTTGCAGGTCTAACAAAATTCTCAGGTACAGCTATAGAATCAAAACCCTTACCGTCTGCACTCGGAATACTTACAGAATAAAATTTCTTGCCGTCTTTTCCTGTTCTTTCACGAACCAGATTTTCGCTGACATTATCCAGATACACACTGGGTTTATCTTTTCTTTCTTCTGCCTTCTGTGTCCTATAATCATTTCTTGCATCTCTGATGCCGATTACGAGTGCTTTCGGATCGATTGTTTCATTTACATATACATTCTTTCCGTCTTCACCCTTACCGTTATTGAAATTAACAGTAACCGGCCTATCAGCTGATATGCTAACTGTTGCTGTGTTTTTATCCTTGTCTATATTAACATTGTTCTTATTGACAAGGATGCTACCGAATCTTGTTTCACCATTCAGTTCACACGGAGCACTAACGCTGTATCCCTTTCTCGGATTACCGGTCAGCTTATCAGTCCATTCGACCTCACGAATTGACTCAGGAGATACTGTAAAACTAACTGTGTTTTTTGAATTTGCCATAAAAATTTACCCCTTTTTTTAAATTTTTTTATTTTTTCCGATATACCATACCAAGAACAAAAAGGGAACTATAACTTAAGAACCCATGTTCGGTTCATCGGAATCTGGTAATGATGTGATTTCTCCAGCGATACTTGGTTCGTCATGCCCGCTTCGCTCATTTTGCGTCATTAACTGCTTATATTTTTCTTTTGCCGCTACATAAGCGTTTTCGACTTCTTCCGCCGTCATAACAACAGTCTCATATGTACTCGTGCCGTCATTATTTTTTCGGTTAATATTAACTTTGACTTTAGTATCCGCATTCAGCAGCCATACATTGCTTCTGTTTGGGATTCTTTCCGTCATTATTCTGCCGTCTTCCGTTCGTTTAAACTGACCGTTTTGATCTTTTAAAGGTCTTGTTGCCTGTTTTACACGTCCGGTGTCTACGGCTATTGAACCGAATACTGTCTGCCCGTCCACCAGCAGCGGTATCGTTACAGATATAAATGCTCTGCCGCTTGCTGCTTTTCTTTTGGCAAGACAACTGTTAGCCACATTGAGATTTACTTGTTTTTTCTTCGGCTCGTCGGCGGGCTGTTCGGCTCTCTTCGGTATCGCTGGTTTCTTTCCCGAAATTTTTGCCAAACAAATTACCACCTTTTTTCATTCATCCACGGATATTTCCGTAAACTATGATTTAGTTTTTATCACTCTCATCGCTTTTAATTATATATATAATAAAAAGATTTGTCAATAGCTTTATTCCAACTTTGTAAGAAATTACAAGATATTGTCAATATTTGCCTGTCGATTATTGCATATTGTACAGATTATCTGTTAATTCTTGCTCTTTTCGTATATAACAAAAAACCTGTACAAGTAATTTGTACAGGTTTTTCGTATTAATCATATCATACCGAGAATACAAAGGGAACTATAACTCACGACTTCGACTCTGTATCACCGTACAACCGTCTTGCCGCTTCTTTTGCAATCTGCGTAATTTTATTATGCTTGTCCAAAATCTCTGCTGTAAGCTCCCGTCCGGGCTTCGGCATATTACGATTACTGTATTTTTCATCCTTTTCTGTAACATTTACAGCTTTCGGAACATAGAAAAATGCCGATTGTCCTGTAAATCCGATGTTGAGTTTGACAATATAGTTATGAACGACCTTTTCTTTTTCTTCACCCGTGACTGCATCAAAAACTTTTTTGATTGTATCAAACTCATTTACAGCCGCCTGTTTAATTTTTTCCATGCCGTATACCGATATTTGTTCTGTATGAGACGTTTTTTCCTTGCGTCCGCTCATTGTCATATAATATTCTTTCTTATTTGTTATATACGGATTAGAGTCAGCTTTTCCTGCTTTGGCATCTTCCGGATCAACTTCATCCTGTAACCGCTGAGCCTCAACATAATAACTACTCGGTTCACCCGTTATAATATTTCGACTGCAATTATCATCCGATACCGATACTATGCATTCCACGTCTTTAGTCGTTTTCTGCTGTTCAAGTTCTGCTTTTTTACCAAAACGTGCCATCTGTTCCTCTCCCCGTTTATCATGCCACATCAAGAAGACTCCCACTTCTGTAAGTGGTGAGATGAATTGATGTAGTTAATACCGATTTTCTTGCTGATACTCTTTTACAAGTGCTTAACTTTACTGTTTTGGGATTAGTGAATATCTGCTTTTCTCCCTCAATATTCATTAAAATAGCATATGTACCTTTTGTCATTCTTCCTTTGATAAAATACATATTCCCTTTGTATTTTACCTTATCAAATTTCTTAAAACCTGCTATTTTTCTTGTATTCAACATCTGTTCAGAACAAATCCCTTTCGTTTTTTGATAATCACCTTCTGGTACACATTTTTTAATGTAAATAACATCTGTCTTCAACTTGAACTTCCTGCCCTGAGTTGCAATCACACAGGAATCAATAAAATGTTCTTTAGGATAATTGTTCATCAAACGGTTTGCTTTTGTTACATATCCAAAAGTTTCTACCGCATCTGGATAATATTTCAGTAATTGGCAACGTATGCTGTTCATTTGTGTAGCATACTTTAAATTTCCTTTAGTTTTTCCTTGTAATTTCACATTGATTTTCCCGTCATGCAATGCTTTATGGCACGAATGACATAATGTTATCAGATTTTCTTGTTCGTCAGAACCACCATTACTTCTAAATATGATATGATGCACTTCTAACTTACTGTCTTTATGCTTACCTTTACAACATTGACAAGTATAACTGTCTCTGTTCAAAACCATTGCCTTGGTATTCTCGAATCCATAATTCATCCCTTTTTGATACCCCCAATGTCTATTCATTGTAGGATTTTTTAACAAGTGAATATCAAACGTTCCAGTTTCTAATACTATTGTAGAAATTGGAAGTATTGATTTGATAAACTCAATTTCTCTTATATGACTATCAAATTTACTTTTCATAGTAGGTGAAAATCTATTTGATTTGATTGAATTATGTCTGTTCAGCCATCTTGGTTTTCTATACCTTGTTTTACGATTTCTTCTATTACGCCGATATTTAGCTCTCTGAGTCATTTTATCTGTAATATCGTTTCTGACTTTTACTTCTGAAGTATAGAGAATATTATCATTCTCATCAGCTACAGCAGTAGCAAATGTACCAGAACCTGTATCAACGCCCAAAGCAAGCGGTTGAGTATATTCTGTTGTCTCGTAAGTGAGTTTAATCGTAAAAGGTTCTCTTCTCTTTACTTTTGCCTTTCCACTTTTCAACAGTAATCTTGCAATTGCATTTGAGCAAGGCATTAAAGGCTTGTTATGTATTGAAAGAACATAAACCATAAATTAGCTCCTTTTAAATTCAGAACGAATATATACTCTATCCGAAGATAGGTAATGCGTATAACATTGCTGTCACCACAATGTATTTCCGGCTTCACCTCGACAATGATGGAAGGGCTTGTTAAGCGTGAATCACAGGGCTTTTCTTACTCCAACCCAACTTAAATTCATGCGACAGAGCAACGGTCTGGTGCGTCAACCGAGGGTGTCATGACCTATCCATCGTAGATAACTTTTCAGCTATCTTAGTCTGGTAAACTATTTAATGGAAGCCCCCACTTCTACAAGTGGTGGATAATTCACTTATAGTATTTTCTATGACGCCCGATATGCTTTCCTCATCAGCATACTTGCGTTTAACGCAGTATTTAAAATCGATTGTTCCTCTTATATAGCCTTTTCTTTTGTGTCTTGCTTCTCTTTGAATTGTTTTTTCGGCAATATCACACAACTCTTCCGGGGAAACACATATTCCGCTGTCAACGAAATACCGACTGTTTGTACGTTTATCATACTGTCCATAATGCAAAGAATACTTATCATCTATTAACATTACGTCATACACAGACGTTCCTTCTCCGTCATCTCCGCCCTTTTTACGGCAGCATCTTTTAGACACATATACAACCGCTTCATCATCGGGCATACGCTTATCGTATAAAGACACACGCACCACAGTACCTCCGTCTGCTTTAAACAAACGATTTACCGGAAACTTCTCTATAACACGATGTCCATTAAATATATGATAACCTGTACCCAAACATATCATCTCCGATTATTAAGAATGCCCTTTACCTTTTCAATAACGGTTACTATATATGACATAAACAAATCATTATGAGTAAATGCCCTGATTAAATACATCCAGTTTGAAAACAGGAATCCGAGTTTGGTCTTTTCCTCATCTGTTAATGCTTCAACCGCACTGTCGAACTCATCTTCGTGTTTTTCCAGCGTATCAAAACCTTCTGCCAATCCTGCTGAAAACAGCTTGTCCACCAACGGACTAAAACTCGATACGCCTATGACGATCGAACCCATTGAATCATAGGGCTTCTTATCCTTCATCTTATCTCTTATTTTCTTTTTCTGCTCTTCGGATTTCTTATCAAATTCTATTTCTACATTAAGACATTCAACGAATGTATTTCTAAATGACTCATCGAGAACGACACCCATAAAAATATATGCTAAATTGGTCATAATATAATGAGCACACTCAAATGAAATAGTCCTGTCATCTGCTGACATACCGTTTCCGACTGCAAGATCTGTATTTTTTCTTATAATATCATCATCCATATATGCAAACGGTTCAACCATTTCTCTCATCTTTTTTACAAAAGCTTCAACGGCATCACTGCCTGCCGGTACAGAAATTTTCTCACTGAGCGGTACTGCCTGCTGTACAGCTTCCGGCTGACTGATTTTTTCAGTTGTTTGTTCCTTTTCAATTACAGCTGTCTGTTTACCTCCAAGTGTTTTGCCCGAACGTGCAGCATTTTTATTCGGTCGTGCGTTTAACATTTTTGCCATTGTCTGTCATTTCCTTTCTTTTTATAATATTCTTTCTCGTCTAAGCCAAAATCTTTACCAATACTATTTCATATT
Organism: uncultured Bacilli bacterium; assembly: GCA_947629375.1. Classification (GTDB taxonomy): domain Bacteria; phylum Bacillota_I; class Bacilli_A; order RF39; family UBA660; genus RUG13868. Next base: position 1,991 of record CANRDN010000029.1, on the reverse strand, counting down.
ATATTATTTTTCAGTTGAGTTGTCAAGCAAAAAAACATTCAAAAATGAATGTTTTTTGAAACAAAAAGTACCCTTTGCTTATTCACAAAGGGTACTTTATTTTTTAATATTTATTAGTCATACCAAGAACAATCAGGGAACTATAATCATCCAAATGCGTCCTCAACAGCACCTTCATATTCGTCTTGACTTGTACTGTCTTCAAAATCAAAGAATGTAGTTAATTTTGCTGCTGTTTTTATACATTCTGCTGTATTTGCTTCGCTTGAAATATCCAAAATATCCGCAAGTTCCTTTCCAATCCAAGTTTCCATAAATTGCTGCCCCACAGATTCATATGCTTCTTTCAGACTCTTTGCATCAGACTTACCTTCTACAGCTTCTTCCAATTTAGCACCGTACTGATATAATTCTACCATACCCGAAGGAAGCAGGCCATCCATAAATTCATCCCTCTCAGTATTTGCATCATTTGATGTAATATCTACCCCATGATCTTCCATGAATACTCTTGCTACATCCTGTTCAGCTACAAGAACTGCCTGCACCTGATCTGCTGACATTCCTGCAAGCTCATCATCCGTGTATACAATCGAGAAAGTATGATCCGGATCATGCCAATTTGATGACACAAATTTCGAGTGTTCTTCAACTTTCTTATATGCATCTGTTTTTGTTATGTCCTCAACTTTTTCTTTGCCTTCAAGCAAATTACCGTCCTCACCAACATCTTTGGCTTCACATAAGTTACCATCATTATCAAATTTGAATCCCAGATCCTCAACTACTGTTTGTGCATATTTGAGCATTACCGTATCCGCCTTGCGTGTCTCGATTGGCAAACTGCTATCCTGTAATCGCTCAAAACATGATTTATATTGCTCTTGATATTTTTCTACAATTTCTTTAAATCCATCTGTAGACCTGCGTGCATAATCTTCTTCTAATTTCATTCGTGTCAGATTCTGAAAACCATTGAAAGTTATGTCTTTAACTTCTTTTTTATCAGCATCGTCTTCATTAAGTGTTAGCAGCTCTTTATCATTACCAAGCTCATCCTTACCTAAATCTTTTGTACCCACTGTAACAGTGAACGTCTTATCACCAATCTCATCCGCTCCGGCAATATGCGTATATTCTTCTACGTCTTTGTCATACTCGTTCAACGCATCATATTCGGTACTTGAATTATCTTTTGAGTCATCGGGTTTATCGTCTGTTGTCTCATCCGGTGTATCGCCATTTTTTTCATAATTTTCATCTTCACCAGATTTATCTTCTCCATTTTCTCCGGATTTTTCTGTCTCGTCTGTTTTTCCATACTCATAATTCTTTTCTTCATAATCAAAAGAATTACCCATATGTTCTATATCCAGCGTGCCATTCAAATATGCTTCCTTGTATTTATCATCCGGAACAACATATCCTGATGCTGTCAAATCCTCACGGATACCCAACATGTCAACAACACTGTCTACCTTGAAACCGAGACGATATTGAGCAATATTCATCAAACTTTGAAAGAAATTATGTACTCTGTCTATTTCACCAGTACGATATACAATATTTCTATCTCCATTATTACTATATTGATTATCGAACTCGGCATTCGTTGTACTTGTCTGTGTTCCATCTGTCTGTGTTTCATTTGTGACATTATTTTCTGTACCGGTTGTTGTCTGTCCTGTGCCATCTGCACCCGAATTTGTCGTACCGTTTGAACCGGCACCTGATCTTGAACCCGAACCTGATCCGGCATTTCCGCTTGCATCCGCATCTGTCTGACTTCCTGCACCTGCACCTGAACCAGCAGTACCTGTACCGTTTGAACCCGCTGCACCTGTACCGTTTGAACCGGCACCTGATCCTGAACCCGAACCTGATCCGGCATTTCCGCTTGCATCAGCATCTGTCTGACTTCCTGCACCTGCACCTGAACCGGCACCTGCCGAAACATTATTAGTCGGATTATTGTATATATTAATTGGCTG
>CANRDN010000028.1 GCA_947629375.1 uncultured Bacilli bacterium | reverse complement strand
TCATCAAAAATACCTGTTTTTTCTTTATTCTATAAGTGTTTGATCAATTTTTACTTCACACCAGATATTCTAGAGCCTAATTTATTGATAAATGAGTAGCAATACTCTTTTTTCTTTGCAATTTTAAGTATTTGTTGCTATAATGAAGATGAATGGAGGGACTATAATGTCATACTTAGATAAAACAATAATGTATGTATATCTATAGTCGTGTCTCTTTTATTAAAAAGCTAATAAATTAGGCACGACAGTTTTCGTTGTGCCTGTATTCGTAATCATATGGATATGGGTCTATATGATTTTTTTAATGAAGGAGTTAATTATGATAGAAATAAATTTTAATAAAGTGTGTAAAAATTTTGGATTCGGTAATGTTTTAGAAAATGTAAGTTTTGAAATTCAAACGGGTGAAATAGTAGCAATCATTGGTAATAATGGTGTAGGTAAATCGACGATTTTAAATATAATTAATAAAGATGAAAATGTAACAAGTGGATTAGTTACTTTAAGAAATGGAAGTAAAGTAGGTTACTTAAAACAAATAGTAGAAGAAGATAATCTTAAAACAGTAAATGAAGTGTTAAATGATTCTTTAAAAGAAATATTTGAAATGGAAGAAAAGTTACTAGAGTTAGAAATAAAAATGGAGCAATCATCAACTGATGAGATAAATAAAGTAGTAACAAGTTACATTAACTTACAAGATAAATTTATTTTACTTGATGGGTATAATACTTCTAAAAGACTTGGAAAAATAATTAAGGGTTTTAAATTAGAAAATCTATTAAATGTCAAATATAATAATCTATCTGGTGGTGAAAAAAGAATTGTTTCTTTAGCAGCGTTGATTCTTGAAAATCCTGATATCTTGTTACTTGATGAACCAACAAATCACTTGGATATCGACAATTTAGAATGGTTTGAAGATTATTTAAAAAGTATTAAAAAAACAGTGGTACTTGTTTCTCACGATCGATATTTTCTAGATAAAGTAGCAACTAAAATAATACACTTAGAAAAAGGAGAATGTGACATATATCACGGCAATTACTCTTACTTTGAAGAAGAACACGAAAAAAGAATAATGCTTGAATTTGAAAACTATAAAACTCAAGAAAAAAAGATAGAAGTAATGAAAAATTCTATAAAAAAATTAAAAGAATACGGTCGTCTTGCATTCCCTGAGGGAGGAAAATTCTTTAAAAGAGCTGCATCCATTCAAAAGCGACTAGATAAGATGGAGTTACTTGAAAAACCAGATGAGAATAAAGAAATAAATTTAAAATTTAATGTCGATAAAAGAAGTGGTAATGAAGTTTTAAAAATTAGAAAAAAAGATTTATATATTGAAGATAGATTGTTGATAAAGAGAATATCTATGGACATATTCCATAGTGATAAAGTTTGTATTATCGGTAAGAATGGAACAGGAAAGTCTACTTTAATTAAATATATTATGGATGTTATAAAAAATAATAAAAGTGATGAATTTATTAAGGTGGGTACAAATATAAAAGTTGGGTATATTCCTCAAGAAATAACATTTGAAAACCCTAAGGAAACTCTCTATGATTATGTAAGAAAATTTTATGTTGGAGAAGACAATATTTTACGAAGTGCCTTATTTAAATTTCATTTTTTCGATGACGATTTAAAGAAAAGAATAGAAAAATTATCTGGAGGAGAAAAGGTAAGACTAAAATTATTTGAACTAATTCAAGAAAACTCTAATTTCTTAATTTTTGATGAACCGACTAATCACATTGACATAGAAACAAGGACAATTCTCGAAGATGCAATCAAGGAATATAAAGGAACATTTTTATGTGTTTCTCACGACCGTTATTTTATAAATAAATTAATTAATAAGATTTACGCGATAGATAATCAAGAAATAAAAAAATATTATGGTAACTATGATGATTATAATAGAAGTGTGTTATAATTGTAATGGTGATAAAAATGACTAAAACTAAAAAAATAATAATTGTTGTTTTATCTATTCTTTTGGTAGTAGTGGGAGTAGTTCTAGCAGTACTTCTTTACAATAATTCAAAAAAAGATGATTTAGATGATTATATTCCTCTTGAAGAAAATAAAGTTACTTTTGTAAAAGATTATTTAGAAGTTTATGATGATATTAATCTTAAAGATGTTATAAAGTTAAATGACGGATTAGAACTAGTTGAGGATTATAAAATTGATACTGATGAACTTGGAATAATTAAACTATACATAAAGTTTTTAGAAAATGGTAAAGAAAAGAAAGAGTACACATCAATTGAAGTTAAGGATACAACACCACCTTACGTTGGGTCAGGAGGAACTTATAGTCATATAATTAATACAACTTTTACATTTAATAAAGATGTTTTGTGTGCAGATAACTATGATAAACATATTGAGTGTGAAGTAATCGGAGAATATGACATAACTAAACTTGGTGAAAACTATGTCAAGGTAAGAGCAGAGGATTCAAGTGGCAATGTCACAGAAAAAACTCTTATTCTTAAGGTTATTGAAAGGCCAAAGACTGGTCCTGGCAGTGGAACAACTAGTTATATTTCTTTAGATGACATAAAGAAAAACAAAACTGAAAATGCTGAAATTGTCATAGATGTTTCTAAGTGGCAGGAAGATATTGATTGGAAAAAAGTTAAAGAATCAGGTATTAATTATGCTATGTTAAGGCTAGGAACCCAGAAGGCTGTCGACAAAGAATCAGTCCTTGATACTTATTTCGAACAAAATATAAAAAATGCTCAAGCAAATGGAATTAAAGTAGGAGTATATTATTATTCGTATGCTAATGATATTGAGGATGCCGAAGAACAAGCAGAATGGGTAATAGAAAAGTTAAAAGACTATGATCTAGATCTTCCAGTTGCATTCGATTGGGAGTGCTTCAAATACTTTAATGACTTTAATATAAGTATTCACGATTTAAATGAAATAGGAAGAACATTTTTAGACAAAGTAAAAGATGCTGGATACGACACAGTAAATTATGGAAGTAAAAATTATCTAGAAGCGTTGTGGGATATAAAAGAACACAAAACTTGGCTTGCTCATTATACATTCAATACTGATTATTCAAAAGATTATGTAATGTGGCAATTCACAAGCTCTGGGCGTATTCCTGGAATAGATGGCAATGTCGATGTAAACTATTATTATGTTAAATAATTGGAGGAAAAATAATGGAAGAAAATGTAAAAAAGAAAAACAAACTTATACCGATAATAATTGTACTAGTTCTACTTATAGTTTTTGGAGGCTTAGTAGCATTCAAAGTATTTGGTAGTTCTGGTGATACTAAAGAAGAAACAAAAAAAGAAAAAAACGAAAAAGGTGCAACTCCACTCGTCTATGAAATCACTAAAGAGGGAAGCGATAACAAAATATATCTTGCAGGAAGTATGCACGCCATAAAACCGAATGATTTTGAATACCCAAAATATTTCCTTGATGCTTATAATGAAAGTGAGTATCTAGCAGTAGAGTTTGATATTTTAAATTACCTAAATGTTGATACCTCTTATACATATGATGATGGAACTACTATAAAAGATCATATAAGTGAAGAAACTTATAAAAAATTAGTCGAATTCTTAAAAAGTAAAGGTATTTACAATGAAGCTTTAGAAAAATATAATTTGAGTTTTTTCACATCTTTAATTGAAGCCTATATGCTTATGAATTGTGGTTTTAGTGTTACAGATGGAGTAGATTATGAATTCTTAACTAGAGCGCATAATGAAAACAAAAAAATATTAGAAGTAGAGTCTTATGAATTTCAAGAAGATCTTTTAAATAGTTTTTCTGATAGATTAAATGAACTTATGTTAATTGAATACATCGATAAGTATGATGAAGAAGTAAATTCTTTGAAAGAGTTATATGAAGCTTGGAAAAAGGGTGACCCACAAGAACTTGATAAATTACTACACGAAGAAGATGATGAAGAGTATAGTGAAGAAGATACAAAGCTTATAGAAGATTACAATAAAAAAATGGAAACAGATAGAAATATTGGAATGAAAGAAAAACTTGTAAGTTACTTTGAAAGTGAACAGAATGTATTCTTTTTGGTTGGAGCAGCTCATCTTGTTGGTGATGATGGAATAGTTAATTTATTAATCCAAGATGGTTATACAGTTAGACAAATTAATAAATAGTTGTTAAACACAAAAAAATATGTTAGAATAATAATGTCTTTAAGAAAAAGGCATTATTTTATGGCTAGTTGGTGAAGCGGCTTAACACATTGCCCTCTCAAGGCAACATTCATGGATTCGAATTCCATACTAGTCACCATATTGAAATTACCCTTATTGATTAAGGGTTTTTTATTGACATTTTATTTGATTTATGATATAATATAGCCCGTTAAATGTGAGTAGTACTATTATTTCGAGAAGGGGTTGGTTAAAATGACATTTGATTTAAAAAGTGAAAAATCTAGTTCTAAAATTAAGAGTTTATTAATTTATTTCTTTACTAAAGGAGATAAAGACATCCACGATGTAAAATTTGCAAGAGCAGTTAAATTACAACAGATGATGGAGATTTATCGTAGTGAGCTTACAGATATTCAAAAATGTGCACAAATGAAAGAAATATATAAATCTTCTGAAAAATTTAGAAATGCTTTTTTTGATTTAGAAAGATATAAAGATGATAAATTTGTTGGAAAGTTATATCGAGTTGTTAATCAGATTGCAGATAACTTTGAAGCACTTGAAAAAATTGATAGAAAAGAAATTAACAATTTGTTAGAAATGGATCGTAAAGGTTATTTTGATGATTACTACTATGCTTGTGAATTTGTTGAAGACTATATAAATTATGATAAATCACCATTTTTAAAAGATTTCTTAGCAGAAGTTGGAATAAATGCTAATCAGTTCAGTAGATTTTTAAATATTGTTTCTGCTTTAAATCCTGATTTGTATGACATATACTCTATAAAAGCTAACGATGATAAAAATGCTAGAAAGACAATTACTATTACTAGACTTAATAACTTATACAATGGTATTAAAACAGGGTTAAATAGAGATGGTTCAGAATTTGATGAATTATCTGTTTATAGAAATTTACCATTCTATGACAATGCTTCTGCTTTAGAAGTTTTAGGTGACTTTGAAGTATCTAATGTATATCAATTAGATAGAAAGTTAAAAATGTTAGTAGATAAAGTTAAGCCAGAAGCTACAAGAGACATTCATATGTGTATAATCAAATATGGTCCATTTAAAGGAGCAATACAAAATGTCGACGCGACAGTTATGTCTGAAAGAGAAATCTACACAACTAACTTCATTGTTAGAGGTGTTGAATTAACCGATCAAGATAAAGAAAAAATAATGAATTATATGAGAAATAACGATATACCATTCTTACCTAGATGTTTCAGTGCAGTAAGAGATAGATACTTAGATGGTAGCTTGGATATTGATGAAGTGAAAACTTTAAAAAAATAGGGGGAATAAAAATGAAAGAAGAAAAAGGGAAATTAGAAACTAAAATATCAAATTTAAATTATAATGAACGAAGAATTTATGAATTAGCTAAAGCTGATACAAAATTGATTGTAAATACTTTAGGACACGGTTTTGTAGCTGCAGGGGTTATCAATCTTGCTTTAGCTGCAGGTTCTGCGCTTTTAGTATTAGCAGGTGGTGTGATTGTAGTTAAAACTATTATGCACGCTGCAACAACAAATAAGGAAATAATTAATACTAAAAAGTTATATAAAAACACTAAATATCACAGATAAAACTGTGGTATTTTTTATTTTAAATTAAAATTAGCAGTTACAATTGACAAGTGCTAAAATAAGTGATAACATTATCCTTGTAGGCGAGAAAGAGGCGAATTATATGAAGAAAAAACAATTTAAAGCAGAGTCAAAAAGATTGTTAGATTTAATGATAAATTCAATATATACAAATAAAGAAATATTCTTAAGAGAATTAATTTCTAATGCAAGTGATGCAATCGATAAATTATATTATTTATCATTAACTGATAGAAAGGTTAAACTAGAAAAAGATGATTTCTATATTAAAGTAGAAGTTGATAAAGATAAGAATACTCTTACTGTTAGAGATAATGGTATAGGTATGAACGAAGAAGAACTTGAGGAAAATCTTGGAACAATTGCCCAATCAGGAACTTTGTTATTTAAAGAAGAAAATAAAAACAAAGAGACAGAGTGCATCGGACAATTTGGTGTTGGATTCTATTCAGCATTTATGGTAAGTGACAAGATAGAAGTAGTAAGTAAAAAGTTCGGTGATAAAAAAGCTCACATTTGGACATCTAGTGGAGCAGATGGCTATACAATCGATGAATGTGATAAAGATGAAACAGGAACAGTAATTACTCTTCATTTGAAGAAAGATACTGATGAAGAAAACTATTCTAAATATGCTGATGAGTTTACAATAGAAAGTTTAATTAAAAAGTATTCTGATTATATTAAGTATCCAATTAAGATGGACTTAACTCACGAACATAAAAAGGAAGATAGTGATGAGGTAGAGCGTCATACGGAAGAAGAAGTAATTAACAGTATGATTCCTTTATGGAAAAAGAGTAAAAGTGAAATTAAAGAAGATGAATACAATGCCTTCTATATGGATAAATTTTATGATTATGAAAAACCTTTAAGTGTAATACACACAAGTGTCGAAGGAAAATGTAGTTATAATGCTCTTATGTATATCCCATCAAAAGCACCATATGATTTTTACGCCAAAGACTATGAAAAAGGATTGGAACTTTACTCAAATGGCGTTCTAATAATGGAAAAATGTGGAGATTTACTTCCAGATTACTTCAGCTTTGTTAAAGGCCTTGTGGATACACCTGATGTATCACTTAATATCTCTCGTGAAATATTACAACAAGATACGCAAGTTAAAACAATTGCTAAAAGTATTGAATCAAAGATTAAAAAAGAACTTGAAGAAATGCTTCAAGAAAGAAGAGAAGACTATGAAACATTCTTTAAAACTTTTGGAATTAATTTAAAGTTTGGAATTTATAATGGCTTTGGACAAAATAAAGATGTCTTAAAAGACTTACTTATGTTTTATTCTTCTAAAGAAAAGAAACTTGTCACTCTAAAAGAATATGTTGAAAGAATGAAAGAAGGACAAGATAAGATTTACTATGCTTGTGGAGAAACAACAGATAAAATAGATTTATTGCCACAGACAGATAAATTAAAAGAAGAAGATTACGAAATTCTATATTTCACTGATTATGTCGATGAATTTGCTATTCAAATACTTCAAGAGTACGAAGGAAAGAAGTTTGCTAATATTGCATCAGAAAACTTAGATATCGATTCTAAAGAAGAAAAAGAAGAACTAGAAAAAGCTAACAAAGATAATAAAGATATGTTTGAAGTAATGAAGAAAGCTATTAACATTAAAGATGTAAGATTTACTAAAAAATTAAAGAATCATCCAGTATGCTTAACTAGTGAAGGAAATGTTTCTGTCGAGATGGAAAAAGTAATAAATGCTATGCCAACTGATGAGACAATAACAGCAGAAAAAGTTCTAGAAATAAATGAAAATCATCCAATTGTCGAGAAGTTACAAAAACTTTATAAAGAAGATAAAGATGAATTAGAAAAGTATACTAAGATACTTTATTCTCAAGCAAGATTAATCGAAGGTTTACCAATAGATAATCCAACAGAGATATCTAACTTAATCTGTGAACTAATTTCTAAATAAAAACTTAATAGTGGAATTTCCAAATTGTGAGATATCCACTATTTTTTTCTTTAAGGGATAAATTTCCTCGATAAAATACCTTAAAATGTGATATTCTATATATAGAGGTATTTATGAGAAACATTGTATATAATAACGACAATTTAAAAGAGGAAGATGTGAATAGAGTATCTAGAAGAGTAAAAGCTATAATTAAAAACTCTAAAGATGAAATCTTGCTTGCTTATTCTAACCAGAATTATCATTTACCAGGAGGACATATCGAATTTGGAGAAACAGTTTTAGAGTGCCTTACAAGAGAATTAAAAGAAGAAGTAGGAGTAGTGGACCCTATCGAAGAAATTAAAGAACTTCTTACAATTACATACTATAATAAAGATTATCCAAGCCCTAAAACCCATAGCAAGACTATCTCTAGTTACTATGTTATTAAAACAAGAGATGAAGTAATTCCTAATCTTGATAATTTAGAATTAACAGAAGATGAGAAGAAAGGAAACTTTAAACTTGAATATATACCTTTAAAAGAAGTATTAAATGTTCTTAATAAAAGTTTAGAAACTTGTACAAGAAAAGGAGTAGTTCTTGATACAATAGAGGCTATAAAAGAATATATCGATAAGGAGACTTACTAATATGATGTTTAAAATCTTAGATAATGAAATAGAAGAGACTCTAGATTTAATAAATAAAGTATTTAAAACAGATGCTAAAAAAGAGAACTTTCATCTTTTAGATAATCAAAAAGTATTGTTGTTGAAAGACGATAAAAAGGTAATTGGGTGTTCTTTAATTACTTTAAAAAAAGATCCTGTTAAAGATTTGTTAACATATTATATTGATTATTTTTGTATCGATGAAGCTTATCAGCATCAAGGACTTGGTAAGAAGTTATTCGAAGAAATCGAAAGACTTGCAATAGATGAAAATGTATCTAGATTAGAGTTAACATCTAATAAGAAAAGAGAAGTAGCAAGACAGTTATATTTAAATGAAGGTATGAATATAATTGATACAGACTTGTTTATGAAAGATATAAAGTAGAGGTATTTTATGATATGTAAATATAATAAAGAAAAAAGTAAATGGTATAAAAAAATAGATTGGATTAGACTTTCACTAACTTTTGTTTTAGTATTAGCTATTCTTTATTTCACCCTTGATTATCTTGGACTTGGAAAAGATAGTTTATATGCTTTTGAAACATCTTTAACCATCGCTCTTTTAATCGGGTTAGAACTAGTACTTATTGACACATTAGAACATAAAGATAGAATCTTTGTCGTTGAAAAAGATAAAGTTTCTTATATGGAAATTCATAATCAAAAAGATGGAAAATACTTAAGTGATAAAGAATATGAATCCTTAATTAAAAAGACTAAAAAAGTAGAAGATATTTTAAAAAATCAAAAGAAATACGAAGGGGTCGACATAGGTAATATCGTAAAAGTAAATAAAATATCTAAAAGAATGAATCGAGTAGTAGTTAAAGCTGAAGTAGTAGAAAAAGAGTGGAAGGCTAAAGGAGTATTTACAATTACTGATCTTGATATAATCGAAAAAAAATATAACAAGAAGTTTATTATTTCTAAAGAATATGAAAACTTTGATAAACTTATGAAAACTTTAGAAAAAAACAATTAAATAAAGAAGTTATTAAATATTTGTGTTATAATCTATAATGGTAGGAGGATGTGTTTATGTACGATACTAACATTCTTATAAAAAATGGTGTTAATCTTGAAAAGAGTTTAGAACTTTTTAATGATATAGCAACTTATAATGATAATTTAGATGAGTTTCTTGAGGATGTTTCAGGAAGACTCAAAGAACTTGATGAATATCTAAGACACGAAGATATGTCAAATTATGCAATAATAGTTCATTCAATCAAATCTGATGCTAAATATTTTGGCTTTGAAAAATTAGCAGAACTTGCTTTGAATCACGAAATGAAAAGTAAGGAAAACGATGTAAATTATGTCAATGAAAATTACAATGAACTATTAAGTGAGATTAATAGAGTAATAAATGCCGTTAAAGAATATATGGGTCTTGATGAAGTTAAAGAAGAAAAGAAAGAAACTGAAGAAGAGACTTTAAAAGATACAATTTTGGTTGTCGATGACTCTAATGTTATATCTAATTTTATAGCAAAGTTATTTAACGATACATTTAATGTTATAACTGCTAAGGATGGGCAGGAAGCAATCGATAAGTTATCTAGTTTGCAATACAAACTAAAAGGAATGCTTCTTGATCTTAATATGCCTAATGTTAATGGCTATGAAGTATTAAAGTTTATGAAAACAAATGATATTTTTAAAAGAGTTAATGTAGCAATTATTACGGGAACAAATTCAGACGAAGTTCTCGGTGCAACAAGAGATTATCCAATAAAAGCAATTCTTGAAAAACCTTTTAATGAAACCAATGTTAAAAAGGTTGTCGAGATGATTTCCAATAGATAGTTCTTGTTACAAACATTTGTGTAATATAACACAGATGTTTTTATATTATATATTGGAGGGAATATGCAAAATAGTAAAATAGCTGTAAGGACTTCAATTGTAACTATTATTGGAAATGCCTTACTTGCAGTAATAAAATTTTTAGCTGGTATTTTTTCACACAGTAGCGCTATGATATCCGATGCTGTTCATACTGTATCGGATGTTGGTACAACAGTAATAGCAATAGTTGGTGTTAAAATAGGTAATAGAAAAGAAGATAGGGGACATAGATATGGTCACGAAAGACTAGAGTCAGTTGCATCTTTATTGCTATCAATAATTCTATTTATAACAGGACTAGAACTTGGTATTGCTGGATTAAAGACAATAATTAATAAAGATTACTTAGATATGGCTATGCCTGGTGTGTTTGCAATAGTTGCAGCAGTAATATCAATTCTTGCTAAAGAAGTAATGTTTCAGTATACCATAAGAACTGCTAAAAAAATAAATTCTGATGCTTTAAAAGCCGATGCTTGGCATCATAGAAGTGATGCTTTGTCATCAATTGGGGCATTACTTGGAATAATTTTGTCAAGGCTTGGTTATAGCTTTTGTGATCCACTTGCAAGTATCATAATAGCAGTTATAATTGGTAAAGTAGCAATAGATATTTTCCTTGAAGCAACTGATAAACTTGTAGATAAGTCCTGTGATGATGAAAAAGTTGAAGAGATAAAAAAAGTTGTTATGAGTCAAAAGGGCGTTTTAGGAATAGATGATATAAAGACAAGAATGTTTGGCTCTAGGATTTATGTCGATATTGAAATAGCAGCTGATGGTAATAAAACCCTAAATGAGACACATAAAATTGCTGAAAAAGTACATCATAAAGTTGAAAAAGAATTTGAAGAAATAAAACATATTATGGTACACGTAAACCCATATAAAGAAAGGAAATAGTATGAAAAAGAAGGGTATTATAGCAGCAGTAATAGTAGCACTTTTAGTATTAGCTACATCTTTTTACTTCGTATTTGGAAATAAGGGAAGTAAAGAAAGCGATAAAAACAAAGAAAAAGATAGTCAAGAAGAAAAGCAAGATGAAGAACAACCTGAAGAAATAGATCCAATCGATAAAAAAGTAAATGATACATTAGAAAATATGACTCTTGATGAAAAAATAGGTCAAATGATGATTGTCTATTATTATTCTGATACAGTTGATAGTACATTAAAGAGTAGATTAAATGAAATACAACCAGGAGGATTTATTCTTTTTAAACAAAATATTACGACTTATGATAAGACAGTTAAATTCGTCAAAGATTTAAAAGCAAATGTAAAGATTCCAATGTTTATTTCTATCGATCAAGAAGGAGGTAATGTTCAAAGATTATCGGCTCTTCAAGATCGTAAAGCCTGTGAAATACCTTATATGTATAATTTAGGAAGTAAAAATGATGTTAATTTAACTAAAGATGTTGGTAAAGTAATTGCTGAAGAATTAAGAGTATTTGGTGTTAATATGGACTTTGCTCCTGTAATAGATGTTTATTCTAATCCGAATAATACAGTAATTGGAAAAAGGTCATTTGGTACCACACCAGACTTAGTTTCAAAGCAAGGTCTTGCTCTTGGACAGGGACTTGAAGAAAATGGAGTAATTGCTGTTTATAAACACTTCCCAGGACACGGTAACACAGCTGTCGATTCCCATATTGATTTACCAGTTGTAACAAAGACAAAGGAAGAACTTTTAAACTCCGATTTAGTGCCATTTAAAACTGTAATAGATCAAGGAGCAAATGTAATAATGGTAGGGCACTTAGCTGTTCCAAATATTACAAACGATAAAACCCCAGCATCTTTATCTAAAACTTTAATAACAGATTTCTTAAAAAATGAACTTGGATATAATGGACTTGTCGTAACAGATGCTCTTAATATGAAAGGGTTAACAAATTATTATAAAGATGAAGAAATATGTGGAAAAGCAGTAGAAGCAGGAGTAGATATCTTATTAATGCCATCTTCATCACAAACTTGTTTAAAATCTGTGCAAAATGCTGTAAAAAATGGAACTGTATCCGAAGAAATGATTAACAATTCTGTAAAAAAAATATTGAAATTAAAATATCAAAAGATAGAAGATAACTATAATACTTATTTACCAGCAGAAACATTAAATAGTAAAGCTCATCAAGATATTATAAACAAAATAAAATAGGGAAGAAGAATCCCTATTTTTCTTTACATATTAATGTATCGTTAGAAACATCTATTACAACATTAGAATTGTATTTTATTTCTTCATTTATTATTGCTTTAGCTATAAGAGTTTCAATGTTTCTTGAAACAAATCTTTTAATTGGACGTGCTCCATATTTTTCATCGTATGAGTTTTCAATAATGTAATCTTTAGCTTTATCAGTTAAGGAAATTGTAATCTTTTTATCCTCAAGTCTATTATTTATATCGGAAATTATTTTATCAAGTATTTGATATACAACATCTTTTCCTAAAGAATTAAAGATTATTATTTCGTCAATTCTATTTAAGAACTCAGGCTTAAATGTACTTCTTAATTCATTCATAACTAAATTATTGGAATCTATATTCTTATCTAAAATATATTCACTTCCCAAGTTAGATGTCATAATGATTATTGTATTTTTAAAGTCGACAGTTCTTCCTTGAGAGTCAGTTATTCTTCCGTCGTCTAGTATTTGAAGTAAGATATTAAATACATCTTTGTGAGCTTTTTCTATTTCATCAAATAAGACAATACTATATGGGTTTCGTCTTACAGCTTCCGTTAGTTGTCCGCCATCGTCATAACCAACATATCCTGGTGGAGAACCGATAAGTCTTGCTACAGAATGACTTTCCATATATTCAGACATATCAATTCTTATCATATGACGCTCATCATCAAATAACTCATAGGCAAGAGTTCTTGCTACCTCTGTTTTACCAACACCAGTAGGACCTAAAAAGATAAATGAACCAATTGGTCTATTTGGATCTTTGATACCGCTTCTAGCACGAATTATAGCATCACTTACTAAGTTTATAGCTTTATCTTGACCCATTACTCGTTTTTTCATATTTTCTTCGAGATTTAGAAGCTTATCTTTTTCTTCATTTACAAGTTTACTAACTGGAATATTAGTCCATTTAGATATTATTTTAGCAATACTTTCTTCATCGATTGTATCACTTAAAATATCATTTTTGTTTTCAGCTTGTAATTCTTTAAGTTCTTTCTCTAGTTGTGGAATAGTTCCGTGTTTTAAGATAGCTGCATTTTCAAGATCATAGTTATCTTCGGCAGCTTCTAGTTCACGCTTTCTTCTTTCAATTTCTTCTTTTTTCTTGCTTATTTTGTTATTTATGTCTTTTTCACTTTCCCAGTCACTACGAAGTTTACTTTCTTTTTCTTTTAATTTCTCTATTTCATCATCTAGCTCTTCGATTCTATGTTTTGAAAAGTCATCTTTTTCTTTTCCAAGAGCGTGTTTTTCTACTTCAAGTTGCATTATCTTTCTTGTTAGTGTATCTAACTCGGTAGGAACTGACTCCATTTGGACTTTGACTGTGGCACAAGCTTCATCAACTAAGTCGATAGCTTTATCAGGTAAAAATCTATTAGTTATGTATCTATTTGATAGAGTAGCTGCTGCAATAAGAGCTTTATCTTTTATATTTACTCCGTGGTATACTTCAAATCTATCTTTTAATCCACGAAGTATCGTAATTGTATCTAAGACACTTGGTTCTTTTACTAAAACATTTTGGAAACGTCTTTCAAGAGCTGAATCCTTTTCGATATATTTTCTATATTCATTTAAAGTAGTTGCTCCAATACAATGTATTTCACCACGAGCAAGCATAGGTTTCAACATATTACTTGCATCCATCGCACCATCGCTACCACTTCCGACAATCATATGGATTTCATCAATGAACATAATAATATCACCATCGGAATCTTTGACTTCTTTTAAGACTGCCTTAAGTCTTTCTTCAAACTCACCACGATATTTAGCACCTGCTACTAAGGCACCCATATCTAGTTCCCAAATTGTTTTGTTTTTTAGACTGTTGGGAACATCTCCTTTGACAATTCTTTGTGCAAGTCCTTCGACGATAGCTGTTTTACCAACACCAGCTTCACCAATTAATACGGGATTATTTTTAGTCTTACGAGATAAAATTCTTGTAATACTTCTTATTTCATCATCACGACCGATAACTGGATCAACTTTACCATCCTTTACAGACTTAACAATATCACGCCCATATTTTTCTAATACATTTTCTAAATTTTCTTGATATGGATTTTGTTCATTCATAAATATCCCTCCTTACAAGTTACATTATAGCACCATTTTAGCACTTGTCAAGTAAGAGTGCTAAAACGAGACGATTTTTCTTTAAGAAAAAAATTATAAATGTTTAATAATATTATTATGGTATTTAAATTACAAGATAAAACATTAGATAAATATCAATCAAAAGCTGTGTACTGCAATAAAAAAAGTTATTTGGTAGTGGCAGGTGCTGGTAGTGGTAAAACTCTAACTATTGTTGCCAAAATAAAATATTTAGTAGATTCTAATATCAAAGAAGGTAAGATACTATGTATATCTTTTACTAATGAAACGGTAAATTCTTTAAAGGATTCTTTAAAAAAATACAACTTAAATGTCGATGTTAAAACCTTTCATAAATTAGCACTTGATATCCTTGGTAATGTTTATCAAGTATCCTCTAATAACTTGCTTGAATATATTGCTTCTGAATATTTTGCCTCTATTGTCTATCAAGAAAACACGCAAATACTTCTTGAATATGTAAAAAATGTCGAATATCTACAAAAACTTATTGTTAATTTTATTCATCAATTTAAAACGATGAACTATGACTACCAATACTTAATTAATTTATTAAAAGATAAGAATATAGATATAGACGATCGTATATCTTTAGCATTTATTTCTAGGGTATTTCTTTTGTATCAAGAAGAGCTTGAAAGTACTTTAAAAATAGACTTTGATGACATAATAAACCTTGCTATTAAAAGAATAGATACTTTAAAGTATTTTAAATATAGTCATATCATAATAGATGAATACCAAGATACATCTTTAAGTAAATATATACTTATAAAAAAGTTAGTAACCAAGTTTTCTTTAAATTTTATGGCAGTAGGGGATGACTATCAATCAATTTATTCTTTTTCAGGATGTAATCTTAAACTATTTACTAATTTTAAAAAATATTTTCCAAAATCTAAAATCATCAAGTTAAAAAATACTTATAGGAACCCTAGTGACATAGTAGAAATCTCCAAAAGATTTGTTATGAAAAATAGAAATCAATTAAATAAAAGATTAAAGTCAGATAAGTATGTTAAAGATTCAATAGAAGTTGTTTACTATAACAATTTAGAGAAAGCTTTTAATAAAGTTATTAAAAATATAGATAATATTATGTTACTTGGAAGAAACAATAAAGATTTAAATCCATTACTTGATGAAAATATTTTAAAAGAAGATAACGATAGATTAATATATCTAAAAGATGATACTAAAAATATTCGTTTTTTAACTGTACACTCATCTAAAGGATTAGAAGAAGAAAATGTAATCATTCTTAATGTTATCGATGACACTTTAGGCTTTCCTAATCAAATAAGAGAAAACAATATTTTATCTTATATAACAACATATAATGAACAAGAAGAGGAAAGAAGACTTTTTTATGTGGCTTTAACAAGGGCTAAGAATAGGGTATATCTTTTTACTATTAAAAATAAAGAATCTATATTCATAAAAGAGTTAATTAAAGAGTTTAAATACAAAATAAAAATCATTGATTTACAAGAAAAAAACTTTTAATTATTTAATTCTATAGTATAATTATTATAGAGGTGTGATATGAAAAAGTCTGTCTTAATATTAATAATTGGTGCTGTATGCTTAGTATCAGGAATATATTTATATACGACTCAAGGTCAAGATGATATAATATATGTTACTTCTTCTTCCAGTGTTCTTACTAAGGAAGAAGCTACATCTTTAGTTAACGATACAGTTAAAAATATAATTTCTTTTTATGAAAATAAAGAGGATACTTTTAAAGTAGAAAAAATTAAAGAAGAAATAGTTGAAGAAACAGAAGAAAATGGGGAACAAAAGACAACAAAAGCGAACGAAGAAAACCAAGCTAAAGATGAAAATCAAGGAATAGAAGAAAAGCCTGTTATTGAAATCCCAGATGGATATATCAAAGTAACTAATTATGATGAAGTAGTTAAAAAGATGTTTACAGAAAATGGTATAAAGGAATTAGAAGAAACAGAATTTGAAAAGAAAAAGTATGTTTTAAAAGATGAAGAAAATGTTTATTTACTAGATAAACTTCCAGAAGATAACCAATTTAAAGATTATAATATTACTTTAGGTGTGATAGAAATAGAAGAAAAAGAAATAAATTGTGAAGTAACACTTTCTACAAATAAAATGGGTGAAGATGGAGTATTAGTTTATTATGTAATAGTAAAAAATCTAAAACTTGTAAAGAATGATGATGGTTGGCTTATAGATACATTTGCGTATAACAATATTTAAAGGAGAGTACAATGCAAGAATTAAGTATAAGAGAAAGAATATTAAAATTTATTGATACACTTCCAGCAACTGTATGTGTCAAAGCTTATGGATCAAGTATTGCTTATCAAAGTGGATATAAAGCAAATGAAAAAAAACAAGTAGATTTAATTGTCGTTGTCGATGATATTAAAAAATTCTACGAAGAAAATTTAATAAAAAATAAATATATGTATAAATTAACACCTAAAATTTATTTTAAGCACGCTTCAGTTGAGGGACTTAAAAAAGGCGCTGGAATTTGCTACACAACGGATATAAATTATGGAATAGATACTTATAAAATGGGAGTTATCGAAAAAAAAGATGTTCTAGATGACTTGCTTAACTGGAAAACATTCTATATAGCAGGAAGATTTCAAAAAGAAATGTTTACAGCAAAGGTAGATGAAGATATTGAAAAAGCAAATGAAATAAACAAAAAGAATGCTTTAACGATTGCACTTTTACTTTTAGATGAAGATAAAATGACTCTTAATGGACTTTATGAACAAATCTGTTCACTTTCTTATATGGGAGATTCTAGAAAGAACTTTAAAGCAGAAGACCCTAATAAAATAAAAAAATTAGCAAGTGGTAGTAAAGATCATTTTGATACAGAATATAAAGATAAAACAAATTTATTTACTGTAGATAAAAAAGAAAATATAAAAATTGATTATGATAAATTATACGAAATGATTAAATTCCTTCCTGATGAATTAAAAGAAAGAATAAAAGAAAAAATAAAAGATAAAAATATAAAGGATTCAAAAGAAGAGATAAAAGAAGTTATAGAAGATTACTTGACTACGATTATTAGAAGTTCTAGTCTTGGTCAAACTAAAAAAGGTATTTTGACAACGGGACCTAAAAATTCTTTAACTTATGCATTTTCTAAATTAAAGAAGGGAAGAAAAAAATCATAAAAGAAGGTGAAGTATGAAAACTGTCGACCATAAATGTCCAAATTGCAATGCTAATTTAAAGTACAATCCTAAAAATAAAAATTGGATTTGTGAATATTGTGGAGGAAAGTTTACATTAAGTGATTTAAAAGAAAATGAAAAAAATTTTAAAGAAACTTCACTAGAAAAATCAAAAGAAATAAAAGAAGAAACACAGAATGAAATGGATGAGTACTATTGTGAAGACTGTGGTGCTAAGATTATAGCAGATAAAAATACGGCAGCAACATTTTGTGTATATTGTAAAAATACAGCTATCTTAAAAAGTAGATTGACAGATAAGTTTTCACCATCTAAAATTATTCCATTTACAAAGACAAAAGAAGATGCTATTGAAGCGTTTAAACAAGTAGGAAAACATAAATTTTTGATGCCTAAGGAGTTTACTGACCCTAAAAACATTCAAGAATTAACAGGAATTTATATTCCTTTTTGGTTATATTCTTGTAAGATGAATGGGCACGTTGATGGTAAAGCAACGATTGTTACTACTTGGTCAGATTATAACTATATTTATACGAAGACAGACACATATAAAGTAGCAAGGAGTGGAGATTACTCTTATAAAAATATACCTGTTGATGGATCAGTAAGGTTTAATGATGCTATTATGAATTCGATCGAACCATTTGATTATAGTGAAATGATTGATTTCAGTTACTCATACTTATCTGGCTTTTTAGCAGAAAAATATGATGTTTCAAAAGATGAAGCTAAAAAAATAACAATAAATAGAGCTTATCAATCGACAATTGATGATTTAGTAGATAAAGCTCATCGAGGAACTTTTTACTATACTACATTTGTTCCTGATAATAAGGATTACAATATAATAGAAGAAGATATTCAATATGTATTACTTCCTGTATGGATGGTAAATATAAAATATAATGAAAAAATGTATACATTTGCTATGAATGGTCAAACAGGTAAAATGATTGGAGATATTCCTTATTCTAAAAAGAAAGCATTTATCTTCTGGTTAATTTTATTTACTATAATCTTCATTGTAACTTTAATCATTAGTTATTTTATCTAGGAGGTAGGAAATGAAAAAGAATGTATTATTACTATTTTTACTACTTTTCCTAATTCCAGTAAAAGTGGATGCTGAGAATTTAACACCTTCTGTGGATAATGAAATTAAAATTTTTGATTACGCAGATTTATTAACAGCAACTGAGGAAAAAATGTTAGAAACTTCAATTACTCATTTTATAGAGATTGAAGACCTTGATATGGTAATAGTAACTATCGATACTAATCCTTATGGAGTTAGTGATTACTATACTGAAAAATATGCTGAGGATTTCTATTTAAAGAACGCATATGGAAAAGGAAATTCAAATAGTGGAATGATTATCTTATTAGATATGAGCAATAGGTATTGCTTTATTAAATTGTTTGGAAGTGCAGTTGAATTTTACAGTGATAATGCCATAGAAAGAATGCACGATAATGCTATTGATTATGTAGCTGATGGTGATTATTATGAAGCTTTTGATTCATATATCGATGATGCCTATATTTACAAAAATTATGATCCATATATTGGTGGTGATTATGATACCCCAAAAAGAAGTGTTAACCTTTTTTGGTCACTTTTCTTAGCAGTCCTTGTAAGTTCTATTACGCTTTCTGTACATATTAAGAAATATAAAGGAATAAAATTAGCAACAAACGCAAATGCTTATTTAGGAAACATAAACATAACAGAAAAACAAGATCACTTTTTAACTACATTTACAACAAGAGTAGCAATACCACACAACAATAGTGGAGGTTCTAGTGGTCGTTCAAGTTCTAGTCACAGTAGTTCTAGCCACAGTGGTGGCGGAGGGCGTCATTTTTAAAGGAGGAGAAAAATGAAAACGAAAAAACATATTATAAACATTGCTATTACATTAGTGGTTGCATTCTTATATTTTTATATCTTTTTACCACCATTAAATGTAAATGCTATTGAATTTTGGACATTTATTTTACTAATTTATGCTTTTTACTTGGTGTTATCTCTTTTCTCATTTGTAGGGTATGCATCATTAAAAGGTAATATAAGAACAATCAAACTATCTAAGGCATTTAAGGGTATGTTCTTGGTAATACCCGGGGTAATTGCTCTTATAATTATTGTAAACTTCATATTATCACCCGTGTTTAACTCAAAAAGTTATGCAAATAGAATTACAATAACACAAGGTAAAAAATTCGAAGAAGAAGTAAAAGAAGTAGACTTTAATAAAGTTCCATTACTTGATAAAAATTCTACATCTAAAATAGGTGATAGGGTAATGGGAGAAATGACTGATTTAGTATCTCAGTTTACAGTTTCTAATCTTTATACTCAAATAAACTATAATGACAAAATTGTAAGAGTAACACCTCTTGAATATGATGGTATAATTAAATATTTTACAAATAGGGGTAATGGAATAACTGGCTACATTGTAGTGGATTCGGTTACAGGAACAGCAGAGCTTGTAAGACTAGATGAAGGAATGGTCTATATGCCATCTGCAATGTTTAATGAAGACCTAGATCGTAAATTAAGATTTAGTTATCCTACAGAGATATTTGGAGAAGCTAACTTCGAACTTGATAATGATGGTAATCCTTACTGGATTGTTCCAACAATAAAGTATTCTGGCTTTGGACTTAAAGAAGAAATATCTGGTGTCGTAATACTAGACCCAATAACAGGAGACTCTAAAAAGTACGATGTAGACGAAGTACCTTCTTGGGTTGACCACGTTTATAGTGCTGAACTTATTATGGAACAAGTAAATGATTGGGGATTATATAACAATGGATTCTTAAATAGTATATTTGGTCAAAAGAATGTTGTTGCTACTACAGAAGGGTATAACTATTTAATCCAAGATGACGATGTTTATTTATATACTGGAATAACATCTGTTGCAAGTGATGAATCTAACTTAGGATTTATTCTTACAAATATGAGAACTAAAGAAACTAATTACTATTTGATACCAGGAGCAGAAGAGTTCTCAGCAATGGCAAGTGCCGAAGGACAGGTTCAACAGATGAGTTACACATCAACTTTCCCATTATTAATAAACTTAAATGGAAAAGCAACATACTTAGTGTCTTTAAAAGATAATGCTGGTCTTGTTAAAATGTATGGATTTGTCGATGTTCAAAACTATCAGAAAGTAGTTGTTACGGATGCTAATGAAGGAATCTTGAAAGCAAGAGATAATTACTTAAAAAATAGTGGAGCAAATGTATCTAATGACAAGATAGAAGAAACAATAAAGATTAAATCAATAAGTCCTTGTTATATTGATGGAAATACATATTACTATATCGAGTCAGATAAAAATAAAAGATATAGAGTATCTATTAAAGTTGATGAATATCGTTTACCATTTATAAAAGTTGGAGAACAAATAACAGTGGTACATAATGACAGCGATAGTGTTATGGAAATTATTGAATTAAAATAAGAAGTTATCAACAATAGAATACCAAATCTAAAAAGATTGAAAGACTGAAAGGATTGTAATAAATCCTTTTTTGCTGGAATTATTTTGGAAATTGTGTTATAATATGCTAGCGAATTGATTAGGGGTGATACAGTGAAAAAAAGTGATATAATTTTATGCATTTTAATTGGGGTAATTGCAGGTTCTTTGGTTACTTTCTTATATATAAATAATCAGAATAATGAAGATAAGAAAGCTACTTATACGGAAAAAGTAAATAGTGACGAAAAAGATAAAGGAGACCCTTTAGTATATTTAGAAGATACACTTAACTCTAAGGATAATAATGTTATAAAGAATGGTTTTATTAAAGTAGTGGATTTCTTATTTTATGATGAACCCATTAATGGTGTTAAGTTTAGTGAACTAAGTAACAGTGCTAAATTAAAAGTACTTGAACTTGCTTTATCGATAGATAAAAAAATTGATGACGTTTTTCCTGACTATAAGGAAACAATATCTGAAAAATATAATGGTTTAAAAAGTAAAATTGTAAATTTATATATAGATTTAACAACAAATATATGTAGTAATAATGAAGACTTATGTAGTGAAGCTAAAGAGAAATTTTCGTACATCAAGGCAACATTTGATTTGAGTTTAGACTTTCTTAAAAGTTTAGGTAGTGATGCTCTTGAAAAGTTAAAGTTGTGGTACGAAGATTTTAGAGATTAATAATTTGGGGGGATGGTTATAATGATAGTTAAAACTTTAAAAGGTGAAATTAAAACAAAGTATCCGATAATAGGGCACGGAAATCAAGGAACTATTTTTAAAGTTAATAAGGATACTGTTTTAAAAGTATATAATTTAAGAGGAAGAAGACACGACAATTTTGATGATCTAGAAGTAGCAAAAAGACTTCAAGATTTGAAACTTCAAAGTTTTATAACGCCTTTTGATATAGAAGAATCAGATGGTGTTTTAGAAAGTTATAAAATGAAAAGAATCGAATTTGATAAGATAAAACCGGTTGACTTAAAGTTTAAAGATTATATAGAAAGTTTAAGACAAATACGAGAAGATGCACAAAAAATTAGCGATAAAAAAATTCAAATGAGAGATTTACAAGAACACAACATTTGCGTGTCAAAAGGAAGAATAACAGTATATGATTTTTCTGATTATTTTCTTGGTAAAAATAATGTTAGACTGATAAACGATGGCATTATTAATGACTGCTTTGGTAGTTTTGCTTTAAATCAAGTGTGTGATGATTCTATTCTTCTTTACGACAAGATTTATGCTCCATTTTTAATGAGTAGAATTCCTTATATAGAAGATTACTTTGATAAAACTATTGAAGATAAAAATGAAACAGTAAGAGACTATGTAAAAAGATTAAAAAAATAATGTTTGCTAATAATTATACAATATAGTAAAATTTTAATGATAGTGTGAAAAGTTTTATGGAAAATTGATTACACTAGAAAAAAAGATATTAGAATGAAAATTTTAATATAATAT
>CANRDN010000027.1 GCA_947629375.1 uncultured Bacilli bacterium | reverse complement strand
AAAACATCAGTTTTTTATGAAACTGGTGTTTTTTTATGCCCGGATTTATCTACAAATATATTAAGAAAGAGGTGATTAGGTGAGATGGATACGCGCGCCATGCATGATTAATGTTGATAAGAGAAAAACAGAAATTGAATGAAAGGAATAGGTTATGAAAAGAAGAATGAAAACAAAGATAGCGGCGCTTATCATGGCTATTGTAATGATTATGCCATTTATGCCGGTAACAGCGGCAGGAAGTGCTGTTGGAACAACTGATGAGGTGGCTACTGCCACAGATGCAAAGAAAGAAAAGAAAAAAGAGAAAGAGCCGGAAGCGGAGCTTTATAATGCTGATACGATATATATAGAAAACAGGGGAAGTGTGAGCTATGGTGATACTTACAATAACCAGTTTTATATATCAAGCATTTCCAAATGGGCATTTTGCGGTGATGCCAACCTTGAGTGTCCGGGAAGCGGTTATTATGAATATACATTAAATCAGTCTGCCGGATGGCTTGATGAGGTCAGAAGTATACTTCTATATGCAGATACGATTGAGCTTAGTGCAAAAAATTATCTTGGAGTAATGAGGGCAATCAATAATGCAAGACATAACGGCGGCAATACTTTAGGCAGTGAATATCAAAGCTTAGCGGCTTCTTTTGTTGCAGAAAACTATCCTGGTGGGGTTATGTCGATATCTGAAGCGGCACTCAGTTTTAAATATGGCAGCGGTGATGAAATTTATCATGGTAAGACCATTACTGCTGATATTTATGGAGGCGGTGAGGTATCCGGAAGAGTGGTAACGGACACTATAACGCTGACAGGAAGTGCAAAGAATTCGATTGATGTAAACCTTCCTTCCGGTGTCTGGATGAAATATAACAACACATGGTATAAATCAGGAAGTGTAAGCATAAGCGGTAATGCATCTATCAGATTTTCTTTAGCTGCAGGGGATACAAAGACATATACGTTAAATAACCTTAAAGGAAAGTTCGGCTGTGATGTGTATGAGATTAATACCGGAAGCAGTACACAGACACTTTACTATGGCATAACAGATTATTCACAGATTAGTTTTACCCTGAAAGCAAAAGAAGAAAAGCCTGTATTACACGAAATCACTTTAATCAAGAAGCTTAAGGATACAAAGTGTAATCTGTCTGTTGAAGGTGCAGAATATACC
This sequence comes from uncultured Bacilli bacterium, assembly GCA_947629375.1. Lineage (GTDB taxonomy): Bacteria > Bacillota_I > Bacilli_A > RF39 > UBA660 > RUG13868. Next base: position 21,794 of record CANRDN010000027.1, on the reverse strand, counting down.
GTATACTATGTTAAAGATACAGGCAGTACTGGGAAAAAATATCCTGTAGCGATGTTTACAATGGATGCTGACGGCACAGGCAGGGTAACAGATGTATATTCAGTTGATTGTAATACAAGCGGTTACGAAGCTTCATTTACTGCAAAGGGAAAGAATAAAACTGTTCTTTCCGGACTTCCGACAGGAATTTACAGAATTGATGAGACAAAGGCGCCGGCAGGTATGGAAAAGGGCAGTTCTTTTTATGTGGATTTTACCGGGAATAAAAAGAATGTCGAAAGAAATGATTATTCAGTTTTGTATACTGGTAAAGGAAATGGTGAATATAGTGCAGCTTGTATATCATTTGAAAAACCTTTAAAAGATCCTGTAAATATTACCTTACAAAAATATGATGTTAATACAGGTAAGGCATCAGCGATTGGTAATGCAAGTCTTGAAGATGCATTCTTTGAGGTTAAGTTTTATCCGGGAAATACTGATAGTGGTAAGGTTGACTTAAGTAGTGAAAGACCTATGGAGACTTGGATTATCAAGACAAAGTGTAATAGTAAAGGTGAGATTATTGCTAAGCTGAGCAGAGATTATGTCATTAAGCATGTTGGCGATGCCGTAACGGACAATGATGGTGATTATGCTCTGACAGAAGGTACTATTACAATCGAGGAGACAAAAGCACCATCAGGTTATGATACAGCAAAAAATGGCGGTAAAATTATCACATCAGGCGGAACAATAACCGGTACTGATAAGATAGTCCTTCAGAACTATTATGATGCGAAGCTTGGAAGAATGGCGCTTCATTCCGGTGAGGCAGCTCAGACAGGAAAGATTGAGGTCTTTAATATACTTCAGGAAGAAGCCATAAAAATCTATGAGCCTGAGAAGAGATACGATATCAAATTTAAGAAAACTGATGAGAATGGCAAGCCGATGCCGGGTGTTGTCTTTGAGGTAAAATCCGGAAGTGGTGAAAGCCATGTTGTAGTTACAGATGAAAACGGTGAGTTTGACTCATCAGTGCGTAAGGGTGCAGCATTTAATGAAAATGATGCATTATATAAGTCGTACCTTGAGACAGGAGAAATACCGGAATATCAATATACAGATTTATATTTCTATGGAAACATGGAAGATAATAGCAAGGCTGATTTGACATTAGGCTCATGCTACATGGATACATACACTATAACAGAGCTTCCGTGCGCAGCCAATAAAGGATATAAGCTTGCAGAACCTGTAACAAAGCAGGTAGGTGATGACAGCGATACTGTTTCGTTTGATTTTGGAACAATAGTCAATAATGAAATTACACTAAAGACAACAACAAATGACGGTCTTGCAGATAAAAAGATGATATATCCTGAAGATAAAGAAATAACACTTGTTGATAAAGTAAGCTATACAAATCTTTATACTGGCAGGGAGTATACATTAAAAGGTAAGCTCATGTGCAAGGAAACAGGCGAGGTTGTTAAGAGAAGTGACGGAACAGAGGTTACCGGAGAAACAAAGTTTATACCGGAAACAGAGAGCGGAACTGTTAATGTAGAATTTACCTACAATCCATATGACTGCAGACTGGTTGGTATGACTACTGTCGTATTTGAAGATTTATATGATAATGATGAGCCTGTAGTATCTCATGCAGATATATCTGATGAAGCGCAGACTAATTATTATCCGGAAATATCAACAACCCTTACCGGTGAAAACGGTAGCAAGATGGTACTTTTTAGTGACAATGTAACACTTATTGATAAGGTGTCTTATAAAAATATAATAGCAGGTGAGACATATATAATCGAAGGTGTTCTTATCAACAAAAATACAAGAAAGCCGATTATCGTTAATGGTGAAGAGGTAAGAAATACAGTTACATTTACTGCTGATACGTCTTTCGGTACAATAGATGTATCATATAATTTTAATGCAGAAAGCGCTGGACTTGTTAAGACTGATAAAAACGATAATGTATCATACAGTGACGTTGTGTGTTATGAATATCTTTATTATGCCGGAGCTGGAGATAAGAGCCTTAAGGCAGTTCATAAAGATATAAATGACAGCGACCAGACTGTAACATTTCCTTCAGGGCATACAACTGCATTAACTGCAGATGGAAGCCATGAGGCAGCTCCGGTTAAACAGCTTACCATAACAGATACTGTTTACTACAGAGGACTTATCGAAGGCTTGGAATATACGGTAACAGGTAAGATAATGGATAAAGAAACCGGAAAGCCACTTGTGGTTAATGGAGAAGAGATAACGAATACGGTTACATTTACTGCCGGAACGTCTTCCGGTACGGTAGATGTATCATTTACATTTGATGCTTCATCACTTGAGGGAAAAAGTATTGTTGTATTTGAAGATATGAAATATCAGAATAAAACGATATTTGTCCATAATGATATAAATGACGAAGCGCAGACGATTAATTTCCCAGATAAACCGAATAACCCTAAAACACCGAAAACCGGAGATGCGGTGAATATATTTATACCAGTATTTATTATATTAATTTCACTTGTCGGAGCTTTAATTCTTAGAAAATCAAAGAAGAAAATTAAATAGTTAGAATGTGATAAGAAAAAGCTTCCTGTTAAAATGGACAGCTTTTTTTCTTATCTGAAGAAAACAAATAAAAACAGCGTGTAGGATTAATCCTATGCGCTTTTTTTATACAAGTAGGAGGTTTGCTATGAATAAATTAAAAAAGATAATGTATAAAATTTATGTAGCCGGGATTATTTTTATTTCAGGTATTATTACAAGGACCATTCCGGCATTCGCATCTGATACTAATTCAAAAGAAGTAGAAAAAATTATTGATGCTATAATAAATCCGCTTAATATTCTTCTCGCTGTTATAGTGGCCGGACTGGCTGTAGCCGGAGGATTTATAATAACAAAAAATATTACAGAATTATCGGTTGCTGTTCAGCAGCAAGATAGTACAGGAATGTTCCATGCCATACGAGGAATAATATCCGGGGTATTACTTGCTGCTACAGGTCTAATTTTAGGAATTTTCGGTATTAAGGTATGATGATAATAGGATATGCCGGATGGAGGTGAACTTAGATGGTTATGAGAATATTTGGCAGAATACCATTATTTGGACTTGGTAAGACAATAGAGGATGCAATTGGTAATGCTATGGATAATCTTGCATATACTGTGAACGAACTTTTTGCATCTGCTGGAAAATGGTGTGTAGAGATTTCAAATGCAGCACTAAAAGCCTATTCAAAGTTAGTTATGGCGGGTGTCAATCTTATTTCTAAAGACGTGGATAACAATATGTTTTCGGATTTCTGGTCGGTGATTAATCTGTTAGTCAGGGTATTGGGGGTTGTTGCATCAACATTAATTGTTTTGTTTTATATAATAACACTAGCGAATGATGCGTGGGAAACACGACATGAGTTCAGCGTATGGGATTATGTTAAAGATTTTGTAAAACTGTTGTTTTCGGTGATATTAATTAATAATGCGGTACTGATTGTAAATACCATATTTAATATAGGAGCAAGATTATCACTCATACCACTGTTAGGGGTAGAAGGATTTTCTGTGGATATGTCTGATTTTTCATTAGCATTGTCAGAATCAAAAGCAAACAGAATGGAAAGGGGCATTACGGGCATTAAAGTCTGTTTATATTTCTTGTATTTGTTCTGGCTGCTTTAGTAGTCATAGCATGTGGAGTAATTATAGTTGTTGAGGTATATAAGAGACTGTTTAAGCTGTATATTCTTATTCCATTTTCGACATTATCCTTTTCGACTTTTACTCTTGATGCATGGAAAGGGCAGGAGGTGTTTTCCGGATATTTAAAAAGCTGTATAGCTGCATCGCTAGAAGCCGTAGTCATAACACTTGCTATAGGTTTCAGTTTCGTGTTGATAAATTCGGAAAAGACAATGAATGAACTTTTTCCTATCAGTGAAGCAGAGGATGTTATAACAGCAGAGATAAGCAATGAGGATGAGATGAAATATTATTGTTATGAAACAACAGCATATCATACAGGTGTTGCTGCGGCTTTAAACGTATTTGAAACGGAGCTTGATGGACTGACTTCAAATAATATATCTGATGAGGTAAAGAATGCATTAAAATTCGCATCCGAGTACAGCTATTATGAGATTGAATTTTCTGATGGAACAGTAGTAAACAGCCAGGCCGATATGTATAAATATATAGGAAAGAGCGGATATAAGAATTATCCCGTAACCATACATGGATATAAGCCTTTATCATGGGGAGGAGCAATATTTTATATTCTGCAGTTCCTGTTTCCATGTGTACTTTGCGGCGGTGCAGTAAAAGAAGCATCTCATTTAGCAAATATAGCACTCGGCAGAGGATAAGGAGGAAAATATAAATGATTGAACTACCAATTAACAGAGATCCGCAGGATATTAATAAGTCGGTATATTCAGGCAAAAAACCCTGGCAGTACATATGTATATGTGCTGCCTTTATATTAGTTATTATATTTACCGTAGTGGTAAAGTTAAATCCAACCATAAACAGTATTATATGTGCAGTTATAGTCTGTCCGCTTGGATATGTGGCATTTTTTAACAGAAAAGGATATGATTTTTTCAAGTACCGAAGATTAAAGAAACGGATGGAAAAGGGCAGAAGCCTGTATCTGTATAACAATTTATCACCATATAAAGCGGATGATGAGAAAGCGAAAAAAACACCAGAGAACATACTGCTTAGAATAATACTCGGAAGATAGGAGGAACATGAAATGGACAAATGGGCGGTATATAAGAAATGCGATGACTACAGGGTGAAAGCACCAAAATCCGTAGTTGATTTGATTGAAATAAAATCAATTTCCGAAAACGGTATTTTTGAAGTTGGAGCAGGAGGTATATATACAAAAACATATGAATTTACGGATGCGAATTTTCAAACAGAATCAGTTGAAAATAAGATGCTAAAACTTGAGATATGGTGTAGATGGCTTAACAGTAATTCTGTCCCATTTAAACTTACGATTAACAATAAAAACAGGGATATGGAAAGACTTAAAAAGGATATATTATTACCTGATATGCCCGGTAACCGTTTTGGCAGAATTATCAATAATGAGATAATTCGTAATGTTAAGATGGAAAAAAAAGGAATAAAGCAGGAATTTTATCTGACTGTAAGATATGAACTTGGCAAATCTTATGAGGATGCAAAAAATTATTTTGATATGATTGAGTATTACATGAAACAGGCTTATAGAAATATCGGAAGTACACTTACTCCTCTTACGGCTGAGGACAGGCTTAGAATACTGCATGATTTTTACTGCTTTGGAAGAGAGTCAGAATTTGAATTTGATTTCAAATCATCAATCGAAAATGGTTTTGATTTTAAAGATGCAATAATTAATACAAGGCTGGATTTCGGTTATGATACATACTTCAAGACAGATGACAGGTATGTATCTGCCATTTATCTCAAAAGGCTGCCGGAGTCATTAAAAGTTGATTTCTTATCCCAAATAGCAAGGCTTAATATTAATATGATGATAGATATTGACATAAGGCCGATAGCAAATAATGATGTGGAAAGTATGCTTAAAGGTATAAATATGGGTGTTGACAAACGGATAAGAAACCAAAATCAACGCAGAGTTAAAGATATGGATTTCCGTTCGGATTTAAGTCAGGTAGTAAAAGATGAAAAAGAAGAAGTTACAAATATGATAAAATCACGAAAGAAAGAAGACCAGCACTATTTCTATACGATGTTAAATATACTTGTTATAAATGATGATCTTGATGAGCTTAAGAAGAATGTTGAGCTTATAAAGCTTACCGCAAAAGATGACGGCTGTATATTCGATTATTCCTATATGATGCAGAGAGAGGCACTGAATACGGTTTTACCGATCGGTGTAAAGCAAATTGCCAATGGAAGAAATATGCAGACTAAGAGCCTGGCAGCCCTTTTTCCATTTACCGTTCAGGAACTGCAGATGGAAAATGGTAACTGGTATGGAACTAATATTATATCAAAGAATCCGGTAATCGTTAATCGCAAGAAACTGTTAAATCCACATGGAATGGTATTTGGTGTTACTGGTTCTGGAAAAACAACATTGTGTACAGTAGATATGCTGCAGACCAGGATAAAATTAAGTAACGATGATATCATAGTTGTTGATCCTAAGGGTGATTATAAGGGAATATGCAACGAATTGAATGGGACATATATAGACATAAGTACAACTTCGCCTGTTAGATATAATCCGCTTGAATATAATAATTACGAAAAGAGGGCAAATAACATAGCTGATGAGAAAGCTGAGTTTGTACTTTCGGTATGTGAAACATGTAAAAAGAAGCCGCTTACTGCGAAGGAGTCTTCAATCATAAACAGAGCGCTTAAATATGCATATTATCAGGCTGCCGTCAAAGGTGACGGCAACTATCAGACAACATTAACTGATTTATATAATATGCTGGGACAGATGCCGGAGACAGAAGCAAGAGATGTTATGCTGTATATGGAAATGTTCATAACAGGCTCACTTAATATATTTGCAGGTTACAGTAATGTTGACGTAGATAATTCAAAGCTGCTGATGTTTGGACTTAAAAAAATGGGGAAGGTGTTAAGGGATATATCCATGCTTGTTATGCTTGAATGTATAAAAGAAAGGGTATATAGCAATTATGCGAAAGGCATAGCGACATGGATTATAATAGATGAGTTTCATGAACTTTTAAAAACAGAATATACACAGATGTATACAAAGAGTATGTGGATGCTTTACCGTTCTCTTGGAGGTATATGTACAGCGCTTACTCAAAATGTAAGCGATGTATTATGTAATGATACTACAAAAGCAATTCTTGAAAACAGCGAATTTGTAATGGTTTTAAAACAAAAGTTAAGTGCCGGCCGGGATTTAATTGAAAACATTGGAATTCCTGAAGATATGACACGATATGTCACAGATGAATCTGAACATGGTAAAGGTATAATTAAATGTGGCAATATTACTGTTCCTTTTTCTATGAAATTTGATGAGAATACCGAAATATTTAAGGTATTAGACCACAACTTTCATAAATAGGAAGAATAGGAAGAGGTGTTGTTATGGATGAAACGGAACATACATTTGAAGCTGTAGAGATAACTGTACCGCCGATACTTGGAGGTGCAGTTATTTCGGGTAAAGAGATTACTGGAGAGGCTTTGCGTGATGTTTCTGATGTGATTTCAGACAGTATTAAAAATATTGCAGTATCCTCATACAGTGTAGGAAGAATTGTGGCATCAAAAAGAGACAGGAAGCAGGATAATTATACGGATAAAAGTAAAGATTTTACAGGAAGTATAAGGATAAGTAATAAGCAGGGGACTATAGGTTCGGAAAAGGTTCGTAATGTTACCATAAAGAATGAGGTGGGAAACATAGAGAACATTCATTCTGGACGGAAGGTGGAATGCACACATCTTGGTAAGTCTGCTAAGGGAGTATCAAGGCTTGGCAAAAAAGTATCTGCTGTGGCAGATGTTTCAACTGCTCCGGCTAAGGCGGCAATAAGGGAGTATGCAAAGATGGAGAAAATATCTGAACTGCTTAACAGTAAGGATGTTTCGGAAATGATAAGCATAATCGGTAAAAGAGGATTAAATAAAGGATGTGCAATCGTGGCTTCAATGATTAAGTGTATATTTATATCGGTAATTAAGATATTTACATCATTACTTATTGTATTGCTGCCATATTTCCTGTTGTTTATTATTCCGGTGATTATTGTTATATGTATATCTGCCAGTACATTGAGTGGAAATCATTCGACAAGGTATTCTGATATATCAGAAGTAGAAGAGGTTTCAGAGACGGATATAGCATCAGCATCATCATTAGCCGGTTATAATTTTATGTGGCCTGTTGACTTATCAGGATATCAATGTCTTACATCACGCTTTGGGTACAGACAAGCTCCTACTGCAGGAGCTTCGAGCGCACATCAGGGTGTAGATATTGCATGCATGGATCAGACACCCATATATGCAGCGGCAGATGGAATAGTATCTTATGCCGGTTGGACTTCCGGCGGAGGGTATACGATTACAATTAATCATGGAAAGGATGCAGATGGAAAAACTGTTGAAACAACATATATGCATAACTCGTTACTTAAGGTAAAAGCCGGAATAAGAGTTAAACAGGGACAGACAATCGCACTGGCCGGAAGTACTGGAATTTCAACCGGAACGCACTGCCATATGAATATAGTTATTGACGGAACACATTATAACGCGCTGTATGCATATGACGTAAATAACCTGAAAGCGAAACGCAGCGGTAAAATAGTAACGGAAGCCATAACTGTTGATAGAAGTTATTATACATATCTGTATTACAATGGGGATTATGTCGAGGCATCAAAGGTAAAAGGGAATAAGAAATAGAACTAAAGGAGGATTGATTTTTTTGTTTAACAGCCTGTATGAAAAAATAGAATACGAATGGAAACGCTATGTGAATTATCTGATGTTAGTGTCAAGAGCGGAATATATATCAAGGGCATATGAGATTGCAGCAAAGGAGGCAATCTACAGAAGATTAAATATGGAGATAAAAAATAAAAGTTTTAACAGTAAGTTAGAAAAGCAAATGTTATATACAGACAATCTGATAGATTATATGTATATGCAGCTTAATACGAAAGAAGTTATAGTTTTAAAAGATGGAAATATTGATGATGCAGCATGGCACAGAATAATGTTATATTTGGAGTTTTAACAGACATATTAAAAAGCAACCGGAAAGTGATATGTTCCCTATCTGCCGGGTAAGGGGCATATCAAAGCCGGCTGCTTTTTGTTTAGCGGAAAAAGTTCTAAGGAGATGATTTAATATTGAGAAAAACAGATGAGGAAATCAGTCGTGCTAAGAGCATTGATATATTACAGATAGCTGAGGCGGAGGGATATGAGTTTAAGCGGTTCGGAAGAAGTTATCATTGCAAAAATAATGAAGGACTTGTTATTTTTCCGGATACAAATTCTTATAATCATTTTTATGAAAATCAGGGAGGCTCGGTAGTAGATTTTGTTATGAAAGAACGAAATTTATCATTTCATGAAGCGATAGATTATTTACTTAGTTTTATCGGATATGTTCATTCTTATGAGCGAGCAGAAAGGCCCAAAGCGGTACATGAAAAAAAGCCGGATGTGGAAATCAGGGAAAAGAAAATGCAGCTTCCTCCCGCTAATGATAATTATAAAAGGGCATTTGCATATCTATGCAAATCGAGATGTATCGCACCGGATATTATTTCAAAATTGATGCACGAAAAAAGGATATATGAAGAACGGGAACACCACAATGTTGTTTTTGTAGCAACAGATATGCATGGAACTCCCCGGCATGGGTTTATTCGCGGAACAATCTCTGAGAAGAAGTACAGAGGAGATGTATTTGACTCGGATAAGGAGTATGGGTTTAGTGTTGAAGGAAAGACCGATACTTTAATAGTATGTGAAGCACCCATAGATGTTCTTTCGTTAATGACACTATATCCAAATGATAATAATCATAAGCTTGCAACAGGTATGCTCGCACTGCCGCCGGTATACAAATACCTTGAAGAACATCAGAATATAAACAGAATTGTATTTATGATTGATAATGATGCGCGAGCAGATAAAGCCTACGAAGGGTACACAGATAATAAAAAGGTATATCATCCTGGTTTTTTTGATAAGCTGTCAGATAAATATGAGGTGCTGAAACATCCGCTTCTTAATATATTTAAGGAAAATAATATTAAAGATGTAAATGAGTATCTTGTATATAGAAAAACTGGAAGAAGGGAAGTACATGCTGATGCAGAGCCGGAACAGCGAACAGCCGAACAAAGATATACAGGAAGAAGATTGTGATAGATTGGAAATATTGATAAAACAATTTGCACATTTTCTTGATACGGAAAGCCGGATTTCAAAAAAGTCGGATAAAGATATCGAGTATATGCTTGACAGCATTGATGAAAGCGAAAAGATATAATGAAATTTTTTAAGGTGTTATTCAGGTATGTTTCAGGCATAATTTTAGCTTTAAGGTGTCATTTAGGTGTGTTTATGGAAAAATACCTTAATGATACCTTAAAAATACCTTAAACAGGCGAGGGTTTATAATATATATGGGGTATTAGGGGTGTCCCCTAACAAGGCTGCGTTTTGTATATACAAAATGCGTGTCTTGCTAACTCAGAAAATGAGTTAGCAAGACACTTTTTTGCCAAAAATCGGATTTTGCAAAAAAGAATTGTGCAATTAAGAAAAAATACCTTAAAGACACCTGAAAAATGCCCAAATACCATAAAAACACCTGAAACGTACCTGAAGGATGCCTTAAAAGCACCTGAAAAATACCCCAATGCCATAAAAACACCTGAAATGTACCTTAAAGGACACCATAAAAACACCTGAAAAATACCAAAATACCATAAAGATACCTGAAACGTGCCTGAAAAATACCTGAAAAGCATCAAAAACAAAAATAGGAGTTGATATTATGAAATGTTCTTCAAGAATGAAATACAGTAAAATTTTCAGATTTGATGAAAACACATTGTCGCTGCTTCAAAATAATGTAGAGAAATATAATAACATAACTGCAAGTGAGTATATAAGAGAACTGATACGACGTGATGCAGCGGAGAAAGTAAATGGAATCAGAAGAGAAGATTTTACAGATATAAGAAGACAGCTTGCCGGAATAGGAAATAATCTTAACCAGATTGCGCATCGTATGAATATGGAAATAATCAGCCAATATGACATAGATGAGGTTATAAAAGCGGCAGAATGTATAGCTGATTTAAAAGATCTGATAAACCAAATGTATGAGATATGGGAGGGTAGATAATGGCATTTTTGAGACTTGGACGTATTAAAGAAGCTTCAGGCCGCAATAAAGCATATTGGCTTAAAGAGGCTATAAGATACATTTTCAATTATAGAAAGACTGATGGCAGACGGTATATAGGTGGCTATAACATGCATTTGGAAAGGGAAAACTGCGATAAAATGGCATATGATCAGATGGTAAAAACTAAGAAACTATTTGGTAAAGAGGGGGGGCGGCAGGGATATCATTACAAGCTGTCGTTTGCAGAAGGAGATAATGTTACTCCGGAGATTGCAATGAAGATTACATATGAGCTTTGCAGCAGATGCTTTTCTGAATATGAATGTGCGTATTCTGTTCACACAAATACAGAGCATTTACATTCACATATCGTATTTAATTCTATTGATATTATAGAAGGCCGCAAATATCGTTATGAAAAGGGGGACTGGGTGAAAAAGCTGCAGCCAGAGGCTAATTTAATATGTGAAAAATATGGATTGCAGGGCTTATCCCTTGAGGTGAAAGAAGATATGGAGTTTAAAACTGCAAAAAATCATAACTATAGCGAATGGCTGAAAAATAATAAGAGACCAGCAAATGAAACTGTATATACAAACAATATGATAAGAGGTGATATAGACCGTTATATAGCATATGCAAATACATATGATGAATTTATAGGATTGATGGAAAAAAATGGATATATAGTAGATGACAGGTATAAACATATAACTGTTCTTGCGCCGGGAAGAAGTAAAAGAACACGACTATATTCGCTCACACCTGATAAGCAAACCTATACAAGGGATAATATAAAGAAGATGATAATGGGAAAATATGTGGCGCTCGATGCAGAGAAGGTAAAGGAACAGATGCTTGGAGACTGGCAGAAATATCTGATGACGAAAAATATGCTTAAAATCAGAATTGTAAATGTTGACCTGGTTAAAAAAATAGAAATGGACAGGCTTGCTGTATCTAAAAACCTGACAAAAGATAATATAGAAATATATAAAGCGTATCTTAATGAAACTGATAAAAGGCTGAATATCATGCGGAAATATATTAATAAAACCATTGAAGCAAGAAGAGGAGCAATAGAAGCATTAGATGAAATAATTAAACTGATAAGTTATTACCGAAGATATAAAAAAGGGGAATATAAGTTTGCAGCAGAGTATAGAAGGGTAATGGAACTGTATGGCAAAATTGAAAATTCAGGTTACAGTATGGATACATTATATAAATATCGTATTCAGGCAGAGAAGATGCTTGCAGCCATCAATGATTATAAAAGACATATTTATGTTGAAAAACGTATAACTGAAAGACTTGAAGCTTTTCTAAACAGAAAAAACAGTTGTGTAAAGGAAGCAGATAAGAAAAAAAGTGAAGTCCAGAACCAGCAGAACCCACAGAGACTGTAATGTATCAAAAACATGTGATATTGTTAAAATGTAAAAAGCAACGAAGTACCAAAGCGGTGCAGAGTTGTTTTTTTATTTTAGAATAAATTATGAAAAGGAGATTAATGTTATGATTGATTACGAATTATTTAAACGTATGGTGTTGAAAGAAGCAGATAAGTTTTTGCCGGAGAATTACAAAGAAAGAGGCGTAAATATAATGCCTGTTTCCATAAACAAGGTGAATGGAAAAAAAGACGGAATTACAATTAAGCTTGATGATCTGGCATATGCCCCAACGATTTATTTAGATGCATTTTATGACATGTATCGGAAGACCGATAATTTTTACGATGTTATGGATGAGCTTGGAAAGTATGTTACGGATGCATTTGAAAATGGTGAAAGAAATAGAAATGTTCTGTCAGGAGAGGATAAGAGATTTACTGATAAAAGTCGGATATATTTTGAAGTAATTAATACTGAATATAACAGGGAATTGCTGTTTAAGGTACCTCACAGGGAAGTTTCCGGTACGGATTTATCTCTTGTGTACAGATATTTAGTATCAGAAAATTCAGCAGAAAATGCAGTAGATCGCATGTCCATACTTATTACAAATGAAATACAGTCTGAAATGTTTAATATGACAGAAACGGAGATGTATGATATTGCGAAAGTTAATACAATAGCTTTATGGCCTGTTAAGTGCCAGTCGTTATATGAGCAAATTAAAGAATTGCTTCCGTTTACTGAAAACATCGATGTTGATTTACAGGAGATGAAGGAAATGGAATCAATATATATGGTTAGTAATGCTGATGGATGCGGCGGAGCTGTTGCAATAGAATATACAGATACATTAAATATGGTATCTGAGATTTTTGCAAATAAGGGGTATAACGGTGACTTTTATATTATACCATCAAGCAGGCATGAGATATTGTGTATTCAGGCAGCTCCTAATGTTAATGAAAAAGAACAGATATCATCTCTGGAGGATATGGTTGCTTCCGCAAATATTGATTCTACAAATATAGAAGACCGGTTATCATTTAATGTATATAAGTTTGACAGTAGCCTGAAGAAGGTTATGCAGATGACAGATTCAACACATAAACTTGATGACAGAAAAATGATGCAGTATGAAAAAGTACGCGGCCGTTAAGGAGATGGAAAATAAAAAATGATGAGGTGATGAAGTATGGAAATTACAGGGGTAGGTGAAGCTGCACAATTTGTTCAGGTTTCATTTGCAGGAGCGGAAACAGTGTTAAAGCTTTCAGGCAGCTTTACTGCATGGAGCATTGAACAGTTAAAGTCATTAATTATACTTTTATTTCATGGTATTGAAAAAGTAAGAAACCATAAGAGACAGCTTGCAAAGGGCGAAGTGTCAATCGATAAAATGCTTAAATATTGTGATAAAAACAGAGAACGGGCAGCTATAATGCAGATTGATGAAAGGATAAAAGATGATTTCATAAAGTTTTGTGATGACAATAAGCTTACATATTCTTTCTTAACTGATGTAAATAAGGATGACGGAAAAGTTGAGATAATGTACAGGAGTGGGCAAAGGGTTGTTTTTGAAGCATTTATTATGTCCCATCCAGAACTTGCATCAGCATACTCCCTTAAAGATTATGTAAGCAATATGAGCCAGGAAGATTTTTTAGAAGCGTATGAAGAACTTTCTCAGGACGGCAAAGATATTGCTGCTAATATTCAACATGGGGATTTGGAAGGATTCAGCTATTCTTCCAGATATGATAATGTAAAAGATATAACAATAAGTATGGAACTGGTAGCTGGCGAAACTGCAGATGTCTATAAAACGAGAGTACCCGGAATGTATGGTAGAAATGCAGGGTATATATTGGTTAATAAGAATGATGCAAGGCTCATACATGATGGAAAAACAATACATACATATTTAGTGCAGGATGAGAAATATGCAATATATGATGCAAATAATGATATAAAGGACACAATGTTCGGACAGGAACTGTATGCAGGTCATTATGATCCTGTCAGAGTACGTGGTAAGAAAAATAATTCTCCTGATAGGCCGGAAAGAGAGAACAGAGTAAGAAGCAGTCCACAAAAAGTTGAAAACCACACAAAAACAACATTACCCAAATCTGCAGTAGCAGATTATAATGTTGAGAAAAAGAGTATTAAACGTGGTGATTTGGAAGGCTATAGTTATTCCGCCAGATATGATAATGTGAAAGATATAACAATAAGTATGGAACTGGTAGCTGATGAGACCAAAGATGCATATAGAACGAGAGTACCTGGAATGTATGGTAAAAATGCAGGGTATATATTGGTTAATAAAAATGATGCAAGGATTATACATGATGGAAAAACAATACATACATATTTAGTGCAGGATAGAAACTATACAATATATGATGCAAATAATAATATAAAGGAGACAATGTCTGGACAGAAGCTGTATGCAGGTCATTATGATCCTGTCAGAGTAAGTGGTAAGAAAAATAATTCTCCTGATAGACCGGAAAGAGACAACAGAGTAAGAAGCAGTCAGAAAAAGTCAGAAAATTATACTAAAATAACATTATCCAAATCTGAAATAACAGATTATAACGCAGAAAAAATGCGAATACATCTCGGTGATTATAACGGAAACAGTTTTTATACGGATTTGAATATTTCAGACTGCTATTTTATACAGGATAGCCAGGATATGATAGTCAATCTGGATAAGGAAAAAGTAAATGTCTGTCTGACGCCTAAAATGAATGGAGATGAACATAATTATACTTATAATACTGCTTCGGTTATTAATCTTGTAGCTTATAATAAAAGAAATATACAGGCAGAAGCAGCTAAAAGAGAGATGGGGGGAAAACCTGAGAAAGTTACAAGCTTTATGTATAAAGATAAGGATAATAATATAATAAAAGCGGATTTTGCAAGAAAAGAGCCGGTAAAAGCTAAGGTTACGCATGAACCTGTTATAAGAAGGTGATCAGATGTTAATAAAACGAAATAGAAAAGTATCACAGCCGCAGACAGGCTGCATAAGAAGATGGAGACCACCGATAGCACTATACATTTTTCTTTCTTTAATTGCTTTATATTTAGGGTTGGTAATTGGAGCGACTACATCTGCAGGAGATACAATATTTACAGTCATACCCAAGATATCAAAAACATTTAATAGTCCATTAAAATTAAATATTAAATATGCATTCTCTGAAAATATAAGAATAACGGCTTTGGCCGTTTTTTTGTTGGAGTTAGCAGTTATGTTTTATGTACTGCTTGATTTGACAAAAAACAGAAATTATATGCGTGGGGCTGAATACGGAACTGCAGACTGGGCAAAAATTGAGCAGATTAACAGGGCATTTCAGTCAGAAGAGGAAAGCTGCAACAGAATTTATTCAAACAGTCTGCGTATAGGAATGGATGGGGATATTACAAAAATAAATAATAATGTACTGGTTATTGGAGGGTCAGGAGTAGGAAAATCTCTTAATCTGCTGACTCCGAACATATACCAGGCTAATCCGGACAGCAGATGGCCGGGAAGCTATATTTTTACAGATCCAAAGGGGGAATTGCTACAAAAAAATGGGGCATATTTACGACAAAAGGGCTATGTAGTAAAAGTGTTAAATCTTGTTCCGGGAATGATGCATGAATCAGACAGATTTAATCCATTCAAGTATATCCGTTCTGAAACGGATGTGATTACACTTATAGATAATCTTTTTGCGAATACGACACCTAAAGATGCGCGTTCAAGCGAACCATTTTGGGATAAATGTGAATCTATGTTTTTACAGTCACTTTTTCTGATTGTATGGATGGAGCATGAACATTTTGGATGGGATATGAATTTCAATACTGTACTTATGCTTTTAAATAAAGCCAAAGTTGTTAAAGATGGAACGAAATCCCCATTAGATGTAATATTTGATGAATTAGCATATGAAACCGCCGGGGAAACCGGAAAGGGACTTAATCATCCCGCTTATCTTGCTTATCAGAAATCGATGGATGGGCCTCCTGAAACTGTAAGGACAGTTATTATGTCTGCCAATTCAAGGCTTGCCCGCCTTCAAACACCGGAAATTAAGCGAATACTGTCAGATGATGATCTGGACTTTGCGAGTCTTGGAAGTGGTATTGTTGATGGAAAAGAGAATGTAAAGACAGCTTTATTCTGTGTAATTCCTGATGTGGATAAAACCTACAATTTTGTTGCTGGTATGATGTATACGCTGCTGTTTCAGGAGTTATATTTTCAGGCAGATCACATATTTCATGGAAAGTTAAAGATACCAGTTACGTTCTGGCTTGATGAATTTTATAACGTGGCGCTTCCAAATGACTTCTTAAACATGCTGTCTACAATGCGTTCGAGGCTTATCAGTTGTGTTATTTTTGTCCAAAATTTAAAACAACTGGAAGGGTTATATGACAAAGAATGGGAGATAGTTCCGGGTAATTGTGACGTCAGTGTTTATCTTGGAGGAAACGAAGCATCAACATTTAAGTACATCAGCGAGAATTTGGGAAAGAAAACGATATGGAAAAAGTCACAGGGGCAAAGCAAAGGTGCACATAGCTCATCATCAACTAATGATGATGTCATTGGAAGGGATCTTATGATGCCTGATGAGGTAAGAGAGCTTGATAATAATTACTGTGTTGTTTTTGTCCGAGGAAAAAAGCCGGTGCTTGATTATAAATTCAAGACACTTGAATCACCGGAATTTAAGAAGTCTAAGGAACTTGGTGTATACATTCACAGCCAGCAAAGAAAGCTTGATGAAGATGTAATAATAAGTTATGCAGCGGAAGAAGAAGCAAAATGGGCAAAAAGAACAGGAAATATTATTGAATTAACACTTGACGATACAATGTATAACACGCCAACATTTGAAGAATTAAGAAAGATTGTAACAAATAATGAGGAAAAAATGGCAGAGAGACAGATAACAGTTGATATAACAGATATGTCATTAGAAGAGATATTGTGTCATCCTGATTTTGTCTTGCCAGATACTCATATGCAGGAAGTAACAACAGGTATTATTAACGGGCTTTCCGATGATGAAATAAAGTCCTATATTTTGTATCAGGATTTAGGGCGCATGCGCTCCAAGCGGCTACTGTTTGAAGCCATGCATGCAAGGAAAAGGATGCTTAATTCAGGAGGGGCATAATGTTATTTAAAGAATATATCACAAAGATAAAAATGATATCAGAATTACAAAATATACCTGTAGTAACCATATATGACAACATAGATAATTGTATTAAAAATAACAATGAAGACGTAGTATCAGTTAATTATATAACCGATAAATATTATGTTATTACGCAAAGAGATAAGCTGTTTGCATGCCG
Organism: uncultured Bacilli bacterium; assembly: GCA_947629375.1. GTDB lineage: Bacteria > Bacillota_I > Bacilli_A > RF39 > UBA660 > RUG13868. The sequence goes on along the minus strand of CANRDN010000027.1, from coordinate 4,088 downwards.
CAGATATGAGCTTAGCGCGGGCGGCCTTGTCAGGCATATGGTTGGCGTATCCGGAGAATTTAATAATATTAAATGCAGCATGATAAATGATGTAATTGTTAATCATCCTTTAAATGGTACAAAAATACTAAATGATGAAAATACGAAAGCGGTTATCTGCAAAGATATAAAAGACAGTTTCCCTGGTCTGTCTGAAAAGAGTATATATGAAAGTGTTAAAAGTATATTGGATAATAGAGTAAAAATAAGAGTAGGAGGATAAAGATATGTACGAAATAAAAGCAACAAAATTAGATAATGAATATGGCAATTTAATAGGACTTGCAAGTATAGTTGTAGATGGAAAAATGAAGTTTGACAGCATAAGAATATTAAAAAATAACTCTGAACGCGGATTTTTTGTTGCAATGCCAAGTTACAGGGATAAATATGGGGAATATCATGACATGTATATGCCGGTAACTTCTGAAATGACATATCAGATTATGGATGCTGTAGAAGCATCATTATTAAATGGGATGCCGGCTGTGATTAATGAAGGAAAGCAGGAGAGGCTACGCGTATCGGTAAAGCAATCCAGAAGCGAGGATACAGGTATAGTGGCAAATGTAAGACTTACAATAGGTGATATGACGTGTCCGATTATACAGGTTCGACAAAGTCCAAAAGATAGGAACTTGTATATTGCAATGCCGGGATATAAAACAAGAGATAATGAATATAAACAGGTTTGCCATCCAATTACTGCAGATTTTAGAAGGGAATTACATAACGATATATATTTAAAATATGATTTCTCAAGAGGAAATGGGAAACCAATAAGGAATGAGATGCCGGAGAAACAGCAGATACAAGGCAGAGGCAGATAAAATTGATAAAAAACATCTTCAGGAACAGAAAAGTATGTGAGGTCTGTTCCTAAGGTGTTTTTTTGTTACAAAAAAGCAGCAAAAGCCGGATACTTCGGCATTATTTTATGGAGGTAAAAGAATGAGTATAAAAGAAATAATGAATGAACTTGGGATAGACATTTCTGATATTTCAGAAGATTTTTACGATATACATGAAGCCTGCGAAATTACCATGTACGAAGAAAATGAAGGAGCTGGGGAGTATGGAATTAAGTAAATTCAGACAGGAGATGGCAGATAAGTTTATAGCTGCATTAAAGGAAGATAAAATACCCTGGCATCGGGGTTGGGAGCGAATGGAAAGACCGGTAAATGCAGTAAGCGGTCAGAAATATCATGGGAGTAATTCATTATGGCTTTCCTACACTGCTTCAGAAAGAGGCTACAGTGATCCGAGATGGTGCACGTTTAAACAGGCACAGGAGAATGGATGGAGGGTTAAAAAAGACGAGAGAGGTACACGAATAGAGTTTTTTTCATTTTATGATAAGCTGTCTAAAAAGAATATAACGTCACAGGAAGCGGAAAAAATAAGAGAGGAAAATCCGGATAAATATAATGAACGTATTCGCTTGGTTTCGCGTACATATATAGTGTTTAACGGAAGTCAGATTGCAGGAATACCGGAATATATACATAAAGAAGAAAATAATATTTTAAACAAGAATGATTTGATAAATCTTAGAGATACACTTATTAGAAATATGAATGTGAATTTTTCTGAAGGTGGGGACAGAGCTTTCTATTTACCAGGAAAAGATGCAATTCATATGCCGCCTGTATCTGCTTTTAAGACGGATTATGATTATATGTCAACATTTCTGCATGAGTCAGGACATGCTACAGGAGCGAAAGAAAGGTTAGACAGAGATCTTACAGGTTCATTTGGCAGTGAAAAGTATGCAGCGGAAGAACTCAGAGCAGAAATAGCATCTGCATTTACTGCGCAGCTTACAGGAATTCCGTACGGACAAAGTGAGCTTATGGAAAATCATAAAGCATATATACAAAGCTGGATATCCATTTTAGATAATAAACCAAACGAATTATTCAGAGCTATAAAAGATGCGGAGAAAATATCAGATTATCTTATAGATAAAGGAGAACTTCTTATGGAGCGTAATAAAGAGGAAGAAAATGAAAGAAATAAATCAGAGTTTGAGCGTGATGTTGAAATGCATCATGATACTGTAGAAAGAATGAATGTATTAGGTTTAGAACTTGTTCATGAAGACGATCCTGAATACTGGGATGGTTTTCTTAATTGGAGATGGAAAGATGGATTTGTAACGAAAGATTATACCGGGTGTGAACACGATGGTTTTCTCATAGACGGATGGGAAGGTGTGGAACATTATGTTAGTTCCATACATGATTTAATAGATAACTATACGCTTGAAGAATTGAAAAATTTTGAAACAGGAAATTATGATTCAATGGAATATGATACTTATTTTGATAAAGAACATATTCAGGTAGCGATAAAAAATTATTCAAGTTACCAAGAACATAAACAAAGGGATAATGAATTAGTAAAGCGCTTGGATAATATAGCAGATATATCAAAAAGTATGTATGACAATATACAATCATTTAACCAAGAAAAAATGGTTAAAGAAGCAATTAGAAAAGTTCTTATGGTTAAGGACGCTTTTGTCAGTGAGTTACATTTGGAAGAACAGGAAGAGGCTGAATGGAAAATAGGACAAATTGATGAAAATCAGATAGAGACTATGATACTTACAGGGGACACAGAAGAGTTAAAAGATGCGTTATATGAAATTAAGGCTGTTGTAAGTACTACGGACAGACAAAGGCTGGAAACTCTTGATTTTGTTAGAGATGTTGAAACAGCTATTCAGGTGGCGAAAAGTGAAAAGGATAAACAGGTTTCCAGTAGCAATAAAGAACACAGCGTAACAGAAGCAGAGAAAAATCTGATACATGGTGTAGAGAGTAGGCTTAGGGGTAGATAAAAATGCTAAGCAGTTTTTTGAAAAGGGAAGGCTTGTATATGCTGTTAAATATTACCAAATAATGATATAATATCTTCATATAAACAGGGTAATTATTTATGGGAGATATTATACGATGGGAAGAAATTTTAAACAACTAAGCAGCAACGACCGGATAAAAATGGAGGCATTGTTAAATGCAGGACTTACAAAAAATGAAATAGCAAAACAACTGCATTTCCATAGAAGTACAATATATAGAGAGTATGACAGGGGAAAGTATATACATCGTAATTATGATTATACCGAAGAAGAGCGATATAGTAGTGATTTAGGTCAGAAAGCACATGACTATGCTCAGGAAGGGAAAGGGAGATCATTAAAAATAGGAAAGGACAGGAGATTGGCTGAATGCATAGAAGATAAAATAGTAAATTCAAAGCTTAGTCCGGAAGCAGCATTGGCGGAAATTAATAAAGAAGAAAAACACTTTGAAACAAAAATCAGTATAAGAACACTTTACAGATATATAGATAGTGGGATTTTTTTAAAGCTGACAAACAAGGATTTACCTATTAAAAGCAAAAAGAAAAAACATAATAAGAAAGTAAAGGTGCAAAAAAGGGCAAATGCAGGAGAAAGTATCGAGAACAGACCAGACGAAGTAAAGGATAGAAAAATATTTGGACATTGGGAGATGGACACTGTTAAGGGCAGGCGAGGCATTACAAAGTCATGTATGCTTGTACTTACAGAGCGAAAGACTCGTGCTGAAATAATAATAAAGTTAAAAGATCAGACTTCAAAATCAGTAGTATGCGCGTTAGACAGATTAGAAAGGAAATGGGGAGATATGTTCAGTAAAGTATTTCGCAGCATTACTGTAGATAATGGGGTAGAGTTTGCGGATTACGAAGGTATGGAAAGGTCTATATTAGGAGATGATAAGCGTACATATTTGTTCTATTGTCATCCCTATAGTAGCTGGGAACGTGGTACAAACGAAAATAATAACCGCCTCATCCGTAGACACATACCAAAGGGAGAAGATTTTGATGATAAACAGGAAGCGGAAATAGAATACATAGAAAAATGGATTAACAATTATCCAAGAGGAATTTTTGATTATAAAACATCATCAGAACTTTTCGCTGAAGAATTGCAGAAATTAGCATAATAAATTTTTTTGAAAAATTTGTCGCAATACTATTGACAAAACATA
>CANRDN010000026.1 GCA_947629375.1 uncultured Bacilli bacterium | reverse complement strand
CCCCCCCCCGCGTCAATTTTTTACATCTCTTTTCATACTGGGATGTGTAAAAGTTATGTAAATAAAAGCAAAAAAATAGAGCATTTTAGCTCTATTTTGGTAGTCAAAATTATATATTTTCTTTTCCTACAAAAACATTATAAATTTTATTATATCGATAACCTAATCTTGCGTAGGTTGTGTCTTTAACTATAATTCCTAGTTCTTCTAATTTATCAACTAATAATGACACAGTGTTTCTTGAAACACCAGATTCTTCTTCTATTTCTCTTTTAGTAAAGACAATTTGATGAATGATAGCTGGCATAATTCTATATATTGCGTTACTTCCTAGATTTTCTACCAATTTCATATCTTCTTCATAAATTTTTTGAATTCTATTTATTTTGGCAATATTACTGTTACACTGTTCTATTATACATTGAAGAAAAAACTTAATAAATGCCAACATATTACCTTTACGACTTTCATTCAAAAACTTATGATAACTTGGCTTATACAATTCTATTACTTCTGAAAGAAACAAAATTGGCTCTTCATCTGTAAGTAAAGCAAGCTGTATAGGTATTAAAGCTCTTCCTAATCTACCATTACCATCTCTATAGGCGTGAATAGTTTCAAATTGTGAGTGAGAAATTGCCATATTTATAAATATTGGATCAATATATAAATTATTCATATAATCAAATAAATTATTTAGAAGTATGGGAACATCTTCTGGAATTGGTGGAACAAATATTGCCTCATCCATAGTGCAACCTTTAGGTCCAATCCAATTTTGAATATTTCTAATTTTACCTGGTTCTTTATTATTTCCTCTTACACTATCTAACAATATTTTATGTATAGTATTTAAAAAATGAATATCAATTTTTTTAGTTTTTTTCAAGTTATCCTTTGCATATTCAATAACTTTTTTTAAATTTTGAATTTCACTTGTTTCATCTGTTTTTGGCATATATTTTAAATAATACATATCATCTTGTGAAATTTGTGTACCCTCAATTTGTGTTGATTTTAAACTTTCACTTAAAATGATAGAATCTAGAAAAAATCTTGAATCAAATTTGCTGTTTTTTAAATTAGTCTTATATTCTCCATATTTTTGATTAGCTTCCGCAACTAAAGATAATAATTCTTTATCAATAGGATAACTTATCGGTAACATATCTGCTTTAAAAGGCTCCATAATTTCATCTCCTGAACAAATTCTATCATATTTTTATGCGAAATCAAGAAAAAATGCACAATATTTTCAAAATACTGTGCATTTTTATGCTTTTACTACCCACTTTTGCACAATGACTGTGCATTTTTTATAATTTAGACTTTTTACTTAGTCTTTTTAGTAGTTGTCTTTTTTGCTGGTTTCTTTGTAGTTTTCTTTTTAGTTTCAGTTTTTGTATTTTTTACTTCTTTTGCTTCAGCCTTTTTTGTTTCTTTTTTTGGTTTTTCTTCTTTTTCTTCATTTTCAACTTTTTCTTCTTCTACTTCATTTAATATTTCATCAGATTCTACTTCTTTATTTCTATTTTCATCAATTCCTAGTTTATCACTAATTTTCTTTTTAGCTTTTCTATAGTAAATTGTTATTGCCGCTCCAATAGCTATTACAACACCTGCTCCTATTTGGATAGTGTAAGTAACAACTGATGGGTCAATATAAGCATTTACTGATAAACCAAACATTAAGAAGAATCCTGTAAAGAAAAATACAAACTCACAAACCATTAAAATACCTTTTTTCATTTTAATACTCCTTTTCTAATTATCTTTTTTCTCTTTTATTTTCTTTTGTACACTTTCTATTATATACTTAGCACCCACTTCACCGCTAGTACCAATATTATAAACATACTTATTTTTCATCTTTTCGATTGCTTTACTGTATGTTTTTTGTTCTTTTAACATCTTATCTACTACTTTATCTACGCCTTTAAGTTTTTTAGGACTTACTACTTCTCCTATTTCGTTACGAATCCATATATTGAATGGATTAGGATTAATTTCTTCGTAGTGACTATTCATAACTTTTACTGGTGTATCGATAAATAATACTGGTTTTAATGTTGTAAAAGCATACTCAAATCCAATTGATGACCAATCTGTTATAACAAGATCAGCATCAAATACAGTGTTGTTTGAAGAAAAATCGGTTTGGATCTCAACCATTTTATCATTTTCATATAATTTTTTCAATCCTTCAAATTTTTCTTTCATATGTCTTACGTGTTGAGGATGTGGTCTTACGATAATCTTATAATCGTGACCTTTTAATTCTTCTAGCAATTCATCTAGACACAAATCGACAATGTTATCTTTTTGCCAAGATGGTGCGATAAGAACTGTTTTTTCTTTATTAGTCTTTTTACTCTTCTCATAATCTTCTATCATTTGATCAAGTAAAGTATAACCGTATTCTACAATCTTACGATTTTTAAGACCATAAACTTTATTTTCTTTTTCTAGTTCTTCTTTTTGATCCATTCCGACAGCAAATACTGTATCGTAGTGATCCATTGATTGATATCTCATAGTTAGATTTAAACTACCCATACTGTGAGGTATAAAGATATATTCGATATCTTTTCTCATATAGCTTCTCTTAATATGATAATTTTCAATATCAGGCATCGTCATTACAACGACATCAGCTTCCATCTTCATCATTAAAGTAATTAATTTCTTTTCAGCAATAAAGTAAGCTTTAATTCTATCTGGATACTGTTTTTCTAATTTGAAAATATTGTCGTTAAAGTCACTTGTTATATAGTGAATAGTTAACTTTGTATGTTTTAGTAGATATTCAATAATTCCTTTATAGTATTTATAGAAACCATTACTTTCTGAATAGAATACTAAATGTTTATTAACTATTTTAAAGAATTTTTTATAATCTTGTTTTTGTTTTTTCTTTTCTTCTTTAGTTAATTTATTTGTCTTCTCTAAAGATTCTAATTCATTTAATTCTTTTTGTGTTCTTTCAAGTTCTTCATAATCGACATATTTCTTTGGGTTTATAAAGATATTTAATAGATACTGCTGAACAATAGCAAGTAAGTTACTAATTACCCAGTAAAGTGCTACTCCTGCTACTACAAAGTAACCAAGATATAAAGAAAGTCCAACGGAAAATAACATTGTTCCATACTTTCCACCTTTAGATTGTTGCTTTTGTAAAACATTCATCTTATTCTGACATAGACATAATAGTAAAGCACTAAGTCCCGCTATTAAAGGAACAAATAGGGTTGCACCTTTATCGACACTAGCAACATTTCCAAGATTAAATCCTAAGAAACTTAAATTTAAGTCTTTAATATCTTCTACATATTTTTTAACATCATAATCTTTAAACTTTTCATTTTCTTGAAGTTTTAAATATTCTTCATCATATTTACCTTTTTGGATATCTTCTACAAGATTTACTTCAAGTGAAGAAGAATCTTCATTTAAATCTTTATTGTGGGCAAGAGTTAATTTAATCATCTCATCATTTAAGTCTTCTGGTACTCTTGCAATATAAGATACTGGATGGTTAATAGCTCCAATAAGTCCAATAAGGATTACAATTTGAATAAATAAAGGAATGATAGATGCTAAAGGATTATACTTCTCTTTTTTATATAATAGAGATGTTTCTTCAGCTACTCTATCCTTATCTCCAAAATATTTAATTTTAATACTATTGATAAATGGCATCATCTTTACCATTTTAATAGAGTTTTTCTGAACCCAGATTGATAATGGTAAAAGTACTATTTTACTTACTAAGGTAAATAACAAAATAGCAAGTCCATAGTTCTTAACTGCTAAATAGCAATAATACAATATAAAACCTAAAACTTTCCCTAACATAATATCATCTACTTTCTTGTATACTTTTCGCCAGTCGGTACTAAAGCTTCCGAATTACTAGCGTGTCCTTCTAATGTTTGCTCATAAATAACATTTGGTTTATAGAATTTATAGTATAAGAATCTTCTTACTGTGTTGTCAACATTAAATAATTGACTAGCACTCTTTCCATCCATCAAATCTTTAAAAGCATCCATAAGATTAGCATAAGATACTTTTTTAGTAGATTCTCTATAGTTGTGATGTTCATTAAATCCTTTGATAAATAAAATTGGGTTTAATCTATCGGCAGTTGTATCGCCAAATCCGTGATCGGCCATAACTATTATTACAGAGTTATCGTATATTCCACTTTCTCTTAATTTATTTAAATATGTTTCGACGATTGTTACGCAAGCATCATTATTTGTTTCGTAAGTTGCGTCCTCAATAGTATTTAAATCTTTATCGTATCTAAATGGTCTATGAGCTCCGTGAATATGAATAAACTTAAAGTTTTTATTTTCTACTATTTCTATATCATCGTTTTTAATTCTTTCATATGTTTCAACATTGTCTTCTGTAAATAGTTCTTTGTCTCCTTTATCATCTATAGAATTCTTAATTAGTAAAGTTTCAATATTAGATAAAGGTTTTAATTGATAAGGTAAATATTTGAATAATATTACTTTAGCTTCCTCTTTAAATAATGCTCCAAGATCTATATCTACATCAGTTGTAAGATTTTGAAATCTTTCGTAGTTTTCTCCATTGTAGTTATTTAATGTATGTTCATATAAATTTAAATCGTACCCTGCATTTTGTAAATTTTCAAAAAGTGGTGAGTTTTCAATTGATTTAGTGAAGTATTCCGTGTAAGTCGTCTCATTTTCATACCACTCTCCACCTAGTATAAAAGGAATTGAGTTTCTAGTATATGGGTATCCTGCTAAAGTATCAGGAAAATAGGTAAAATCTTTAAAAATCGAATTAGCTTTTCCTGTCTTTTGTAATTCTCTATTAAATGTTTGTGAATCGACGCAATCAAGCAAGAATATTATAAAGTTTTTATCACTACTCATCGTACTAAAGTTTTCAGTAGTGGCCATAATTTGATATTTTCTATCGAAGAATTCATCTTGCGTAAGTATTGCTACAAATGTAGAAGATAAGATAAATACAATAGCAAGTGAAATATACATAGTAGCTTTCTCTATTACTTTAAATTTATATTTCTTTAGGAAATATATTGTTCCACCAATAACTCCAACCCAAAGTATTAAAGACATTATCTTTTCAATGACAAAACCATCATAATCAATTTCATTACCATCGATTGCAGATAAGCTTCCAGATAAGAAATTACCTTGAATATATGTGCATATTGTAAGTATTAAAAAAGAAACTACTAATACTTTATAAGCTTTATTACTAAATTTTCTTAGCAAAATAAATATAATTGATAAAACTAAAAATACTATCAAGAATTGCAAAAGAATTATTGGAAAGAATGAATATATATCAAACCAAAAGTCTTCAGAGTTACTCGCATATATATTAATTGGTTCATAAAACAATAACATAAAAGTTAAACAAAAAGAAATTAATATACCGCCATAAGATTCTTTAATTGTTTTAAAAACTTTACTAATCATTACTTCACTTTCTTTCTTATTTAAACCTATTTAAATATATCATTTTTAAAAAAATAAGTAAATAAGTTTAATAATTAATAATAAATAATTACTTTAAAATATATTCTTTACCAGTTGGAGTAAATCCATCGTGGTTCCAAGCATTACCAGTAAATTTGTATTCTTTTATTACTTCTGGTGTTTTTAAGGCATAATACAAGTATCTTCTTTCTGTATTATCGACATCGAATAAATCAGTTGATTTCTTTCCTTCTAGTAACATATTAAAAGCATCTACTAAATTAATGTAAGAAACCTTTTTATCGGATACAGTATAATCGTGATGTTCGTTGAATCCCTTAATAAATAATAGTGGATTTCCTCTATTGAGTGCTCCATAACCATATCCGTGATCTGACATTATTACAATTGTTGTATTATCAAAGAGATTGTTCTCTTTTAATTTTTCTAGGTAAGTCTTAATAATTGTAATCGTCGCATCTATTCCACTACTATAAGAACCTTTTTCAATAATATTTACATCTTTATCATAGATAAATGGAACGTGACCTCCTTGAATATGAATAAATTTAAAATTGTTTTGATCAACCACTTCAATATCTTCATTTTTTATTTTTTGATATGGTGTACTATTTTCAAATTCAACATAATTGTCATCATCATTTTTTACAGTACCTCTTATATATGTCTTTTGAGCTTGGGCTCTCCACTTTAATTGATATGGTAAATATTTATATAAAATTAATCTTGCTTCGTTTTCATATAACTTTAAAAGATCTACCGGTGCTCCCTGAGTTAAATTTTTATATCTTTTAAAATTTGTACCATTATATTGATTTAAATCACTTTCATATAAGTTTAACTCATATCCATCATTTTCTAAGTTTCCAAATAGTACTGAAGAATCTAAAGTTTCTGTTAAATAATCTTTATAAGGTTTCTCATTTTCATACCACTTTCCACTTAATATTAAAGGAATAGAGTTTCTTGTAAAGGGATATCCTCCTAAGGTATCAGGGAAATATGTAAAATCTTTAAATATTGCTTCTTTTTCTTTTGTAAGTTCTAATCTTTCATTAAAGTCTTCTGAATCTATCGAATCTACAACAAAGATAACAAAGTTTTTATTACTACTCATCGTACTAAAATTATCATAAGTTGCAATTATATAATTCTTTTTATCAAAGAATCCTGGTTCTGTAAAAATAGAAATATATGAAGAAGATACCATAAGGATTATAACGATTGATGAATATTTCGCAACTGTTTCTATTCCCTTAAATTTATATTTCCATAACAAGAACACTATAACAGCAGTTACAACGACCCATAAGATAATAGATAACATCTTTTCAGTTTTAAATTCATCAAAATCAATCCAAGTACCAGTTACTGCAGGTAGAGATGATACCATATAATTACCTTGAATATAAGTACATATTGTTCCTATTAAAGTAACTACTACAAAGAAAGAGTAAACTTTTTTATTTATTAATCTTATAACTATAAAAATAATTGAAAGAATTATAAATACTATTAAAAATTGACTTAAAACAATTGGAAAGAATCTATAAATGTCAAACCAAAAGTCATCGATATTATTCGCATATATGTTTATTGGTTCATAAAATAATAAGACATAAGATAAACATAATGATATAAAAATACCTGCATAAGATTCTTTAATTATGTTCTTTAATTTTTGCATATTTTCACTTCCTTAGTTATTTTAAAATATATTCTTTACCAGTTTTCTTTAATGCACTGCTATCCCAAGCATTTCCTTTTAATGTATATTCTTCAATTTTACGAGGTGTTGTATAACCATAAAATAAATATCTTCTTACACTATTGTCAACATTAAATAACTCTGTCGATTTTTTACCATCCAATAATTCTTTATAAGCATCATTCAAATTAAGATAAGACACTTTTTTATCCGAAACAATATAGTCGTGATGTTCTTCTACTCCTTTAATAAAAAGTATCGGATTTTGTCTTACATATGAATTATCACCATATCCGTGATCTGACATAACAATTATAACCGAATTATCGTAGACATTATTTTCTTTTAATTTATCTAAATAATCTTCGACAATTTTAATTGATGCATCGACATTATCTTCATATGTTCCATCTTCGATGACATTTAAATCTTTATCATATTTGAATGGAACGTGAGCTCCTTCTAGATGAATAAATTTAAATACTTTATATTCACTAAAATCAAAGTCTTGTTTAACAAGTTTTCGATAAGATCTAATGTTGTTACTAGAGAAATAAAAGTCTTCTATCATACAGTTTTTTATGTAAGCTGTATTAATACTTCCTAAATCTTTTAATTGATAAGGTAAGTATTTATAAAGAATCAGTTTAGCTTCTTCTTTAAATAATTGAAAAATATCTATTTCTACATCATCAGTTAAATTCTCAAATCTATCTTCTTTATTTCCGTGATATTCGATTAAATCGCTCTCATATAAATTTAAAGAATATCCTTCACTCTCTAAATTTTTAAATAAAGGTGATTCATCTACTGCTTCTGTAAAATACTCACCGAATTTTCTTTCATTTTCATACCACTTACTACTTAAAATAAAAGGTATAGAGTTTCTTGTAAAGGGATATCCTCCTAAAGTATCTGGAAAATATGTGAAATCAGTAAAGATATCTTCTTTATCAAGTCTTTTTAATTCTTTATTAAAAGTGCTAGAATCGACACTATCTAATAAAAGAATAATAAAGTTTTTATCACTACTCATCATATTAATATTATCATAAGATGCCATTATATATGATTTACTATCCCAAAAGCCATCCGTCGATAAGATTGCCACAAATGATGATGAAAGCATTAAGATAATTACAATAGAGGAATATTTTGCTATTTTCTCTATTATTTTAAATTTATATTTCCATAAGATATAAATTAAAATGAAAGATACTACTATTAAAAGAAGCAAACTAATCATCTTTTCAGTATTATAACCATTTGAAAAATATATTTTATTACCATTAAGTACAGGAAGACTACTTGCTAAGAAGTTTCCTTGAATATAAGTGCATATCAAAGCGATTAATGCGACCATTACAAAGAAATAGTAAGTCTTTTTATGAAGTGCTCTTATCACTATAAAAAATATAGATAAAATAACTAGTCCAATAATAAACTGAGCTAATACAATAGGAAAGAACCTATAAATATCAAACCAGAAATCTTCATAGTTATTTGCATATAAGTTTAATGGCTCATAAAAAAGTAACATAAAAGAAAGGCATAATGATATAAAAATACCTGCATAAGATTCTTTAATTTTTACTTTTAAGTTCTTAAACATATCTCTCTCCTATTTTAAAATGTATTCGTTTTCTGTTCTTTTTAAAGCACTATTATCCCAAGCATTACCATCTAACTCATATTCATAAATGTGAGTATTGTAGTAATAGAATAAATATCTTCTAACTGTATTATCGACATTAAATAATTCACTTGATTTCTTTCCATTTATTAAATCTATGGAAGCATCCATAATATTTTCATAAGAAACTTTCTTATCAGATTCGCTATAACTATGCTTTTCATTAAATCCTTTAATGAAAAGCATCGGATTTTGTCTTCTCTTTTCAAGTTTATTATATCCGTGATCCGATAAAACAATTATAGCAGTATTGTCATATAAATCACTACTTTTTAATTTATTTATATAAGCTTCAATAATAGTTATACAAGCATCAACATTTGATTCATAAGTACCTTTTATTATATTTAAATCTTCATCGTATCTAAATGGTAAATGAGCTCCTTCTAAATGAATAAATTTAAAATTGTTATTATCAACTATTTCAAATTCTTCTTCTATTATCTTTTTATAATTAGTTATATTATTTTTTGAGAAATATTTTCCATCTATATCTTTTATCGCATTTCTCATATTTAAAGTATCGGCTCTTGCTCTCCACTTTAATTGATATGGTAAATACTTATAGAGAATTAATTTTAATTCTTCTTTAATTAAACTTTTAATATCGACTTCAGTACTTGTCGTTAAGTTTTTAAACCTTTTATAATTACCACTATATTTATTTAAATCTTCTTCATAAAAGTTAATATCATAATTATTGTTTTCTAGTTCTTTAAACAAAGAAGAATTGTCATAAGCATCATTTAAATAGTCGCTAAAAGGTTTTTCATTTTCATACCACTTTCCACTTAATATTAAAGGAATTGAGTTTCTTGTAAAAGGATAACCTCCTAAAGTATCAGGGAAATATGTAAAGTCTTTAAATAACTTTTCCTTGTTTCCGATTCTTTCTAATTCATTATAAAATGTTTTAGAGTCCACCGCATCCACAAGAAAGAAAACTACATTTTTATTATTACTCATCTCATTATAGTGTTCGTTTGTCGCAATAATATATTTTTTCTTTTCAAAGAATCCATCTTTAGAAAGTATTGTTATAAAGCTTGATGAAAGCATTGCTATTATTATAAGTGAAATACAGAAAGTTGCTTTTTCTATTTTTTCTATTTTAAATTTATATAGTCCTGCTAAAACGATTATCGCAACTGTTATCCATAAGATATAAGATATTATTTTTTCAGTACTAAACTTATCGAAATCTATCCAGTTGCCATTTATAGTAGGAAGTGAATAAGATAAGAAATTGCCTTGAATATACAAGCATAATGTTCCAATTAAGAAACATATGACTAAGAAATGATATATCTTCTTATTTAATAAATTTGTGATAATGAAAATAACTGATAAAATGATAAAAGTAAAAAAGAATTGAAAAAGTACGATAGGAAAAAACATATAAATATCAAACCAGAAATCTTCTAGATTGCTAGCAAAAATATTTAATGGTTCATAAAAAAGTAACATAAAAGATAAACATAAAGATATAAGAATTCCTGCATAGCACTCTTTTATTTTCTTCCACATATTCTCCACTTCTTTTCTATTATTTTAAATCGTAAACTTTTCCTGTTGGCTTTAATTTATCACTTTCCCAAGCGTGACCATCTAAAGTGTACTCTTCTAAATGATCTTCTTTTTCATAAACATAATGAATAAATCTTCTTGTTTCCTTATTTAATCCTTCAAAAGATTCTTCGGTACTCTTTCCTTCTGAAAGACGCAAAAATACTTTTGGCATATCTTCAAAAGATACTTTGGTATTAGAAACTTTAAAATCGTGATGTTCATCTATTCCTTTGACAAATAGAATTGGATTTTGTCTATCATTACCTTCTACTCCATCCCCAAAACCGTGATCAGAAATAATAACTATTGCTGTATTATCATACAAATTTTCTTCTTTTAATTTATTTAAATACTTTTCAATTATCGTAATACAAGCTTGATTATTTTCTTCATAAGTACCATTTTCTATTATATTTAAATCTTTATCGTATCTATAAGGAACGTGAGCTCCTTCAATATGAATAAATTTAAAATTTTTGTCTTCTTCTTTTTCAAATTCTTGAGAATTTAATTTCTCTATAAACTTTAAGTTTTAATCTGAAGCAAATTCAAAGTCTTTATTTCTTGATAAAGATAAATCAACTGAATCGATACTTGCTCTCCACTTTAATTGATAAGGAAGATATTTGTATAAGATTATCTTAAGTTCGTTTTTAAATAGTTCATCAAATTCGATGTTAGACTCGACAAGTAAATTTTCAAATTTTTCATAGTCATCGCCCTTATATTCATTTAGTTCATATTCATAAACATTTAATCTATAATCTTCTTTTTGTAATTGTTTAAATAGTTTTGAATCATCGTATACTTTAGTGAAATAATCAGTATAACTTTCTTCATTTTCATACCAATCTCCACTTAATATTAATGGTACAGAATTTCTAGTAAAGGGATACCCTGCTAGAGAATCTGGGTAATATGTAAAGTCTTCAAATAATTCGTTTTTCTTTCCTGATTTTTCTAATTCATTATAAAATGTTTTAGAGTCTACAGTATCAAGTAAAAGAACAACTAAGTTTTTATCTTCACTCATTTTATAAAAGTTATCATAAGTTGCTACAATATTGTATTTGCTCTCAAAGAATCCATCCTTGGTAAGTATAGGAATAAAGCCTGAAGATAACATTGCAATTATCACAAGAGTCGAATACATTGCTACCTTTTCATATGTTTTAAATTTAAACTTCCATAGAACAAATAAAAGAATGACACTTACTCCAAGCCATAAAATAAGTGATATAACCTTTTCTGTTTTAAAAGCATTAAAATCTACCCAACTACCATCCATTGCAGGAAGACTATCTACTAAGAAATTTCCTTGAACATAACTACATATTGTTCCGATTAAGGATACTACTACAAAGAAGGAATAAACCTTTTTGCTTATCGACCTTATAATAACAAAGAATAAAGATAATACTACAAAAATAAGGATAAACTGAAATAATACTAGAGGAAAGAACTGATAAATATCAAACCAAAAATCTTCGATATTACTAGAATACAAATTTAATGGTTCATAAAAGAACAACATAAAAGAAAGACACAATGAAATAAGTATCCCTGCATATGTTTCTTTTATTATTTTAAAAACTTTTTTCACTTTCTTTCTCACTTCTTTTCTATTATTTTAAATCGTAAACTTTTCCGGTAGGTTTAAGCTTGTCGTATTCCCAAGCGTACCCCCCCCGCTCAAAATATACTCTTCTAAGTGATCTGATCCATATAAATCATAAATTAGATGTCTTCTAATTTCTTTATCTAATCCTTCAAAAGATTCAGTAGCACTACTTCCTTCTGAAAGTCTTAAGAATACCGTTACCATATCCTCTAATGACACTCTAGTATCAGCCTTTTTAAAGTCGTGATGTTCATTTATTCCTTTGACAAACAAAATTGGATTTTGTCTTCTAGTACCGGCATTGCCATCTCCAAGACCGTGGTCAGACATAATAACAATTGCCGAATTATCGTATACGCCTGCATCTTTTAATTTATTTAAATATCTTTCAACTATTGTGATACAAGCATCATTATTATCTTCATAAGTACCATTATCGATTATATTTAAATTTTTATCATATTGGAAAGGAATATGTCCTCCTTCGATATGAATAAATTTAAAGTTTTTATCTTCTTCTAATTCAAATTCTTGTTCACTTAATTTTTCTACAAATCTTATATTACTACGAGATGCAAATTCATATTTTTTATTTCTTGATGAAGATAAATCTACAGTGTCTATCTTAGCTCTCCACTTTAATTGATATGGCAAATATTTATATAAAATCATCTTCATTTCATCTTTCAGTAATTCGTCTACTTCAATCTTTGATTCCACTATTAAGTTATCAAATCTACCATAATTATTTCCTTTATATTCATTAAGGACATTGTATTCATAAAGATTAAGTTCATAATCTTCTTTTTCTAATTCTTCAAAAAGTTTAGAATTATCATAAACATCTGATAAATAATCAGTATAACTTTCTTTATTTTCGTACCAGTTTCCACTTAATATTAAAGGAATGGCATTTCTAGTAAATGGGTAACCAGTCAAAGTGTCTGGATAATATGTAAAATCTTTAAATAATTCGTTTGTCTTTCCCAACTTTTCTAGCTCATTATAAAAAGTTTGCGTTTCTACGGTATCAAGCAAAAGGACAACTAAGTTTTTATCACTACTCATATCATAGAAGTTATCATAAGTAGCTACAATATTGTACTTACTGTCAAAGAATCCATTCTTTGTAAGTATAGGAATAAAGCCTGAAGATAACATTGTGATTATCACAAGAGACGAATACATTGCTACCTTTTCATATGTCTTAAATTTAAATTTCCATAAAACAAATAAAAGAGTTGCTCCTACTACTAACCATAAAATTAGTGATACAAGTTTTTCTGTACCAAATTCATCAAAGTCTACCCAATTTCCATCCATCGCAGGAAGACTACCTACTAAATAATTTCCTTGGATATATGTACATATTGTCCCGATTAAGGAAACTACTACAAAAAATGAATAAAGTTTTTTATTAATTAATCTAATAACGATAAAAGAGATTGAAAGAACTAAAAATACTATAGAAAACTGCAATAAAGCAATTGGAAAGAAACTATAAATATCAAACCAGAAGTCTTCTAAGTTGCTAGCAAAGAGATTTAATGGTTCATAAAAGAACAACATAAAAGAAAGACACAATGAAATAAGTATCCCTGCATATGTTTCTTTTATTATTTTCCAAACTCTTTCCATTTTCTTGCTCACTTCTTCCTATTTACCTTTATATATGTATTTCTTGCCTGTTGGTATTAATGATTTTTGGTCCCAAGCTACCCCCCCCGATACGTATTCTGTGTATTCTTCAAGTATATCAGGGTCATACAAAATATATCTTCTTTCTTCTTTATCTAATCCTTCAAAAGCTTCAGTAGAACTTTTTCCTTCGGCAAGTCTTATGAATGCTTCATTAATATTTTCGTAAGTAATTCTTGTATCAGCTGTTCTATATTCGTGTTTTTCATTTATTCCCTTTACAAGTAAGAATGGGTTTTGTCTACCAACTCCTGTATATGGATCACCTTGTCCGTGGTCTGCTAAAATTACAATTGCACTATTATCAAAAACATTATTTTCTTTTAATCTTTTAAGATACATATCGATAATTGTAATAGAAGCATCAACATTTTTCTCATATGTACCAGTTCCATCAGTTATTCTATTTAAATCTTTATCAAATACAAAAGCTGGATGAGCTCCAAAGATATGAAGAAACTTAAATGTTTTTTGGTCAGTTGTCTCAAAATCTATTTTTTCAAGATGTCTTACAAAATCCATATCATCATAAGTGAAAAGAGGTTCACTGCTATTTCTTGAATTTGTCATATTAGATGAATCAATATTAGCTCTCCATTTTAATTGATATGGTAAATATTTATACATTATAATTTTCATTTCTTCTTTAAATAACCCTAAAGGATTGATATCTGTCTTACGTACTAAATTATCAAAGCGAGGATATCCATCTCCTTTGTATTCAAATAACATATAGCCATAGTAATTCAACTTAAAATCTTCATCTTCAAGTTTTTCAAAAAATGGTGAATTATCCATAACTGATGTTAAATAATCACTATATGGTTCATCATTTTCATACCAATCTCCACTTAATATAAGAGGAACTGATTCTCTTGTAAAAGGATAACCTGATAAAGTATCTGGATAATATGTAAAATCTTCAAATATTTCCTCTTTGCCACCATATTGCTCTAATTGATTCTTAAACACTTGAGAATCTACTGTATCTACAACGAACACTATTAAATTTTGGTTACTACTCATCTTACCAAAATTCTTATAAGTTGCAACTATACTATATTTATTTTCAAAGAAACCATCTCTACCCAAAAAAGTTATTAAACTAGTTGAAAGCATAGCAATAATAATTAAAGAACTATAAAAAGAAACTTTTTCAAGCTTTTTAAATTTAAATTTCCATAAAACAAAGATAATTATTAAGAAAGTACTTCCCCATAAAACGAGAGAAAACATTTTTTCTTTACCAAACTTATCAAAATCAACCCAGTTACCATCTATTTTAGGTAGACTTCCTGCTAAAAAATTACCTTCAAAATAAGAACAAATTGTTCCTACAAGAAAGCAAACAACAAAGAATATATATAACTTTTTATTAATTAATTTCATAATAATAAAGAATATTGATAATGCTAAAAAAATAATTAAAAATTGCATTAAAACAATTGGAAAGAAATGATAAATATCAAACCAAAAATCACCGGCATTACTAGAATACAAGTTTAAAGGTTCATAAAAAAATAACATAAAAGATAAACATAAAGAAATAAAAATACCTGCATATGACTCTTTTATAATTTTAATAATTTTCTGTTTCACTTATATCCCTTCTTCCTAAATATTCCATATAAATATATCATTTTAAAAAAAATATGTAAACAAAAATCATCTATTTTTCATATAGATTTCAAAGAGTTGTATTTAACAAATAACTTGTTATTTAAGTATAGATTAGATATAATTATTTTAGAAAGAAAAGGCTTTAGAGGTATAAAATGAACAATTTAAAAAAGAACTTAAAAGAAAACAAATATATCTATTTAATAATGTTTTTTATTATCTTTAGTATATTTGGATTCTTTGCTATAGATAGATTTGCAACGGATACTTATTATTTTCACGCTTTTGGAATGAAGAATAATGCGATTAAGCCTTATTTTCACGACGGAAGAATTATTATGACTTTATTTTTATACATCTTGGATTTCTTGAAGATTTCGTGTACGACAGAGAAAACTATTTCTTGGTTACTTGCTATAGTATCTCTATTTTTAGGATCTGCAATATTTTATAATATTATTAAAAAGCATAGTAAAAACAAAACATTAAATTTATTGACGAGTATATGCTTAGTAGCTAATCCATTTGTCATAGAAACATTTATTTTTACTGAGTACACTGGTATTATGTGTCTTGGAATTTTATTTATTTTCATAAGTGTCTTTTTTACAACTAAATATTGGGAAGATAAAAAGATAAAAGATTTTTTAATATCACTTTCTTTTGCACTTCTTTCTGTAATGTGCTATCAAGGTATTATTTCTCTTTTATTTATTGTTCCAGTTCTACTAGTTTTAAAATACTCACCTGACTTTAAGACCTTTGTAAAGAATATTTTTTCCTCAGGAATAATCTTTTCTATAGGTGCTTTATCCACAGCATTGTTAACAAAGTTTTTAGGGGCTTCAAGACTTGCTACAAAAATTGATTTAATGAAAAGAATCAGTGACTTGTTTGATGGCGTTGTAAAACTTTTAACAACTACTTATAAGATGATTCCAGAAAATGTTTTACTTATCTTTTTTGCTATAACTCTAGTTATTTGTTTTATCTTCTTAAAGAAAAAGAAAGAAAATATTTCACATCTAATTTTGGTACTTTTAGTGTTATTTATCGTACCTGCTCTACCACATATTTTTGTTGACAGTGTATGGATGGTTCCAAGAAGCAACATCGGTTACGGAACAATTGTTGTTATCCCTATCCTATTTTATATGCTTTATGGAAAAGAGAAAAAAATTGCTAATTATTCATTCATCTTAATTATGGGAATATTATTAGTACTACAATTTCAAAGCTCAATATCTTTTGTAGCTAGTCAAATAAGAAATGATCTTTATTTAAGAATAGAAGCAAATAAAGTATACGACTATATAGAAGAATATGAAAAAGAAAATTCAATAGAGGTTTCTAAATATAAAATTTATTATGATAAAAACACTACATACGTTTATTCAGGAATTAAATTTGGTGGTGACATTAATGTAAGAGCTCTAACTTTTGAATGGTCTTATAACTCTGTTATTAAGTATCTAACTGGAAGAGAGTTAAAAGATGGAAAAGATAATGAAGAAGTTAAAGCATACTGCGAAAGTAATGATTGGCAAGAATTTAATGAAGAACAATTAAGAATAATTGATGATACAATATATATTTGTAATTATTAGAATTGGGTGATGTAAATGGAAAAAATATCAGTAATCGTATCTTGTTATAATGAAGAAGCTGCTCTTCCTTTATTCTATGAAGAAATGGATAAAGTAACAAAGATAATGAAAGAAGTTAACTTTGAACTTTTATTTGTAAATGATGGTTCAAAAGATAAAACTTTAGAAGTTATTAAGGATTTAGCTAAAAAAGATAAAAGAGTTAAATATGTATCATTTTCAAGAAACTTTGGAAAAGAAGCTGCAATGTATGCAGGGCTTGAAAATTCATCAGGTGATTATGTAACTCTTATGGATGCCGATTTACAAGACCCCCCTTCTTTACTTCCTGAAATGTTTAGATTAATTAAAGAAGAAGGATACGATTCAGTTGGTACAAGAAGAGTTACAAGAAAAGGTGAACCAGTAATAAGAAGCTTCTTTGCTAGAATGTTTTATAAAATAATAAACAAGATGTCAAAAGTAGAAATGGTCGATGGTGCAAGAGACTATCGTCTAATGACGAGACAAGTTGTCGACTCTATCGTGTCAATGAGAGAATATAATAGATACTCTAAGGGTATATTTAGCTTTGTAGGATTTAAGACAAAATGGTTAGAATTTGAAAATGTCGAAAGAGTTGCCGGAGAAACAAAATGGTCATTTTGGAAATTATTTAAATATGCTATCGAAGGAATAGTAGCATTTACCACTGCCCCACTTACTCTTGCAGCAATACTCGGTTTAGTAATGTGCTTTGTCGCCTTTTTGGCAATAATCTTTGTCTTTGTAAGAACATTAATGTTTGGAGACCCTGTTGACGGATGGCCATCAACTATATGTATAATCCTATTTGTAGGTGGTGTTCAATTATTATGTATGGGAATAATGGGTGAATATCTTGCTAAAAACTATCTTGAATCAAAGAATAGACCAATCTATATTGTAAGAGAAACGAACATAAAAAATTAAGTCACAGAAGTGACTTTTTTTATGCCTTAACCTTGAAAAAATTTCAAAAAAATTTATAATTATATATGGATAAAAGATTTCGTTTAGGAGTAAAGATATTATGAAGAAAGTTGGCAAATTTGTTAAAAAAAATAAATTATGGTTCATTCTTGGATGTTCTTTTTTACTGCTTCTCGTTATCGGATTAGGTGTAATAATTTACTTTTCACCAACATTAAAACTAAATGGAAAAAGAACTGTTACAGTAAACATTCACAGTACATATAAAGAAGAAGGTGTTAAGGCTACCTACCAAGATAAAGATGTAAGTAAAGATGTTGTTATAAAAGGAAAAGTTAACACTGATGTTGAAGGAACCTACGAATTAAAATACTCAATCAAAAAAGGATTATTTGAAAGAGAAGTAAAAAGAACAGTTAATGTTAAAGATATTGAAAAGCCAGTAATTACTCTTAATGGTGAAAAAGAAGTTAAGGTTTGCCCTGGAAAAGCTTCTGAATATAAGGATCAAGGCTACACAGCAGTAGATAATGTCGATGGTGATATAACTGACAAAGTAACTGTAACAACTGAAGGTAACAAAATAATTTATGAAGTAACAGATGAAGAAGGAAATAAAGTAACCGAAGAAAGAAATCTAGTTGAAAGTGATACTGACTCCCCTACTATTACTCTTAATGGTGGTGAAAATTACACAGTACTTTTAAATACATCTTTTACAGATAGTTACACAGCTAAAGATAGTTGTGATGGTGACTTAAAAAGTAAAGTTAAAGTAACAGGAAGTGTTGACACTAAAAAAGTTGGTACTTACACTCTTACTTATGAAGTTACTGATAGCAGTGGAAATACTGCTACAGCTAAAAGAACAGTTAAAGTTGTAGAACCTGCTAAAGGTGGTGTTATCTATCTTACATTTGACGATGGTCCAAAGCAAGGAACTACTAATGTTATTCTTGATATCTTAAAGGAAGAAGGTGTTAAGGCTACTTTCTTTGTTACAAATAGTGGTCCTGATGATTTAATTAAAAGAGAGTTTAATGAAGGTCATACAGTTGCTCTTCATACAGCAAGTCACGATTATAAAACAGTATATAGTTCCGTTGATGCATACTTCAAAGATTTACAATCAGTACACGATAGAGTTTATAGATTAACTGGATATGATTCTAAAATAATTCGTTTCCCTGGTGGAAGCAGTAATACAATAAGTAGAAATTACTCTAAAGGAATTATGACTACTCTTACAAAAGAAGTTGTTAATAGAGGTTACCACTACTTCGACTGGAATGTATCATCTGGTGATGCTGGTGATGTAAAAAATGCCGATGGTGTATACAATAATGTTATTAATGGTCTTTCTAAATCAAGAGCAAATGTAGTCTTAATGCACGATATTAAGCCTTACACAAGAGATGCTTTAAAAAGAATAATTCAATATGGAAAAACTCACGGATATACTTTTGCAGCAATAACATATGATACACCAATGGTTAAACACGGTGTAAACAATTAAAGAACGAAAGTTCTTTTTTTTCATCAAAAAAAGCCCGAAGGCTTTTATATTTTTTTCTTAAGTAGAACTAGTCCAAAGAGACCAACTACTCCAATTATACCAGTTGTTAGATATTTACTTATTGAGTCATAGGTCAAAGGTGAATCTTCTATTTTCTCAAATTTTCCTACAAAAACAACTTTGTTTTCAGGCATATCGAAGGTATCGCCCTCTACTTCTACATCTTCAGTGTGCCATCCAAGGAAGCGATAACCATTTATAATGTCTCCTGCTTTTAGACCATTCATCTTTACTTTAGATCCTTTTAAGTAAGAACCAACTTCAGGTGGAATAAAACCATTAGGCATATCTCCATCAATTACATATTCAACAGTGTTACCTTCAACTACTTCATAAGGATTAGTTGGCCTACCATCCCCACTAGATACTACCATAGAGTGCTTTAGAGAAACCATTGGACGAACTGCATAACTTCCACCACATCCAGATGATATAGGTGCAACTCCTGAACTTAAACTAGTAACCACACATCGTGGGCTACTAACATCAAGATTTCCATTACTAGAAACAATATACATTTTTGGATAATCTAAATTATATAAACCAGCTAATGACATAGTGATAAACTCATAATTATATGATAAATAGCTAGATGGTTTAATAGCACCTATTCTGCTCATTACACTTTCTTTATCACTTAAAATAGGGCTTCCAGCATATATTACTTCTTGAGCAGTTATTGTACCAGAAGGATATTTTAATTTACCATTACCATATTCATCACTTGTTGTGAACATATTCTTTTTGTTTACAAATTTTAAATTCAATGGTAATTCATAATTTCTTGTGATTATAGAATTCTTATTAAAAATGTTTTCATAATTAGTTACACCATTACTATACCAAATTGTATCTTCTAAATACTTCGTATAATACATTAAATAATTTATATAAAAGTTGTCTATAACTTTTTTCATACTAGAATCATTTTCCACAGAAGGATTCATAAGATAATTATATATTTTATTAACATTATTTCCATCGCTAAACCATAAACTACCAAATTCATTCCTTTGATAATAATAATTATACTCAAAGCTAACAATATAATTAACTTTGCCGCAACTATCACTAAAATCATCACAAAAGTAATGATGCCCATCTAAAATCTTTTTGATATTTTCTTTACTATTTAATTCGACTAAAGGAACATTTATTATATTTTTTAATTCATATTTTTCATTCTTGTAATCAACATCATTACCAAATATTATATTTTTCTTTTTTATGTCTTCAAATGTCATTCCATTTGATAATTCTAAATATTCACCAGAATCATATACTTCCCAAAGAATAAGTTTCACACTACTACCACAATTTTCAGTTGCTCCACTATTTGAACAAGTATACACTGGAGTTTGACCTATTATATTATCAGTACTTTTGTATTGCTGGGCATTTTTTAATGTGTATGTATTTGTTTCTTTAGAATATTCTACTTCTTGACTATAATAGTCACCAGTACTTAAACGGCCTGTGCAACATCTAAAAGTAACATCATATAAACGATTAGCAGTTTCATACCAGGCTTCAATTGGTAAAGAACTAAAACCATCAAACAACTTCTCTTCACCACTACTATTTATGTATGCAATGTTCCCGTAACTTTCTGTCTGTAAATTCAATTTTTTTTCTGCATTCTCACACTTTCCATTCTCATCTGGTAAACCATTATAGATAAGTTTTACTCCACCTGTTTCTGTTGTTCTTACTATTTGCCAGCAAAATCCACCAAAAAGGACATTGTTATTATCTATATTTCCTCTATAGTAATGGATTGGATATAAATCATCTTTAGTGCTTGCTATTGTGTATACTCCTTGTCCATTTGTGTTTGATGCTCCTTTTGTAAAATCTATACCTGTATCACTATCTACATACTCACTTCTTTTATTATCTAGTACTGCATTTTTAGCAACTTCATCATAAAGTGAATTACTGTCATATGTTCTAATTGTATTTTGTGCCTTTACATTACTAGGTATAAATATTTGACTAATTATCGTTAAAATTAATAATAAAGTTAATACTTTTTTTACTGCTTTCATACACATACTTCCTTTATTCTTTTATTCTTAACTTTATTATAAAGTACCCCCCCCCGCGTCAATTTTTTACATCTCTTTTCAAATAAGTTTACGTCAATCAAAAAGAGGTAAATGGTAAATTACAAATAAAAAAGATAGACTATGATGATATAGATCTATCCTATAGATTATTAAGAAAATAATAATCTAAAATTAAAAAATAATTTCAAAAACTTAAGCCAAAATACATTAACATTTATCAAAAAATTACGGGACGTTATCTCTTTCCAATAAATTTTTTCAAACTTCTCGTTCCTTTTGGATGCAATAATTTAACTCAAATTTCCATTATAATAACATATTTTCCCTAAAAAATACACTCTTTTTCTTTTGTTTTGTCCTTATTTTCGGGAACTTTCAACTAAAAAGAGATAAACATCTTCTTACGAGACGCTATCTCTTAATTTAACGTGTAAACAAAACAAAAACAAAAAAAGCCCGAAGGCTTTTATATTTTTTTCTTAAGTAGAACGAGTCCAACTAGACCAGCTACTCCAATTATACCAGTTGTTAGATATTTGCTTATTGAGTCATATGTCAAAGGTGAATCAACAATTTTCTCAAATTTACCTACAAAAACTACTTTGTTTTCAGGCATATCAAATGTATCACCCTCTACTTCTACATCTTCAGTGTGCCATCCAAGAAAACGATAACCATTTACGATGTCACCAGCTTTTAAACCGTTCATCTTTACTTTAGAACCTTTTAAGTAAGAACCAACTTCTGGTGGAATAAATCCATTAGGCATATCTCCATCAATTACATATTCAACAGTATTACCTTCAACCACTTCATAAGGATTAGTTGGGCTACCATCACCACTAGACACAACCATAGAGTGCTTTAGAGATACCATTGGGCGTACTAAACTATATCTAAAGCACGGTTTATCAGTAGCTATAGTCTTAATTGAACTTGGTTCAAGTGGTTCTTCACAAAGACCACTAGGATATGACAAATAACCGGCTGTATCCACTCCAAAAAATATTTCTCCAAATCCATACGGTGTCATTGTTAAGAAATCACTATCATAATATGTATAATTTGATAAATAATTTACTGGCCCTGGTTTCCATATTGATTCAATTTCACTTTCGTTTACATACTTCGATGGACTTCCAGCATATGCCATTTCCTTATCCGTAATTGTTGCAACAGGATAAGTTAATTTACCATTACCATTTTTATTGCTTACTGTAAATCTATCATTTTTGCTCAAACAAATATTAGATAATTTAATATAATTCATAAAGTCAAAATCAGTTAATTTTAAATCTTTGTTAAAAACATTAGCAATTATACTTCTATCGTTACACCAAACTGTATCTTCTAAATATTCTTCGTTATCAGTTAGATTTTCACTATACCATTTATCTATGACTTTCTTTATTTCTGAATCGTTTTTGTTTGATGAATTCTTAAACTCATCATATATATTGTCCGCCTTAAAACCACCTATAATTTTTAAATAATAAAATTCATATTCTTCTTTAGAATCTTCGTAGTAGTAATCAATAATGTAATTAATGCTTTCACAACTTTCAGTGAAATCATCACAAAAGTAACGATGACCATCCAAAACATCTTTAATATTATCTTCAGTATTTATGGACATTAAAGGTATATTAATAATATTTTTTAATTCATAATGTCCATCTTTATATTCAACATCATTAGCAAATATTAAATTCTTCTTTTTTATATCTTCATATGTAATTCCATTTGACAATACTAAATATTCGGAATCATAATATGTATCCCAATCCCAAAGAATTAACTTTACTTCACTGCAACTTTCTGTCCCACTTTCACAAAAATACAATGGTGTTACTCCTTTTATTTCTTCTGTACTTTCATCCCTATTATGCTGTTTAGCATTTTTTAATGTGTACTCATTTGTTTCTTCAGAATACTCTACTTCTTCACTATAGTAGAAATCATTTCCAGGAATAGAGTA
Organism: uncultured Bacilli bacterium; assembly: GCA_947629375.1. GTDB lineage: Bacteria > Bacillota_I > Bacilli_A > RF39 > UBA660 > RUG13868. Next base: position 621 of record CANRDN010000026.1, on the reverse strand, counting down.
TCCTGAATCATAATAAATGTCTTCATATGAATCATCAGCTAATTCGTACCAAATTGAATATAGAACATCATTAGATATAATTACATTATCAATATCAATTCCATACATATACGATCCTTTTTGGTAACTGCTAGTTTTCAAATCCCAATTAAGTTTCATATTTTCACATTTACCATCTACTGAATCTCCATTATAAATAAGTTTTACTCCACCTGTCTCTGTTGTTCTTACTATTTGCCAACAGAATCCTCCAAATAGAACATTATTATTGTCAATATTTCCTCTATAGTAATGGATTGGATATAAATCATCTTTGGTACTTGCTATTGTGTATACTCCTTGTCCATTTGTGCTTGATGCACCTTGGGTGAAATCTATACCTGTATCACTATCTACATACTCACTTCTTTTATTATCTAGTACTGCATTCTTTGCAACTTCATCATAAAGTGAATTACTATCATATGTTCTAATTGTGCTTTGTGCTTTTACATTACTAGGTATAAATATTTGACTAATTATTGTTAAAATTAATAATAAAGTTAATACTTTTTTTACTGTTTTCATACACATATTCCTCTATTCTTTTATTCTTAACTTTATTATAAAGTACCCCCCCCC
>CANRDN010000025.1 GCA_947629375.1 uncultured Bacilli bacterium | reverse complement strand
CATCAAAAATACCTGTTTTTTCTTTATTCTATAAGTGTTTGATCAATTTTTACTTCACACCAGATATTCTAGAGCCAGTAAACTTCAATTATTAGGATTTTTTTGTAATTTTTGCCTTTAAAATGTTCAAGGTACCCTTTGTTTCATACCTCCAGAAAGGGAAGAGGGGTATTTGTTTATAAATTCTTTTAAACCATACTTTTCTAATAGAGAAATTACCTTTCTTTTATTTTCTTCCGTTAATTCGTTATTTACTTCAAGTCCAATTAAACAGTTTTCTAATACAGTACGCCAAGGAAATAGACTATCTTTTTGCAACATATATCCAATTTTAAAATTTTCTTTTTCAAAATTTATAGTTCCACTAGATTTTCTTTCTAATCCTGCAAGTATTGAAAGAAGTGTCGATTTACCACACCCTGATGTTCCTACGATAGAAATAAATTCGTTATTGTGAACATCTAGAGATAAATTATCTATTGCAAGAGTTTCACCATTGTCGTCGTGGTAATACTTTGTTAAATTTTTAATAGATAATAACTTAGTCATTTCTTATAAATTAAATCTTCGTATGGAACTTTTTTCTCTAATTCTTTAGAGTTTATCATTATATCTTGAATATGGTAGAAAGATTCTTCTGTGAAATCTGTTGTTTGGGGCCAAACATCTATTTCTTTATATCTATCAATTACTTTTGCTAAATCTTCAACTGATGTATCTGGGAAGAAAGATTTTATTGATTCAGCTACTTTTTTACTATCATTATTGTGGACAAAATCCAATCCTTTTTGGATAGCTCTATCAAATTTTTCTATTGTATCTTTATGTTTTTTTATATAGCTTTTCCTTGCACTGTATGATGTATAAGGAACAACCCCTCCAAGTTCACCAATACTTGCTACAACATATCCTTTACCTTGCTTTTCAACATCTAACGCATTAGGTTCGAATAGTGTTACAAAGTCACCTGTTCCTCCGATAAAAGCACCTTGTGCTGCTGCAAAAGCAATACTTGTATCTATTGTTAAATCATCTTTGTTGATTCCATTTTCTTTTAAAGCCCATTCAAATGTCATTTCGGGCATACCACCTGGTCTTCCACCAATTACATATTTTCCTTTTAAGTCTTCAAGAGTAAAGTTATCATATTTCTTTCTTGAAACAAGAAAACTTCCATCCTTTTGAGTTAATTGAGCAAAAGTTTTTAAGTAATCTTTTTCTCCACCATTATAAACATATATAGTAGCTTCTATTCCAGAAAATCCAATATCTACATCTCCTGATAATACAGCTGCTATTACTTTATCTGCACCACTTGCAAGAGTTAAATCAATTTCTAGTCCTTCTTCTTCGAAATATCCGTTAGCGATGGCAGCATATTGTGGAGCATAAAACACACTGTGAGTAACTTCTGCTACTTTAATCTTCTCTAGATTTGTATTTTCATCTTTTTGAAAGTTATAAACTGCAAATAGACATCCAATGAATAGTACAAATACCAAAATTTTAATTAAAATATTCTTTTTCATAAATCCTCCTTAAAGATTCTTTGTATTATATGCTACTTAAATTTTTAATGTGGGCTAATTACCTATTTATGTAATTTTTAGTGTATAGTAAAAATGTATAAAAGGCATATGATATATTGTAATTAGTTGACTTTTCGCATATTTTGAATTAAGATAAATGTGAAAAGTGTGTGAAAAATCTAGTTAGGAGAGTGTATTTATATGAAGAAGATTTCACTAAAAACTGCTACAGGATTATTTTTAGTTTCCGGTATAGCAACAGTAGGAGCATTCCATTCTGCGTCAAATTATGATTATGAGACATTTTCTAAAGAGGTTGGAAATATAGAAACATTTGATTATGCTAAAAAAGTAGAAAAAGTTGAAGTTAAGAAAGTAGCTTCTGTAGAGTCTCAAAAGAAAGTTGAAGAACAAGCAAAAACTACTGCTGTTAAAGCTGCTGCAAAAGAAGAAAAGGCTTTAGAAGAAAAGAATAAAGCAGTAGAGGAAGAAAAGAAAGCAGCACTTGCTGTAACAAAAGCTGAAGAAGAGAAAAAAGCTGCCGAAGAAGAAATGAAAAATGCTAAAACTGAAGAAGAAAGAAAAGAAGCTGAAGCAAAACTAATTGCAGCACAAGAAGAAGCAAGAAAAGCAGCAGAAGTTCAAAAAGCTGCTGAAGAAAAAGCAAGACTTGCCGAAGAGGAAGCTAAAAAGGCTGCTGAAGAAGCTCGTAAGGCTGAAGAGCAAGCAAAGAAAGAAGAGGCAGCAAGAAAAAAGGCTGAAGAAGATGCAAAGAAAAAAGCTGAAGAGGATGCTAAGAAAGCAGCTGAGGAAGAAGCAAAAAGAAAAGCAGAACAAGAAAAATTCGAAAGAATGATGGAACTTGCTAAAAAAGGTGAAGAAGCTGATAAAGCAGAATATGAAGCTAAGTTAAAAGCTATAGAAGAAGAAGCTGCAAAGAAAAAAGCAGTAAGACTTGCTGAAGAACAAGCACAAAAAGAAGCTGCTGAAAAAGAAGCAAAAGAAAGAGCAGAAAGAGAGTCTACTGCTGGTCTAGAGGCAAGAGAAAAGGCTAAGAAAGAAGCTGAAGAAAAAGCTAAATCAGAACAATTAACTGGAGTTCTTCAAGATGCAAAAAATCAAGCTAATAGTACAGTTAAGTCAAGTTCTAATGAACATCCAATAGTTGCACCTCGTACTGCTGGTCTTACTGATAAAGATTATGGAATTATCTGGTTTGCTCAATTTACTTGTGATACAACGATGTGCGAAGGATTCAATGAACCAGGAACAAATAGATTATCTGGTACAGTTTATATTGGTAGAAGAGGAGATGTTAGTAGTATTACGATGTATGCTCCAAGAGCCAAAGCTGGATATAAATTTGATAGATGGGTTGAATCTACTACTGTACTTCAAGGTGTATCAATGAAAAGCTACAAAGCTGTGTATGTAGCTGCATAAATAAAAGATTTAAGGTCAATGGTAAAGCATTGGCTTTTTTATGCTATATTTCAAAGTGCAAAATTTGCACTTTTAATTATGTAAATTTTTCATACTTGGTATTGCTTTTAATATACTTAAATGAAAGGAGTAATTTTATTGAATACTTATACAGTACAAAGTGGAGATACTCTCTATGGAATTGCCAAAAGATTTAATTCGACAGTTCAATCACTCAAAGAGTTAAACAATTTAACAAGTGATAATTTAAGAGTAGGTCAAGTTTTAAAAGTTAGTTCTAGTAGTGATACAGAACCAATGGAATGTATTATGTATATTGTAAAAAAAGGTGATAGTCTTTATTCAATTGCTAGAAAGTACAACACGACTGTCGATGAAATAAAAAGATACAACAATTTAACAAGTAATTTAATTAATATTGGTGATCGAATTATTATCCCTTGTAATGTTGCTAACGACTATAAAGATACAGAAAATAATTATGTTTCTTATATTGTAGAAAAAGGGGATACATTATATTCAATTGCTAATAAATTTGGCACAACTGTCGATAAAATTAAAGAATTAAATGATTTAACTAGTAACACTTTAACAATTGGTGATGTGTTAATTGTAGATGATAGAACGGGAGTATCTTCAATACTTGAGTGCTACGGAGAAGGCGATTACGAAGACTTAAACTACTTTAACTACATCGTTAAAAAAGGTGATAACCTTTACGATTTAGCAAGACAATATAACACTTCTGTCGATGAATTAAAAAGAATTAATGGACTTACAAACAATAATTTATCAGTAGGACAAATCTTAAAAATACCTAAAGGTAATAACAGCACTTACACTGTCCAAAAAGGGGAAAGCCTTTATTCAATTGCTAAGAAATTTGGTACTACAGTAGATGAATTAAAAAGAAAAAATAACTTGACTGGAAACTTAATAAATGTCGGTCAAGAATTAATAATTTAGGAGGACTATGACTTATAATTTTGATAGTGAATCTTTTAGAAATACTTCACTATATAGAACATTTATGGAAGAACACCAAGGAAATGGGATTTTAAAAGTAGAAGCGTATACTGCAAGTGGTGCATATCCATTAGAAGGTGTTGAAATAATTATCTCAAAAAATATTGGTGATGATAAAGTTATCTTCTTTGATAAAAAGACAAATGCATCGGGGATTATTGAAGCAATTGTACTTCCAACTATTAAACAAAATAAAGTAGTAGAAGCAGCAGATGATATTGTCTATACGACCTATGATCTTGAAGCAAAATACCCAGAGTACAATTTAGATAAAATGTATAGCGTTTCTATCTTTGATGATATAAAGGTAATAAAACCGATAACTTTCCCAATAAATGAATTGATAGAAGGTGAACCAAATCAATAATCAAATAGTAAATTATCCGACAATCCCAACTAACATTGTTGTCCACTTAGGTGCCCCTGATGAAGCAGCAAGAAATATAAGTGTACCATTTACAACTTACATAAAAAATGTGGCTTCTAACGAACTTTATCCAACCTGGCCTGAAGAAGCTCTAGAAGCAAATATTCTTGCTATAATTTCTTTTACTTTAAATAGAATTTACAATGAGTGGTATCCATCAAGAGGATATACTTTCGATATAACATCATCACCTAGATATGATCAAACCTTTATTGAAGATAAAGAGTACTTCGATGTCATCTCTAAAAAAGTAGACCAAATATTTAACAATTATATCTATAGAGATGGGCAAGTCCAACCTTTATATGCCTTATATTGTGATGGGAGAGTAACAACTTGTAACGGATTATCACAATGGGGAAGTGTATCTTTAGCAAATGATGGAAGAAGTGCTTTAGATATACTAAGATACTACTATGGAAATAATGTCAACATCTATGAAAATGCACCAGTTGGAGAAGTGACGGAAACATATCCAGGGTATGTATTAGAAGTTGGTGAAGCAGGACCACAGATAAAAGTTATTCAAAATGAATTAAATAGAATTTCCAATAATTATCCAGCAATTCCCAAAATAAGTAGATTAAATGGTGTCTTTGGAGTAGAAACAGAAGATGCGGTAAAGAAATTCCAAGAAGTATTTAACTTAAATGTCACTGGTAAAGTAGACCGTTCAACTTGGTATAAAATCAAATACATTTATAATGCTGTAAAAAGACTCAATGACATATATTCAGAAGGTATTACAGAAGGAGAGTCAATTGTCACTTTTTCTGGTAAATTAGAGTATGGAGATACAGGACTTGACGTTAAAGCTTTACACTACTATTTAAAGGTAATATCATTTTTCGACCCTGAGCTTCCTCTTTTAAATGTCGATGGTGTCTATAACGAAAATACAAGAGCAATGGTATCTAATTTCCAAGAAAAATATAATCTTCCAGTAACTGGTGTAGTAGATTCAAGGACCTGGATAAAGATAAGAGAAGTGTATGATAACTCGATAAATAGCATTCCAAGTGATATGGTAGAAAAAAGAGATGAATTTTATCCAGGAAGAGTTATGTCGATTGGAGTCAGTGGAAGTGATGTTAGGAAATTACAGATGCTTCTATATAGAGTCTGTGAAAAATTTAAAAATATACCTGGTGTAAGAGTCAGTGGAGTTTACGACGATTTGACAGAGAGTTCGGTTAATACTTTACAAAAAGTGTTTGATATGGAACAAAATGGAGTAGCTGGGTCCGTTTTTTGGTACAATTTAGTGGATTATGTAAATATGTAATTTTCATCTCTAATGTTTAACATTTGTTTGACAAAAAATGTGATATATGGTAGCATATTTCTTAATTTATTTAAGAAAGAGGGTTTGCTATGAAAGTTAACTTTAAAGAGCTAGAGGATTATTTACACCAATATGGATATGCATATAACGATCTTATGAAACACGATAGTTTTGAAATACCGGATAAAACTACTTACGAGTATCTTATGGATAACTCTAAGTCAATCGGTAGTGTCAATGCGATTACATTTTATGGAAACAAAATTAAATATGAACAATTAGGAGAAGAAATTGAAAGAACAGCTGATGCAATGAAAGGTTTAGGATTAAGTGATGGTGATAGAGTTGCTGTCCTTGTTCCAAACATTCCAGAAGTTGCTTACTTACAATACGGAACATCAAAAATAGGAGCTGTCCCATCTAACATTGACCCAAGAACTACTGGTAAAATGTTATTAAACTATATTAAAAATGAAAACATTAAAAGTATCGTAGTTGTCGATGTAATGTATGAAACAGCTATAAGACCAATTGAACACGAACTTAAAGAACAATTTGGAATAGATAGAGTAGTAGTTGTTCCTGCAACAAATTCAGTACCTGGTTTATTAAAAGGAGTTGTATCACTTAAAAATAAAATTGATGGTAAAAAACCAATAACTTCTGATGTTTTAGATGTCGTTTATTGGGATGATTTATTAAGAAATACAAGATATGAACACGCAACAAATATTGGATTTAGAAAAGATAAGGAAGCATCAGTACAACATTCATCAGGAACTACTAAAGGACTTCCTAAATCAATTCCTTTAACAAATGAAAACTTAAATGCTTTTGTTGAAAAAATGAAACCAGCATTTGAAGGACAATATCCACCTGGTACGACAATGCTAGGAATTTTACCTTATTTTGCTGCTTATGGTGCAGTAAATGTTTCTCACCAAGCTTTGAACTTAGGATTTACTTTACAGATGATTCCAGAATTTAAATTTGAAGATTTTGGTAAAATAATTGCTAAACAAAAAACAGAACTTGTTATGGGAACACCAACTTGGTATGCTTTGGCAGCTAAAGATAAAACACTTAAGAAAGATGCCTTAAAGAATTTAAAAATGGCTATGTCTGGTGGGGACAGTGTCGATGCTAAAACAATGAAAGAAATAAATGATTTCTTAAAAGCTCACGGAGCAAAATGCTTTATGACAAATGGTCACGGAATGTCTGAACTTGGTGGAAGTGGAAGCTTTCAATTTGAAGGACACGAAAATGGAACAGGTGTCGGAGTACCAACGCCATATGACAAATATATCGTATTAGATAAAGATGGTAATATTGTTCCAATGACACCAGAAGGCGTTAAAGGTTGTGTTTGGATTTATTCTCCATCTGCAACTAATGGTATTTTCGAAGGTCGTCGTTTTGCTGAAACAAAAGATATAAATGGATTTAGATTTTTAAATTCTAAAGATACAATGCATATTGATCCTAATAATGAAATATCATTTGTTGAAAGAGAAGATAGAACATTTACAAGATTCGATGGACATAAAATAGTACCTTTTGATGTAGAAAATAAATTTACTTCTAATGAACTAGTAAAACAGTGTATGGTAGTACCTTATATGGATGAAACAATCCAAGGTAAAATGCCAATTGCGTACGTTGTACCTGTAAGAGAATTAACAGATGAAGAAAAGTCTGAAGTAGTATCTAGTGTTGTTGATACAATGGTTGAATCAATTGATACGAATAATAGAGATATACCTAGAAAAGTATGCTTCTTAGAGGAAATGCCAACAAATGCTATGAGTAAAAATGATTATATAGGTCTTATGAAAAGAGAATTAGATGGTTCAGAGTATACAATTGATATTTCTGAGACAAACTTAGTATCAGGTGAGGTAAAAATAATACCACCTGAAAAAGGAAAAGCAAAAGTATTAAAAAGATAGATATAACTAAGAAAGTGAAAAAAAGTCACTTTCTTTTCTTTTTCATAACTTTATTATAAAAATATAGTATAATTGTGTTAGGATGTGATGATATGAGTGCAGTTAATATTGCTATAGCAATTATATGTCTTATAAATATATTTATTGTGACACTTAAATTCTTCTTGTCTAAAAGAGTAGATAATAATGAAACAAGAATATATGGTTATTTGCTATTATCGATGATAGCTGAGTCAGTAGCAGGAATTGTTCTTTTTATGGTAATGGACAAAGACCAAAGCATAGTTAATTTTTTAAACGGTATATATCTTGTTACGATTGTAATATGGATAACTTTATTTTCACTATATTCAATTCGAATTTCAGAAGATGACGACAAACAATATAATATCGTGAAAAATATTTTAATAGGTTTATTTCTTGTAACAATGTTTTGTTCACTTGCTTTAAGAAGAGAAATTAAACTAACTGCTAATCACGAGTTCTATATTGAAGGTGAAGCTCTTATGGCTACCTACATATTTAGTGCTATCTGCATTTTAGTAGTAGGGTATTATTTAATTAAAAATTTTAAAAAAATATTCGATAAGAAATATTTGCCAATTTTAGTTTTGCTAGTGGGAACTTTATTTTTAACGGTAATTCAACAAACTTATCCAGAATTATTCTTAATTACGCCAATGCACTCTTATATCGTATTTGTTATGTTCTTCACAATCGAAAATCCTGATGTAAAAATGTTAAATATTGTCCAAAACGCTAGAATTCAAGCTGAAAGAGCAAACAATGCTAAATCGGACTTTTTATCTAGTATGTCACACGAAATAAGAACTCCGTTAAATGCCATAGTGGGACTTTCTGAAGATAATCTAAGTTATGCTGATCAAATACCTAAAGAAGTACTTGAAAACTCTAACGACATAATAACAGCAAGTCAAACACTACTTGAGATAGTTGGAAATATTCTAGATATTAATAAAATAGAAGCAAATAAGATGGAAATAGTAGAAACACCATATGACTTTGTAAAAGAAATAAGTGAAATGTGTAAGATTACTCAAACAAGAATTGGTGAAAAAAATATTGTTTTCCACCTAGATATTGCGCAAGATATACCTTATGAACTTATCGGTGATAAACTTAAGGTTAAGGAAATAGTAAATAATCTTCTTACTAATGCGATTAAGTATACTGAAGAAGGAGAGATTAATCTTTCTATAAAATGTATCAATGATTTAAATGCTAATGTTTCAAATTTGATGATAACTTGTCAAGATACAGGTAGAGGAATTAAGGCAGAAGATGTTAGTAAGTTATTTACTAAATTTGAAAGATTAGATATTGAAAAGAACAGTACAACTGAAGGAACTGGACTAGGTCTTGCCATTACTAAAGGAATTATTGAGATGATGGGTGGAAAAATAAATGTTCAGTCTCAGTTTGGAAAAGGTTCAATCTTTATTGTTAATTTACCACAAAAGATAAGTAAGATGTCTAAGCCTGTTGTATTAGAAACACCAGTAGTAAATAATGTTGCTCAAGAAGAGGTAACTTTTGGACATAAAAGAATTTTAATCGTTGATGACAATAAATTAAATATAAAAGTAGCTCGTAAAGCCTTTGTAGGTTTTGATTTTGAAATAGATGAGTGCTATGACGGAAAGCAATGTTTAGAAAAGGTTAAAAATGGTAACGAATATGATTTAATTCTTATGGATATAATGATGCCTAATATGAGTGGTGAGACAGCTTTGAGATTGCTTAAAGAAAATCCAAATTTCAAGATTCCAACGATTGCACTAACTGCCGATGCAGTAGCAGGTTCAAAAGAGAAATATCTAAGTCAAGGTTTTGTTGACTATCTTGCTAAACCATTTAATAAAGAACAGATAAAAGAAAAATTAGAAATGATTTTTAAATAGAAAAGTAGCAAGTACAATTCGAAAGTTAACAATATTACAAATGTTGATTGGGAGGTAAATTATGTTAGAAATACTACAAGAGATAGTAGATCATCTAAAATACAACACGGATTACGAGAAAGATCAAATGATGATGATTATAAACCCATTAAAGACGGAAGAGCAAGCAAAAGAGTTTCTAAAATGGGTAAAGGAACAAGATCCAACGATGTATTGGTACAATATGAGAAAAAAGGCAAAAGAAATAGCAGGAAAAAATTAGAAATGCTGCTTGGGAGGTAAATTATGAAGAAAGAAATACTACGAGAAATAGTGGATTATCTGAAATACAACACGAATTACACTAAAGAAGAAATGCTAGTAATTATCAATCCGTTAAAAACTGAAGAACAAGCAAGAGAGTTTCTAAAATGGGTAAAGGATCAAGATCCAACGATGCTTTATTACTATATGAGTCTAAAAGCGAGAGAAATAGCAAAAGAGAACAAGTAATAGTTCTCTTTTCATATGGAATTATTTCTCAATAATTATGATAATCTATCAATTAGCTTTTTATTATCTTTGAATATTATGATATACTTTTTATATAACAAGAGGTGTATTATGAACTTAGATTTTTTAAATAAAGAACAAAAAAAAGCAGTGTTAAGTACCGAAGGACCACTTTTAATTTTAGCGGGTGCCGGTAGTGGAAAAACAAGAGTCCTTACAACTAAAATTGCTTATTTAATAGAAGAATGTGGCATAAGTCCATATAATATACTTGCTATTACTTTTACAAATAAAGCAGCTAAAGAGATGAGAGATAGACTGTTTACTCAAATAGGAATAAAAGCTAAGGGAGCACAAGTATCAACATTTCACTCTTTTGGAGTAAGAATCTTAACCGATCACTATGAAACTCTTGGCTACTCAAAAAACTTTGTCATAATGGATAGTGAAGATACATTATCAATCATCAAAAAAATATTAAAAAGTAAAGATTTAGATCCTAAAAGCTACAGCCCAAATTCTATAAGAAACCAAATAAGTAATTGCAAAAATGAGATGGTGAGCTACGAAGAATATCAAAAATTTGCTATCGGTGATTATGAAAAAGTTGTCTATGAAGTCTATAAAGAATACGAAACTACTTTAAAAGAAAACAATGCCATCGACTTTGATGATTTATTATTACTTCCAATAAAATTATTTAAAGAACATCCTGAAATATTAAAAGAATATCAAGAAAGATTTCAATATGTTTTAATAGATGAGTATCAGGATACAAATGAAACACAATATATCTTATCTAAAATGATTTGTGAAAAGCATAAAAATATCTGTTGTGTTGGCGATGAAGATCAGTCCATCTACAGCTTTAGAGGAGCAAACTATCGTAATATCTTAAATTTTGAGAAAGATTATCCAAATGCTACGGTTATTAAACTAGAGCAAAACTATAGGTCTACGACAACTATTTTGGATGCCGCTAACGATGTTATTAAACATAATAAAGATAGAAAAGATAAGGTGTTGTGGTCTAATAAAGGCAAAGGGGAAAAGATTTCTTACTACAGAGCATTCAATGGTATTGATGAAGCCCAATATGTAACTCGTGAAATAATTAAACTCATTAACCAAGGAATCGACTATCAAAATATTGCCGTCTTATATAGAACTAATGCTCAATCTCATACTATTGAAGAAGAACTTTTAAAAGAATCTATTCCATACCGTATAGTAGGTGGTGTGGGATTCTACTCAAGAAAAGAAATAAAAGATGTTTTAGCATACCTAAGACTTATCTATAACTATAAAGATAATATAAGTTTACTTCGTATTATAAATGTTCCTAAAAGAGGAATTGGAAATAAGACAATAAGTAATTTAATTGAAAAAGCCAATAAGGAAAATAAATCTATCTACGAAGTAATAGATAGTGGTAAAGAACTTGCTTTTAAAGAGATGGTTGAAGATTTAAAAAAACAAAGTGAATCTCTAACTCTTACTGAATTAGTAGACAAGATTTTAGAGTCTACTGGCATAAAGCAGGAATATGAAAACGATAATACACTTGAATCTAGTATACGATTAGAAAACCTTGAAGAATTGAAAACAGTTACTAAAACTTTTGAAGAAAGAGAAGGTATCGTATCTTTAGAAGACTTCTTACTTGAAACAAGCTTAGTTACTGACACAGAGTCTTACGATGAAAATCCTAATAAAGTAAGTTTAATGACAGTACACTCTGTAAAGGGACTTGAATTTGATTATGTCTTTATAATTGGTCTTGAAGAAGGGCTATTCCCTCATATAAATTCACTTCTTAGTTCAAACGAACTAGAGGAAGAAAGAAGACTTTGTTATGTTGCTATTACAAGAGCTAAAGAAAAACTTTATATTGTAAACGCAAGAAATAGAATTCTTTTTGGACAGGATACATCTAATGTAGCAAGTAGATTTATAAAAGAAATAAGACCGGAACTAATAGAGAAAGAGTTCGAAGAAAAGGAAATCGAGACAAAAGTCGATGTCGAGGAAAAATTTTACAAAGATGAAGAAGTAGACTATAATGTAGGTGACTATGTATACCACGAAGTCTTTGGACAAGGAAAAGTAGTGGATGTTTCAGGAAGCTTAGTTTCAATAGCATTCAAACATCCTTATGGAATAAAGAAACTTATGAAAAATCATAAGAGTATAACTAAAATAGTTTAATATAGGAGGAACAATGAAGAAAGATTTAACTTTAGTTATTATGGCTGCCGGAATGGGGTCAAGATTTGGAGGACTTAAACAAATTGAACCAGTAGGTCCTAATGGAGAATTCATAATTGATTATTCAATTTATGATGCTATAAGAGCTGGATTCAACAAAGTAGTATTCATTATTAAAGAAGAAAACTACGAAATATTTAAAGAGACAATTGGAAGTCGTGTTGAAAAACAAATAAAAGTAGAATATGCTTTCCAAAGACAGGAAGATATTCCAGAAGGTTATGACTATGGAGATAGAACTAAACCTTGGGGAACTAGCCACGCTATTCTTTCTTGTAAGAATTTAGTAAAAGGTAATTTCTTAGTTTTAAATGCTGATGATTTCTATGGACAAGATTCATTTATGCAAGCTGCTAAATTCTTTAGTGAAAAACATAAAAATGAATATGCCATTATCGGTTATAAAATAAAAAATACTTTAACTGAAAATGGTGCTGTTAAGCGTGGTGTTTGCGAAGAAAAAGATGGTTACTTAACAAAATTAATCGAAAGTTCAGTTGAAGAAAAAGACGGAAAAATTATTGCAAGTCCACTTGATGGAAGTAAGCCATTTGAAATTCAAAAAGATAGTCCAGTATCTATGAATATGTTCTGTTTTACAGATGACATTTTCGACTATCTTGATAAAAACTTAAAAGTATTTTTTGAAAAGAATAAAGATGACTTATCTAAATGTGAATATCTAATACCAGATTCAGTATACAATCAAATAAAGGAAGGTCTTGTAAAAGTAAGAGTTATCGAAACTACTGCTAAATGGCAAGGAATTACTTATAAAGAAGACAAGCAACAACTTGTAGATGATATTAAGAAACTAATAAAAGAAAAAGTTTATCCACAAAAATTGTGGAAATAATATATCTAGTTAGGAGGATTTCCACTTTGATTGTGGATATAAAATATGGAAGAGTTAAATAAGAATAAAAAGTTACAGGTTATCTCTATTGTAATTATGGTTTGCAGTATCCTAATAATTGCCTTCGGAGTTTATTTAAGAAACGATGATGAAAAAGAATCTAAAAAAGATAATGAGAAGTACACACCGAATAAAGTATTGGTTAATGACTTTAGTCTTTCTTTCTTGAAATTAGAAAGTGACAAGAAAAATTTAATTTATTCACCACTTTCGATAAAGTATGCTTTATCGATGCTTAAAGAAGGTGCAAACGGTAAAACAAAAGAAGAAATTGTCTCTGTTATTGGTGAAGATGAACCAACAAAATACGAAGCAATTCCTAATACTTTATCACTTGCAAACAGCGTATTTATAAGAGATACATATAAAGATAAAGTTAATAATAGTTATACAGATACAATAAAAAGTAAATATGATGCTGAAGTAATCTATGATTCATTTAAAGATGCAACAACAGTAAATGATTGGATAGCAAATAAAACCTTTAACCTTATAAAAAATATGCTTAAAGACGAATATTTTAATGATCCAAATCTAGAATTAATTTTAGTAAATGCTCTTGCGATAGATATGGAGTGGCAAGAAGGATTTGATAAAGAAAGCACAACATCAAGACCATTTATCAAAGAAAATGGGGAAGAAGTAGGTGCAGCAATGATGAATACTTTAACTAAAAATAGTAAGTATTATCAAGATTCAGATTTCAATGTTGTTTCTATACCTTTAAAAGAATACAACGGAAAAAAATTAGAGTTTGTTGCTGTTATGCCTAGAAAAGATAACTTACAAGGATTTGTTACAAGTGATAACTTTGAAGAACAACTAAATGAATTGTTAAATAAAATGCATAATGTCGATAAAGAAAAATTAAGTATCAGCATACCAAGATTTGATTTTGAATATGACTTAAAACTATCAGAAGACTTAAAAACATTAGGTATTGTCAGTGCTTTTAATCCTGATGACGCTGATTTTTCTAACATTTCTAATACCGGCCTTTATGTAGAAGATGCTCTTCATAGAGCCAATATAAAGTTTTCTGAAGAAGGTATTAAAGCTTCTGCTGCTACAGTAATCCTTATGAGAGATGAAGCTGCAATAGAAGAAGATGAAGTAAAATATTTAACTTACGATAGACCATTTTTGTTCTTAATAAAAGATAGTGATACAAATGAAATATGGTTTACAGGAACCGTTTATAATCCTCTTTTATGGGAAGATGTTAAAACAGATTATAAATATGAATAAATTTTTAAGGCTAGACTAGTAATCTAGCTTTTATTTTTTATAAAAATATCTTTTAGTTGTTTAATTTTATCAATTTTGTTATATAATTATTTTATAGTAGGAGAGTGATGTTATGTACAAAATAATGGATGGAAATGAAGCCTGCAGTTATGTATCGTATAACTTTACAGAATTAGCAGGAATATATCCGATAACTCCAGCATCCCCAATGGCGGAATATGCCGATAAATGGGCTAGCAGTGGAAAGAAGAATTTTTGGAACGACGAAGTAAAGGTAGTCGAGATGGAAAGTGAAGCAGGAGCAATTGCTACAGTTCATGGAGCACTTCAAAATGGTGTTTTAGCAACAACTTATACTGCCTCTCAAGGACTTTTATTAATGATTCCAAATATGTATAAAATAGCAGGAGAATTATTACCTTGTGTTATAAATGTAGCAGCAAGAAGCTTAGCTACTCACGCTTTATCAATACTTGGAGATCATCAAGATATTTATGCAACTCGTGCAACTGGATTTGCTTTTTTAGCATCTAGTTCTGTACAACAAGTAATGGATTTAACAAGTGTAAGTTATCTATCAGCCATAAAAGGAAGAGTACCATTTGTAAACTTCTTTGATGGATTTAGAACAAGTCACGAACTTCAAAAAGTTGATGTTTTAAAGATGGAAAATGTAAAACCATTAATTGATAAGAAAGCATTACAAGAATTTAGAAAAAGAGCTCTTTCAATTAATAATGTAACAAGAGGTACTAACGAAAATGATGATATTTACTTCCAAATATCAGAAGCTCATAACAAGTATTATGATGCCTTACCAGATATCGTAAACGATTATATGCAAAAGATTTCTGAGATTACGGGAAGAGAATATAAACCATTTAATTACTATGGTCCAAAAGATGCTACTAAAGTAGTTGTAGCTATGGGATCAGTTTGTGAGACGATTAAAGAAACAATCGATAAAGCACCAAAGAAAGATAAGATAGGTTTAGTAGAAGTACACCTTTATAGACCATTTAGTACTAAATACTTTATAGATGTATTACCTAAATCTGTTAAAAATATTGCTGTACTTGATAGAACTAAAGAAAGTGGTGCTCATGAACCACTATATCTTGATGTTGTAGAAGTAATTAATAAAGAAAGACCAGATGTTAAAGTAATTGGTGGTCGTTATGGATTATCAAGTAAAGATACTACTCCAGAACAAATATATGCAGTTTATAAATTCCTTGAAAGAGAAGATAACTTTAATGGATTTACTATTGGTATCAAAGATGATGTAACTAATTTAAGTCTTGATCCAGTTGATTTTGGATATAAGTCAAGTAATCATGAAATCTTAATCTATGGCTTTGGATCAGATGGAATGGTAAGTGTTTCTAAAGATATTCTTAAAATTGTTGGAAATAACACAAGAGCATATGCCCAAGGATATTTTGAATATGACTCTAAAAAATCTGGTGGTGTAACTCGTTGTCACTTAAGACTTGGTGATAATGAAATTAAACAGACTTTCTATGTTAAGACTCCAGCTTTAGTCGTATGTACTAAAGATACTTACTTAAGAAAATTTGAAATGCTTGATGACTTGCAAAAAAACGGAACATTTATTCTAAATACTTCAAAAACTAAAGAAGAGTTATTTGAGTATATGACTAACCACGACAAAGAAATACTAAAAGAAAAGAATATTAAATTCTATATAATAAATGCTAATAAAGTTGCTAGTGAAGTAGGTCTTGGCAATAAGATTAATACTGTAATGGCAACAGTAATCTTCAAGATTGGAAAATTAATTGATTTTGATTTTGCTATCAATGAAATAAAGAAATCACTTGAAGTATTATTCTCTAATAAAGGTAAAGAAGTTATTGAAAAGAATGTAAAAGCTATCGATAGAGCTCTTGAAACTTTGGAGCAAGTTGATAACAAAGATATAACTTTAACTAAAGAGAAAGAAGATACAAAAGAACGTACAGTCTTTGACTTAATCATTGGAAGAAAAGGAAACGACTTAACAGTAAGTCAACTTGAAACTTATGTTGATGGTACTTTCGAAGGTGGAAGAAGTAAAGATGAAAAGCGTGATATGACTGATGTTTTACCTTGTTATGACAAAGATAAGTGTATTATGTGTAATCAGTGTTCACTTGTATGTCCACACGGCGTTATAAGACCTTATTTACTTGATGAAAAAGAAGAGGATAAGGCACCAAAAGCTGTTAAAGAAAGCTTGCAAGATGCTCTAGTTAAAGATCAAAAATTGAAGTTTACAATTGGTGTAAGTATGGACCAATGTACTGGCTGTGGATTATGTAGTAAGATTTGTCCAGGTAAAAAGGGTGAAAAAGCTATTACGATGAAACCAGTTCAAGAAGTAAAGACAGAAGAGAAAGTAAAAGCTAGTGATTACTTATATAACGAAGTAACCGAAAAGAAACCATTACCTTTAAATACATTAAAAGGAAGTCAGTTCTCTAAACCAAAAATTGAATTCCCAGGTGCTTGTGCTGGATGTGGAGAAACTCCATATTTGAAATTATTAACTCAATTATTTGGTGGAGAATTAGTAATAAGTAATGCTACTGGATGTTCATCTATCTATGGTGGAAGTATACCAGCAACATCATATAGTGTTCCTTGGGCTAACTCGTTATTTGAAGATAATGCTGAATTTGGTTATGGTATTGCTCTAGCAGACAGATTACACAAAGAAAAAATTAAAAAAGTAATTCACGATAACTTAAAAGCTGTACCAGAAGAATATAAAGAAGTAGTTGCATCTTATTATAAGCATACAGACTACGAATCAAGTTGCTTACTATATGAATCTGTTAAGAATATAAAATTAAGAGAATTATCAGAGATGAAAGAATTCATCAAATCTAAATCTGTATGGATAGTAGGTGGAGATGGATGGGCATACGATATTGGATATAATGGACTAGACCACGTATTATCTAATAAAGAAAATGTAAATATCTTAGTTCTTGATACAGAAGTATATTCTAATACAGGAGGACAATCTTCTAAATCAAGCAAAGTAGGAAGTGTTGCTAAATTTACAGCAACAGGAAAACAAGTAGCTAAGAAAGATCTTGCTAAAATTGCACTTACTTATCCACACGTATATGTTGCTACTGTATCTTTAGGAGCTAATCCAATGCAGGCAATAAAAGCCTTCACAGAAGCTAAAAACTATGATGGACCATCAATTATCATTGCTTATGCACCTTGTATTGCTCAAGGAATAAAAGCAGGTATGGGTGACTCTATCGGCGAAGAAAAGCGTGCTACTGAAGCAGGATACTTCCCAATATTTAGATACAATCCTGAAACAAAAGAGTTCTCTCTTGACTCTAAAGCTGATTTCTCTAAATATCAAGAATTCCTTGAAGGTGAAACAAGATATGCTTCCCTTGCAACAGTTAACAAAGATGAGAAATTAAATCTATATGAACAAAATCAATCAAATGCTGAAGGAAGATTTAAGTATTATGAATCTTTAGTTAAGAAAGAAACAAAAGAATAACAATAAAGAGAATTTCAAATTAAACAAGAAATTCTCTTTTTCTATGCACATTTTTAAAGTTTTGTCAAATTGACAAACGAAAGATAAATCTTCTAAAATATTTTCTGGGAGATGGATTAATTTTGGAAGATATAAAAAACCTGAAAGTTAATTTAGAACAGATGATATTAGATAGTGATAAGGTAATTATAATGCCACATAAAGATGCTGATTTTGATGCAATCGCGTCTTCTCTAGGAGTATCACTAATTGCTAATAAATTAATGAAAGAAAATCACATATTGATAGGTGATCCGATATATAAGTTAGATCACGGAGTACAGAAAATAATCGAGGAAGAAAAAGAAGGACATTCTATTATTTGTCTTGATAAATATAAAGAAGAAAAGACACCTAATACCTTGAATGTATTATGTGATGTTAATAAACCTACATTGACTTATGTTAAAAATATAGATAAGAATCATTTAGCGATAATAGATCATCACGATAAGGATAATGAAACTTTTGATGCAGTCCTTACACATATAGATAATACTGCTTCAAGCGCTTCAGAAATAGTTATGGCATTAATATCACATTTCAAAATAAAAATACCTGCTGATCTTGCTAATATCTTACTTGCAGGTATACTTCTTGATACAAATAGATTGTCTAAAAATGTTTCTAGTGACACGATGAGAATAGTTACTAGGTTGTTAGAGTCAGGTGCCACAATGGAAAAAGCAGGTGATTACTTTACAGAAGATTTTAATAGCGATAGAAAAATCCAAGAACTAGTAAACAGTACTGAATTCTTTAATTATACGATTGGTATTATCTTAGGAAGTGAAGATAAAGAATATACAAAAGAAGAGCTTGCTAAAGCTGCTGATTATCTTTTGAGATATAAAATTGATGCTGCTTATGCTATTGGTAATATTGGTGATGGAGTAGTGTCAATAAGCGCTAGAAGCAAAGAAAACGTAAATGTCGGTGATGTTATGAGAGAACTTGATGGTGGAGGTAACCAATATTCTGGTGCTACTAAGCTAAAAGGTTTGTCAGTAGAAGAAGTCGGTAACAAATTAAAGAAGATTCTTTTACCAAAACATTACATAAGTAAGCCAAATGAGGAATAAAAAAAGAAAGAGTAAAATCTTTCTTTTAGTTTGCTTTATTTTCGTATTTAATAAGTTTAGCGTGTAAGACAAGCTTTTCAGTATCATTATAACAAGTCGATAGAGTAAGTATCTTGTCACTAGGAGATACTTTAGTATTAAATTTATAAGCACTTCTTTTAATAAGCATATTAGTAAAGTTAGAAAAGTCTTGATCATCTGCAAAATTAATTCTTAAATAATCACTAGTAGTTGGAATATGATAAATACTAAAGACTTGCCAAAGACTATTTTGGTAAGGGGTAGCAATTCTAATTATAAAATTATTTTTATTGTTTAGCCAACCATTAGTAAGTGCATTTCTAAGTGAACCAAACATCGTATTGTCATATCTTCCGTGAGCATAAATAATATTATTTTTATCTGTTAAATCAGATTTGTTTCTATAATCTAGAAAAACCCAACCGGCAGAATTTTTGGATTTATCAAATGCGTGAGTCAAGTAATATTTGTTGTCCTTTGTCTGAACGAAAGGGTAATTAATATTTGTACCATTTACCTGAATCCAGCCAGCTACTTCCTTATTAACATCCTTTAAATCGTAAAAGTCAACATCAATCATATTCATATTGACATAAGCCCAGTATGGGTCTGACTCTGGTATTTCCTCGTCTGGTTTAACTACTTCTACATTTCTATTATCTTCATCTTCAACTGGTATTTCTTTAACATCAGTAATATCTAGTAAATCATCACTTAATTTATTTATACTATCCCCATCTTGTTTCCATACAAAAATATGATATATAGATGAAGAAATACTATATAGGCACACTAACGTTACAAGAATAATTAATACATTTAAAACTTTTATAACTCTATCTCTCATATTTACCTCATTAATATTATATAACATAATTTAAACTTTTACATAAAAAAGAAGTGCCTCCCCCTGAGAAGGCACTCCATAAAAAGAATAAAAAGGGGTTGGCTAGTGTGATACTAGCGACCAATTCGCCAATTTCGAATTGGTGATTTCTATATTAATCGAAAGGTCAAATTTTGTCAAGAAAAATATATTTTTTTTTATTTAAATTTACTTTTCTTCCTTTTAACTATATATTATAAGTAGATATAAGGGAAAAGGAGGTTAGAAGTGTGAGAAGTAATGGTTTATTTTTTATGATTATCGGTACATTTGCAATTGCTTTAGGTACAACTAATGTTAAAAGTTTAGAAACTAATATGAGCGTTACTGATCAATCAAATGATTTTATTATTGAAGAAACTGTAACTAGCCCTAAAAAACAAGATTTACTTGGAACATATATAGTCGATACTGATGAAAATACAACTTTAACTTTAAAAAATGATGGAACATATGCTTTAAACATTAATGTATGTGAAAAATATTTATTATTAACGGGGACATATGATTTAAGAGATTCTAAGCTTATACTTAAAAATACTTCAAATTACCATCCTGATTTAGATGGTAATGAAGAATTGTATTTCACGATTGAAGATGAAAATACAATAAAATCTGATGAGTCACTTGTTTGTACTACACAAGAAACATTGTTTGAAAAATAACAATGTTTTTTCTTTAAAAAATACAAAAAATATGTTATAATACACGCAAGAAAGCGAGATGTGTAGTAATGGATCAATTATCTAAAGTAAAAGGTGTCGGACCTAAAACAGAAATGCTTCTAAATAAAATAGGAATCTTTAGTATAGATGATTTATTGACACATTATCCCTTTAGATATGATGTTTTAAGAAGAACAGATTTAAGAAATGTAACAGATCCAGAACAAAAAATTGTTGTCGATGGCAAAGTAGAAAGTATTCCTCTAGTTATAAGATTTAGAGGAGGTACTAATAAACTTAATTTTAGGCTTAGTACTCCAAATGGTATGGTAGGGGTTTCAATCTTTGGAAGAGCTTTTCTAAAACAAAATTTACCAATTGGTGAAAAAATAATTGTTATCGGTAAATATGATGCTTCAAAAAATATTATTAATGCTTCGGATATAAAATTTGGTGTTTTAACTAATCAAGATAAAATAGAAGCTGTATATCATTCTACAAGTGGGTTATCTCAAAAGATATTAACAAATGCTATAAATAATTGCCTTATGACTTATGGAAATGTTATAAATGACAATATTCCTAAGTATTTGGTTGAAAAGTATAACTTTTTAAATAAGAAGACTGCTTTGAATATAGTTCATAATCCTCCAAGTTACGATAAGTTAAAGGAAGCAAGTATAAGACTTAAATACGAAGAATTATTTGAGTTTATGTTCAAAATAAATTATTTACGAAATGAAAATAAGAAAAATAATGCTGGAGTAGAGCGTAAGACTGATAAAAATATCGATGATTTTATTAAGAAATTACCATATGAGTTAACAAGTGATCAAAAAAAAGCTCTCGATGAAATAATAGGTGATTTATCTAGTAATCAAAGAATGAATAGATTATTACAAGGAGATGTAGGTAGTGGTAAAACTATCGTAGCAATTATTGCAATGTATTATAACTATCTTTGTGGTTATCAAAGTGCTTTAATGGCTCCTACAGAAATTCTTGCAGTGCAACACTATAACAATATGAAAGAGTTGTTTAAAGATACTGGTGTTGTAGTAGAATTACTTACTGGCTCAATAACTAAAAAAGATAAGCAACCAATCTATGATGACTTGAAAAATGGAAATATAAATATTATTGTAGGAACTCACGCTTTAATACAAGAAGAAGTAGAGTACCACAATCTTGGATTAGTTGTAACGGATGAGCAACACAGGTTCGGAGTAAACCAACGCTCTAACTTGAAAAATAAAGGAATAAGACCTGATGTTTTATATATGAGTGCCACACCAATCCCAAGAACTTATGCTCTAACAATTTATGGTGATATGGATGTATCAATAATTAAAGAGATGCCTAAAGGTAGACTTCCAGTAAAGACAAAAGTATTCAATAATAAAGAAATGAAAGATGTATATAAATTAATGGAAGAAGAACTTTCTAACAATCATCAAATATATGTAATTGCTCCATTAATTGAAGAAAACGAAGAACTTGATTTAACTAATGTCTACACTTTAAGAGATAAAATGAATTTAATATTTGGTAATAAATATAAAATAGATATTGTTCACGGTAAGATGAAAGCAAAAGAAAAAGATCTTATTATGGATGAATTTAAACAAAATATTGTAAATATCTTAATAAGTACTACGGTAATAGAAGTAGGAGTAGATGTATCAAATGCTACAATGATGGTAATATTTGATGCCAATAGATTTGGACTTTCTACACTTCACCAATTAAGAGGTAGAGTAGGAAGAAGTTCTTTGCAATCTAAATGTCTGTTAATAAGTGATAAAGAAGACGAAAAAAGACTTGAAATAATGGAAACAGTTAATGATGGATTTGTTATAAGTGAAGAAGACTTTAAGCTTCGTGGTTCAGGAGATTTGTTTGGAACAAAACAAAGTGGTGATATGACATTTAAAATGGCTAATCTAAAGAATGATTATAAGATTTTAGTTCAAGCTAAAAACGATTCTAAAGAATATTTAGAGTCAAAAGAATATGATAACGAAGACTTGAAAAAAAGATTAATTGAATCAATTGATTCTAACTAAAAGAAAAACACTAGTTTTTAAGTTTTTAAGGCTAGTGTTTTATTTATTTAATTTAAATGTGTTTGCAATCTCAAAATTTTCACTCTTTGGATCTGGACCTTCAACACCAATGTAATGAGTATTACCATCTTCTGCTTCAAAAATCCAAGTAACTAACCAAATGTGATTATCTTGGTAATATCCATATACTTGGTATGCATTATAGTTGTTAACTTTTACTGTAGCTCTTTGAAGATTTGTTACCCCTCTACTTTTAAGATTGTTATATACATTAGTAGATAAACTATCAGCATTTGTTTCTGTTGTTTTTACATAATCAAGAGAAACAATATATTCTGCATTTATATCTGAATATTGTAGTGATTTTGCTCCTCCTTCATCAGTAAATCTAACCCAGTTACTTGGAACTGAAACATATCCATAATTATCTGCTCCAATATCAATATACATTCCAATTTCTTCAGGATCTTTCTCTTCTTGAGTTGGTGTTTTATCATCATCTTTTTTAGAATCACTATTTTTACTAGTTGCTACTACTATAAATATTATAAGTGCAATAGCAAATACTACAAATACACCGATTCCAATAAGCAATTTTTTATCAATTTCTTTTTTCTTTTTGTTATTACCATTATTATAGTTTGCCCCATTTTGACCATATTGTTGATACTGATTTTGATTATAGTATTGATTATTATAATATTGCCCATTTTGATTATAGTACTGATTGTTTCCATAATTCTGATAATTATTATATTGATTATTATATTGATTGTTGTACTGATTATTTTTGTGTCGACCCATTTCTAGTCACCCCTATAATGCAAATTTTATCATAAAAGAGGGAAAGTTTCCATATTTAGTATTGAAATATTTTGTACTTTACAAAAAAAAACAAAGAGTTAATTCTCTTTGCTTTGCAATTTTTTAAAAGTTTTGTTAATCTCAGAAGATTTAACATTATTAATTGTGTACCATCCATAATTAGTCATTTCATCATATGTTTCTGCTTGATTAGTCATTATATTATCAAGACCAGATTTAAGTAGGTATCTTACATCTTGATTGGAACTTTCAAGTGTTCCATGGACATAAACCTCGACAGTACTTTTTAATATTAATAAATAATTATCCATTAGTTTTTGATCATTCATTGCTTTTTTCCTCCAAAAAATTCATAAGTTCATCTCTGAAAGATTCGTGATATTCTAGTTTATCTTGCATAAATTCTTTAAGATTTTCATCTTCCAAGTTGTTTATTGTGTCTGTAACAATAGATATGATGTTATTTTCATGACCAATGGCATCCTCTACATAAAGTAATTCTTTTTGTGTCATTTTATTTCCTCCTTGTTAGTAGTATGGATAGAATATATATAAATAAACCTAAAAACCTAAAATTTATAAATTGTTAAAAAGTTATTTGACGCTTTTTTAGTGACTTTCGGTTAATTTAATGTAAAATAAGTATCGAATTTATGTTGAAAAAACAATTTTAATTTACAAAAAAGATTGTTTGTGTTGACACTTTTGAATTGGATATGTCCAAAAAAATGGTTTGACAATTATAAAAATTAATATTATCATTAAATTGCATGATGATAAAACATTATGCGTTTCGCTCTTACGGTTATAAAATGTGAGAGTGTATTCAACCAAAACCCCCTGAAGAGAGAGCAAAAGCTCTCTCATTTTGTTTTATTTACAGGAATTATGGGAGTTTAAGAAACAAAATCAAAACTGTTGAATGAATTTTTAGGTGGCATTTAGGTGGCATTTTTTTGATAATGTTTCAATGAAATTAAAAATATTTTCCCTAGTTTAAAAGGGTTTTCGGTTCATAATTTGAAATCTTTTTATAATGAATATAAAGATGAATTTGTGCAACTAATTGCACAATTATTTTAAAAATGCAATATTACTTTAATGCAAAAATTGTAAAATAAGGAAGTCGTGTTATAATATTTAGTGAGAAAAATAGTAATTTGTCGAGAAGGTATTAATTATGGGTAATGAAGAAACAGTAGGAAAAATAATTAAAGTTAAAAAATTATGGTGGTTGAAAATCAATAAAAAACCTATTAGAACTACATCACTAGATGGTGCTATATTTCCATCATCATTACAAGTCCAATATAGTATCAATGATAAGGAATATGTTGGAAAGAAAATAGTTGCTTGGGATGATAGTCTTACCCAAGTAGGACAAGATGTTGTTGTTTCATATAATAAAGATAAACCACAAAAAATATTAAGTTTAAGAAAAAAGTAAATTAC
This sequence comes from uncultured Bacilli bacterium, assembly GCA_947629375.1. Taxonomy (GTDB): domain Bacteria; phylum Bacillota_I; class Bacilli_A; order RF39; family UBA660; genus RUG13868. The sequence goes on along the minus strand of CANRDN010000025.1, from coordinate 69 downwards.
AAGTATACTTTAAGATGTAAATAATTTAATATTTATATCTTATTTTTTTATGTTAAATTATTTACCAAG
>CANRDN010000024.1 GCA_947629375.1 uncultured Bacilli bacterium | reverse complement strand
TCTAAAAGCAACAGTTTAAATTATAAATATATAGATGAAACAAAGAAAATAGAAGAAAAAGTGAGTGATTAAAATGAATAATAATAATGGAGAACAGGGGTTGCATAAAAGCGTAATCAACTGGTACCCAGGTCATATGGCTAAGGCTAAAAGAGAACTAAAACAAAATATGGATCTTATAGACATTGTTTATGAGGTTATTGATGCAAGAATGCCTATAAGCTCTAAAATTGTCGATATTGATGAGATAATTAGTGGTAAACCTAGAATTCTTGTTGTAACTAAATACGATATGTGTGATAAGAAAATTACGGATGAATTGCTAAATCGTTACAAAGATTACATCATAGTAAAATGTGATTTGCTTAAGGGAAATATTAATGATTTAAATAATAAAACAAAAGAAATATTTAAATCTATAAATGAAGGTAGAGTAAAAAAAGGATTAAAGCCACGCAAAGCAAGAGCAGTAGTTATAGGTGCTCCTAATGTTGGGAAAAGTACTTTAATCAATAAAATGGTTGGCAAAAGGGCAGTATTAACAGGTAATACACCAGGAGTTACTAAGACTTTGGGGTGGATTCGTATTAATAATGATGTAGAACTTATGGATTCACCCGGAATTTTGTGGCCTAAACTTGAAAATCAAGAAAATGCTCACATACTTGCAGCTCTGTCATCAATTAAAGAAGAAATCCTTGATACTGAAGATTTAGCAAGATTTATTATCCAAAAAATGACTGTGTTGTATCCCGAAAATCTTAAAGAAAGATACAAATTAGAAGAAATAAATATGGATGCCATATTTGAAGATATTGCTAAGAAAAGAGGATTACTTGCCAAGGGTGGAGTTCCTGACTTAGAAAAAGTTTATAGCGTGATAATAAAAGACTTAAAAGAAGGAAATCTAGGAAATATTACTTTGGATAGATAAATGTATCATTTTAAATTGTTTTTTTGTGAAAATTTAGTGAAATTATGATATAGTATTTGTGGTGAGAAAATGAAAATGAAAAAAAGAAAGAAAGTTATTCTTGCAGTCTTGATTTTAGTTCTATTAGTAGGTGGGTTCTTTATCTATGATTTCGTTATGAAAGAAGTAAATGGAGAAGCCAAATACTTAATGCTTGACCTTATTGGTGATAAAGAGGTAGTTATTAAGTTTAAAGATGAATATGAGGACTTAGGTGCTAAGGCGTCTTATAAAGATGAAGATTTAACAAAGAAAATTGAGATTGAAAATAATGTTAACTTCGAACAAATTGGTACATATAACTATACATACAAAGTAAAATATAAAAAACAAACTAAGGAGATTAAAAGAGTAGTAAAAATAGTTGATGAAGAAAATCCAATCTTAAAACTAAATGGACGATCAACTATTGTTATGGTAGTTGGCAATAAATATGTAGAACCAGGTGCAACTGCTAGTGACGACTATGATGGAGATTTATCTGATAAAGTTATAGTTGACTCTAGCAATTTAAATATTAATAAAATTGGTACTTATAAAGTTAAATATTCTGTTACCGATTCTAGTGGTAATACGGTTGAAGCTGAAAGAGTAGTCAAAGTAACGAAAAAGCCACCTGCTAATCAAAAAATTGCAGTTTTAAATTATCATTTCTTTTACGAAAGTTGGAGTGAAAATTGTCACGAATCTCTATGCCTTAAAATGGACAAATTTAGGCAACAATTAAAATATTTGAAGGATAATGGATATTACACTCTTACAATGGATGAGTTTGTCAAATGGATGTATGGTGAAATCGAAGTTCCTGAAAAGTCCGTTTTAATAACAATTGATGATGGTGCTCACGGAACAAGTAAAATAAATGGTAATCACTTAATACCTGCTTTGGAAGAATATCAGATGTATGCAACACTATTTTTGATAACTGGATGGTGGGATATAAATAATTATCAATCTGAATATCTAGATGTACAATCCCATACTCACGATTTGCACTATGAAGATAGCAGTTGCAAATATAGATCAAAAGTAAATTGTATTTCATATGATGCGTTACTTGCTGATTTAAAGAAATCAATTGCCGTTGTTAAAGATACTAAATCTTTCTGTTTCCCATTCTATGAATACACTTCAACTTCAATTAAAGCAGTTAAAGATGTTGGATTTAAAGTAGCTTTTGTGGGTGAATGGAGAAAGGCAACTAGAAATGACGACAAATATAAAATTCCTAGATATCCAATTTATGATTCAACTAGTATGGAGACTTTTAAGACCATTGTTGGTTAGAAATCCTTAAGGATGTAAAGTAGTATATTTTATCTCTTTTATTCCTTAAGTTTTTTTGTTATAATCTTATCATAGGAGTGATTTAGTATGGATAAAAATAAAGTAAATACTAGCGATGTTCTTGAAGCAATGGCTACATCCATCAATGATGCTTTAAGACCTCATAAAAAGAAAAATGCCAATAAAAAAGATGGATATTTTTGGATTTTTAAATTTGGACTATTAATATTTTACATAATATTTATATTTATATTGTTCTACCTTTTTGAAGAAATGGGTGTATCAGCAATATATGCTTTTGGCAAATCATTGAGAAGTGTTTTATCTTTTATATGGGTTTATGTATTAGACCTAATAAAGTATATTGTGGTTATAAGCTTACTTTATGATAACCTTAAAATGTTTAAAGATAGTACTTATTACAAAAATCTTTATCGAAGAAATGAAAAGATGCTTGTAAAAAAAGAAAGTATATTTAATATTACAGAAGATATATTAAAAGTTTTAGGAATTATTTTGATTATAATATCTGGTGGATTGGCACTTGTGTTCTTATTTGCTTTTATCTATCTATTTATTCTTGTAATAAATGGTACAACTTTTGTTAGCCCACTTATAGTTGCTTTAGCAATTTTTGCTGCATCATTCTTTACATTTAAGAATCTTCTTCATAGATTCTTTGGTACAAAAGGCTTTTTTAGCAAACATTACTTCATTGTCTCATTCCTAATTATCTTTGTTGGAGTTTTATTCTTTGGTTATGAAGTTAGTTCTTTTGAATATCAAGAAAAATTACCTTATGGATTTAAGTTAATTACAAAAGAAGTATCATTTGATATTGCAGATGTTAAAAATATTTATTTAAAAACTGATTCTAAACTAGATAACTTAAAAGTAATAAATGATAGTACTTTAGAGGATGAGATTAAAATCGTATTTGAGTATTATGATACTGCTGATGTAAGATATGAATATAACTTTAACGAGGATAATAATCTAGACTTAACATTTGCAAGTAATTTGGATTTTGATCTTTCAGATTCAGTAGATGTACTTAAACTATTTGTTTCAACATTTAATAAAAAGACAATGTATAATTATAACTTATTTAAATATCCTAATATTTATGTTTATGCAAATAGTAAAGATTTAGGAAGAATTAAATCAGAATAAAGTGATTTTATGAAAATAGATATAGACAATAGAGCATACGAAAAAGAACTTAATAAAAATAAGATTGTTTATATAGCTGGAGTAGATGAAGTAGGAAGAGGTCCTCTTGTTGGACCTGTAGTCACTGCTTGTGTGGTTTTACCTAAAGGTTATACATTAGATGGTCTGACTGATTCTAAAAAGCTTTCAAAAAAACAAAGAGAAAAATTTTATGATATTATTATGCGTGATGCTTTAGGTATAGGAATTGGTATAAAGAGTGAAAAAGTTATCGATGAAGTAAATATTTATGAAGCTACTAAACTGGCAATGTATGAAGCAATTGAAAATTGTAAGAAAAAATGTCAAATAGATCATATTTTAATTGATGCTATGAAATTAGATTTAGATATTCCAAGTACATCGATTATAAAGGGTGATTTAAAAAGTATCACGATATCAGCAGCAAGCGTTATTGCTAAAGTAACAAGGGATAGAATGATGGAAGAACTTGACAAAAAATATCCGATGTATGGATTTAAGGATAACGCTGGATATGGAACAAAAAAACATATTGATGCCATAAAAGAATATGGAATAATTGATGAACATAGAAAAACATTTAAACCAGTATGTTTTTATTTGGATAAAATAAACGGAGGTAATAACAATGCAATGTAAAAAATGTGGTTTCCCAATAAATCCTGGTTCTTCTTTCTGCTTAAACTGCGGAGAAAAACAACTTCCAAGTACATATGATATGCCAAAATATGATATGGAAGAAGTAGAAAAAATGCTTTCAAGACTTAATCTTAATCCTAATGATTATGTTGTCTTGAAGATAGTAGATGCTAAGTTTTACTATTTAGCAAGTGGTAACGATGTAACTGTTTCCAATCAAACTTGCATAGTTAACTATGATGAGGACTCTTTAGTATTCTTTATCCTTTCAAAACTTGCTGAAAAGAATGTATCTTATATCTTTGATTTATTAAAAACAGATATTCTTGAATATAAGTTTTCAGGCTTGTTTTCTAAACATTTAAATATAAGGACTAAAGATGGATACTTTAAAATCAAGGTTCCAAAGAAAGTAAATGGTTTTCCTAAACAAAAAGGAAATATTTCAAAATTAAAAAAGTTTTATAAATAAAGGTAGTCGAAAGATTATCTTTTTTAGTAAAATTTTAAAAAAAATGTTAAGATATTATCAAGAGGTAGAAATATGACTGTAAATGTACTTGTAGAACTTTCAAATAGAAATATAGATAAATCTTTTACATATAATGTTCCAAAAGAATTTGAAGAAGATATAAAAGTAGGAGTAAGGGTTAAAGTACCTTTTGGAAAGCAAAAATTAGAAGGATTTATTATCGAAATTAATAACTCATTACAAGATGATTTAAAAGATATATATGAAGTTGTCGATAAAGATGTGATATTGACACCTGAACTTTTAGAACTCGGCAAATTTATTAAAGAAAAAACACTATGTACATTAATCAGTGCCTATCAAGCAATGCTTCCTAAAGCGTTGAAAGCTCAAAATAAAACAAATATAAAAAAATCTTATATTAAGTTAATTGAAATAAATAGTATTAATGAAGACATTAAATTAAATGAAAAACAAAAGTTAATTATCGATGAGATAAAAAAGGGTAATAATCGAAAGGATGTGCTAAACAAAATTTCTCCTTCTTCCTTAAATACTTTATTAAATAAGAATATTTTAAAAGAGGTAGCTATAGAGAACTATAGATTAAGTGGTGGTAATTCTATCGAATATCCAAGATATAAGTTGAATCTTGAACAACAAAATGCTAAAGACACGATCTTGAATAGTTCAGATAAAGTTTTCTTGTTACACGGGGTTACTGGTTCAGGTAAAACAGAAGTTTATATGGAATTAATTGAGGAAATGTTAAAAGAAGATAAGACAGCGATTGTTTTGGTTCCAGAAATTTCTCTTACCCCTCAGATGGTAGAAAGATTTAAATCACGATTTCAAGATGAGATTGCTATTCTTCACAGTAGATTAAGTGAAGGTGAAAAATACGATGAATATCGTAAAATTGCTAAAGGTCTTGTAAAAATTGTCATTGGGGCAAGAAGTGCTATTTTTGCACCTCTAAATAATATCGGAATAATAATAATCGATGAAGAACATACGACGACTTATAAGCAAGAATCAAATCCTAAATATAGTGCTATCGATGTTGCTATTAAAAGAATTGAGACAAATAATGCTAAACTTGTTTTGGGTAGTGCTACACCATCTTTAGAAAGCTATGCAAGAACTATTGCTAAAAAGTATCATTTGGTGGAACTTAAAAATAGAGCTAATAATAAGCCAATGCCAGAAGTAACAATTGTCGATATGAATAAAGAAAAGAAAAAAGGAAGTTATTTTTCTGAAATTTTAATTGAAAAAATAAAAGAGAAATTAGATAGAAACGAACAAATTATTTTGCTTCTTAATAGAAGAGGATATGCTTCCTTTGTAACTTGTTCTTCTTGCGGTTATGTAAGCAAATGTCCAAATTGTGATGTCACACTAACTTATCATAAATCAAGTGATATGGAAAGATGCCATTATTGTGGTTATGCGACTAAACGCCACGAAGTGTGCCCTGTATGTCACGAAAAATCTGTTAAAAATTTGGGAGTTGGAACAGAAAAAATAGAAGAAGAACTTAATAAATTATTTAATGCTCGTGTAATTAGAATGGACTTTGATACGACAAGTACTAAAGGTGCTCACGAAAAAATAATCAGTGCTTTTAGAAATCACGAGTACGATATTTTATTAGGAACGCAAATGATTGCTAAGGGACTTGATTTTAAAGATGTTACTTTAGTCGGTGTAATAAATGCGGATACTTCCTTGATGATTCCTAACTTTAGAAGCAGTGAATACACTTTCCAATTACTTTCACAAGTAGCAGGTAGAAGTGGAAGATCAGAAAAAAATGGTATAGTTATAATTCAAACATTTAATCCGGAACATTACGCTATACAACTTTCTAAAACGCAAGATTACAATATGTTCTTTAAACAAGAAATGAATATAAGAAAAAAACTAAATTATCCACCATATTGTTACCTTGTAAGTATAAAGGTAATTAGTACTGAATATGAAATAGTTAAAAATGAAAGTTCTATAATTGTTAAAAGACTTAAAGATAATCTTTCAAATTCTCTTATTTTAGGACCATCTATTGGAAGTACTTTTAAGGTAAAAAACACTTATAGATTTGGTATTACTATAAAATATAAAAAAGAAGATAATCTATATCCATATTTAGAAAAACTCCTAGACTATTATAAAAACAATGCTAAGATTAAAATAGACATTGATTTTAATCCGATTTCGTGATATAATAGCGGTCAAAGAAAAGGGGAGTTTGTATGAATTTAGAAGGTGCACCAAGATATAGTTTAATCTTGGAAACGGTTACAGGTGATAAATACTATTTTGATATGAAAATAGGAAACTTTGTTAAAATAGATTCTAAAAGTAAAATAACTAAAGCATCTATTCAAGCATTTGATTTTTTTACATCTGGATTTATAAACAAATATGATTTGGCTGAAAATTACGGAATAACTGATGAAGTAAAAAGAGTATATTTATCTTATAACTTTAAAGGAGAAAAGAAAATAGGAGCTGTATTTTGTAATCCAGTGTGGTCTCATATAGCATCAACTTCTGTTAGTAGTAAGGTTGACTTTAGAGACAAGCAAAATGAATCTGCTTTTAACGATGTTTATTTAGAATTAGTAAATCCTGATTCTTCTTTTGCTGATTTTCTATTTGATAGTAAGAATAAAATAAATATGTCTCAAGCTCTTAGATCAATTTTAACTTTTTTACTTGCTCACGAGAATGCCTATAATATGAAGAAAAAATTAGGGTTCGTTGAAGGATGTAGAGCAATGGATGTTTATGTAGAAGATAGAAAAGGCTATTATTTAGATTTGAAAAAGTGTTTGTCTAATTATAGAGAGTTTAGATCTATTTACTTAAATTATTGTAGATATAAAGGACTTGAAGAAACAAATAAAGTAAACTTTACGGAAGAAGCTAAACCTAAGAAAAAAGCTTTAGTAAACCCTATGCAAATATCGATGTTTGACTAATTGAGGTAACTTATGATAAAAAAGAACAATAATAATTATCATCTCATTAAAATTGATAATATAACAAAAGAAGTAGAATATTTTGACTTTGAAACGATGAATTTTTCTAAAGAACCATCCAAGGCCTATCCATTATCAAGTATTGATTCTCTTACAACTATGTTTGAAAGTGGCCAAGAACTTGACGATTATTTAAATAAAAACTCTCATTTTGATAGGGAGTATAGTTGTAGCTTCGAAATAATTTATAAAGTAAGAAAAACTGGTGAAATAAGATCTTTTCAACCTGTATGGAATGATTCTAATTTAAATAGTATTTCTAAAGTTTGTGATGGGAAAGTTGATTTTACAAATGAAAGAAACTATGACTTATTATTTACAATTATTGAAATGTCTTCAAGACCAGAAACAGGACTTGCTTTAAGAATTGCAAAAGCTAAAGGAGAAGCTACAAGATTAAGTGATCAAAATAAGTCTTTAATTACAGCAATTGCAAGTGCAAATAAACCGTTATTTAGAGGTGAAATTCAAACTATTTTCTCTAATTACAAAGAGTTTAGAGCACTCTATTTAAACTATAAGGAACATAATCCTAAAGATGTTCATTTAAAAGATTACATAAAAAAATTAAATATTGTTCTTGATAATAAGTAAGATAAGAAATTATCTTGCTTTTATTTTCTCTCATATGGTATATTTATAATGTAAAAAGGATAAGTTAGAAATAGCTTGTTTTTTTATCTCTTTATGTTAAGAAATGTAAAGAAACTTTATTTATTCTTTGATTTTGGTTATAATTATGATGGAGTTGATGATATGGCATACGATGAGAAATCAATTAAAATACTAGAAGGACTTGAAGCAGTTAGAAAAAGACCAGGAATGTATATTGGATCAACTGATAAAAAAGGTCTACATCATCTAGTATGGGAAATTGTTGACAATGCTATAGATGAAGTTATAAATGGTTATGGAGACTATATTGGTATCGTTATCCATAAAGATGGAAGTGTAAGTGTAGAAGACCACGGTCGTGGAGTACCAACAGGACTTCACGAGTCAGGTAAAAGCACACCAGAAGTTATCTATACGGTGTTACACGCAGGTGGTAAGTTTGAAGAAGGAGGATACAAAGTATCTGGAGGTCTTCACGGTGTAGGTGCATCCGTTGTTAATGCTCTTTCTTCTTGGATGGAAGTAACGATTAAAAGAGAAAGAAAAGAATTTTATATTAAATTTTCTAATGGTGGAAGAGTAGAAGTACCTCTAAAAGAAATTGGTACGACTAATAAAACAGGAACTACAGTAAGATTCCTTCCAGATCCTAAAATCTTCCCAATAACAACTTTTTCATTTACTACGATATGTGAAAGAATGCAGGAGTCAGCTTTCCTTTTAAAAGGACTTACTATTGAAGTAACTGACGAAGAAAGTGGAAGAAGCAACAAGTATCACTATGAAAATGGACTTAAAGAGTTCGTTGAATACTTAAATGAAGACAAAACGCCACTTCATAAAGTAATTGCTTTCGATGGAACAAAAGAAGGTATCGAAGTAGAAATTGCTATGCAATATACCGATACTTATCAAGAAAATATCGTATCTTTTGTAAATAATGTTAAAACACCAGATGGTGGTTCTCACGAAGTAGGATTTAAGACAGCCTTAACTCGTGTCTTCAATGATTATGCTAAAAATAATAATTATATAAAAAATAAGGATAACTCTCTTGAAGGAAGCGATGTTCGTGAGGGACTTACAGCAATTATAAGTTTAAAAATTCCTGAAGCTTTATTGCAGTTTGAAGGTCAGACTAAAGGTAAACTTGGAACGCCGATTGCAAGAAATGTTGTCGATTCGATAGTTACTGAAAAACTTCAATATTTTTTAGAAGAAAATAAAAAAGTTGCAACTGATATTCTTGATAAATCTCTAAAAAGTAAAGTAGCAAGAGAAGCTGCTAGAAAAGCAAGAGAAGAAGCAAGAAAAGGTAAAACAAATAGCAAAAAGGAACACGCTCTATCGGGAAAACTTACCCCAGCTCAATCAAAAAACAAAGAAAAAAATGAACTTTTCTTAGTAGAGGGTGATTCAGCCGGTGGTAGTGCAAAACAGGGACGTGACAGAAAGTTCCAAGCAATATTACCTCTCCGTGGTAAAGTAATAAACACCGAAAAAGCAAGTGTCGATGATATCTTCAAAAACGAAGAAATAAATACGATGATATATACAATTGGAGCAGGTTATGGACCTAACTTCGAGCTTGACGATTGTGAATACGACAAAGTAATAATAATGAGCGATGCCGATGAAGATGGTGGACACATTCAGTGTTTACTTATGACATTCTTTTATCGTTATATGCGACCACTTGTCGAAGCAGGTAAACTTTATATAGCATTACCACCACTATTTAAAATCCAAAGTGGTAAAAATGTCGAATACGCTTATAGTATCGAAGAAATGCAAGAAAAATCAAAAGGTAAAAAGTGTGAAATTCAAAGATACAAAGGACTTGGTGAAATGAACGCTGACCAACTTGCAGAAACGACAATGAACCCTAAAACAAGAAAACTAATTAGGGTTAAAATAGATGATGCACTTTTAGCAGAAAAACGCGTAAGTGTTCTTATGGGAGATAATGTTGAACCAAGAAAAGCTTGGATTGAAGAAAATGTTGTCTTCTCACTTGAAGATGATTATAAAATAGAAACATAGAAAGAAGTAGAAGTATGGCTTTATTAGTAGACAAAACAACAAGTATAAAATTAGAAAATAGACTTAAAGAATTCTCAGAGTACGCAATGACACTTTATTATCTATTAGAGGAAGAAAGAACAACTATTAAAGATATAGAGATGATTTTCTTTTCAGAAGACGATGAAAAATCAGGATTTATCTATAAAAAAATAATGAAGCGTATTAAGTCTGGCGATTTAAAAAGTTCTTTTGATAGATATAGTGTTAATTACGAAAATGACTGCGAAGACTTAGATTCTTTTCAAAGAAAATTAAACTTAGTGTACATAGAAAAATTACTTGATTTGGTTATTAATAAGTCAGTTGATACTTTAGATAAAACTTATATAAATACATATAAACATTTATTAACAAAAATGAAAAGTAAGCAGGTGATTAAATGAAAGAGGCTTTAGAAGAAATTTATGATTATGCCTTAGAAGAAATAATGGGGCAAAGATTTGGAAGTTATTCTAAATATATAATTCAAGATAGAGCAATACCAGATGTTAGAGATGGTTTAAAGCCTGTTCAAAGAAGAATTTTATATGGAATGTACAGAGGTCATCATACATACGATAAGCCATATGTTAAGTCAGCGCGTTGCGTTGGTGATATTATGGGTAAATATCATCCTCACGGTGATTCTTCTATTTATGATGCGATGGTTCGTATGAGCCAGTGGTGGAAGCAGTCTACACCATATATTGATATGCACGGTAATAATGGTTCAATGGATGGAGATAGTCCCGCTGCTATGCGTTATACTGAATCTCGTCTTTCTAAAGTTAGTAATGAACTTTTAGATGATATCGATAAAGATACGATTGTCTGGGCACCAAACTTCGATGATTCAGAAGTAGAGCCAACTGTTCTTCCAGCAAGATTTCCTAACCTTTTAGTAAATGGAGCAACTGGTATTTCAGCGGGATTTGCAACTAACATTCCACCTCATAATTTAGGTGAAGTAATCGATGCCACAATTAAAAGAATAGATTCCCCTAACTGTCAACTTGATACCTTAATGGCTATTGTAAAGGGTCCTGACTTCCCAACTGGTGGAATAGTAGAAGCAGGGGATGGAATAAAAAAAGCTTACGAAACAGGAAAAGGTAAAATAATCGTTAAAGCAAGAACTAATTACGAAGAATCAAAAGGAAAAGTAGCAATTATCGTTACCGAAATACCTTTTGAAGTAAATAAAGCTCTTCTTGTAAAGAAAATAGATGAAATAAGAATCGATAAGAAAGTTGATGGAATACTAGAAGTTAGAGATGAATCCGATAGAGATGGATTAAGAATTGCTATCGACTTAAAGAAAGATTGCAATAAAGAAGCTATATTAAATTATTTACTAAAAAACACAGAATTACAGATTTCATATAACTTTAATATAATCGCTATCGTTAATCGAGCACCTAAACTTCTTGGACTTCGCGAGATAATCGATGCGTATATCGTTTTCCAAAAAGAAGTTGTCCTAAAAAGAACAAAATTTGATTTAGATCACGCTAATGCAAGACTTCATATCGTCGAAGGATTAATTAGATGCTTATCTATTTTAGATGAAGTAATTGCAACTATTAGAGCAAGTAAAAATAGACAAGAATCAAAAGAAAATTTAGTAGCAAAATTTGGTTTCAGTGAAGATCAAGCAGAAGCAATAATAACATTACAGTTATATAGACTTTCTAATACTGATGTTACTTTACTAGAACAAGAATTAGAAGAGTTACGTGCCTTAATTGCTCGTTTACAACTAATATTGGATGATGAAAATGAGTTAAAATCAGTAATGAAAGATGAGTTAAGAGCCGTTAAGAAAGAATTTGCTACACCAAGAAAAACAGATATTAAAGATGAAATAACAGATATCAAGATTGAAGAAACAGAAATGATTGCCAAGGAAGATGTAGTAGTAACGCTTACTAAAGATGGTTACATTAAGCGTGCATCAAATAGAAGTTATCAATCTTCAAATGGTGAAAGTCCACAACTTAAAGATGGTGACTATATGTTAGGGTGCTTCGAACTTAATACGTTAGATACTTTACTTGTCTTCACATCTTTAGGAAATTACTTATATATCCCTGTCTATACGATTCCAACAGCAGTATGGAAAGATCAAGGAAAACACGTAAGTAACATCGTAAAACTTGAGCAGGATGAAGAAGTAGTCGGAGTAATTCCAGTTAAAGATTTCGATAGCAAAGAAGAAATAATAATTGCCACTGAAAATGGAATGATTAAGAAGACTAGTATTTCTGAATTTAAAACACAGAGATACAGTAAACCAATATGTTCGATGAAGCTAAAAGAAAAAGATAAAGTAGTAAATGTCTTTACAGAAAAAGGAAAAGAGATATTTATTGCTACACAAGAAGGTTATGGCCTTTGGTTTGATTCTTCTGAAATACCTAATGTTGGTCTTAAAGCATCAGGTGTTAAATCAATTAACTTAAAAGGTGACAAGGTCGTTTCTGTATCAAATTTTGATCTTGAAAAGATTGAATATGTCTCTGTAATAACGGGTAAAGGAACTGCTAAGAGAGTAAAAATTGGAGAATTTGATAAATCATCTCGAGCTAAGAGAGGATTAATGCTTCTAAGAGAAGTTAAAACTAATCCATACAAAGTTTTAAAAGCTTTTGTAGTACCTACAAAACATCTTGTTGGACTTAAAGGTGGAGAAATAGATTATGTTAAATTAACAGAATTCCCAATCGCCGATAGATATTCAACGGGATCATCAATTACAAAACTTAAATTAACTGATGCCTTTATTGTAAGTGAATTAGTTACTAAAAAAGATTTAGAAAACAATAAAGACGATAAAAGTAAAAAGGAAGAGGAAGTAGAAATCCTTGAAGTAGATGAACCTAAAGATACATACATAGAAAAAATAGTCGATGTACCTGTAGTGGAAGAGACAAAACCAAAAGAAGAAAAATCTAAAGAAGAGAAAAAAGCCAAAGACAAAGTTTCTCTTAAAGAAATAGATGATAGATTATTAACAATAGAAGACTTTTTGAATTCCGATTAGTCTTCTTTTATTGACTAAATGATAAAGTTGTAGTAATATATCACACTGGTGATTTGGATGAAAAATAATAAAATAAATGAGCAAAATAAATATTTAAATGATGATGAAGTCTTAAGTAATGTTTATCTATTCAGTAAGAAAATAGATAATTTTAGAGATTCATTTATCGTAAATAATGAAAGATTTTACTTTATAAATGGCAATATAATTTTAAGAAAGTCACTTGATACTTCTATACCTTCATTTTCTTTATATAATCTTGATGCAATTGGTGGAGCTTATGACACTGCTTTAGAAATATTCGTAAATCCAGAAAAAGCAAATATCGTTTTTAATTCTGCTTATAAAGGTAAGATTACAAAGAGATTTGATGCAACATTCGATGGAATAGATGAATGCTGGGATGTTAGAAGTTACATAAGTGAAAATAGAAAACTTACTTCTTTAAGTGAAGCTTTGGAAGAATTGGAGTCTCTTGATAAAATGGGAGAACTTGAATCTAATTGTTTTAAGGACATTTTAACAGTAGTTTGTAGAATGATGAACAAAGATAAAGAAAAAGATAAAGGTAAAACCCTTAAAAAAGTAAAAAAATACTAAAATAATCACTCTAATGCATATCTTGTATTAGGGTGATTTTATTTTGAAAGAAGAATTTAAAGCATTTGTTAGAAATAATCCTAAATTAGTTGAGTATGTAAAGAAAAATGATACTTCCTGGCAGGATCTTTATGAGGTTTACGCTTTATATGGAGAAGAGAAAAGCGTTTGGGAAAAGTATCTTACAACATCTAATAGTGGAATCGATGAACTTTTAAAAATGATTAAAAATGTTAATCTCGATAGCGTTAAAAATATGGTAGATAGTCTTCAAAAGGCAATTGGAATACTTCAAGGATTAAGCAAAGGAAACGACAACAATAGTTACGAAGCATATTCCCCAAACATAAAGTACGAGGATCTAGATGATTGATGAAACAATATTAAGAGTAAAGCAAGATATGAATCTCTATACATATTTAAAATATCATTCTTATTGGTATAAGATTTTAAAAAGAGATAAAACTAAATTAAAAGATATGGTTTACGAAATGAAAAAGGAATTAAAAATAAGGAGTGAAGATAAACTATCTGATTTGACAAATAAAATTCAGATGGTCTCTTCGTTACTGGAAGTATTAAAATAAGCAAATTTATGATATAATGTCATTGGTGATTTTATGTCTAAGATTGAATTGTTAAGTCCTGCTGGAAATATGGAGTGTTTAAAAAGTGCTGTCTTAAACGGAGCAGACGCAGTATATCTAGGTGGTAAAAAGTTTGGAGCAAGACATTTTGCAGCTAATTTTGATAATCTTGAAATGATTGAAGCTATTAAGTTTTGTCATCTTTATGGTGTTAAAATCTATGTAACAGTAAATACTATTTGTTATGAAGATGAACTAGAAGAGGCTTTAGATTATATTGAATTTTTATACGATAATAATGTCGATGCTTTAATTATGCAGGATTTAGGTCTTATAACTCTTGTTAGAAAGAAATTTCCAAATCTTGAGATACACGCATCAACGCAAGCTCATAATCATAACGATGAAGGCATTAGAGCTTTAAAAGAATTAGGCGTTAAAAGAGTAGTACTTGCAAGAGAAATGTCACTAGATGAAATCAAAAACTTAAAAACGAATATTGAAAAGGAAGTATTTATTCACGGAGCTCTTTGTGTCTCTTATTCAGGATGTTGTCTATTTAGTGCGATGAACGGTGGTAGAAGTGGTAATAGAGGTGAATGTGTCGGTTCTTGTAGACTTCCATATAAACTTTATGAAAATGACAAAGAAGTTAAAACAGATGGTGATTACTTACTAAGTATGAGATCTCTTTGTACTTTGGAACATATTGGAAAATTAATCGATGCTAATATCACATCACTTAAAATAGAAGGAAGAATGAAATCCCCTGAATATGTTTCCTACATAACAAGACTTTATCGTACTAAAATAGATGAGTACTACAAAAATAAAGAAATAAATGTCTCTAATGAAGAAATTAAAAACATTAAAAAACTTTATAATAGAGAATTAACTAAAGGTTATTTATTTAATGACTATGGAAAATCTATAATGAATATTAAAAGTCCTAATCACATAGGAATCCATCTTGGTAATGTTATTAAAGTGGACAAGTATAAAATAAAAATAAAACTTGATGATACTTTAAATCAAGAAGATGGTATAAGGTTCGATAACGATAAAGGAATGATTGTAAATAAACTTTATAATGAAAAAGGTCTTTTAGTAAATAAACTTGAAAAAGGAAATGTTGCAATTTTAGATAATAAAATTGGACTTAAGAATGCTAAGGAAGTAAGAAAGACTACGGATGTTCTCTTAAATAAAGAAATAAATGAATTTGAAAAGAAAAAAGTAAAAATATCTATAACTTGTAATGCATTTATAGGTAAAAAATTGGAACTAGTAGTTAGTGATAATATTGACACCATAAAAAAATATGGAAATGTTATAGAGAAAGCTCTTAATTGTAGCACAGATAAAGAAAGAGTAAAAACACAGTTAGAAAAGCTTGGCGGAACACCTTTTGTAAGTCAAAGTACATCTATTAATATGGATGAAAATATCTTTATTTCAATAAAAGAATTAAATGATTTACGAAGAGAAATAGTAGAGGAACTTATCAACACAAGAGAAAATAAGTCTCTTTATGATAAAGTAAAAAATAATTTTGAAGAAGAAAAACTTAGTGTCAAGAATAAAGACTTAAAGATATCAGTTCTAGTAAGAAACGAAGAACAACTAAAAGTAGCTTTAAAAAATAAGGTAGATAAAATCTTTACGGACTCTTTTGCCCTTTACAATAAATATAAAGGTAATAATGTATACTTTAAAACGAAAAGAGTTAGCGATGATAAAGAAAACTTTAACGATGAGAACTTACTTGTAACAGAACTAGGAGCAGCTTTTAAATACTCTAAAAATAATAATTTTGTTAGCGATTATTTCTTAAATGTCGTAAATAGTAAGACAGTTAGATATTTAGAAAGTTTAAATGTAAAAGATGTAACATTATCTCCTGAAGTAAACAAAGAAAATATAAAACTTTTGGGAAAAGAAAATGTAACCTTACTAGTTTATGGAAGGGTAGAACTTATGGTATCTAAGTACTGTCCTATCAATATGTTAGCAAATGGTAACGATAGAAGATGTAACTTATGTGATGTAAATAAGTATTACTTAAAAGACAAAGATGATAAGATTTATCCTTTAATAAATGAAAAGCATTTGACTCATATTTTAAACAGCACTAACTTAGATTTATTAGATAATTTAGAAGACTATTTAGATTATGGTATTACTTCTTTTAGAATTGATTTATATGATGAAGAAGAAAAAGATATCGAAAATATTATTAATGTGATAAGGTATGCCTATGGATATAGAAATAATAAATAAACTTGATGAAATAACTAAAATAATTAATGAAGATAAAGATTTAAAAAGGAAAAGACAGTTAGAAAAGAAAATCGAAGAAAATAAAGACTTAATGAATAAGATAAATGAAATAAAAAAGATGAGTACTTATGACCCTAACTATCTAAAAAAGAAAGAAGAAGTAATTAATAATAAAGACTTTAAAGAGTATAAAGAATTAGAAAAAGAAGAATACCTTCTTATCTTAGAGATTAATAAAAGATTAAATAGTTTAAAAGAGAAGAGTGAATGTAATTGAAAATAATTAGTGGAGAATTTAAAGGTAGAACTATTAAAGGATACGATATTGATGGAACAAGACCAACGATGGATAGAATAAAAGAGTCACTATTTGGCACTATTCAGAATAGTGTTCCTGATGCAGTTGTTCTCGATTTATTTGCAGGTACTGGTAATCTTGGCTTGGAAGCTCTTAGTAATCGTGCTAAGTATTGCTATTTTAACGATATAAATCCTAAATGTACGAATTTAATTAATAAGACGATACAAGATTTAAAACTAGAAGAAAAAGCTAAAGTATTGAATATGAACTATAAGAAAGCTTTAAAAACTTTTATTGAAAATAATGTCAAATTTGACTTAATATTTTTAGATCCACCATATAAGATGGATAGCTTAAATGAAATAATAGAAATAATATATAACAATAACTTATTGAATGAGAATGGGCTAGTTATTTGTGAAATAGATAATTTGTATTTAGATGATAAATATTTTAACAAAATAAAAGAGAAAAAATATGGTAACAAATATATTGTCATATATAAAAATAATCTTTGATTAATTTAGTAATACATTGTATAATTGATAATAGGTGATAGTATGAAACTAGATAATAAGGGGTTTGCATTTTCAACAATGTTATATGGTACTTTAGCAGTTATTACTTTAGTACTATACGCCATACTTAGTATCTCAAAATCATCTGAAGATACGACATACTATTATGGGGATACAATTTTAGCTAAATTAAATGAATGTGTATCAGAAGAAATAGCTCTTGAAAACTGCTATTCGTCTGGAAGTGGTGCGTGTGACGCCACGTCTTATCACGGATGTTTAGGTTATAGTAGTATTGTTACACCAGGAGGAGGAATAATTGCTTCCGAAAAACTAAAAGAAAAAATAGTATCTTCTGGTGATGGATTATATGTCGATCCTTATGTCGATAAAAGATATATCTATGTCGGATCTAATCCAAACAATTATATTCAATATAGTGGTAAGACTTGGAGAATAGTAAGTATAGAACCCGATGGATCTTTAAAACTTATAGATTATAGTGCTAATATCACAAACACTTGGGATAGCAATAGCCAAGATGAGTGGTCATCTAGTACTTTGAAAGCTTATCTAAATAATGAATATGTGAGTACTTTGTCCGATACATCTAAGATGGTAAGTGGTAAATGGCAAGCAACACTTGTATATAAATCTAAAAGTGCAACTGGCAATATGACAATTGAAGAACTTGTTTTGCAGGACAATGACCAAGATGGCACGGCTTCCTCATATGCTCAAGTTGGAATGCTTACTATTGGAGATTATATGAAAGCAACAACAAATCAAAATTGTAAAAATAATATGTTAACTGCTACTGGTTGTAGTAGTTGGCTTTCAAATTACAAAGGATGGACAATTAATATCGATGCTGAACAATTTAATGCAAGTATTGCATATTACTTTGATAATAGCGACAAATTAAGTGAAGATAACACAGGTACAAGTCATAAAGCTTATCCTATTATATATTTAAATAGAACTGTTGTAATCGAAAAGGGAACAGGTTCTTCAGGAGATCCTTATATACTTAAATAGTTGAAAAATAAAAAAATGTGTTATAATACTCGTATAGAGTAGTAAGATTTACTATTGTAAAAAATGTTTTAGTAGTAGTTACTTTAATATTTTAAATAAAAAAGAATTAGGAGGAAAAAATGGGATTAATTAAAGCTGCTTTAGGAGCAGTAGGAGGAACATTAGGAGATCAATGGAAGGATCTCATAAGCTGTGAGGATATGGGAAATGATACCCTTATGGTTAAGAAGACTACAAAGAGTGGTCAAATTACAAAGGATAGTAGAATTATAGTTGCACCTGGACAAGTTGCAGTTATATACGATTCTGGAACAATTTTAGATGCTACTGCCGAAGAAGGATCATATAATTTTGATCAATCAACATCTCCATCTTTCTTTGCTGGACAATTTGGTGATGTATTTAAAGAAATGTGGACTCGTTTCACATATGGTGGTACACCAAACAAAGAGCAAGCAGTATTTTATTTCAATATAAAAGAGATTAAGGATAATAAATTTGGTACAGGTTCACCAATTCCATTCCAAGATTGGTCGCATCCTATTCCAAATCAAATGACTGGAACAATGACTCCTTTAAGAGTACAAGTTAGATGCTATGGTAAATATACATTTAAGATAAGTGATCCAGCTGTATTTATGAGAAATCACGCTGGTACTGCCGATGTAGTTAAAAAAGATGACCTAGTTGAACAAATGAGAACAGAAGTAGTTGCATCTTTCCAAAATGTCTTAAATGAATTAGGAACAAGTAACCATAAGGTACCAGTTCTTGAACTTCCAAGTAATACAGATGAAATTAAAAAGACAATGGATGACAAAGTGTTCGATGAACCAATTCGTGAAAGAGGAATTCAATTAGTTGGATTTGCTGTTGAGTCTGTTACTCTTGATGATGAATCAATGAAGAAAATCGATAACTACGAACTTTCATCAAACTCATTTATGCAACAAGGATCTCTTGTTGGAGCATATTCAAATGCTGTTCAAGATGCTGCAAACAATGCTAATGGAGCTGCTAGTGGAGTTCTAGGTGTTGGAATGATGAATATGGCAAGTGGTGGAATGATAGGTGGAACTGCTCAAGGAGTATTTGCTCAAAAAGGAGCTACTACTGATGAACCAGTTGATCCATTTGCTAAAGAAGAAAAAGATGAGCCTAAAGACACAAAAGAAGAGGATGCAGTATATTGTACTAAATGTGGTTCTAAAGTTACTGGAAAGTTCTGTGCTGAATGTGGGGAACCAAGACCTGTTCCTGAAGAACCAAAAGAAAAGAAATGTCCAAATTGTGGTACAGTAGTAACTGGAAAGTTCTGTACTGAATGTGGAACAAAAGTAGAGTAAAAATAAAAAATATTCCGTTTGGAATATTTTTTTGCTTTTTAATAAATCATTAATCCTAAGATTCTTTCAGTATTTTTGAAGTTATATTTAGCTATTTCTTTAAGTTTTTCTTTTCCATATGTTTCTACAACTTCCTTACCAATCTTATCTACATCAGGCCCTGCACCTTTAACAAGTGGTAGGTGAAGTGTATCACAAATTTTATCAAATTCTTTTAAAAAGATATATCTACTAATTACTGATGCTGATGCTACAGCAAGATTTTTATCTTCGGCTTTGGTCATAAATGTTATTCCTTTTTGAATCTCAGGATTACCATTTAAATATTCGTAGTATCTTGCTTCACGAGCAAATTCATCTACAATAATGTAGTCGTAATTCAAGTTTTCTTCGTGAACCATTCTCCAAAGTACTTTATTATGCATTATAGCTTTTATTTTATTAATGTTATAACTATCACTATATTTAGAGTTATATTCACTATTATTCATTATTACACTTTTATATTTGATTTTTTTAATTAATTCAGGTGCTATTTTAAGTATTTTCTCATCATCTAATTTCTTTGAATCTTTAATTCCTAAACTTTCAACAAAAGGAATATCTTCTTTTGCTACGTAACAACTTGTAACAACGATTGGTCCAAAATAATCTCCTGTTCCAACTTCGTCAGAACCGATGGAAGAGCATTCATAGTACTTTTTTTCTTCTTTTTTAATTTTTACTTTGTCTATTTTTTCAACTCCATCAATATCTGCCCACATATTAGCATCGATATCAGCACTAACTCCTTGAAACATTACTTTACCAGATTCATATAATGTAACGACAGTATCACCATCTTGAGCTTGAAAAACGACATAAGGTATTACTTTATCACGCTTTTTATCTTCATAGTACTTTATTAATTTTTCACGAGTCTTTTCACTAACTCTTAATACTACACAATTATTTGCATTTTTTTTAGCCATATTAACACCTCAATTAAATTATAACACGTATTTTATAGTATTCTTACGAAAAAATAAAGTTAAATTTAATAAAAAAGTTAAATTTTGTCTTGCAAGGAATATTGAAATATGATATCATTAATTTTGTCGATGGACCCTTAGCTCAGTTGGTTAGAGCATCCGGCTCATAACCGGGCGGTCATAGGTTCGAGTCCTATAGGGTCCACCACTTATATAAAGACGCGGGTGTGGCGGAATTGGCAGACGCACTAGACTTAGGATCTAGCGCCTTTGGCTTGCAGGTTCAACTCCTGTCACCCGCACCATATTGATAGAAAGCTCGGACTTTTATAGTTCGAGTTTTTTAATGTTTCAATTAAACTTATAGTGTATAATATTCTTAGGTGGTTGTATGAAACTTGTAACATTTCAATCTTTAAATGCTTTAAAAAGTTTATTTAATAATGAATATTTAGAGTGCAATGAGAAATATATTAATCTAAATAAAACAGGATACGCTTATGATTGGATTTCTGAAAAAATGAATAAAATGGTAGATAATAAGTTTAATGTTAAGTATCCTATTTGGTGTTGGGTTAAGTGTTACAATGGAATTTGTCCTCCTAAACATAAGGGAGACCCAGTAGATGGTTTTGATGTTAAAATAACATTTCATAAAAATAAAGAAGATGTTTTTATCACTGACTTTAGAAGATACTCCTTTTTACTCAGTAATACATACATTCCAAAATCTTTAAAAGATAAAGAACAATTTGATAAAAAATTAAAAGATTATAATATATCCAGTAATGATTTGGAAGCTGTTGCAAAGAAAGATAAATATAAATCATATAGAACGGATGCTGATTTTTTAAAAATGTGTGATGAAATAAGAAACAGTTTTGATAGATGTATAACTTCAAATAGTGAAATCTTGCAAGGTTGTGTTTGGCGAATCAATTTAGAAGATATCGAAGAAATTGAATTCTTAACTGATAAAAATTATAGATATGGTTCTTTAAACTATATAAGAAGTGATGGAAGAAGAATAAATTGGAAAAAAGAATTCTATAAAGAGTTAAAGTAATAAGGAGGTATATAAGTGATAATTAGAAAAGCAGATTATAAAGATGTAAAAATCTTAAATAATTTCTTAACACTTTTAATTAAAGATGAGGGAAAATATGATGTAGGAATAGATGAGAATTTTGTTGTCACTAATATGTATGAAAATTATATTGAAGATGCAAATAAATTAATTATTGTAGCTGAAGAGAATAGTCAAGTAGTAGGTTACTTATATGGAATGATTAAACCAAACGATGAAACATATAAATATGTAGTTGCTAAATTAGATGCTTTATATATAGAAGAAAACTATCGTAATAGAGGATTTGCTACTGCTTTGATAGAGCACTTTAAAAAATGGGCAAAAGGGAAAAATGCGTTTAAAATTGAAGTAAATGTATGGAGCAATAATACAAGTGCTAAACACTTATATGAAAAAAATAAATTTAAAACGACAAGTGAAACATTAACTTTTGATGATTTTAAAAAATTATAATTTTTAGACTGTTTATTTGTAACATATCACTATAAAATGGCAAATTAACTTGTAAAAAGAACATTTTTATGTTATTATGAATTTGTCAAGGAAACTTGAATAAAATAAAAAAGGATACATTTGATTGTGGTAATCAAATGCATTCCCTTTATGGATTGCATCTGAAATCAACGAAAGTTGAAATCAGATGCTTTGTCTATTTTAGTAGTAAAATAATTACAACTAAGAATAGGAGTAATATTATGATATATTGAGAAAATTCTCTTTTAGTCATAAAACCACCACCTTTCTTTTATCGATTGATAATAGAAAGGGAAAGCATCTGATAATTCAAATGTATCCGTAAACACTATACATAATACCAAATATTATTGCAACGAAGTTTACATTTTATTACAGGTTATTTTTTTATTGTGATAGAATTGTGGTAACGATGATATAAGGGAAGGATGAAAAAAATGAAAAACTTAAAAATTTGTGCTAGCACAATTTTAGTCGTATTTGCATTATTTTTAACAGGATGTGGAGGAAACTCTCACACTCTAAACTGTACACTTGATGGTGAAGATGAAAAAAACTCAATTAAAATGACTTTTAATGATAAAGAAGATGAAGTCATTAGTATTGAACAAACTATACAAGAAAAAATTCCTTCAGATTATTCTAAAGAAGAGATAGAAGAAGAACTTGATTATTGGAATAGTGAGTGTAAAAACTCTAGCTTTGATGCTTGCTCTGTAAAAGTAAGTGGTAATTATATTGTAATTTCCGTAACAGGAAAACCATCAGCTTGGGGTGATGAAATAATAGAAGGAAAAATAGATGAACTTAGAGAAGACCTTGAAAATGATGGCTTTAAATGTAGTAAATAGTAATTTATAATGATATAAACACTTGGTAATATGTAATCGAGTGTTTTATTATGTATAAAATTTTTTAAATACGAACGTTTGTTCTTGAAATATTATCTAAAGTATGTTATCTTATAGATGAAGGTGATACTATGAGAACATATGCTTGTATCGATTTAAAAAGTTTCTACGCTTCTTGTGAATGTCGTGAGAGGTCACTTGATCCACTTACTACTAATCTAGTTGTAGCAGATTCTGAAAGAACTGAAAAGACGATATGTCTTGCTGTAACACCATCTTTAAAAGCTTATGGTTTATCTGGAAGATGTAGACTTTTTGAAGTGTTAGAAAAAGTCAAGGAAATAAATGAAGTAAGACAAGTAAAAAATGATAATAAAAAGTTTAGTGGTAAATCTTACAATGCAGATTCTCTTGCAAACGATAAATCTTTAGCTCTTGATTTTATAATCGCACCTCCTAGAATGTCTCTTTATATGAAATATAGTACAGATATCTATAATATCTACTTAAAATACTTATCGAAAGAAGATGTCTTTGTTTATTCGATTGATGAAGTCTTTTGTGATATCACTAATTACTTAAAATACTATAAGAAAAATCCTAAAGATTTACTTACGATGATTATCAAAGATATTTATGATACGACAGGAATTACTGCAACTTGTGGGATTGGTAGCAATCTTTATCTTGCGAAAATAGCTATGGATATCGTAGCCAAACATATTGAACCTAACGAGTTTGGAGTTAGGATTGCTACTCTAGATGAAATGGACTACCGAAATAAATTATGGACACACGAACCACTTACTGACTTTTGGCGAGTAGGGCCAGGAATTTCTAATAGACTTAAAAAATATGGAATATACACGATGGGAGATATTGCTAGATGCTCTTTAGAAAACGAAGACTTACTCTACAAACTATTTGGAGTGAATGCTGAAATACTAATAGATCACGCTTGGGGATATGAACCTTGTACACTTGAAAGTATAAAAAGTTATAAACCGACTAC
Source organism: uncultured Bacilli bacterium (assembly GCA_947629375.1). GTDB lineage: Bacteria > Bacillota_I > Bacilli_A > RF39 > UBA660 > RUG13868. The sequence continues at coordinate 4,619 of CANRDN010000024.1, read as the reverse complement.
TACCAGTTTATCGATTGGTCAAGTTCTAAAAGAACCATATAACTACGACAAAACTAAAACAATCGTCAAAGAAATGGCCGAGTTGTTGTCACTTGATTTAGTAGATAAAGGTTTTATTACTAATCATTTAGTATTAAATATTGGTTACGATGTAATAAATCTTCAAGATAAAAAAATAAAAAGATTGTATGACGGAGAAATAGTAAAAGATCACTACGGAAGATATGTACCTAAATATTCTCACGGAACAATTAGAATAGACCATAAAACTTCATCTACTAAAATAATAACTAAGTATTTCTTAGAACTTTTAAATAATGTTATAAATCCAATCCTTTATGTAAGAAAAATATCGATAGCAGCTTGTGAACTTGAAAGAGAAGAACAAAAAGAAAAAGTGGTAATGTTTAAGCAGTTTGATTTATTTAGCGATAATGAAACAAAAGACTCGAATATTAAAAAAACTTTAGATGATGAAGTAGGGGAGAAAAAGGTACAAAAAGCTCTATTAGAGATAAAAAAGAAATATGGGAAAAATGCTATCTTAAAAGGGATGAATCTAGAAGAAGGTGCTACTACAATAGAAAGGAATGGTCAAATTGGAGGACACAAATCTTAAAGAATATGAAGATATTATTAATTTGCCTCATTATGAACCAAGTTCTAAACATCCAAGAATGAGTATATATAATAGAAGTGCTATTTTTGCTCCTTTTGCGGCTCTTACTGGCTATAGTGACGAAATAAAAGAAGTGGGTAGAGCTACTTCATCGAAGATTGAACTAGACGAAGACTTAAAAAATGAAATCAATGATATCCTTTCTCTGGTAAATCCAAATACTAAAGTAAAAATAACTTATTTCTTAAAAGACTTAAAAAAGAAGGGTGGCAAATACCTAGAAAAAGAGTGTTACATTAAAAAAATAGATTATCTAAATAAAGAATTGCTTCTAGTAAATAAAGAAAAAATTAAAATTGAAGATATTATAAAAATTGAGATAATTGAATAAAAATCTATATATTAAATAAAATAATTATAGGTGATAATGTGAAGAAAAATAAAATATGGGAGATAATTGTTGCCATTGCTATTCCTTTAATTGTTGGGGGATTATCGGCCTTTCTAACTAAAGATGCGATGGAGTCTTTTAATGAGTTGGTACAGCCACCTCTATCTCCACCTAGTTTTTTATTTCCAATCGTGTGGACTATTCTGTTTGTTCTTATGGGAATAGCAAGTTATCTAATATATAAAAACAATGATGTTAATGTCTATAAAGAACGAAAAAGAGCATTGATACTTTATTTTATTCAACTAATATTTAATTTCTTTTGGAGTTTAATTTTCTTTAATCTTCAAACATTCTATTTTGCTTTTGCTTGGCTTTTGGTTTTATGGATTTTAATAATACTTCTTATGTACAATGCCAAGTTGGTAAACAAAGTTTCTTACTACTTACTAGTGCCTTACATAATATGGGTTACCTTTGCAGGATACCTAAATTTAGCAATTGCTATTTTAAACTAGAGATTGGTCAAAACCAATCTTTAATTATGGGAAAATATGGAAGTATTAATGATTGTGAAAAAAATGTGATATAATCTTACTTGAGGTGAGTTGTATGACACCAGGTGAAAAAAGACTTGTTATAGTAACACTAAGTTTTGTCTTTCAAATTGTCTTTTCAATGTCTTTAGGGGCACTTCTAAGTGAACTTGCTCTTACTATTAAAATATTATATTTAATATTAAGTATCTTGTTGGTTTTAGAAATTGTTAAAAATACTAAAAGCATAAGTGCTAATCTTCCTTGGGTCATACTAATATTGTTGTTTCCAGCAGCAGGAACAATGTTATATTTGTTTATTGGAAATGATCTTCATAGCAGTAAAACTTTAAAAAAAGTAAATAAAGAGGTAGCAAACTCTAAAAAGTATTATGTTCAAGACGAAAATATTCTTAAAGAAATTAACGATAATGATTTAGATAAATTAAAATATTTATCAGATAGTGCTAACTTTATTGTAAGTAAAAATAACAAAGTAAAATATTTTCCTTTAGGGGAACTTGTATTTAAAGAAATGATTAACGAATTAAATAAAGCTAAAAAGTTTATTTTTCTCGAGTACTTTAGAATCGATAATGGTAGGATGTGGACGACAATTCTTAATGTTTTAAAAAAGAAAGTTAAAGAAGGAGTAGAAGTAAGAATAATCTACGACGACTTTGGTTGTATTCAGCCGATGCCCAATAACTATAATAAGGAACTAGAAAAATATGGCATAAAAGTAGTCGTATTTAACGAAATTAAACCATTTTTAGGTATTATTATGAATAATAGAGATCACAGAAAAATTATGATTATCGATGGTAAGGTAGCTTTCTGTGGTGGCATTAATATAGCAGATGAGTATATAAATGAAAAAGTAAGATTTGGTCATTGGAAAGATAATGGAATAATGATAAAAGGTGAAGGAGTCTACAATTTTACAGTGATGTTTTTATCTCTTTGGAATGCCTATAATCCAAGTGATGATGATTACACAAAATATAAAGTTGACTTAAAAAACAAATATAAAGAAAATGGCTATCTTGCAGCGTATTGTGACAACCCACTTGATAGTGATTATGTAGGAGAAAATGTCTATTTAAACATAATTAATCAAGCTAAGAAGTACTTGTATATCTCAACGCCATACTTAATTCTTGATTCAGAAATTAATAAAGCATTAATCCTTGCTGCCAAAAGAAAAGTTGATGTAAGAATCATCGTTCCCAAAATTGCCGATAAAAAGATCGTTTATAGCCTTTCTTCTTCTTACTTTGAACAACTTATTAAAAATGGCGTAAGTATTTATACATATACTCCTGGATTTATTCATTCTAAAGTCTTTGTAGCAGATGATTCTGTAGCCACTGTTGGAACATTTAATCTCGATTATAGAAGCTTGTACCTTCACTTTGAATGTGGTGTCTATATGGAACAAGTCGATGAAATAAAAAATGTAAAAAGAGATTTGGATGAAGCCCTTCACAAGTCTCATAAAGTTACGGAAAAAGAAGCAACTCCTGGATTCTTTAAAGGAATATGGCAAGGAATATTGCGACTTTTTGCACCACTTATGTAAAAATATATTGTTTAGAAGATTAGTAAATGTTAAAATAAATGGTAAATTTGAGGTGAAAATATGAAATACGGTCCAAAAGAGTTCTTTGATTTATTATTTGCTATTTTACAGGAAAATGAAGTTACTTCTGTAAATATCAATGATGTTGTAGAGACAATAAAAATATTATATGAGTCAGAAGAATTCGAAGATTTTACTGATAAGATTGAAATGGATAGAATTCAAGCAAATGACATAATCAATCATCCTTTCGTCGAATCAATTGATGATGAGATAATTATTAATATTAAAGTTAAAGATAAACAAAAAGATGAAATATTAAGAAGAAACATTACTGATACAGCAATGCTTGCGAATGCTATCAATAAAAAAGCTTTTGTAACATATGTAAAAGTATTAAGCAATGGCAAAATAGCGTTTGAATATGATGATCCAGATGGCTCTTATCGTATAGCAAGTTACGATACTCCATTCGAAAAGAAAGATACGAGAATTTATACGGATGGAACAATAACTAAAATAGAATTACCAACATCATCTGATGTGCTTCAAAAAGAAGTAGATGTTAATGTTACTAATTCGACATATACAATAATGGTAAGTTATGAAAATGAACTTCCTGTTTCTGCTGAAATGAGGGCAACAAGTGATGCTGGATTCAACATTGTATGTCACGATGCTCTTCAACTTATGGAAAATCACTCAGAACCATATATAACAGAAGATGAAGAAAAACCTTATAGTTATGAACTTATTAGGCACTAGGAGGGTAAATGGAACCATATTTATATCACGCGATTAAAAATTACGATTTAGATAGACTTATCAATATTTTAAAGACAGGTTATATCTTGCCAAGAAAAATGTTGGGAGAAAAGTATCGACCAAATCGAGGAACAAAACTAGATTTAAATGGTGAATCTTGGATATCACTATGCCAAAAAAGCCTTTATGATGATACATACGCTGATATTTATCCTAGTTCATTTGAAATGTTGGTTAAAGATAATCTATCGGTTGTCATATCACCAGATATAGAAGGAATAAACTATCCAAACTTTGTATCTTATGACGAATTAGGACCATCTGCTATTAAAAGTTTAATAAGGGATGACAGTCCAACTAGATATTCTACTTATCTGGATGAAGTACAAACAAATATTCCAATTCCGACATCTAAATTTATTGCAATTGGTTATCCTAAAGAACATTTGGAAGAACTACACGAAAGAAACACAAAAGAAGAAATAGATGCAATAAGAAAGGTTTTAGATGAAGAGAATTTATCTATTCCTGTAATTGATTCATCAAGTTACGAATTTGCTGATACGGAAGAAAAAATTAAAAAACTTGTAATTAGATAGTATTTTACTATCTTTTTTTAAAATTAATTTATAACTTTAATAACATATGTTATAATCTTGAATTTATCAGTTTTTAAAAAGCAAAATCTCCCAAGCCCTTTGTTTATAAGGATTTGAGAGATTTTTA
>CANRDN010000023.1 GCA_947629375.1 uncultured Bacilli bacterium | reverse complement strand
GTGTAGATTCATGCTACAGTATAATAATACTTACGCATTTCCGGCAATAGTTCCACGATAGGGAGAGGATTATTTATAAAATTCCTGTAGATGTTATACGGGATGTTTTCAAGAATTTCCTCATATTGCTTGTCTGTGGGAAGATGCTCGAATTTTTTTACAAAAGATTTTTTCATCTTTCGAGCTATCTTATGAATTGTATGCAGTTCCGATACGGGAATCGATATATCGTTATAGAATTTTACATTACCGGCAGGGGAGATGTGTGCAATCTTTTGATAATCTCCGTATTCGGATATAGCTTTATTGCAAACGGTTTTGCCGTTACCCGCAGAATATACGAATAACGCAAAATCTGATGATTGTTCTTGCTCGTGGCAGAACACGGTTATCACAACCTTTCTCTTTTTCCTTTTTCTAATTATTTTTTATAACTTACTTTATTGCGATTGTCGGATTTATGTTTCTCCGACATATTTGCATAATGTTCTTTGGTTGTAGTTATATCCCTGTGGCCGAGGGTTTCGGCGACCAAATATATGTCGCCTGTCGCATCATATAAATTAGTTGCATAAGTTGCTCGTAATTTATGAGGTGTAATATGTTTTAGCGGAACAGACCTCAAAGCATATTTTTTAATCATTATTTCAATAGCCCGAACGCTCATTCGTCGTTTCTGAGACGATAAAAATAATGCTTTTTCGTCAGGATTACGGCATTTTATTGTCTGTCGAATATCCAAATATTTATTAATATATTCGGATGCTTCGTCTGAAAAATATACAATCGCTTCATCGCCACCCTTTCGTGTTATCCGCACAGAACAATTTTTAACATCAATATCTGTTATATCCAGTTCTGCACATTCGGATACACGTATTCCTGATGACAGCAATAAATAAACAATAGCTGCATCTCTTATAGACTGAGATGCATGATATTCGTTTTGCTTATGCGTGAGATTTCCGCCGTTTTCGACAGAGTATAAGAAGTCTTGAGCTTCATCCTGTGTCAATCGTATAACTTCCTTTTTGTGCAATTTGGGCATATTTATTTTTTTAGTCACATCGGAAGATATAATGTTCTCTTCAAACAGATATGAAAAGAAACTTCTTATCGATGACAGTTTCCGTTTTATCGAGACTCGGTCGTTAGTGTATTCACGACCGTTACGAGTATAGCTTTCAAGATATTCAAAATATTCTTCAAAATATTTTTTATCAAGTGATCCAAGTAGGGCAGGGGAGACGTTTGTTTTCTTGATGTCTTCCGTATATTCAAAAAACATTTGAATATCTTTTAAATACTCGTATCTTGTTCGGGGCGATGTTCTGTTATGAATTGCCCGTATATAATTGTTTACATAATCCGGCATATTTGCTAAAATTTTTCTGTTTTTAGCTATGAATGCCAGTTCTGTAGATTTATGAGCGTCCATAAGAATGCTTATCAGTCCTTTCTGTAAATGCAAATTATAATCTGTTTTTACAAGCGTAACGAACTGCCCTTGTCGGGGCAGTTCTGTTCGTTTTGGGAATTACAGTTTGTAAAAGGCATTTATAATTCTTTGCGTTACAGCGTTAATACATTCAGCATGTTCAAGAGTTTTGTCATTGTTATGATACAGGCAATGCGATATTGCTTCGGAAATGACTCCGATGTTGAGCAAAATGAATTTTATATCTTCATTAGTGAGTTCCGTGTCAGCATTATTCGGAAGATTTTTATGCATGAGCAGTTTACGGTTGATATATATTTTGCCGTCATATGCAATAGCCAATTTATTGATAGGTTCTATTGACAATTTTGTATCCTGATTTAATTGCAGGATTCTTTCAAAATTTATATCCGCAATTACGAATAAGTTGTCATCAGCGTCGAACAAGTGTGCGATTTTTGATAATAGCTTGCTCATGCGAATCTCAGATAGTGTGCTGGGTACAGCATTTCTACAGTCGATACAATCAATACCTATCATAACATTCATATCTTCTATAGGAGCATATATATCAGGCATTGTTTCAATAACACGTTCTTCAAGATAGTTGCGAAGCGTTATTATCGGAATATTGTATTTTTCTGCAATTTTGAGCTGCTGTTCGATAGTAGACAGCGGTGTTGATTTTTTGATATAAAATCCGTATTCGGGCAATTTATATCCGGTTTGTGTAATTTGAACAGATGTTTGTTCATCAGGTGCCGGATTGTGAGTTTGTACAGCAGGCAGTATGCTTTGATTGATGCGGATATCATTGCATGTCGGTGCTATCGCATTATCAATATCAGTCATTGTGTTATCGTCGGATTCGGATGATATATCATCATCAGTGTTATCGTCTGTTTCGATATTCTCAGTGCGGTTTAATAGTTGGAATTTTATATATTTCGCATATGTGTCGACACCTACATATTTGTCTATGCTGTTTTCAAATATATGAAGATCCTCATCAGAACCTTTTTTTACAACCTTTAGATACATCTTTTTTATCTCTTCTTCGAGACAGTCGAGCATATCATAATATTTATCATTCTTTACAAAGTCTTTACGGTCAGGGCTTCGCAAAGTTACAGCATTCGGTTTGAAATTGAGTACACCTTCGACGCCCGGATATTTGTCAGAATCCATAATTTTACGGTCGAAAGCAAAACATTTTATTGCGGCAGCACCCCAGTCGGTATACCAACTGTGCGGTTTCAGCCAACCTTTGAAAAACGGTGTATCAACGTATCTTATGAACTGACTGTCAATATTAGGTTTTAAACCTTCATATTTAACCTTTTTACCGTTGACATAGATTGACGGCGATTTGATATATTTCGCCACGCTGTTAAAGCGTTTTTCGATATTATAAGTATCCTGCCGAAGATTTGTCAAAACGAGTGTAAATCCGCTTTTTGAGCGTTTATTTTCGGTTATGTCTATCGCATTAAGATCGTTTTGTTCAAACATTTTTTTAGTATCAAATGTTGCTACAAAACCGACACTCTTAACAGTTATCGTATCAGCAGCCATCAGAGTTGAGAAGAATCCTTCACCGAATGGAGATTCGGATGCCTGAATGTTTTCATTCCAGCCCGAAGTATTCTTTTCGAAAAGTGTCTGCGGATCGGAACAGCCGACACCGTTATCTGATATTATTATCTTATCATAGTCTATGGTTACATTGACGTGCGTAGCTTCAGCACGCTGACAGTTCTGGATAACTTCTTCCACCCATGCAAACGGATCGGAATATACACTGTTGCGTAGTTTCCTCATTTCATTTATTACGTTGATCTTTACTTCCATAAAAAAATCTCCTTTCAAATGTTATAGTTCGGCATAGTCGGGAAATGCGTGATCTTCTATATATCTGTTATTATTATCGGATAGCATTATGTTTTTGAGTCTTGTACAGTCATGAAATGCATGATCTTCTATATATCTGTTATTATTATCGGATAGCATTATGTTTTTGAGTCTTGTACAGCCATGAAATGCATATTTGCCTATAAATATAACTTTTTTGGGTATTGTTATGTTTTTTAGATTCGTACAGTTATAAAACGCACCAATATCGATATCTGTAATGTTTTCAGGAATATTCACATCCGTAAGTCCAGTGCAGTTGTAAAACATGTATTTACTTATAAATGTGATTCTATCGGATAGTTTTACACGTTTTAATTTTGTGCAGCCGCTAAATGCACCGTTTCCGATATCTGTGACACTGTTGGGTATGGTTATTTCCATAAGTTCGGTACAGCCGTTAAATGCGTTCATACCGATTTCTCTGACAGTATCAGGTATTGTTATGCTTGTCAGTGTTGTACAGTTTGAAAATGCATTGCCGAGTATTTCGATAACAGGTTTTCCGTCAATTACAGCAGGAACAGTGATATGTTTGTCTTTGCCAATATATCGGTCAATAAATATACCAAAATGACCGGATGTTTTGTTCGTATGAAATTTGAATTTATTTTCTTCTGACATCTGTGTATCACCCCCTATTCAAGTATCTTTTCGTTTAAGACAGATTTTCCGAAAAGATGGTGATTAGAGATAAGGGACAGATTACTGTCCCCTATCGTCATTTACGATTGAACGTGTGTTCATCTCTGTTGAAAGTGTCGCCTATATCGTACGCACTGTATGTTACCGAGGTTACACAGTCTTGCCGTGTTTCTTTTTCGCCGTCCTCGTTTATGCCCTCATACTTTATTACATAATACTGTCGGCCTCTGTATACATAGTCTTGCTTATCCACAACGATACCACTGCTTATTGTCGGCGGCTTTGTATCATCTGATGTCATCACGGCCCAGTAAATCCCTGCACTCAGAAGTGCCAATACCATTGCTGTAACTATCGTGATACAAGTAATCATTATAGCGATAATATGAGCATTTATGGATTTGTTCACACGTTCTATAAGCGGTGCTTTTACTTCTATGCTGCCGTCCGAAAGTTTATTAGTCTTGCCGCTACGTTTCATCATATGCCTCTTTCGTTGTTGTATCGCATTCGGCAATATTTTTAGTGTATGCAAATAAATCAGCCATAGACAGTATTTGTCTCTTAATTATATTATTAAAATCAGAGATCTCACGGTCATGTTTCAAATCGATAATGAGTTTTGCACACATGTCGCCAAGCTCGGATGTTTTGGCAGTTTTTCGAATGCGATCGATAATTATATCAATTAGTTTGTTTTGACTTTTCTCAGTTATTAGAAACGCTGTGCTGTTTATGTCGATGTTTGTAAAAGTAGTATTTTCTGTTTTGAATGTAATTGTACTATGATTAAATGTTATGGTTTCAATATGTTCAATTTCAGTCTTATTATTTTTTAGAATAATTACAGGATCGCTTAAGTTTAAATCGGCTTTGAGACTGTAATTATTCCTATATACAGCATACTTCTTTTCGGCATCTTCTTGATTTAAGAAAATTCGGCTTCCGATGTCGGACATATTATAACATCTTGTTTCGTTTTTAATGTATATAATATGTCGTTTGCTTTTATCAAGAACTATATTGGAAACTGTACTTTGCTGTATTTTTCCGCCACGAAGACGAACGTATACAGTCATTCCGGGTGCTAAGGGAAAACGAATTACCGCAGACATATTATTTCACTTCCTTTATGTCATATTTATATTTTTCATACATACGTCTGTCACGATACTGTCTGTTATGAAGACAGTATATGCATGAACCATGATTACGGCAGGTGATGTCAACAGCTTTACTGCCGTAATACGGTTTTCTGTGTTCTTTTTTATGCAGAATGCTTTTATCGAAACTCATATTATAGCACATCCTATCATACAATACGTCCGTTTGAGGCACTTGTAAGCAACGGCAAGGCAATATCCATTATTTCTTTCATTTGGGGATGCGGAGTACCTGTGGTTCCCTTTTGACGCAAATTAATGATATGCTGCCATTCGGTCTCGGTAGCGGTCACGATTATCTCTGTCTTCAGTGATGTCGGGAGAACTGAGCGAGCCTGCTGAGGTGATGCACCTGCTTTAAGAAGATTGAAATAAGCGGTTTCTGCAAATTCACAAGCCTGTTTCCAGTATTTGTATTCATCCGAATCTTCATTTTTCCAGAAGCAAGGTCTCACTACTGTTATTTCGTTATTGAATCTGTCGTGAGAATAATTGCAATAACGTGTCGATTCCTGTGCAAAACTTGCAGGACGATGACGTACAAGTTCATGCGACACTCCCCTATCGCAGATGAATTTTATCGAATGGATAATATGTTTTGATATAAATTTATCGAGATTTGGGGATAATCTGTCGGATATGTTATTTCTCATGTCTGTGATAAATTCATCAGCATTTGCAAATAAGTGTATTTCTCTCTTACACGCATTATGTTTATCCGGAATAATTGATTCACGGGGAATGAATATCCGAGGATAACTGTTGCTGAGTTCAGCATATAATGCGTTCATATAAAGATTCGCATGATGATTTCTGAAATACAGTTCCACCATATTGAGAAATGATCGTATTGAACCTGAGACGTACACTGTATCATTCGGTTTTGGTGCAATCGTTACCGGGGATGACGTGTTTACGGTTATGTTGAAGTAGCGGGTAATTGTGTCGATTTGACAGTCAGTTGACTGCATATCCCGGATATAACACCTTATCCATTTTGCGAATCGGGCTGATAGTTTCATATAGACATGTGCATGTTCAAGCATGGCTGTATGCTTATTTTTAATGAGTGCCAAAATGAATTTCCTGCGTGTCTCATTGCGTGTCTCATCGTCTTTTTGTCTATTCTCAGAACGATAACAGATTCTTCCGCATTGTTCTATCTTTTTAGAAACGTCATCTTCTGCAATAAGTTGGGCATCAGCGTTTATTATTCTCATTCTTTATCATCCTTTCTTTATTTTTTAGTCATGTCATTCTTCAATCAGAGAAGCAATATCCGTAATCGAATCAGTGTTTGTATTCCGAAGCGGACACCACTTCGGTGTGCTATGTTTTTCCAAATAATCAGCAAAATACTGAAAAACATTTGTATTAACACAGCACATTGACCAAGTGATAGTTTTACCTCGTTTGGTTTTAGTACATTTCAATCGCTTGGTGAGTTCTTCGTCTGTAATGATGTCACAAAATGGACAATTTTTGCATTTTATAAAAATCACTCCTTTGTCGAAAATATTGATAGTAACATTATCATCATAAGACTATTTAGTCTTGTGTATTTTATCAAAAATGTATACCCCCTTTCTTTTCTAAAACGGACAGTTCGGATGTTGTGAAAATACGTCTATGTCATGTGGACTTGTGATATAGTAATGTGATTGATCGGCCATTACTTCAATCCAGTCAATAGGCTCATTAGTATCCGGGTTTCTGAGTTCGTCTTTAGATAACATTTCAGTAAGATGATGCAGAATCGGTCTTACCGGAACCGGTGATTCGTCCTGTATCGTGCAATAAGATACATAAACATCAGCATCTTTGTCATAACCGCTAATTTCTATCATAAAAGCAGACTCCCCTTTCTTTTATGTGTTCAAATTCTCAATAACTTGATCCATGCTTTCAAGCACCTCGATGATTGCTTCATCAATTCTATAGCCATCCAAATCCCACATTAAATCGATAAATTCGCCGTTCGGCAGATTGACAAAGCATTCCCACCAATTATTATAATCGAATACAATACGATCTTGAGCAATAAGTGTAGTTAGCTGCTCATCATCATTAATAATTGACCGCATCCTGTCGTAGAAAACGCCGTGGTTTCCTTTGTCCTTTACCCTTGCGATCTCTTCTCCGTTTTCATTGATTAAGGACGCAAATACATCGCCATTGGCCGATATAGTAAAGGTATAATCCTTGTATTTAATTCTTACTACATCTCCGCCATACCAATAGTGATAGAGATGATTTACGTCAATGAAATAGTCAACGGTCAATTCAGCACCGTGGGACAATGCCTGTGTTTTGAGTGTTTCTATGAAACGCTCATTTTCGTTTAATTCTTTCTCTCCTTTCAACAATATATGGACAATATCAGATATTGCGTTGATGCATGATCCTTTTGTAAAATCGTTATGCCAGCGGTATATGATTTTACAATTCGGACTTATCTGATCTTTGACAGCATATTTGCTTTCAAAATCGGAAAATTGTTTGTTTTCTGAGTTATAGCGTCTGTCAAAAATCACGGATTCCTTTGCAGGATTATCACCCCGCTGCGTAGCACGGTTCTTTGCAATATCTTTATCTGAGTCAATATATATTATTTTGAATGACTCGTCAGGGCAGTTCTTAATTAATTCGTATAGACCATTCGGATCTATTATATATACATCCGAGTCTCGAACTTGAGATTTGGTGGCAAAATATTCATAACCGTTTATCTCGGTAACAGCAACTTTGTCACTGATTTTTGCCGATTCTTCAGGTGTTATGAATATGTGCGTATTTTCTTTTGTATATCTTTTCGGTCGTGTCGTATAAGACACTAACATTTTCTTTTTCATCTCTTTGCAAAGATTCTTTGCAAGGGTATCTTTGCCGGTGCAAGTTCGTCCCATTATTAATATCATTTTTTTGCATTATCCTTTCTCTTAAATATTCTTTAATTTCAACAAGAGACGCCCGTGTTTGGGCGTCTCCTCTGATCTATAGTTATAAGTGCAATACACGATCTCTTATTTCCTGTGTTCTGCCCTGATTCCAGAATTGTGTACCGATATATCCGCAGGTGCGGCGAGTGACATTCATTTTAGATTGGTCTGTATTTCCGCATTTGGGACATTTCCATATAAGTTTTCCGTCAGGATTTTCGGCTATGCGTATTTCTCCTTCATAATCGCATATATGACAATAATCTGCCTTTGTGTTAATTTCAGCATACATGATATTGTCATACATAAACTTGATTACTTGCATTACAGCGGGAATATTATGCATCATGTTGGGTACTTCGATATAGGATATTGCTCCGCCGGGAGACAGTGCTTGAAATTCCGATTCAAATTTCAATTTGGTGAAAGCGTCTATTTTCTCGGTAACGTGGACATGATAGCTGTTTGTAATATAGTTTTTATCGGTAACGCCTTCGATTATGCCAAATCTTTTCTGAAGACATTTCGCAAATTTATACGTTGTAGATTCCATAGGCGTTCCGTACAGACTGTAATCGATATTTTCAGCAGCTTTCCATGAAGCACATTTATCATTCAGGAATTGCATAACTTTGAGAGCAAAAGGCTTTGCTTCAGGATCGGTATGAGATTTTCCTGTCATATACTTGCACATTTCGTACAGTCCGGCATAGCCGAGAGAAATTGTCGAATAGCCGTTATAGAGCAGTTTATCAATAGTTTCGTGCTTTTTAAGACGAGCGAGTGCTCCATACTGCCAAAGAATAGGTGCAATATCGGAAGTGGTTCCTTTAAGTCTTTCGTGACGATATTTTAAAGCACGATGACAGAGTTCAAGACGATCGTTAAGTATTTTCCAAAACTCAGACATATCTTTGTTTGAACTGAGAGCAACATCTACGAGATTGATTGTTACAACACCCTGATTAAATCGGCCGTAATATTTATGTTTATTCTCATCATAGTTCATCGCCTGAGCAACATTACCGATACCGTTATCCGTAAATCTGTCGGGAGTAAGGAATGATCGACAGCCCATACAGGGGTATACGTCGCCTTTCAGTTTGAGCATCATTTTTTCGGATATATAATCGGGAACCATTGTTTTAGCCGAGCATTTTGCAGCAAGTTCTGTGAGATAATAATATTTTGCATCTTCGTGGATATTGTTTTCTTCAAGAACATACAGAAGTTTCGGAAATGCGGCGGGAACATAGACGCCCTTTTCGTTTTTCAGTCCTTGAGAGCGTTGTGTCAAAACTTCCTCAATGAGCATAGCAAGGTCATCACGAGTTTGTCCTTCGGGAACTTCGTTTAAATACAAGAACATTGATACAAACGGAGTTTGACCGTTGGTAGTCATCAGGGTTACAAGCTGATACTGTATCGTCTGTATGCCTGATTTTATTTCATCTTTAAGACGCAGTTCCGCAAGGTCATTGATTTGCTGCTTTGAAACAGTTATGTTTACTTTATCAAAATCATTTTTAATACGCTGTCTCCATTTTTGACGGGATACATCAACAAATGGAGCGATATGCGACAGCGAGAATGTTTGACCACCGTATTGAGATGACGCAACTTGAGCAACTATTTGAGTAGCTATATTGCAAGCTGTCGCCAGACTGCGTGGTTTATCAATTTTTACACCTGAGATCACAGTACCGTTTTGCAGCATATCTTCAAGATTAATCAAGTCGCAGTTATGGATTTTTTGTACAAAATAGTCGCTGTCATGGAAATGAATGAGTCCCTTTTTATGGGCGTCAATAATTTCATCATCGAGCAATACACGCATTGTTAAATCCTTAGATACTTCACCGGCGATATAATCCCGCTGTGTGGATGCAATCATAGGATTTTTGTTTGAATTTTCCTGTTTTATCTCTTCGTTTTCATAATTAACGATGGATAATATTGAATCATCAGTCGTGTTTGCTTTACGGATAAGCTGCTTTTTGTAACGGTATTCCGTATATAGCTGAGCAACAGTGTATGCCTGTTGTCGCATAATTTCATGAATTACAGCGTCCTGTATTTCTTCAATCGTCGGAGTATGCGAAAATTGAGATATTTTCTTGGTTACAGCTTCAGCGATAACTCCGATTTGCAAATCAGTGAGTTTGTCCGATTCGTTCGGAGCTTCATTATTCGCTTTGCTTACGGCGATTCGTATTTTTTCAGGATTGAATTCGATTTCGGTTCCGTTTCGTTTGATAATCTTCACATAGATCACTTCTTTCTTCTAAAAAATTTATTATGAAATATGGGATACCCTGAACGAACAGGATATCCCATACACCGGAGACATAAAAATGACATTTCGAAAATGTTTCTACTCACGTATTTCATGCGAAGTACGACAATTCATTGTGGACATTTTAGTGGCTTTAAGTATATTATACACGTTTTTTATAAAAATGTCAAGTAGATTTTTTAATTTTTTTTTTGCTTTAGTTTATGTTTTGACACATTGCTTGGTTTACTTATCGTAATTATATTATGTTTGTTGCAAGTTAAGATTATACTATATATGGTAGATTTTATTGTTTTAGTCCATACATATGGCGTTTTTATCGAAAGCCGGCAAGTTATAGGCAAGTTAAATTATTAGCATTTTCTTTTGCGAACAGTTATACTCATAATATTCGTGCAGTCAAGAAATGCATCAGATTTTATTTCAATGAAATTTAAGTCAGGCAGGACTAAATCGGTCAAGTTTGCGCAACGATAAAATGCCTTTTCTTCTATTTCAGTGATATTATCAGGTATTGTTATATTCTTTAATTTCGCACAATCAGAAAATGTATAGGCATTAATTTTTGTAATACTATCAGGTATTATTATGGATGTCAGTTCTTCGCAACCGGAAAATGCACCGTTGTGTATCGATATTATACTGTTTGGAAGCGTTATGTTTGTCAGATTTTTGCAATCAGAAAATGCTTTAGCACCTATTGATTCAATACTATCGGGAAGTGTTACGGTCGTCAGAGAAACGCAATTATCAAATGCATATTTGTTTATTGTTGTAACGCCATCGGATATGTTCACATGTGTCAAATTTGTGCAATTTGCAAAAACATTGTCATTTATTACGGTAATGCTTTCAGGAATCGTTATATCTGTCAGATTTTTACAATCTTGGAAAGCATAATCACCTATCTCGGTAACACTGTTCGGTATAGTTATATTCATTAAATTTGAGCAGCCGAAAAAGGCACTTTTGCCTATTGATACAATACTGTCAGGAATGATTATATTTGTGAGATTGATGCAATTAAAGAACATTTCGTCATTTATGAATGCGATATTATCTGAGATTATGATATTGGTCAATTTTTTGCAGTTTGAAAATGCATTAGCACCTATATCAGTCACACTATCCGGTATGAGTATATCTGTAAGATTATGACAGTTAGAAAATACACTTTTGCCTATTTCTTTAACACCATAAGATATTGTTACATTCGCCAGTTTCACACAGTTAATAAATGCCAAATGATCTATTTTTGCAACACTGCCGGGTATTATTATGCTTGTCAATTCTTTACAGTCGCAAAATGCATTTATGCCGATTTCGGTAACACTGTCAGGTATGATTATGTTTGTTAATTTTGTGCAATGGTAAAATGTATGGTTGCTTATTTTGGTAATACTGTTTGGAAGGGTTATATTCGATAGATTTGAACAATTAGAAAATGCACCTTTATCAATTAGTGTTACACTGTCAGGTATTTTTATATTTGTAAGTTTTGTGCAATTCTGAAATGCATTTTTTAATATCTTTGTAATACTGTTAGGAATTATTATGTTTGCTAAGGCTGAGCAATTCGCAAAAGTATTGTCATTTATTACAGTAATGCCATCCGGTATATTTATATGCGTTAATTTTTCGCAGCCTAAAAATGCATTACTGCCTATATCGGTAACACCGTCCGGTACTATTATATTAACCAGATTTGTACAATGTGAAAACGCATACTCACCTATCGATATAATGCTGTGAGGTATTGTAACGCTTGTCAGTTTTGTACAGTGATCGAATGATTTGTAACCTATTGCAGTGACCGGTTTTCCGTCAATTTCAGACGGTATTGTGAGATTCTCATCTTTGCCGATATAGGCGATAATTATTAAATTACCGTTTTTATTTTCTCTGTATTTGAATCCGTCAGAAGTTATATTTATATTTATTGGCATATCAATTCTCCTTTCTATAAAGATTGAGTATTTCTTCAGATGGTGAATATTCATTGTAAGCACCGGTTTCACTACGCAGAAAACGATTATCGTAATCTCCAATTTGCCAATATTGTTCCAAGCGATACAGAAAGTCAGTTTTAAAAGAAACAGGTTCTTTTTCTTTGTTTCTGAGTTCGTCTATATCATAATTCTTTGAACTGTTGCAAATACTGATTTCGCAAGTATAATTATATGCGAGATTAACGATTGCTTCGGAATACTGATATGCTGTTTTATCGGTCTTTTGGTCGGCATTACTGCGATCCAATAAATAACGAAGATAATTTGATCTATTATCATTGCCGTAACATGGTAAGGATTTGATGATACTCAAAGATTCTTCTAATTGTTTATTGTTAGTACAATCAAGGTTATTGATTATTTCAAGAATGTTATGCAGTTTTAGGTCTGAGTATTCGTTAGTATCTTTTGGCGGAATATAAATTGAATGGAGTGCATTAAGTTTTAAAACAGTTTTAAGAAGTCCATGCAAATTCTTTAAAAGCATTAAGCATTTTGCGGAATCGAAGTCGGTTTCTTTTATGTTTTTATCGGAGTCTGTTTCTGCAAACAAATTCATTATTTCTCGATCGGTATGTTTTCCGGTACAATAGTTATTTATTTCTGATAAATCCGAATGTATAAGACTTTGTTCGATTAAAGATAAAAGCTTCTTCTGTGTAGATTTTAGCGGCCAGCCTGAATATATAAATTCTTTATCGGATTTAAGAGAATTTAATAGGTATTGCGAAATGGTTTTTATGCTGCCGTATTGAGAAATTCGGATAGATCCCGATTTAAAAAATTTAATGATACTATCATAATATCTCGGATTATTAAGTAAACCGAAGAAGCCTCTTGAATCAACTAACTGATTAAATGTCAGAATTATGATATTATCATTAGTCATGATTTCGTTATACAGAGCCTTTTGGCCAATTTCAATTTCAGTATCCGTATTACGAACAGAATCCAATTCAAATAGGTATACGTATTCTTTCAAATAAATCATCCTTTCTTATTTACGTTTGTGTGAAGAAATGTAAAATTACCTATTGTTATATTATCAGAAAGTATTACGTTTGTCAATTTTTCGCATTCGTAAAATGCGAAATCACCTATTGTTTCTATACTGTCGGGAATTGTTATACTTGTTAATCCGGTGTGAGCAAATGCAAAGTCGCCGATTGATTTAATATTCTTAGAAAGTGTTACGTTTTTTAGTTTATGGCAACCATCAAACGCTAAGTCGTCTATTGACCTAACACTATCGGGTATTATTATATTCTTTAGTCCGGTATATGCGAATGCAGCTTGACCTATTGATTCGATATTACTCGGTAATGTTATATGCGTTAGTTTGTGACAGGCCACAAACATATATTCTTCTATTTTTGTAATGCTGTCAGGGATAGTTATATGCTGAAGATTTGTACAATGCATAAATGCTCGAAGTCCTATTGATTGTATGCCATCGGAAATGGTTACATTTGACAATTTTTTGCAATCTGCAAATGCATAGTCGCTTATTGCTATAACCGGTTTATTGTTAATCTCAGAAGGAATGACAAGATTTTTACTCAATTTGTCATTGCATTTTATGATTATCAGATTATTGTTTTCATCTTCGCTGTACTCAAGACCATCAACTGTTGTTTTCACGTCAAACATAAATATTTTCCTTTCTGTATTCAGTCATGTTTCACCAATTTCGAACAGTTATAAAATGCATCGGGTTTTATTTCGATATTGTTATTGGGCATTTCTACGTTTGTCAAACAAGAGCAATCGTGGAATGCATGGTGATCTATCATAGTGACTTTGTTCGGTATTTTTATATCTGTTAAACTTGGGCAATGTGCAAATGTCCATTTATTTATTTTGGTAATATTATCGGATATTGTTATGTTTTTCAGATTTGAACAGCCGCAAAATGCATAATCATTTATTGAAATAACATTATCGGACATGACTATGTTTTTTAGATTTTTACAATAAGAAAATGCCCACTTGCCGATTTTAATAACACTATTGGGTATTGTTATATCCGTTAGACCGGAACAATCAGAAAATGCATAATTGCTTATTTCAGTGACGCCATCAGGTATGGTTATATGCGTTAATTTTTTGCAATCGTAAAAAGTTTCTTTTCTTATTATAGAAATGTTATTAAACATTGTTACATTCTTTAAATTAATACAACCGTAAAATGCAGCAGCACCTATTTCATTGACACTATACGGTATAGTAATATGTGTCAATTTCTCGCAATCGCAGAATGCATGATTGCCGATTGCAATAACACTGTCAGGTATTATTATTTTGGTCAGTTTTGTACAGTTCTTAAATGCATTTTCGCCTATTCCGATAACGCTATCAGGTATGGTATAAGTCCCTCGTTTGCCTTCAGGACATTTGATCAAGATAGACATGTCTTTATTGAATAAGATACCATCTTTGGTTGTATAGGTTTTATTATCTGTATCAACATTTATTGCTGTGAGTTCTGTACAGTTGTCAAATGCTGTTTGTTTTATTGAAGTGATATTTTTGGGAATAGTTATACTTGTTAATTTTTTACAGCCGTAAAATACATGATTGTCTATTGATTTAAGACTGTCGGGCAGATTTATGTTTATCAGGTTGTTGCAAAAAGAGAATGCATGGGATTTTATCGATATAATACCATCGGGTATTGTTATATCTGTCAGATTTTGGTCATATAGGAATAATTCACGACCTATTGTCATGACAGGTTTTCCATTGATTTCGAATGGAATAATAATGTTTTCACTCGGTTTGGTGTGAGCTATAAGTGTTAGTTTACCATGTTTATTTTCTGCCCATATGAAACCATTGTCGGTTTCTCCTTTATTTATAAACATATAAATCCTTCCTTTCTACATTTTGAATATTTGACTTAACAGCACCGCCCATATCGAACAGTGCTGTCAGTCTTTTTATTCACTATAATATTTCTGTAAGATTTTAATGGTTGTATCGTTCAGTAAATGAGTATTATTGTTGATTTTTATACTTTTGTTTGTAATCATATCTTTTATTTTCTTTACGAAAGCATGTACAGTTACAGCATTTTCAAGATATTGTGTGATGTATTTTGCTTGAATAGACGGCATATAGTATTCTGATGTCCAAATATCTTGCTGCAATTCAGAAAGTTTTAAAACAACGATGTTGCTGCTTATTACTTGAGCATTGTTTGATGGAGTGTGTTCAATTTCATATGAGATTCTTATTTTTAAGTCTTGCAGCATGTCTGTAATTGATTCTTCCAATGCAATAATATTTTTTAAATCATTCACGAATGTTATGCACCCCCTTTTTACAGCAAGCTTTTACTGTGGATTCTGTGAATGGATATTTTGTAATGCACCGTTGTAATTGCTGTGATATTTTTTACAAACAAACATTTCGTAATTTTGACATCGTTTGTTCCGTTTCAAATTTTACTTTACTTTCGTATTCTGATAGTATCATATTGATATTATATGCCGGTATGGAAGACGGTGCTGATGCGGTTGATTCATTTTCATCACTGTTAATATCTATACCGTAACGCAGTACAGCATTTGTCCACTTTTTGAACAGTGTGCTTGGTTTTACAGTATTTGATATACCGAGGGA
This sequence comes from uncultured Bacilli bacterium, assembly GCA_947629375.1. Classification (GTDB taxonomy): domain Bacteria; phylum Bacillota_I; class Bacilli_A; order RF39; family UBA660; genus RUG13868. The sequence goes on along the minus strand of CANRDN010000023.1, from coordinate 13,319 downwards.
AAACAATAATGCTTTTTCAACTTCTTTCATTTCATCATCATTTATTTTTCCGATATAAAAGCCTATGCGTGTTTTGTCGACAGGAAAAATTTGTTCGCATAAAGCAATAGCTTGTCTGTTGCCTGATTGCACGCATATATGCGTTGGCAGAGGCTTTTTGAATTGTGTAGTCAAATATACTACTTCTACGAAGTTTGCTTTAGAGCAGGTTACGTCGTTGGATATTATAATTGCCGGACGGTTCGACCACATTTCACATCCGGTGCTTGTGGTCTGACCTTCGTTTATGTGCCATATTTCTCCACGGTGTATCTCCGGCGGTTGTTTATTAGTTGATGTTGTTATTGTATCAGTATTCATTGTTTACTCAGAAATCACCGATAGCGGAAAATCTGCTATCGGTGCAAAAGATGACTCCTTTCGTATTGTGTTGATTATTTGTTGGTTTCTTCTTGATATTCAACGAAACGGATATTTTCTCGTAAAGCATATTTTTCAACATTACTGTTTTTAGCACCATAAATCGTAAGACCTCGATAGTCCGGATCGAATGCGAAATTGTCAATCTGTGTGTATTTATTTGGTATGATTACTTTGTCAAGATTCGTACACTTGTTAAAGGCAAATGTAGCTAATGCTTCGGTATTATCAGACATAATTACCGTTTTAAGAGATGTACATTCGGCAAATGCACAAACATCTACAAATTCTATACTTGCCGAAAATGTAATTTCTTGCAAAGATGTACAACCTGAAAATGTACGATTTCTGATATCTTTCATTTTTGCGGATAGTTTTACGTGTTCGAGATTGGTGCAATTTTCAAACGCACAGGATCCAATGGTCAAAATACTGTCAGGCAGGATTATTTCCTTTAGATTGGTACAATTTGCAAACGCACGGGAACCGATTGCATAAACATTATCAGATATCGTTATTGAACTTAATTTGCTGTGTGCGAACGCTTCCGGATATACGACATTTACTGTTTTAGGCATCGTATACATACCTGTCTTGGTTGCAGGACAATGTATTAATTCTGTTTTCTGCTTGTCAAAAAGTATGCCGTTTTCAGATAAATAATAATCGTTATCCGGTGATACATAAATATTGTCAAGATTTAGACAATTATTGAATGCATATTTTTCAATTTTAGAAACATTTGCCGGTATTATAATATTTTCAAGACTTTCACAGTCAGCAAATGCATATCGGTTGATTCGGCGAACGCCATCAGGTATGTTAATTGATTTTAAGTTTTTGCACGCTTCAAATGCACTGCCGTCTATTGATGTTATGCTTGCGGGCAGTTGTATTTTAGATAATGATGTGCATTTATAAAACGTACCTTTACTTATTTCAGTCAACTGTTGCGGTAAGCGTATATGCTGTAAAGCTGAACATTCGGCAAATGCACATATATCGATCTGTTTAACGCTGTCAGGTATTGTAATTGTTTGCAAAGAACGACATTTGCAAAATGCGGAATCGCCTATATACATAATGCTGCTGAAAAGAGATATCAATACATCAGTGAGAGAATCACAGCCGTAGAAAGCACGTTCTTTGATTTCTGAAATATTGTCAGATATACAGATTGATTTAAGTTTGTGACAAGATTCAAAAACAGATTCTTTTATTGCCAAAAGATTTTTTGACAAAGATATGTTTTCCAGATTTTCGCATCGATAAAATGCACCTCGTTCTATTTCAACCACACTGTCAGGAATGTCTATATACTTTAGACTCGAACAACGCTCAAAAGCACAGGTGTGTATTATTTTAAGGTTTTTTGATAATTTAATTTCACGAAGATTTATGCAGCCATAAAATGCACAGGTTTTGATTTCAATTACACTGTCCGGCATAATGACTGTTTCAATAGTTGTACGATTAGGAATCATATCTTCGGTTATAATTTTTGTTCCATCGGGTATGATAAGTGTTTTAAGATTTGTTATTTGTTCAGGCATAATTATAAATTCCACCTTTCTTAGATATTAAGGAATCATGCAGTTGTTTTGTATATTGAACAACCGCATGATTATTTTTTAAGCTATATCTGCACTCACAATATCGTCATCCATGTCGTTATCAGAATCATCATCGGTGTCATCAGGTGATGCAGAACTGCCGGAATTTATCTGACTTCGTGCAGCGTTTGTAAGACTTTGGATTATATTGTCGTAATCTCGTCCGATTTTGGGTTTCGCAAGAGTTCCGTAAGCAAAGACGAATTCTGTTTTCTTTGCTCGTGTGAGAGCGACATAATACATACGTTTTGATGCTTCCGACATTGTGCTTTCCGATTCATTGTCATAATACACAATTACATTGTCAAATTCCAGACCTTTAGCGGAATGTATTGTAGACACTATAACATTGGCTGAATCTGTCGCCTGTGTGTTTTTAGCGTCATTATTGCGTGCCGACATCAGTGCTTGAGCGATGCCGTTGCGTTCGATTTCAAAGTTTATCAACATTTTCTTTATTTCGTCCATCATGTCGTCTTTACTCATTAAACCGTTCTGAACATCACGTTCAAACGCTTGAATTTCGGCAAAGTATTTATCTTTGAAACTTACCATAATTGAATTTATGGTTTCAAGAACACGAGTTATATCAGATCTGTAAGCTATCTGAGCAGCGTGGAGATTCAATTCTGTTAAAATCGTATCAAGAATATCTGTCGGCGGAGTGTATGTGACAATATCCCAAAATTCTGCTATGAATTTACTGAGAATAGTATTATCATACTGTCTTTGAGGTATTAGTGATACTATCTTTGTAGCTGCGGTCACCTGTTTTCCGTTTTTCATTACAGGATTACCCGCATTATCAAAAACAGGAACAGTGGGGAATGTACGCAGCAGGTTTTCTTTAATATTGTATATATCACTTCGTCTTCTGGCAAGAATAGTTACAGATTCGCCTTTTGAAAATTTATCTTTTATATACGATGCCATTACATTTATAGATTTGGCAAACATCGTTGACCACGCTGTTCTTGATTTATTCATCATTCTCTCATAATGGAAATTGACAGCCTGCTTAAAGCTGTTCAGCGTTACAGGTTTCAGACTGTTTGCCTTTAGCTGTATTTTAGCGTACTGATTGGATTCAATATTGCTGAGACCGATATTGGCGAAATCAAGTATTTCTTGATTGGATCTGTAATTTGTCTGAAGTTTATAAGCGTCAAACACACCTGAACCTTCGAGCATATTCAGTGCCTTCGGATTGGAAGCTCTGAATTCGTAGAGTGTCTGAGAGCAATCCCCTACGATATACATGGAACATTGATGACGGTCAACATATTTAATTGAGTAAATAAATTGGAAAACACTGTTGTCCTGCACTTCATCAATTATCAGATGATCGGCTTTTGTTTCAGCAGGTTCCTTGAGAGTATCTATTTGTAAATAGCAAATGATACTTTGGAGTTCGAGAGATGTTTGTTCTATAGTATTAAGTACGTCAATTACTTCAGACAGATGTTTTTCGATGAAGTTTACAGCTCTTGTGTATTCAAGACTGTCTCTCAGTCTTTGAAGCACTCTTTTAAAACTTCTGATAAAGTCGTCTTGATTTTGATTATAATATATGCTTATTGAGTTAAGAATTGTAGATATTGATGATAGTTTGTGTGTCGGATAGTTTGCATCGTAAATCAGACGCATCATTCTGTCAATGGTCATACTGTTGATGTTAGGGCATTTTTCGAGAATATGATCAGCGGCATTGTTTGTAAATGACAGGACAAGAATGTCTTCAGGATTAATACCGTTGGCTATCATATGGTCTATACGACCTTGTATAATAGTTGATTTACCCGTACCCGCACCTGATTGAACAAGTGTCAGAGGACTTTGCGATGTGATAGCGGCTTTTTGTTCGGATGAATATTTAAACGGAGCAGACTGTGATACTACAGAAGTATTATTATTCGGACAATATTTAAGATTATTCTTATTTGCTTCCATATGTGACAGAGTATCTGCGAGCATAAGGTTTATATGCGATTTACACAGTTCTGCAAGCACTTCGGGAGATACTAATGTTTTTAGTTTATTATACATGTTCTGAAACTGCTGTATAGGAATGTTATATTTTTCAAGGGACATCAATGCTAATGAAAGACTGTCATCACCGAAGTACGCATGAGCTTCGTCATCGATTGACATTACTTCATCGAGTGTCTGCGACATTATTGATCCGGATGCTGTGTTTACGTATCGTTTGTTGAGGTTATATGCGAAAACGTCGCATATCCAATAGTCAGAATGATTTGCACATTCATCAGCGGCTTTACAGATACCATCATATAAGCTGTAGTTCATAATAGTGTCATTAATCATTTGTTGGTCTACGATATATCCGATACTGGTTAAGTCGCTGTATAATGTTTTTGCAAATTCAAACAGATTTGAGGTAACACATTGACACACAGTGTTTCCGGAAAACGACAATGTGAAAACAGAGGGTACTTGTATATGAGTTGGATCATTTATATCATAGATATGATATATGAATACATTAAAATTAGCGGATACTGTTTTGGTTATTTTGGGTGGAACATTAGCCATATAATTTGGGTATGTTTTCTTTTCTTCAACAGAAACTGCGTGGACTTTGATGTCCATATATAATGAATCGTTTCCTGACGGCATAGTAGCTATTTTTATAAGCGATGTTATGTCAGGTCTGTCGATTTCGTTAATGTAGTTGTACATATTGTTGTTTAGAATATACATAGGTATATCGTAGATGATTGTGTTCCCATTGGAAGTCGTACTCATTGTCAGATTCGGATTTACATTCTGAGGATAACCGTTAGGGAAATTTTTAGGATCGCATTTCTCATTAAGCAATCCACGACTATTGCCGCCGTGTCCCGTAAGAATTGCATTAAAGAACGAGGGTGTTACGTTATTTTTAGACTTTTTCACCTTGCCTTTTGAATCAGCAATTTTGACGGTATTGTCATCGTTTATAATCAGAGGCATATCTTAATCACCTTTCTTTAGTATTTTTTCATCAAATATGATTTCCCGCTGCCCGGTAACAGCGGGAACGCAATATTATATTTTTGCGGATGAAGATACAGTATTCTGCATTACTGTATCTTCAATATATTTTTGTATCATCCGCTTGACAGGACGTGCTCCGAATTGTTTGATATAATTAGTTTTAACAAGTTCGTCAAGCACACTGTCATCAATGGTATCAGGAAGTATATTTGCATAAGAAGAATGAGCCGATTTGATTCGAGCGATATCTCTGGCATATACGCTTTGGGCGATTTCTTTGAATAGATCTTCAGTGATCGGATTGAAGTTGCAAATCTTTGTAAAGCGATTTAATAGTTCTGTATCAAAGAACTGTGACAGTTCACTTACGGATGCAGTGTTTGAAGCAGATGCACCAAAGCCTATCGGATCACTTTGCCTTGTTGTATGACCTGCATTTGTGGTTGCAATTATGATTGTCTTTGAAAAGTCCACAACAGCACCTTTAGCAGTCTTTATATAGCCTTCATCAAAAGCTGACATAAACAGTCTTTGTACGGCTCTGTCGGCTTTTTCAAATTCATCAAGAAGTATGAGTTTATACGGATTTGACTCAAGTATATCAAACGGCAATTCGTTCTTTGAATCGCTTCCGATATAGCCTGCGGGAGCACCTATGATTCGATTAAGACTTGCAGGACTGTTAAATTCGGTCATATTGAGTATTATCGGATCTGTTCCGGTAAGACCTTGAGCGAGAATCTTAGCAACCTCACTCTTTCCGACACCGCTGTTTCCGGCAAATAACATAGTGAGCGGTTTTTGTCTCGGATATAATTTCAAGGAATCTCTGCGAACACTGTCTATTACATAATCAATAGTTTCAGATTGACCTCTTATTACATCTTTGAGTTCGGTTTCCAGAACATCAATATCTGCAATATCCTGTTTGCTGTTGCCTGTCGCCAAACGTATTGCAGTTTTTCTTATCTGAGATTTTGATAAAGCAACTATGGGTGTAGATTGCAGAGCTTGCAGAACTACAGTGTCATTTGTACGTTTAGCGTTTTCTTCCATCTCTTGACGACTGATTATTGTTTCGGCCATAGCACGGTCGAGAAGCGTTAATGCATTATCAGGCCGATGCGATCCGGCAGATTTATATTCGTCGGCAATATTGATGACGTCCTTGAGCGTGCTTTGCGGCAACACTATCTTGTTTTTGTAGTGAGCCGACATAGACGGAGCTATTTTAGTTAAAATTTCTTCTGTTTGTGAAGGTGTTAGTTCATCTATGATGACTCGTGTGAATCGGCGATTAAATGCAGGATCGTTGAAAAGTGTCTGAGATTCCTGAAGCGTAGTTGCACCGATCACTTTCATATCGCCACGAGCAAGAGCCGGTTTTAGTATCTGTGCTATTTTTGCATAAGACTGATTTTCGTTTTCCGCCAAAACGTGAATCTCGTCTATGAACAGAATGACTTTCTTATCAGGGTTGGATGCATACTCAATAATCTTTTTGATTTTTTCTTCCAACGCACCAACAAGTGCAGAGCCGGCAACAATGTTTGATAATGGCAATTCCCATATGGTGTAATCTTTTAGTTGTTCGGGTACATTTTCGTCAAGTTCAAGCCGTCTGGCAATATCTTCAACGATTTTGGTTTTACCGACACCGGCTGCACCAACTAACAGAGCATTGGGCTTAAATTTACCGATGAGACACGAGAACGTCTGATATATAGCGTCCTCACGGAAAAGAATTTTATCTTCCCAGATGTATTTCTCATTGTAATTGATCATATAATCTTCCGGCTGCCAATCTGAATCCATACTTGAATTGCCGCTCGGATAACCGATATGACCGATACCGGATGATGAATTAGGCGGAGTATTGTTTGACGAATTATTTGATGAATTTCCCGGATTAAAATTATTTATTGACATTTTTACATCTCGCTTTCAAATAGATGTTATATTAATTAAAATTATGTTTAGTGGGTATTGAACGCAGACCGAATGGATCAAGTCTACGTTCAATAAAATAATGTTTACATGAGCATACGTTTCCTTATATCAGGACATATGCTTAATGCTGATCTTGCAAATGATTCAGCACATTTTGTCAATCCTGTCCAATCCCGTACAGACACAGGAGCATAATACAAATATTTGGGATGCTCACAGTGTCTGTTCGGAGCAGAGTATTCAAAGTCTGTAATTATAAGTGACATCTCATTTCTCAACTTATGAGATCTGTTGATGTAATGCCAGATTTGTTCATAGTCTGTTCCGCCGGATACTTTGGGTATTTTCTGAAACTCTTTATAGATTTCGGGCATACTCTTACCCTTTGTGTTCAGTTTTCGAGTCTGACTCATAAAGTGCGAAAATGAATTGAAATATAGATTTATATTCATTTTCTTTGCGAGATTGATGCAGGATTTTATGGCATCTTGATAGTTTTGTTCAGAAATTGAACCGGAACAATCAAGATATATATGCAAATCGGGTTTATATTTTACGCACACTGTTTTACCCTGTTTATCAGGATTATCAGGATCCCGTCTTGACGGTTTTTGATATGTCATTTTGTATGACTTTAATGCATTCTCACTTCTCTGTACAAATGCTGTATGTTTATAGATTCGAGATATATATTTGAATAAATCCAGAGGCGTTATTCTGGATTTTCTGAAACGCATACGAGTTGTTTGTCCCAAACCTCCTGTCTGAGCACCGCTTGCCAATGCTGACATCTTCTTTAGGCTTCTGGCAACAGCCGTTAAATTTGTCAGTTTATTCAAACTCATAACTTTCGGTTTAATTGTCAATGACGTTTCTATAGTTTTCCACTCATCTTTAATCTGGGATGGATTAGCGTGAGCGTGTTTTTCAACATTGACGATTATAGCTACAGTAGGGCAAATATTCTCAGAGAAACTGAACGGTAAATGTCCTGCTGTGTATTCGGGTAAATTATTGAGTCTGATATTCTCGGCGTATTGCATCAGGTAATACTGAAACAGCCGAGCAAACGAATATGGTTCGTTATTTTCCTGACCGGTATTGCGAAGTACAAAACTCTGAGTAAGACAATTTAGTCTTATCGATTTCAAGTCGTTGCATAATTTCACTGTATCAGCAGACAATAAAGTCGATAGTTTTGCTGTTTCAGCAGTAAAGTATTGCTTAAAGTCATTCCATGCAGTTTCATTTGCAAAATAGAAACCGAAAGCTGAAACACGGGTATAAAACGCAAGTGTGGCGAACCATTCTTCTGCTGAAACTTGACCGCAAAGCAATTCTTTGGCTGTATCACTGACATCGGTCTCTACGTATATTACACGTTGTGAGGGCAGAGGCATTTTATGAGCAACGCCTGACTGCACGGCGTAAATTTCCCGTACAGTGAGGCTTTTGTCATAATTTATGAGTGTTTTTTCAAAAATCTGTTTCATTCTTTGTTCTTCCGATACGTTTATACGATCATCGGAACATGCGAACAAAGATTGTGTTATGTCGTCTTCCGATAACGGAGTTCCATTATCCTCTATGCTAAAATTGCCGGGTACAAGAGGATTAAACAGTGGTTTGACGATATTGTCTTTAACCTCTGCATAGGGATCGAATGTCCCTGAAATACTGCCCATAAATCGTGAGGACAATACTGTTGGTTTTATATTAGTGACCGTAATCATCGTCAGAAAGCTCCTTTCTGTATTTGTTTATGATATTTTAGTCTCCGAGAATCCGACGAGTCATATCTCCAAGTACAGTACCGGAGTTCAGGAGAGCGGCATAATTATCTGCATCCAACTCATCATGATTCTTCAGATTAGCAAACTGAGGCTGATAATCACCTGTCAGTAACGGCTGTCGGTAATGCTTTGCGACAGCAGTAATCAAATCAGAATTATCTTGATCTTTTACGCACATCGCATATAATAGGATTGCAGACATTTCATCATCAGTCATATTTGCGATCATATCATCACGAGTCTGTCTATCAGCACACCTGTTTATCATTTTATATGATTTTGGCATTTGGGGCTTTGCTACAACTGTAGCCTTTCTCATTTGACCGGCGAGAATGTCCTGTGAGATTGTCTCACACAGTTTTAAAGCAAACTGTGTTTTACCAACATGTGCATAAACAAGCGTCTGCAACATATTCTCTTCTTCTCCATTTTCATCCTTCTCGGTTTCACCGATAAGACTCGACAGCGAATCTATATCGCATGTGTTTAGGAAGGAGTTTAATCCGCTCAATGTTCGGGGTGTCGTTATTTGGTCAAATCCCTCGACCGAATCGTCAAACGTCTCATATTCTGCGGCAGTTTGATCACCGTCATCATCAGAGACAGTGCTTGACAGAATATTAACATTCTTGCAAAATATGAGATCCGGACTCGAATTCAATACCGTTTCGATATACGGATTTAGTGCATCGACGGATTTAACGTAATCCATCCAAACTTGAGCGTCAGGTTTGATCTCATACTTGCAGAATCGGCTGATAGATGCCGAATCAAGAGCCGTTATATTACCTTTATCGTTTCCGGCAACAATGAATTTTACATTATCCGGGAACGTATACGAACCGATTTTGCGAGCTGTCGTAAAAGACAGAATCGCAGATGTGATATCAGATGAGGTTCGATTTATTTCATCAAGAAACAAAACAACTATATCCTGCGGATGCTGTTCAGCACAGGCTATTGCGTCTTGAATAGCCTGATGCGGGAAAAATATCTGTTTCCATATTTCTTTCTGACTCCCATCAGGATTCATTATTGTTTCCTTGACAGTTCGACAGCCTGTCAGGTCTGAACGGTCGCCGAGCTGGTTGCAAAGAAGCTCAAAATAATGCCATCCACGTTCATCGCACATGGATTTTACGATGGATGACTTGCCTATGCCGGGTTCCCCCAGCAAAATAGGACAAATCGGGATGTGATCGCTCACGGTCTCGATTTCGGTAACAAGGATATCCCTTAACAAATTTGTCATTTTAACTTTCATAATTGTATCTCCTTTTTATGTTTTAATTTTTTGCAAAATACCGTTTGCATTAAGATTATGTTTTGTACGGATGTGCGTTTAGTCTTTCCAATAACAATACAGGCATCCTGACGGACATCTTTTTTTGTTATTTAATAACTCTGTTTTACCTGCGGCACATAAACAGCCACTTCTTTGAAAACCACCCTTCGGATTTTCAAATGGTACGTTAAGGATGTCAAAATCCTTTTTGCTTATACAGCCCACCTGTTTTGGTAGGCTTTCAGCACAGGATTCAAACTCATATATGCCGTAATGTTCAACTTCATTCTTGAGGGCGTCCATCATGTGTTTCGGTGCCCTAAACGTATCGAACGGAATTGTCCCGTATGTCTCAAGAATCCTCTGTTTTGTATGAGGATACATGTCGATGACTGAATATCGACATCTCTTAATTCCGGTATCTTGAAATAAGTCCCAAACTCTTTTTACTCGATCAATTCCCTTTTGTGTAGGGATTATTGGATCTGTCCGCAGGACTATTTGTGCGGACGGAAATCCTTGTTGAATTAAGTATCGAACGCCATCATGCACTTCCGTAGGTGTCGGGACATTCTTCTCCATGAGCGTTCCTCCGTAACCAGTACAGGTGCAATGGAGGATGATTTTGTCTTTGTTATTCAATAATGCTGTTGTGAGAGCCGTATTCTTCAACGTCAGATGCTTTGTAATAATAACATTGACATCAAACAACTTGTCTACCCACGAGAGATCAAGTCCTGCGTCCCCCGCTTCGGTCACTCCGATTCTTTTATACATAAGACATCTCCCTTTCTATTTTTGAATTTATACGTATGCTTAGAAATGCCCAAACATGGGCATTTCTTTTGTCAACTACCCGCCACTTACAGAAGTGAGGGCTTGCAACTATCCGGTGGTAGAAACGGCAAAAAGCCTCCCACCTTTTTAGAATACTAAGTAGTAAGCTGATGTTGCATTGATGGGGAGGTTGACAACACCCCTTATAGAAGAGATTTACTCCGCCATAACTGTATCTGGTACTAAATATTCAATTCCCTTACGATACAGATTCATTGCTCCAATTCTATCGTCATTAGAACAATAACCACAATTCTTACAACAGAACAAATGGAGCTTTTTATTCCTATTGCCGGATTCTGTGTGACCGCATTTAGGACAACATTGACTTGTATATGCCGGATTCACTTTTATTACAGTGCTTTGATTCTGTGATGCTTTGTAAATTAGTTTTTGTTCCAAATCAAAAAATGCCCAGCTTACAAACACATATTTGTCTTTCAACTTTATTTTTTCTGTTGCAGAACGAATTCCTTTCAGGTCTTCCAGAACAAAAAGTGTATGCTTCGGATTGTTTTCAACGAGTGCCTTTGATACTCGATGGTTAATATCTTGCATCCAACGGTTTTCTCGTTGACCGATAGCCTTTAATCTTCTTCGAGCTGAAGGTGTCTGCCTTTTTTGAAGTTGTTGACGCAGTGCTTTATAATGTGCTCTTTTTTGTTTGATTGCTTTACCATTGACAAATCCTGACTTATGTTTACTGTCATAAGTAGCAACAACAAAGTTAATTCCTCTGTCTATGCCAACAACATGGCAAATATCTGAAAGATTACTTTCCTCAACTTCATAACTGACAGGAATATACAAAAAGTATTTGCCATGTTTCAAGACTAACTTAGCTGTTCCAAATTTATAAGTTTCTTTGTCAAAATATTTTTCCATGCTTTTATCGAAAAAAGACAGTTTAATACGTCCGCAAAGAGTGTTGACAGAAAACCTATTCTGATTCAAGGAATAATCTCTGTTCCAAACGAGGTCGTATTGTGGTTTCCTGAAATCAGGTTTAATCCATTTCTTTTGATTTTCGAGAATAGTTTTATACCTCGCAATAACAGTTTTAATCACAGATTGTGCCATTTGTGAACGCAGAGAATAATTATTACGAAGGTAGTGATAAACAGCAGTATTTACTGATGACTGGTTCAAATCATGAGACTGAAAGATATATTCTGAAACGACATTGCAAGCGACACGGTAAGCCGACATTGTGTTATTCAACAATATTTTGTTAGTGTCATTGGGACAAAGTTGAATCTTTATAGTTACAGTCATTTTTTGCATAATCTCACCTCACTTTCACTAATAATATTATATCATAAGATTAGTGAAATGTCAATAGCAAAACAAAAATTAACCGAAAAGAGAAAGAGCGAGCAATTCCTCCCACCACCTATAGAGGTAGGGGTATCCTTGCTTGTAATTTTGATGAAACATTTTTCTACAAAACTTTGCAATATGTTTGCAAATATGTTATAATATGAAAAAAATTATGTTACATTTTGTCAAAATAAAGGGTGTTGATATTTATGCGAGGAACTAATCATTCCATTATGGGACTCACCACATTGGGTTATGGTGCGATTACAGGATATCTTTTTCTTACAGACGATAACATTTCACGGCAGGTAAAAGACTGTACGGTTGCAGTAAGAGATTTTTTATTTGATAACGGAAATTTATCGGTATATGTTTTTTATCCGTTAATTTTTATTTTATATATGCTGGGATGTTTGCTTCCTGATATAGATTATCCGTATTCCCGCATAGGGCGGATAATTTATTTACCGATAAAGCATCGAACGTGGACTCATGCGATTTATGTTCCGGCTGTATTATTGATTATCGGAATTTATGTCAGATGTGTATTCTGGTTGGGTTTAGGATATTTGGTTCATCTCATATGCGATTCATTTTCGGCGTCCGGGATCAGTTGGTTTTATCCGCATAAGAATAGACATCATATTTGTAAATTGTATACCACGTCTCATATAAGTGAAACAATCGTTGTATTTATGTATATAATACTTTTGATTGTATATTGTGTGTTTGTAGTTTTGTAAGTAAAATTGCTTGTTGTTTTGTAATATAAACAGCAAGCAATTTATTTTTTTAACTTAATTTGATAACAACATCAACTCCAAAAATTACATTCAGACCACACCCATTGTCCCAATCCATAAGTAAATGACCGGCGTCATCAACGCCTAAAACAGTGCCTCGTGTACCTTTTGGCGGAGCTTGTACGTCATCCATTTTGACAAGTTCGACTCGTGTACCGGAAGGATATTCTCTACGAATTTCATCAATGGTTTCGCTATTCGGAAATTTCATTTTTTTTACGACTCCTTTATTTTAAGAATGAGTGGTTTATGTCTGAAAACCGTTTCGATAAAAGTATATAGTCAAGCATCAGCTGACCGA
>CANRDN010000022.1 GCA_947629375.1 uncultured Bacilli bacterium | reverse complement strand
ACAAATAAAAATAGAAAAAATATTAAGCAATATAGATAAAAAAATAGAAGTAAATAATCATATAAATGATAATTTGTTAGAGATAATAGATTCTTTGTATAATAATGCATTTTATAATATTGAAAATTATGATAAAGCGGAAAATATTGCAAATATTACAATAGGAAAGACTCCACCAAGAAGTGAAAAAGAATGTTTTACAACTAAAGAAAATGATATGAAATGGATTTCTATTTCTGATTTGGGTAAGAGTGGAACATATATATTTAACACTACAGAAAGACTAACGTTTGATGCAGTAAGTAAATTCAATGTTAAAATAATACCAAAAAATACGATAATTTTAAGTTTTAAGTTAACAGTTGGAAGAATTGCAATAACAACGGAAAATATGACTACAAATGAAGCGATTGCTCACTTTAATTTAAAAAATGAAGAAATGAGATATTTTTTGTATAGTTATTTGAAAAATTTTGATTATGCAAAATTGGGGAGCACATCTTCAATAGCAACAGCAGTTAATTCAAAAATTATAAAAGCAATGCCTATTGCTATTCCTGATAAAGAGATATTAAAAAAATACAATAAAAAAGTACAAGTGATTTTTGAAAAAATATTAGAAAATGAAAAAGAAAATCAAACATTAGAACAACTACGAGATAGCTTATTACCAAAGTTAATGAACGGAGAAATATATTTAGAAAATGTAGAAATTTAGTCATACAAATAGTTATTTGTATATTGGAGTAAAATTGTAAAATGATAGATAAATATTTTGAAAATATAATAACAAAAAATAAAAATAAAATTTTTGAAAATAATAAAATAAAATATATAATTGATAAAAGTATTGATAATTTTAATGCTTATATTTATTTTATAGAAAAATTTCAAAAAATTGCTGATATAAATAATAATGCGATATTTGAATTCGCTGCTTATTTTTCTTTCACTTTTGAAGCATTTGTTAATGATTTAGTTATTTATAATACGCAATCAATTATGATATTACAAAGAGTATTACTTGAATTATATTTTAAATTTATGTTTATAATCACTTCTGATAAATTTGTAGAAGATTTATTTTTAGATTTTAAGCATATTAATTTGTATAATCTTGCAAAATTAGAACAAACCATAACTAAATTATCTTTAGATGAACAAAAAAGTTTGAATGAAAATTATAATAAAATAATAGAAAAATATAACTTAAATTCTTGTGACCAATATAGTGATGATTATTGGATTAAAATTGCAATGGAACATCTAAAAGTGTCAAACCCAAGTAAATCGTTAAATGAATTAATTGAATACCTTATAAAAAATGAATATATAAATCCAGAACTTAAAAGTGACTATAAAAGCTGCTGTGATTTTATTCATTCTAGTCAAAATGCTTTTGGCTTAACCCAATGCATTAATATCGATGATAACAATTACAAATACATAAGTGGTGCAATTAATGATTTTAATTTTATAATTTATTCTATTATTGAACAATTAAATAAGAAAATAAACTTAATATTAATTAGTTATGAAAATAAAGTAAAATCAAATTTGAATGATATAATTAATTTTAAAGATTAGATATGAAAAAGGCAGTGATTAAAAATGTTTGATGAAAAACAATTAGAAGATATGACAATGAATTTATTATCTGAATTAGGTTATGACTGTAAAAATGGATATGATATAGAAAGAGATTATCATAGTGTTTTTAACGATGCTACTTTATTTAATGATTTAGCTAATATTAATAGAGATTTTACTAATGAACAAATTAATGAAGCAATTAAAACTATTAAAAATTTAACTTATAATAATGTTGTTGAAGACAATAAAGAATTTACTAAATATTTATTACAAGGTGTGCCAGTAGAAATTAAAACAAATACTGGGTATCAATACAAAAATGTTAAATTAATTGATTTTGATGAAATAAATAATAATCACTTCCAAGCAATTAATCAATTTACTATTGTTGAATTTGAACGAAAAAGACCAGATATTATTGTATTTGTGAATAGTATTCCTTTGGTTGTTGTTGAACTTAAAACTGCTACTGATGAAAATGTTAAGCTAGAAGATGCCTATAACCAATTATGGCGATATAGAGAGATGTCTATTCCAACATTATTTAGATATAATCAATTTTTAGTTATAAGTGATGGTGTAACTGCTAAGGCAGGGACAATTACTAGTCCTTTTAATAGATTTAGTGATTGGAAAAAGATTGAAGATGCAGATGAAGTACGAGAAGGAATGGATACACATATAACTTTATTTAAGGGAATGTTTAGAAAAGATAGATTGTTAGATATTATTGGTAATTATACTTTATATAGTAATGATTCTAAAATACTAGCACAATATCATCAATATTTTGGAGTTAAAAAAGCAATTGATTCTACTGTCACAAATGGTACTAAAACTGGTAAAGCTGGAATAATTTGGCATACACAAGGTTCTGGTAAATCATTTAGCATGGTATTTTATACTGGTAATATGATTAAAATGTTATTTAATCCAACTATTGTTGTTGTAACAGATAGAAATGATTTAGATAATCAATTATATGAGACTTTTTATAAATGTTCTGATTATTTAAAACAAAAACCAGTACAAGCAGATACAAGAAGTGATTTAAAAGAATTATTAAAAGATAGAGTATCTGGTGGTATATTTTTTACAACATTACAAAAATTTGAAGAAGAATCAGGTTTGTTTTCTGATAGGGAAGATATATTAGTCTTAGTAGATGAGGCACATCGAAGTCATTATGGATTAGAAGCCACAATGAAACTTGATTTTGAAACTATGGAAGCTTATAAAAAATATGGTACAGCAAAATATTTACATGATGCTTTGCCTAATGCTATCTATATTGGTTTTACAGGAACTCCGATAGAAACAAAAGATAAATCAATTTCTGCAATATTTGGTCAAATTATTGATACTTATGATATGACCCAGGCTATAATCGATGGCTCTACTGTACCGATTTCTTATGAATCAAGAATGGCAAGAGTTGGATTAAACCAAAAAATTCTTGATGATATAGATAGATATTATGCTTTTGTTGAAGAATCAGGAGTTGCCGATGAAACAATTGTTAGTAAATCTAAACAGATGATGGCCAAAATATCGCAAATAATTGAAGATCCAGACAGATTAGAATTAATTGTTAAAGACATAATTACTCATTATGAAGAAAGAAAAAATATGAGTGCTGATCATGCTATGGTTGTTGCTTATTCAAGAAAAAGTGCTTATATAATGTATAAGAAATTTTTAGAATTAAGACCTGATTACAAAGATGTAGTTAATATGGTAATAACACCTAGTAATAAAGATCCAGAAGATATGCAACAAGTCATTGGTACTAAAGGTGATAAAAAAGAACTTGAAAGAAGATTTAAAAGTGAAGAGCCAGAAGAAAAATTTAAAATTGCCATTGTAGTTGATATGTGGCTTACTGGATTTGATGTACCAAGACTTGGAACAATGTATGTTGATAAGCCAATGAAAGCTCATAATTTGATGCAAGCTATTGCTCGTGTAAACAGAGTTTATAAAGATAAAACTGGCGGATTAATAGTAGATTATATCGGTTTAAAAGGATGGCTATTAGATGCCTTAAAAACATATACAACAAGAGATCAAAATAAAATTAAAGATACTGATGAATTAGTAAATGTTTTGTTAGATAAATTAGAAATAATAGATAATATGTTTAATGAGTTTGACTATTCAAATTTTAAAGATTTAGACAATACTAGTAAATATAATTTAATTAGGGAAGCTGCTAATTTAATGTTAGTTACTGAAGATACAAAAAAGAGATTTATGAAACATAGTCAAGATGTTAAAAATCTTTATACATTATGTAATGGAGTTATTAATGATAAAGTAAAAGATAAATGCTTATTTATAATATCCGTAAAATCATTTATTTCTAAAATAACTAATACTGGTAAATTAGATGTATCAGAGATAAATCAAACTGTTGGTAGAATGCTTGAAGAATCAATTACAGAAGATGAATTATTAAATTTAGGGGAATTAACTAGGGGAAAGAGTTTAGAGTTATTAAGTGATGCTATGATAGGAAAACTTAAAGCTATGAAAGATAAAAATGTAGCTGCCGAAGTTTTATCTAGAGCTATTAAAACTTCTATTGGTGATATAGGAAAAATCAATTTAACATTACAAGAAAAATTTTCAACTAAATTTAATAAAATAGCAGATATGTATAATGAAAGAACTGATATTGCTGATATAGAAAAAGTTCTTGAAGAAATGATTAATTTAAAGAAAGAAATTGAAGATGAACTTGCTAATGGTAATGAATACAACTTGTCACCTGAAGAAAAAGCATTTTTTGATGCTTTAGGAGCAGATTCTGAAATTAAAGAATTAATGAAAGATGAAGTACTAGTTCAAATAGCAAAAGAATTAGTAGAGTTAATTAATGAAAATTTAACTTTAGATGCATTCAAAAGAGAAGATGCAAGGGCCAGAATAAGAAGTAATATTAGAAGATTACTTATTAAGTACAACTATCCACCAATAAAAAGAGAAACTGCTGTTAATAAAGTTATAAGACAAGCAGAACTTAAATATAGTAATTAACTATTTAGACATAATATAAATAACTAAAAAAATATGTTAGAATTATACTAATTATAGAGTAGAATTCATTGCTTAAGATGGATTAGGCTCTATTCTTAATTTTAAGGAGAAAATAGCATTTGTTAAATGTAAAAAGTTTGTTAATTACCCGTCTAAATGTGCTTTTATGGCATGAAAAAAGTTATAAATAAGTGTTTGAAAGGGAAATTAAAAATTTCTCTTTTTAGTAAAAATGATAATTCAATGATGTTAATGTGTGTTAAAATGTTATAGATGGTAACAAGAGGTGATTATATGTTAAAGAAATTATTAAAATCATTGCGTGAATATAAAAAAGATACAATTCTTACCCCAATATATGTTGTCTTCGAAGTTGTACTTGAAGTATTAATTCCACTTTTAATGAGTAAATTAATCGATGATGGAATTAGTGGGGGAGATTTGAATATCGTCTATATAATTGGAGGAGCCTTAATCGTATGTGCAATGGTATCCTTAGTTTTTGGAATGCTTGCAGGTATATCTGTATCTCGAGCTTCAACTGGTTTTGCTAAAAATCTACGACACGATTTGTACTACAAGGTTCAAGACTTTTCTTTTTACAATATCGATAGATTTTCCACTAGTAGTCTAATTACGAGATTAACAACAGATGTAAGTAATGTTCAAAATGCTTTTCAAATGGTAGTAAGAACAGCAGTTAGAGCACCTTTAATGCTTATAACAAGTATTATCTTTGCAATAACAATAAGTCCTAAACTTTCTCTTATCTATCTTATTGTGGCTCCTGTACTTGGTTTCGTTTTGATCTTTATTGCTAAAAAAGCTCATCCGATAATGAAACAAGTTTTTGAAACTTATGACGACTTAAATAATGTTGTCGAAGAAAATGTAAGTGCCGTTAGAGTAGTTAAATCATTTACTCTAGAAGATGAAGAAATCGATAAATTTAAGGGAGTTTCTAACAAGATTTATCAAGGCTTTGTAAAGGGTGAAAAAATCCTTGCATTCAACAGCCCAATGATGCAGTTTTCAATGTATACTTGTATTTTACTTATCTCTTGGTTTGGAGCTCATATAATTGTAAGTACGGGAGCTACTGAATTAACTACAGGAAGTTTGATGACTTTATTTACTTATACAACTCAAATACTTGGAAGCTTAATGATGCTTTCTATGATATTTGTAACAATAACAATATCTCGTGCTTCTGCTGAAAGAATAGTGGAAGTATTAGATGAAGTACCTGATATTACTAATCCTAAAAATCCAATTACTAGAGTACCAGATGGAAGTATAAAATTTGATAATGTTTCATTTAGCTATGTCAAAGAAAAAAATAAAGAAGTTTTAAAAGATATAAATCTAGAAATAAAAAGTGGAGAATTCGTTGGAATAATTGGAGGTACTGGTTCAGGTAAATCTAGTTTAGTAAATTTAATTCCAAGACTTTACGATGTTACTGAAGGAGATCTATTTATCGGTGGTAACAATGTTAAAGATTATGACTTGAAAATGTTAAGAGATGAAGTAGCTTGTGTCCTACAAAAGAATGTTTTATTTTCAGGAACAGTAATTGAAAATATTATGTGGGGAGATATTAATGCTTCTTTTGATGATGTAGTTAAGGTATGTAAGCTTGCTCAAGCCGATAGCTTTATTAACGAACTTGAAAAAGGGTATAACACGCATATTGAAGAAGGGGGAACTAATGTCTCAGGTGGTCAAAAACAAAGACTTTGTATTGCTAGAGCTCTTCTTAAGAAGCCTAAGATACTTATTCTTGATGATTCGACAAGTGCTGTGGACACCAAAACGGATAAACTAATCCAAAAAGCGTTCAAAGAAGAAATTCCTAACACAACTAAAATAGTTATTGCTCAAAGAATATCAAGTGTCGAAGATGCTGACAAAATTATTGTTTTAGATAATGGAAAAATTAATGGAGTAGGAACTCATAAAGAACTATTGAAATCTAATAAAATTTATAGAGAAGTATATGAATCCCAAATGAAGGGAAGTGATGATGATGAATAAGAAAATAGAAATAAAGAAAGGAACTATTCCTAGACTTTTAAAGTACATTGGTAAAAAGTATAAAGGAAGACTTGTAATTGTATTCATCTGTATCATAATAAGTGCAGTAGCAGGAGTTATGGGGTCACTTTTCTTACAAACTTTAATAGATGACAATATCGAACCGATGCTTTTAAATAACTCAACTGATTATGCACCACTTCTTAAATCAATATTGACAATGATTGTAATCTATGTAGTAGGTATTATTTCGACTTACACTTATAACATCTTAATGACTATTGTCGCTCAAGGAATCTTAAAAGATATAAGAGATGATATGTTCAGTAAAATGCAGACTCTACCTATTAGATATTTTGATACACATACTCACGGAGACATAATGAGTAGATATACAAACGACGCTGATACTTTAAGACAGATGATTAGTCAAAGTATACCTAATATGTTTTCAAGTTTGATGACTATTATTGCAGTTATGGCATCAATGATTTATTTGAACGCTTTTTTAGCTCTTTTTGTTCTTATTTTTTCTATTATTACGATAATTGTAACAAGATATTTTGCAAGACGAAGTGCTAGATACTTTATAAAAGGACAAAGATCTTTAGGTAAGGTAAACGGTTATATCGAAGAGATGTTAAATGGTCAAAAAGTAGTTAAAGTATTTACTCACGAAGAGCAAGCTAAAGAAGCTTTTGATATCTTAAACGAAGAACTTAGAAGTGACTCTTATAACGCTAATAAAAATGCCAATGTCACAATGCCTATTGCTGGTAACTTAGGCTATTTAGAGTACGCTTTAGTAGCTCTTATCAGTACTTTTGTGACAGTTAATAATATTATGCCTTTGACAATTGGTACAGTTATATCATTTTTGCATTTAACAAGAAGCTTCCAACAACCAGTAAACCAAGTAACTAACCAGTTAAACTCAGTTATTTTAGCACTTGCTGGAGCTGGAAGAATCTTTGAAATGATGGATGAAGAAAAAGAAGAGGATAATGGTTATGTAACTCTTGTTAAAGTAAAAGAAAAAGATGGAAAATATGTCGAAGCTAAAGAAGGAATGTGGGCTTGGCGTCATCCACATCACGATGGAACGCTTGAGTATGTTCCTTTGAGGGGCCATATCGAACTAAATGGAGTAGACTTTAGTTATGTTCGTGGTAAACAGATTCTTTACGATATAACGATGTATGCCAAACCTGGTCAAAAAATTGCTTTGGTTGGATCAACTGGTGCAGGTAAGACAACGATAACAAACTTAATAAATAGATTCTATGATATCGAGGATGGAAAAATAAGATTCGATGGAATAAATATCAATAAAATAAGAAAACAAGATTTAAGAAGAAGTATTGGAATGGTTTTACAGGATGTCTTCCTATTTACTGGTACGATTAAAGAAAATATTAAATATGGTAATCCCAATGCTACTTTTGAGGATGTAGTAAATGCCTGCAAACTTGCTAATGCTCACGACTTTATTATGATGCTTCCAAAAGGATACGATACGATGCTTACAGGAAATGGCCAAGAACTATCGCAAGGACAAAGACAACTTTTATCAATTGCCCGTGTTGCAATTACAAATCCACCAGTAATGATACTTGATGAAGCTACTAGTTCAATAGATACAAGAACTGAAAAAATTGTCCAAGATGGAATGGATAAACTTATGGAAGGAAGAACTGTTTTCGTAATTGCCCATCGACTTTCTACTGTTAGAAACTCTAAAGCCATAATGGTAATGGAACACGGAAAAATAATCGAACGAGGTAATCACGAAGAGCTTATCGCCGAAAAGGGAGAATATTATAAGCTTTATACTGGAGCTTTTGAACTTGAGTAATATAATATTAATATAGCGATAATATGATGTAATAAGATTTGAGGTTTATATGGCAAATTTATATGATTATTTAGAAAAATATGGTGATACTTCTTTTAAGAAAAAGAAATTTAATGTAATAGATAATTTGATCTTTTGTGAGTTATCTTATCTAAATTACAGTAATACTAAAATAAATGATGGAGTCTATTCGATATCAGAAATAGGGGAAGAGTATTTAAGTAAAAATAAATTAAAAGATGTAAGGAAATTAGGTATTCCTCAAAAAGAAGCTTATGAAGTATTAGAAGTAGTAATAACGAAGAAAAGATATAAAAATCTTAAGTTTTTTAATTATAAATATATAGTTAATAAAGATATTCAGTTTAGTGCAATGACTTTTAAAATAACAGATGATTTAAATTATATTTGTTTTGAAGGTACGAATGAACATATAAGTGGTTGGAAAGAGGATGGAGAACTTGCTTGCTTTTTTCCAATACCATCTCATACAGAAGCAATTAAGTATGTAAATAAACATATTAAACTTTTTGGACCTAAAGTAATTATTGGAGGACACTCTAAAGGTGGAAATTTAGCTCTAGTTGCAGGGATGTGTATGAAAGGTTATAAAAAACATAAAGTCATAAACATCTATAGTAACGATGGACCGGGTCTAAGGAGAAAAGAATTTGAATCAAATAAATATAAAAATATAAAAAGTAAACTTATTCATATTGTACCTCACAGCAGTCTAATAGGAATTCTTTTAAGAAATGATGTTTATTATGTTGTTAAATCTTCTAGAAACACGATACTTGCTCACGCAATGTCCACTTGGCAAATTAAAGATGATAAACTAGTAGAAGGAGATTTATCTAGAAATAGTAAGAGACTTGAGAAAAGTTTTTTAGAGTGGCTTGATAACCACAATGATAAACAAAGACTAAAACTTATTAATACGATGTTTAAGGTGTTTGAAGATGCTGAAATTACAAGAGTTATCGATATTCCTAAGTTAAATAATTTAGTTAAAGTAATAAAAAATATTCACAATGTCGACAAAGAAACTAAAGACTTATTTATCGATTTAATCGTATTTAATATAAAAAATGTTAGAACTCCAAAGAAGGATAGTTAAAAAAACTATTCTTTTCTTTTTAAATTGTGCTACAATTAGTTTAGAAAATATGGAGGGTTTTGAGATGAAAGTTAGTTATGATTTAATTAGAAAAAGTATAGCTGCATCACTATTGATTTCACTTGGTAATTATGCTTTATTGAAGTTAGGAAGTCCTATTGGACCAATTATTTTTGCCTTTGGTCTTCTAGGTGTTTGTTATATGGGACTTAACTTATTTACTGGTAAGTGTGGATTTATGTTCCAAGACAAAATAAATAAGCTTGATTTATTAATAATGCTTATTGTTAATCTTTTAGCAGGGTATGTATTTGGATTTATTTATTCCATTGCCGATGCTGAAATTTATCAAAGTGCCCTAACTAAAGTAAGTACTTGGGGTTTTTCTTTAGCGTTTTTTATCAAGTCATTATTATGTGGAATTATTATGTATATTGCAGTCTATATGTACAAAAAAAATACGAACTTAGGAATTATTTATGGAATCCCTTTATTTATTTTTTGTGGATTCCAACACTGTATAGCAAACATTATAACTATGGGTGTGGCAAGAACATTTGATATTTCAATTATTTTGTGTATTTTAGGTAATTTCCTAGGATCTTTATTTATGTGGTATTTAACAAGAGATATAGTAATAGATACAAAAAAGAAAAAGAAGTAAGGGATTTATATGAAAAAGAAGAAATTAAAAACTTGGCCAAAAGTGTTACTAGTAATTGTTATCTTACTAGGTGCGTTTTTCTTGGGTTATCAATTATTTAAAGGTGAACCAAAAAAAGAAGAGAAGGAAAAAGAGCCAGAACCAGTAATAGATTATGTTACAGTTATTAATGAAAAATTAAAAGATGAGAATTTAAGTCTCGAGTTTTTAAGTTGGGTAAATGAAAATTATCCTGAATCTTTAAAAAATCTTGATACTATCTTAAATGAAAAAGAATACGATACTTCTTTGTGGCACGAAGTAACAGGAAACTCTTATCTTGTATTAAACGACTTGTACAACAAAAAGTATGATACTTTGAAAAATGTTAAGATAATGGAAACAGGGGATGTCAGCACCATAAGTTTTGCAGGAGATGTCTCTTTAGCAGATAACTGGTATGTAATGCCTCAGTACGATAAGAATCAAAAAGGTGTCCAAGGAATTCTTTCACAAGAAGTACTCGATGTTATGACAGGTAGTGACTTGATGATTGTTAATTCAGAGTTTACTGTAAGTAATAGAGGAAGTGCTTTAAATGGTAAACTTTATACTTTTAGAGCTAAACCTGAAAGACTTTCTATCTATGGAGAAATGGGAGTTGACCTTGTAACGCTTGCAAATAACCACGTCTATGATTATGGTAAAGATGCATTTTTAGATATGCTCGATTCTTTCGATAAGTATCAAATTCCTCATATTGGAGCAGGTCACAATCTAGAAGAAGCAAGTACGCCTTACTACTTTATTGTAAATGGCTATAAAATTGCTTTCTTAAACGGTACAAGAGCTGAAAAGTATATTATGACACCTGGTGCAACAGAGAATTCTTTAGGAGTCTTCAGGTGTTATGATCCAACTAATATGATTAATAAAATCAAAGAAGTTAAAAAAGAAAGTGATTATGTTTTTGTTATAATGCACTTTGGAAAAGAAGGATATCACGAACTTGAAGAAGAACAAGTTGACAGTGCTAAAAAATATATCGACGCAGGAGCTGACGCTATTGTCGGTCACCACGCTCACGCTCTACAAGGAATTGAAATATATAAAGATAAACCAATAGTCTACAATCTAGGTGACTTTATTTTTAACAATGAAACAGAAGACTCTGCCATCTTTCAAATTAAATTAAGTAAAGATGGTACAATGGAATACTATATACTTCCAGCACTACAGAAAAATGTTTATACGAGCTTATTATCTGGTACAGAAAAAAGTAGGGTAATTAAAAATTTAAACTCTTGGAGTATAAATGCTCAAATAGATGAAGATGGCAAAATAACGAAAAAGTGATACTACTTGAAAAAAATAATAAGATGTGGTAAAATAACGCTTATTAAAAAGGAGGGTTTTTATGAAAGAGGAAGAATTTAAGGTTTTATCAAGCAAGGAAGAAGCTAAGTTAACACCCGAAGAGAAAAAAGAATATTATGAAAAATTAAGAGAATATGTTTTAAAAAGAAAATTAAAGACTACGACACCAGGAGCTAGATATTGGGGACCAAAATTAAAAGGAGTAACTAATAAAATTGCCGAAAAAGTAACAGATTTATTTACTGCTGATGGTGCTAAAGTAACAGTCGATGGACAAGAAAACATTCCTGAAGGAAGTGTAATATTTGCTTTCTCTCATCAAGGATTACTTGATAACTTCGTATGGATTCCAACAACTGATAAACATTGTTATATATTACATAGTGCTAAAACAAGTAAACTTTTATTAGCTTGTCAACTTAATACTGGATTAGTTTTAGTTAAAAAAGGGGATAAACAAAACAATGCTGATGCTAAACTTGATACAATTAGATTATTACTTGAAGGACATTCAATCGCTTGGTTTCCAGAAAGTGCTTGGAATTTATCACCAAATAAATTGCTTCTACCAATGAGTTATGGATTTTTAGATGCTGCAAGAAAAGCTGGAAAACCAGTTGTACCAGCAGTATTTGAATACACTTATGATACTTCAAAAGATAAAGAGACAATAACTAATGTTCATATCCGCTTTGGAGAACCAATTTACATAAATGAAAATGATGACATTAAAGAAAAATTTGAAGAATTCCTAGAAAAAGAAGCAACTATGCGTTACGAACTTATTGAAGAAAAAGGAGTATTCCCAAGAAGTTCTGTTTCTAATCAAGATTACGCAAATTATCTTAAAGGTTGTATTAAAAACTTAGAGTTTGGAAAAATTGATATCAATGTCGAAAGAGCTCATTTATTTGGTGCAAACGATGAATTCTATCAATTCCATCACATAAATGATGTTCCAGTTTCTGAAGATGGTGAATTTGAAGATACTAAAGAAGTAGCTAGATTAAAAGCACTTAAGTTACAACGCGATCTTAAAAAATTTAATGTAGAGTAAAATATCTTTTTAACAATTGAATACAAAATAGAATAGTGATACAATATAAGTGAAAATAGAGGTGGTTATAGTGTTATCAACATACACTAATACATTCTTTCCAATATGCTCATTTGTAATATCACTTTTTTTATTTTGTATGTTTTATTTAAAAAAGAATACAGAAAATATGGAGACTAAAGTCTATCAAAGACTTATAAATGGTGGTTTGATTGAGTCATCATTATATGTAGGAATTATTATTACGGCAGATTTATTTTATCATCCTAATTTATTAACTTTATATGAAATACTTAATAAATTATTAAGTTGTACTTATGTAATATGGATGGCTTTGATGTTTTATTATATCTTTTCGATTTCGTCTGATTCGTTCGAGAAACTAAAGAGTAAGGTCTTAAATATTTTAAAGATTGTTAACGCCATTTTTATACTTTTAATTTTAATTGTGCCAATCGATATTTATTTTGATCCAATAAAATATAACTCTAATTCTTCAGGAATGGCTATTAATATTTTGTCATTTGCTTGTTGTTTCTATTTGGGTGCTATGATAGTGTTAATCTTTATTCATCGAAAGAATCCTGGATTAAATAGTAAGTTTGTTCCTTGTTATATACTTTTTATTTTATTAACGGTATCACTTATTATTAGATACTTTGATCCATTTTTTAATGTTACATCTAACGTTTTATCATTTGTTTTACTTATTATGTATAGTACGATTGAAAACCCTGATGTCAGAATGATAGAGCAGTTAAATATTGCAAGAGAACAGGCTGATAAAGCAAATGCTGCTAAAACAGATTTCTTATCTAGTATGTCACACGAAATAAGAACACCTCTAAATGCTATTGTAGGCTTCAGTCAAAACTTATATGAAGATAATATTCCTGATAGTGCTAAAGAACAAGTTGAAGATATTATATCGGCTTCCAACAGTTTATTGGAAATTGTTAATGGTATCTTGGATATATCTAAAATAGAAGCTAATAAACTTGAAATTATCAATGATGAATATAGTTTCAAAAAGGTATTTGATGAACTTGTTATTTTAACACGAGCTAGAATGGGTGAGAAAACACTTGATTTTAGAGTAGTGTACGATGAAAGTATTCCACCAGTTTTCTTTGGAGATAAAACAAGAATTAAACAAGTTATCTTAAACTTACTTACTAATTCAGTTAAATACACTAAAACAGGTTTTATAGAGTTTAAAGTAAGTTCAGTTATTAAAGATGATGTATGTAGACTTATTATTTCTGTTGAAGATTCAGGTGTTGGAATAAAACAAGAAAACATCGATAAATTATTTACTAAGTTCCAAAGATTTGAAGAAAGAAATACGACTATCGAAGGAACTGGACTTGGACTTGCTATTACTAAAAAATTAGTAGAACTTATGGGTGGACAGATAATTGTTCATAGTGTCTATGGTGAAGGATCAAAGTTTACAATAGTAATTAATCAAAGAATAGTTAAAAATCCGGTTAAGAATATTGAAGAGATGCACAGCCTTGCTGTTAACTCTGAAGTATTTGATTTATCTGGTAAGAAAGTTCTAGTAGTAGATGATAATAAACTTAATCTTAAAGTTGCCTCTAAGTTACTTGAAAAATATAGCCTCGATATCGAGACAGTAGTAAGTGGTTTCGAGTGCCTCGATAAAATAAAAGCAGGAAATAAATATGACTTAGTTTTACTAGATGATATGATGCCTAAAATGAGTGGAGTAGAAACTTTAAAAGAGTTAAAGAAAATCGAGGGATTTACTACTCCTGTTGTAATACTAACTGCTAATGCTATTTCCGGTATGAAAGAAAAATATTTAAATGATGGCTTTAACGATTATCTTGCTAAACCTATCGATAAAGCAGAACTTAATAGAGTATTGAAAGCCTTTTTAAAATAAGTTATCATAATTGATAACTTTTTAAATTTTTTGAAACTTTTTTGAGATTTTATAGAACTACTTAAGTGAAGGAGTTAACAATGACAAAAGAAAGCAAAGATTTTGATGAAATATATAGTAAAACATATCATAATGTCCTTAAGTTCATTGTATGTAAATGTCAAAATATCGATGATGTTAACGATTTAGTTCAGGAAACTTACATAGAATTATATAAGAAACTATTGAAAGATGAGGAAGTAGAGAATGAAGTATCTTACTTAATAGGGATTGCTAAAAACAAGTTAAAAAAGCATTATCGCTTCAAATCTTTATTTAGAACAGTTTCTATAAATGATGAGGACAAGGAAATACAAATACCAAGTGATGTCGATATAGAAAAGATAGTCTTAAAAAATATGGATATAGATACAGTATGGAATCTACTTAAAAGGAAAAACATCAATATTCAAAGAATCTTTTACTTATATTATTCACTTGATCTCACAATAAAAGAAATTGCGAAATATCTAAATTTAAGTGAGTCATATGTCAAAAACTCCTTATATAGAACACTTAAAGAATTACAAAATGTTTTAAGAAAGGATGATAAAAATGTCTAATAAAAAAGAATTTAAAAAAATGTATGAAGAAAAGTTTAATGAAGAAAAAAACAAAGAAGAAATTTTAGAAAGAGTTAATAATTCTAATATTAAGTTTCAAACATATTTAAAGTGGGCTGTTGTACCTTTATGTTTAGTTTTAGTTATATGCTTTGTTGTTAGTAGAAGTAGTAATAACTCAAATAAATTTGATTCAAAAGAAAGTAAGAACGTAATAAACTTTAATGAAGTAGATTATGGTGATAGATATTCAACTAACGATATCGATGGAAGATATGAAGAAAGAACTATTGAAGAATTAAGTAAAGAATTTACTTTTTTAAAGAATATTGAATACAATGAAACAAGTTTAATTGAGAGATTTGAAAAAAGTGATAAAACCTTAACTGGATACAATAAAACAATTGGATATGAAGCTTTTTATAATTTAGGTGATGATAAATATATTGAAGTATTCTTTTCTAAAACTTTAAAAGAAAATCCTAAGTGCATTGCTATACCAAGTGACAGTTTTAAAGATTCTAAAATCGGTGGAGTAGAGATGAAAGTACTAAGCTATAATAATGATTTTAGTAAAGGTTATGAAGCTATATTTAAATTAGATGACTTATACTTCGATATCGAGTTTAAAAATGTTTCAGAAAAAGAGTTTATATCATTTATTGAGGCTTTGGTTAAATAGGTAAGCTGATGAAGAAAAGTTATATTTTTATTTTAGTAATATTATCTCTTTTAGTGGTAGTTACTGCTTGTAAAATACAAAATAATAAAAATGATACCAAAGAAGGTTCTTATCAAGAGGAAGAGAATTTGGATATGTCAAAGATAGATGAGTTTTATGATAATGAGTTAACTAAAGGTTATAAGTCAGTTCTAAAACTAGATAAGGATTATAAATTAAAAGATGCTTTAGATGATAATTTATTTGTAATTGCAGATACTACTTATAATTCTAATTTATACGATAATTTTATAGATAAAGTTAAGAGAGGCGAAGATGCCTTTTTAAGAGTTGTTATGACAACTATTGAAGGTGATATCTTAATTCGTGATATAAAAGTTGAAAATAGAAAAGTAGAAGTAATTTTTGATGATACAAGAGATAGATATTTAGATGATGATGATAGAAAGATAGAACTAAAAGAACTTACTTTAGATGATTTAGATTTTGAAAGTAATTCTAAAGATTTTATAAATTCTTTGATACAAATTTAGAAGCATAATAATAAAAAAGATAATTTAATACTAGAATATCAAAATAGATATTCTTTTATTTTGATTTGTGATACAATACCTTTTGTAAGAACAGTATGAAAGGTAGGTAATTTTTATGTGTACTGCAGCAACTTATTATACAAAGGATCATTACTTTGGAAGAAATCTCGATCTTGAATTTTCTTATAAAGAAACAGTAACGGTGACTCCAAGAAATTTTCCGTTTAATTTTAGAAAGGTAAAAGCTCTTGATAATCACTATGCAATGATTGGTATGGCTTTTGTAGCAGATGAATATCCATTATATTATGATGCTATAAACGAGAAAGGTCTTGGTATGGCTGGACTTAATTTCCCAACTAATGCTTATTATGGAGAAGAAAAAGATGGTAAAGATAACATTGCCCCATTTGAATTTATTCCCTGGGTTTTAGCTCAATGCGCAACTGTCAAAGAAGCAAGAGAACTACTAAAGAAAATTAACATAGCAAATATTAACTTTAGTGAGCAATTACCAGCATCACCACTTCACTGGATTATTTCCGATAAAGAAGAATCTATTACTGTAGAAAGTGTCAAAGATGGATTAAAAGTCTACGATAACCCAGTTGGTATCTTAACTAACAACCCAACATTTGATTACCATATGTTTAACTTAAATAATTATATGAATCTATCAATCGAACAACCAGAAAAGAATTTCTCAGATAAATTAACTTTTGATACTTATAGTCGTGGTATGGGTGCTATGGGACTACCTGGAGACTTATCATCTCTTTCAAGATTTGTTAAAGCAACATTTACAAAGATGAACTCAATATCAGGTGACACTGAGTCAGAAAGCATTAGCCAGTTTTTCCATATTCTTGGGTCAGTTGACCAGCAAAGAGGATGTGTTCATATGGGAGAAGATAAGTTTGAAATAACTATTTATACCTCTTGTTGTAACTTAGATAAAGGAATCTATTACTATACAACTTATGAAAATAGTCAAATAACTGGAGTAGATATGCATAAAGAAAACCTAGATAGCACTACACTTGTTAATTACGACTTAATTAAAGGCCAACAAATAAGAATGCAAAATTAATTGATATTAGAAAGGGATTATAAGAGAACTATAATCCTTTTTTTGATGTCTTCTTCTTGTGAAATTTAGTTAAAGATTATATAATAGTTATATGGATTTTGAAATATAATTCTAAAGATAGGAGAAAAAATGGGTAAAATAACAGATTTGTTTTATAAATTGTTTAAGAAAAAGGATAAAGATAAGCCTTGGCTAGATTATTATTCAAGAGAAGAAAGATCAATCAAATTTACTGATAAATCAATCTATAATTATATGGTCAGTGAAGTAGGTAACGATAAGGATTTTTTTGCTCTTAATTATTTCGAAAATAGAATATCTTACAATGATCTTTTTAGAAATATTAATGTGTGTGCTAGATCTCTTCGTGAGTTTGGTGTTAAACAAGGTGATATTGTTACTATATGTATGCCTAATATGCCTGAAGCAATATATGTTTTTTATGCTTGTAATAAAATAGGGGCTGTTGCGGATATCATTCATCCTTTGTCTAGTCCTGAACAAGTTAAATTCTATTTAAATGAATCTAAATCAAGATTTTTATTTCTAGTAGATTTCAATTATGATAAATATAAAGATATTATTAAAGATACGTTAGTGTATAAGACTATTTTAGTATCTCCTAAGGAGAGTATGCCTTTGGGACTTACAATTGGATATACAATAACTAGAAGTATCAAAACTAAAAAACCAAAAAGTGATAATACTGCCTATATGTCTTGGAGAAAATTTATGAGCTATGGTTACTCTAATGTCCTTGAATATCAAGCTGATGTTAAAAGTAAAGATTTAGCTTTAATTTTACATAGTGGAGGTACAACTGGGTCTCCTAAAGGTATTATGATTTCTAACTACAGTTTTAATGCCATTGCCCAGCAGAGTGCCGTTAACGTTATCGATGTAAGACCTAAAGATAAGATTGTAACAGTGCTTCCTATTTTCCACGGATTTGGATTAGGTATATGTGTTCATACACCATTATGTCTTAAAGTTGAAACAATATTGATGCCTGAGTACGATGCTAAAAGATTTTATAAAATTTGGAAATTTGACCGTCCTCACGTAATCCTTGGAGTTCCTACTTTGTGGGAAGGAATGATGTCCAATAAAAAGTTTGATGAAGTTGATATGTCACAATTAAAATACATCATTAGTGGAGGAGATTACTTATCAGTACCAGCAGAAACAAGAATAAATAATTTTTTACATAAACACGGTGCTAAAGTCAATATCTTAAAAGGATATGGAATGACAGAAAGTGTTGCTGCAACTGCATATACTTTCCCAGGAACTAATGAACCAGGATGTATTGGAATACCTATGGTTGGAAACTCTTATAAAATTTGTGATCCGGAAACTCTTGAAGATTTACCTTTTGGAGAAGAAGGAGAAATATGTGTAAATGGACCTACAATTATGATGGGTTACTTAAACAATAAAAAAGAAACTGATAATGTTATAAAAAAACATAAAGATGGAACTAAATGGCTTCATACAGGTGACCTTGGATACATCTCTCCTAATGGAATTGTCTATTTTACTCAGAGATTAAAGAGAATGATAGTAGTATCAGGATTTAATGTATATCCAGTTATGATTGAAAAAACTTTATCTAATCATCCTGCTGTAAAAAGAGTATGTGTAATTGGAGTACCTCATCCATATAAAGTTCATATTCCAAAAGCTTTTATTGAACTTAAAGATGGTTATAAAGAATCACTTACATTAAAAAGAGAACTTAAAGATTTATGTAAAAAAGAATTAGATGTATATTCAATTCCAAAAGAGTTTGAGTTTGTAGATAAACTTCCATTAACTTTGTATAATAAAATAGATTATAAAAAACTTGAAAAAGATGAATTAAGTAAAGTTGAAAAATAGGGGATGATTATTATATGTATTTTATGCTTTTACCACTTGTTTTGTTTATTCCAGTAGGTATATATTATTATTTCTTTTTGAAAAGAATTGCATCTTTGTTTAATTTCAAGTATAAGAAATTAGTAAAAATTATACTTATTGTCCTTGCCGTAATCATTGAATTTTTAACAAGTAATGTCTTTAGTGTATGGGTTGTAATCTTTATGCATATTTTTGTCTTTGCACTTTTGATGGACCTTGTTGCTTTTGCCCTACAAAGACTGGATAAAGAAAGCAATACTTTTCGTAAAATATATTTATCTGGTCTAATACCAATTATTTTAACTTGTGGAGTCTTAGTGTACGCTAACTACAATATTAAAAATGTTGTCTTAAAAGAGTACACAGTTTATTCTGAAAAACAGTTAAACAATTCATATAAAGTAGCACTTATTTCTGATTTGCACTTTGGTACTACGATGGACGAAGAGAAGTTAGAAAGTATTTCTAAAGAGATTGGTGAACTTAATCCAAGTTTTGTAGTACTTGCTGGTGATATTGTAGATGAAAATACGTCTAAGGAAGAAATGAAGAATGCTTTTGCAATTCTAGGAAAAATTAAAAGTGAATATGGTGTCTTCTTTATCTATGGAAACCACGATAAATCAAGGTATTATGGAAATCAAAATTATTCAGTAAGTGAATTAGAAAAAGCAATCGATGATGCTAATATAATACCTTTAGTCGATGAAAGTTATACAATTAACGATGAACTTATTCTCTTTGGAAGAGATGATTTATCATTCCCAAAGGGGGAATCAAGACTTACATCTAGTGAATTGCTAAAAGATGTTGACACTAATAAGTACTTGCTACTTGTCGATCATCATCCTGCTGATTTAAAAGAGAATGCTAAAGCTGGATTTGATTTACAATTATCAGGACATACTCACGGAGGACAAATTTTCCCGACGGGATTATTCTCTGAATGGTTCAATATAAACTCTATGAATTATGGGTATCGTAAGATAGACAATTTAAATATAATTGTCTCATCAGGAATGGGTGGTTGGTCTTATCCTTTTAGGACAGGAACTCACTCTGAATATGTAATTGTAAATATCAAAAATAAATAAATTTAATGGTTTATGATATTAGCCGTAAACTAAACAAATTTTATGTGTAAACTATATTGGTAAGACTTGAGTTTTTGCTCAAGTTTTATTATATTTAAATTAGAGTATAAATAATGTATTTTTATCTTAATATATTGCACATTTTTATTGAATAATTAAAAGAATTGTGATAAAATATGAGACAAAAAATTAAAGATTACTAAAGGAGTTGTCACTATGAAATTTAATACAAAATTAAAATACTTTATTTTAGGACTTTTAGTTATGTTTTTAATGCCAATCGATGTGTTTGCCAAAGAAAATATAAATTTAAAAGTTGATAAGACTGATTTGGAAATGGGAGACGAAGTTGTTGTCACTGCAGAGCTTACTGGAAAAGAAAAACTTTATGCTTTTACGGCAACTCTATCATATGATCAAGAAGTTTTTGAACCAATTTATGAAACTGATTTTTCAACTAATGATAGTTCCATTTCAATTGCTTACAATGATTCAAATAAGAAATTTGGAATAATTAATAAGTCAGGAGAAATTCCAACTGTATTATTTACTGTTCGTTTAAGAGTAAAAGACGATGCTTCAGTTGGTAATTCATTTATTTCATTAACAAATATTTCTTCATCTAATGGAGAAGATTTAATCGAATACGATAAAGTGTCTACTAGTGTTTTAGTTACAAGAGATGCTATCGATAATGAAACGGTTCCATCAAATAAAAAAGATGAAACAAAAGACACTAAAGAAGAATCTACAACTGTATTTACTACTAAACCTATAGTTAATATTTTAATTATTGTATCTTTAGTTGTCGGTTCTTATGCAGTTTATTTATATCTAACTAATAAAGACGAAAAGAAGAGAAATATTTTACTTGTTACTACAATTGCCTTAATTCTTTTAACAGTGGCACTATGCTTTATCAATAAAAACAAAAGTGATGTAAACGATGATGGTGAAGTAGGGTATGACGATTCTGAAGAAATAATTAAGTACCTTATCGATATTGAAGGAACTAAAAAGAAAGATGACTTCGATATGGATGTCAATAACGATGGAAAGATTGATGTTAATGATGCCGGTTACAGCACTTCACAATCAACACAAAATAT
This sequence comes from uncultured Bacilli bacterium, assembly GCA_947629375.1. Taxonomy (GTDB): domain Bacteria; phylum Bacillota_I; class Bacilli_A; order RF39; family UBA660; genus RUG13868. The sequence continues at coordinate 11,078 of CANRDN010000022.1, read as the reverse complement.
AAATTATAAAGTTACTTTAAAAGAAATTGCTAATGGATATTACTACAAACAAAATGCTAATATAATCTTAACTTTTGAAGCAAAAGTAACACCAAAAACAGAAATAAAAGAGATTAAAATCGATGGAAAATATTATCCAGTATTGTTCGATGGAAAATATTATAATGTTACCTTAGAGGGATTAAGTAAAGCAGGAGTTCACCAATTTAAAGTAACAAGCGTTAAACTTGATAATAAGAGAACTATCGATACAAGTTTAACAGTAAAGAAAGAAATCTTAAAACAAGTACCTAGTGTAGAATTGTTGACTTACGATGAAGAAACTAAACAATTGCACTTTAACTTAGCAGATAAAGATAAAGCCTTTATCGATGGAGAGATAATTATATACGATAATAAAGGGCAAGAGTTATTAAGAAAGAATGTAGAAAGTATCAATAATATATCTCAAGAATTTACTAAAGATGTACCATACGATATAGAAGTATATGTAACATACGATTTGGACAACAATAAAAATGACAAAAATAATCATTTTGAAAACACTTTGATATTTACTCATACACTAGAAGTTAAAAGTAATTACAATTTCAAAATAAGTGATGTATCAATTACTGATGCTATCGAAAAGGGAGAAAAACCTAAGATAACATTTAAGAGTACTAATACTTATAATTACGATATTGATTATATTGTTGTCGATGGAAAACAAATGGATGTATCAAAGAAAATGGAAGGTAATTACTACGAAGTAACTTTAGATAGTGTTGATACAAGTAAGTTTGGAAAATATTATGCTGAAATAGAACAGGTTGTTTTAACTAATTTAAAAGCTTTCAAAAAGGATACTGATTATAAAACTAATACTTTAAATTATAATGTTTTAAAGTATGCTCCAAAAGCTGAAGATATCGTCTTAAAAGAAGAGAAAAATACAGAAAATATTTCTGTTCAATATGACATTAATGATGCCGATAAAACTCTTGAAGACTTACAAGTTATACTTGTCGATTCAACAAATAAGACAGTAGATAAAAAAGACATTGAAGTTGAAAATGGTGTTGCAAGTACTAGTAAAATAAATCTTTCTTACGAAGGCAATACCGATGGAAGATATAAAGTTAAATTCCTTGCTAATTATAACTTGGGTACAGAAAAGTACGAATATACAGAAAGTAACATTGGAGAAGAAGAAATATTAACCCAAAAAGAAATTGAAATAAAGAATGTTACTGTTACGACAATATTTCCTAAAAAAGGACAAGAAAAATTTAAAATAACATATGAACTAGAAGTTTCTGATAGCTTTAAAAATGGAGATAAAACTAAGAATTATCGTACGGTATCAGGAGTTACAATCAATGGATTAAACTACGATGCTAATAGGACTGGTAATAAGGATTTTGTATCAAATGTAAGTTTTACAATTCCAAATGAATCTGGTGTTTTAGAACTTGTTGCTACAAGAATTAAATTACAATCAGAAAGTTATCAAGGATTCAGTCATATCTTCTATTCAGTTTCTCCATATACAATTAAAATAGATGTCTTGAAAGATGCTCCTACTATTAAAAACTTAGAGATAGTAAAAGAAAACTATGAAGAACAAACTGTTACTTTCAAGTTTGATGTAGTAGACGATAAGGGTGGATTCAAAAAGGGAGAAATTTGGTTAAATGAAGATCATAAAGAAATAAAGCTTGGTAGTAACGAGATTACCTTTGAAGATGTTACAACAGATAAAACATTTGATTTAAGATTCCTTGCTGATTATGACTTGGACACTAAGACATTAGAGGGTGATGGAAAGACTCAAACAAGTTTTGAAAACACTGAAATATATAAAGTATCTTATGGATTGTTTGATAATGAAAAATATGAAAATGTAGTTTTAGAAGATGCTAATGTTTTAAGTAATCAACATAATAAGTATTTTGAAAAGAACGAAAAACTAAATATTTCATTTGATTTTAATGGACTTCCTGAAGATTTAAAACTAAACTTAGATAAAATAATTGTAGATTCAAAAGAATATGAAGTAACTGCAACAGATGATAAGTATTCTGTCGTATTACCTGGATATAATGTAGCAGGTGAAAAGAAAATTGAAATTAAAGAAGTTATTTTAAATAATGGAAAGAAAATAAAATTAAAAGAACCTGTTATTTTGAATATTGAAATTTTAAAAGATGCAATAACTATTGATGATTTCAATTATGAAGTTGATGATAGTAAAGTAAAGTTATCAATAAAAATTAAAGATCTTGATAATTCTTTAATAAATTCTGAAACTGATTCCATAAAAGTAGAAGTATATGATGAAAACGATAAGAGCGTTGCCACATTTAATTATGCTGAAATATTATCTTTTACTAAACAGGCTGACATATTAAGATATTATGTCAAAGTATATGCTTCATATGATCGTGATAAAACAATAAATGATAATCTAAATAGTTATGATCGTAAAGAACTTCTTAACGAAGTTATATCTCTTGAAAAGAATTACTTTGAGATTAAAGATATTACAGATATTTCGTTATATAAACAACAAGGTGGTAATATTGTCCTTGTAGATAATGTATCTTATAGTGAATTAAAAGCAAATTATGATAAATATTTTGTAAAAATTGCTATGGATGGTGCTCCTACAATATACAGTAAAATTAAAAATGTTTTAGATGAAGATGGTAAACTAGTTTTAGTTCTTGATTATCAGTATGTTACAAAAGAAAACGATAAAGAACAAAAAGATTTAAAGATTACTTATGGAACTATTAATGATGGAGTAGCTCAAAATGAAGTTAGACCACAATCATTTGATGATTTAATGGAATCTATTAAGAATAATCCAAGTGGACATTATACTTTGAAAAATGATATTGATGCTACTGAATTTAAAGTAAGTGATAACTATTATATCGATGAGTTTACAGGTACGATAGATGGTAAAGGTTATAAAATATCTAATCTATCTAGACCATTATTTAATAAATTAGGTAGTGGAGCTGAAATTAAGAACTTAACAATCGATGATGCTAATATTCAAGTTAGTGCTCGTGGAATTCTTGCTAATAATGCAACAGGAGCTAAGGTTTCTAATGTTCATATTATAAACAGTAATATAAAAGCTGATGGTAGTATGAATGGTAATGGTATTATGTTTGGAGATACTAGAGAAAGTATTTCTATAACTAATTCATCAATTCTTAATACTAGTTTATCCGGTGGTAAGAGAACAGGTGGATTTGTTGGTTATGCCTTCAATAGTCTAACTTTAAAAAATTCCTATATCAAAAATGTTAAAATAACAGCTACTTCTGATGCTTATGGAGGATTAATCGGTGAGATAGCAAGTGCAGGTACGATTGATGTTTCAAACTGTTATAGTGATGTTACTATGAATGGTGGATATGGAAATAAAGCTGGTATTATCGGTTATACAAATAATGGTAATGCAACAAAAGTTAGCAATGTTGTAAGTTTATCTTTGGGAGACTCTGGTAAAAGGTTTTATGGAAATGGAGTTAATTGTACAAATTGTTTTGAACTTGAAGAATCTACTATGACAAGTCAATCAAATTTAAGAACAATTAAAGAAATTTCAAAAGAAGATATAGATTATGAATTCTTTACTGAAACACTTGGTTGGTCAACAGATACTTGGAATATCCCTGATGATGTTTCTTATGATAATTTGCCAATCCTTTTAACAGAAGATTATGATACTTCATTATCTGATGAAATAGGGGATGACTATAATCCAGACAAAGAATTATTATATGAAAACTTAACGATGTTAATGCCTTTCTATAAAATGTCTAAAATATCTCAAAGTGCTAAAGGAATAAATCTTAATAATCCACTTGCAATGTATAAAATTAAACATATCGTTCCAGTGGACTCTAAAGGAAATGTAGTAACATATTTAACTAGTGATAATCCACAAAAAATAAAAAAGATAAAAGTAGTTTTTGAAAATGGACAAAAGCAAACATACGATGTCCGTTATGAAAATACATACGATGTAATTGCTAATTATCGTATCAACGAGTTAAAGATTGACTATACATACAATCATTATGTAATCGATAGCAATTCACAACTTGTAAACAACTTAACTAACTATTTAAATACATTAAGTTACGACGATAATCTTGATCGTTTAACTCCAACTTATGAAGATAGTAGAATCTATCGTGATTTCTATAACGATGTTACTAAGAAAGAACTTAAAGAGTTTGTCTTAAAAGTAGTATCTAACAGTAACTATACAAATACATCAAATAATGAAATAATTAATGATTACTTAGAAAAAGAATTAAAAAATGATCAAAAACTTGAAAGAATGTTATATGTATATAATTACTTTAGAAGATTCTATGATCTAGATGTAGAAGGAGTAAAACTTTATGACTTTATCTTATTCAATTCAACTGGATTTGATAAGAGTTTGACACCTATGAAAATTTCTAATATTTTCTTAGATAATGGTAATAACTTCGCTACTAATACAACTAGTGATGCGTTTGCTAGAACTCTTGGAAATTATACAAATTCAAATACTATAACAGATTTCCTTGCTCTTGTTGTTAAGAGTTTGAGTGATAAAACTCCTGCAGAGTGGGTTAAGGGACAGTTTAAAGGAATTTTAGAGGAAATTAAAGTCGATGATAATCCAGAAATCCAATATACTCTATGGGATCATTTAAGCACACCAGATACTGGTACAGGTGTTAAATGGTACAACTTCACATTACCAATTCTTACATTACCTAAGAATGCTGCATATATTATTTCTAGCCCAACACAATTTGTAATTGGTGCTCAAAGAACTTATATAAGAAACCCAGATGATCCTGCACAACAAAATTTATTGAAGCAAAGAATGAGTACATATATAACAAGAATGAGAGCATATTATGGAAATGCTTATAAGATATTAGGTGATGTATCATTATTTAACAACATTCATACAGTACAGATTGATAAGAGATTTACTTATAATCCAAATGGAGATATGGTATCTCAAAATCCTTACTCAACTGAAGAACCATTCCACAAGAACTTCAATGAAGTAATTGGACAATGGGCATATGCTGATGGTAATGCTGCTACTGCTAATGGTGCTTACATAATATGGCGTGCTGAAGGTGTTATGGATGGAAATATTAATCCGGATCTTGGTAACACTCAAGAATATACATATCACACTTGGTCTCACGAAACTGCTCACAATATCGATGCAAGATTGTTCTTAAGAAACAATGGTAGAAGATTTGATGCAGGTGGAGAAGACTATGCTGATAACAACTTGATGCAATACTTTAGTAGTGGTGACATCGTAATGAACTTCTCAGTTGAATTTAGTAAAAACGCTGATATAGCATCTAACCTTAATCCAGATAGAATTAACTCTCAAGAAGAAGTTCACGACTTCTATAAGAAAGTTTTCCAAACTATTTATATAATGGACTATCTAGAAGGTAAAGCATTCCTTGAGTTATCTCCAGAAGATCAAGCAGAACTTGCAGTTCAAGTTTTCTATCGAGATGAAGATAAGTATAATGATGAATATTCAAATTACTTGAAATATAAGACAACTGTATATCACGAAATTCCAGTAGAAAAATTCAAAGAGATGAAACTAGATTCAGTATACGATCTATATAAAAATAAATTGGTTATGTGGCCAGGTGTTATCTATTCGACATATGGTGCCAATAGATATGGTGGAGAAAACATCTATAAAGTACACTGGTATCAACCACACAATGATTACGGAAGACCTGATTCATACAGTATTAAATGGTTTGCTTATGAAATGCTTGGTTATGCTGGATACGACAAAGGTTATGTAGAATACTTTAGTAATATCAATTCGAAGAAAAAGAGAATTTATTCTAATCCAGACGAAGAATTAAAGAAAGAAGAAGGAAGTAGAAATACAACTGAAGTTGACTATAAAACAGATTTAATGGCACTTAAGAAAATTACTAATTATGATAGTTTCGACGATTACAAAAAAGCAAGATTTGAAGAAGTAGAAAATAATCTTGAAAAAATTAATAAAGTTGTAGATATAGATGAATTATATGTAGAATTCTACAATGCTTTACTAGAAGACGCTAAAACAGCTAGAAATGCAAGAGAAGAGGCATATAAACAGTATCCTAATGATGATGACACGTCTGTAAGTAGAAGAAATAGCATAATTGCTAAAGGAAAAGAATTTGCTAAAAGTACAGCTGTAAGAAAGAAAATATATTATGCTCTTAAAAATGGAACTAATGATTTTGAAGAGAATGTTTACTTCGATTCTAAACAGCAAGATGTTGGAGACTTAACTATTAAGAAGGAAGAACAAGATTCAATTTTAAATGAAGTTGAAAATAAAGATGTTGTTGAAGTGAAAGATGAAAATGAAATCGTAATTGATGAAGATCAATATATTGAAGAAGGTAATAAAGTTCTTGAATCAACACTACCTCAAGATGAAGAGGAATATAATAAAATACCTTCTGATATTGAAGATTTAGAACAAGAAGAATTACCACAAGAAGAAGAGCAAGTTGAAGAAAAAGAAGAGGAAGAAGTTCCAGTAACTCCTGAAACTCCAGGAGAAGTTATTATACCTGACGATAGTGCAACTGTAGATAGTTCTAACAACTCTGGAAAAGATGGTAAAGGTAAGGACGATAAAGATCAAGATGACGATAATTCTTCATCTGGACCTGATCCTGATATACCAACTGATGATGAAGTAACTGATAATAATTCCGAAACTACAATTGAGACTGAAGCTGAATCATCTACCGATGTAATCGAATAATTTAAGGCTATTGAGTATATCAATAGCCTTTTCGTTTATAAAAAAAGCACCACTAGGGTGCCTTTACTATTCAATTTCGATATATTTTTTGTTTTCGTGTTCTTCGACTTTTGGTACTGTTATTTTTAAGATTCCATCTTCAAATTTTGCCTTGATGTCATCAGTTCTTAATTCTCCAAGATAGAATGATCTTTCAATTTTACCATATCTTCTTTCGTGATGAATGTAATTTTTACCTTCCTCTTTTTCGTTTGAAGATTTATGAGCACTTATTGTTAAGTATCCATCTTTAGATTCAATTCTAATATCTTCTTTTTTGTATCCAGGAACTTCTACTTCTATGTTATAATTACCATCCTTTTCGTATACATCACATCTCATTGAATTTGCTTCACTAGGTGCCATAAAATCATTGAAAACATCGTCGAAATAACTTCTTGGTACTAATTTCATATATATCATCTTCCTTTCACAATTATAGTTATAGCACCATCCTTGGCACTTGTCAATAAAGAGTGCTAATATTTTTTAAATTTTTTGTAAATCATATTTAATTGTGGTATAATAAGACATTATTTAGGAGGCAGGTATGGAAGAAGACTTAAGAAATAAATTAAACGATATTACAGATAACTATTATTTTGTTTCATCTAAACTAGAATCTTACATCGATAAAGTTATCGAAAAAGCAAATGATAAATATCCAAATAATATTGAGGATAGAGATAAGTATGCCATAAGTCTTATGAAACATATAATTAGAAAGAAAATTAATATTGAAGCTAAGAAATCTCCTAAGACATTTTTTTCTAACTTTTTCGAAGAGATGAGTGAAGAACCAACAAATTATAAATTATCTTTGTTATCTAATCTTATTAATAGTGTAGAGGATAAAGACCAGTTTTTCTACTTAGAAATATTAGTGAACTGTCCAGAAGTAAAAGATTTATTTAACAGCATTATTCTAAAAGAAACATATCGTGTAATTCAATATAGTGAGGAAGCAAGAAAGAAGTATCCTGGTGTTATTTTACTCCTTAAAGAACACGCTAGAATGGAAAAGTTGCATTTAGTAGAGAAAAAAATAAGAAAGATTAAAGAAGAAATCTTTGAAGATGAAGTAATAGAATCGAAAGATAAAAACTACTTCCCAAAAGAACCTTTTTTATCGCTAATTAATATGTATTACTCTAAAGAGGATGTAGAAAAGGTTTGTGAAGCATTAAAAAATCCTTATAAAAGACGCAATAGTGTTGGCTTTTCTATGGATGATATAGAGTTTTTAAAAGAAGCTTATGGTGAGGACTTTGGAGAATTAAGAATAGAACTAAATAGAAGTCAAAAGCAAAAATTATATTACATTATATATTCTAAGATTCCTAAAATTTTAGGACACGCTAAAGAAAATAAGAAAAAGAAAAAAACATTTGATTACTATTTGAATAAATATACTAACGACGAACAAAAATTAATTATGGATTCTCTTACTGAGAAGGAATTTATCTTCTTAAAAAGAAAGTTTGGAGAAAATCTTAATGAGTATTATGTACTTGATGCAGAAACAGAAAAATATATAAAAAAGATACTTTATAATATTATTCCTAATATAGCTAAAGGCCTTTTACGAAATTATAAGTATGATAATTGCTTATTTAAAGAGTTTTTAGTAAAAGTATATGATGTTGATGAAGATGAATATAAATTAATTGTTAATAATCTAAGAGAAGACAATTTAAATATTTTAAAAAGAAGATATGGAGAAAATCTCGATACATATACAAATGAAAATGATAGTGATTTAACAACTCAAGTTAAGTTCATCCTTTACAGTGTTATTCCTGCAATAATAAATAGAGAAAAGAAATATACTTATTTAACAACAAAATCAATCAATGTTTCTTTAATCTCTTTCTTAAATGAAAAGTACAGTAAAGAAGAAGTAGAGTACATTTTTAAATCTTTAACGGATGAAGAACAAAAAATATTAAACACTTACTTTGATAGTGGATTTGAAAATAGATCTGCTCACTTAGAAAGTAAAGATAATAAACTTCGTGTCAATAATTTACTTTATAATACTATTCCTCAAAGAGTTAAGTTGATGAGAGAGGGATTAGAAAATAAAATAGTGACAGGAAAAAATAAAAAGTTAAAAAAATAAAATATCTTGGATTATTCAAGATATTTTTTAATCATCTTCAAAATGATAATCATCATCTTCAAGGTCATCTATTCCTTCGGAGTCTTCAAAGTTTTCGGGTCTGAAGTTTCCTTTCCTAACTTCTTCTTTTTCCCATTCTTCTAAATTATATAGATCCATTTCTTTTTCAAGTGCTTCTTTTCTTTTATCTTCCTTACTTTTAGTGTTTTTCTTTTTAAAGTACTTATCATAGTAATTTATTTCTTTAGTTTCTACAAATTCTTTTTCTTTTGATTTATGTGTTATTGATTGATTTCTTTTTCTTTTATTGTGAATGTAAATTATTTTAGCTATTTTAGGAGTAAATAACAATAGGGTTAAGAATATAACAAAAAATAAATTAGGAATTTCAATCTTAAATAGTTCCTTTAATAAATATTCTGTACCGAATGTCAAAAAAGTAAAAATTATAGTGAGAATAAGTTCAATATCCTTTAGTTGGCTTTCCTCCAATGTTTTCATAATATGGTAATAACCAATTTTTACTGTAACGATATTTATAACAATATTAATAGCCATTAATAAAACAAAATAGGCAATTAGATAATGATACCATTCCATAAAACTCACATCCTAGTTTTATTTTATCATTTTTTAAGCATATTGGATACTCTTTATAATTATATAATAGATATTTATGATATAATTTTGTTATTTACTAAGGTGATTTATTATGAAAAAAGGAATTATTTTTGATTTGGATGGAACACTTTGGAATGTTACTGATGTAACTTATAAGTGTTGTAATATTGTAACTAAAAAATATAATTTAAGGGAAATTACAAAAGAAACTGTTTGCAAAGTTTTTGGAAAGAATAGGGAAGAATCAGCAAGATTATATTTTCCTTATTTAGATGTTGAAGTTGCAATTCGATATGGGATGGAAATATCAAAATTGATAATAGGGGAGTTAGAACAATATGGAGGAGTACTTTACCCAAAGATAAAAGAAACTTTAGATATTTTAAAGAATGATTACACATTTTATATAGTTAGCAATTCAGGTAATATAAAATATGTTGAAGCCTTTCTAAATACATCAGGTGTAAAAAATTATTTTACTGATTATATTGCTGCAAGTTATTTGAATATTTCTAAAGAAGATGCAATAAAGAAAATAATTAATGATCATAAAATTGAAAAAGCAGTTTATGTTGGTGATACTTTTATTGATTTAAATGCTTCAAGAAATGCTCATATACCTTTTATTTACGCTAAATATGGCTTTGAAAAAAATCTTGAAAGTGAGTACTTTATAAATGAATTCAGTGAATTACCTTATGTACTTAAAGATATTTTTAAATAAAAAGAAACAAATTTATCTTATTTGCTTCTTTTTTTCTTTTCTTTTGGCATAGCTTTTAATATCTACTATTTTAGGACATCCAACTTTTTTAATAAGTCTTGCTCTTATTTCATTAATATCTTGATTTTCTATATTAATATATTTTAAATTATCTAAATAATCATTTATACTTATTGAGTTTTCTCCACTAGCTAGAGTTGCTGCAATAGTTCTTTTCTGAAGAAATGTTAACAGTTTATAAGAATCTTGTTCTCTATTTAAGTCTTTAAAATAATCATAAAGAATACTAAATAATTCAATCCATTCATTATCAGTAAATATTAGATTGGGTAACATAAATTTTTTTTGATAATTATTAAGTTCGTTTGCAAGTTCTTTTTCGACTTTTGCTTTGCTTTTTAGAAAGTCCTTGGAATAAATAAAAATTTTGTTATCACATTTTTTAAGATTTTCCATAATTGAAATTATGTCATTATCGTATAATGATAATTTATCCTTATTATCTACATAACCATCTATTAATATGTCATTTGTATTATCTTGATTGTCCGTTTTACCTTTATCTTTAAAGTAATCTATCAATCCCTTTATAATATTCATATCTAAAACCCCCAAAACGAATAAATATGCAAGATATTATATCATATTACTATAAGATTGCAAAGAACAAAGTGATTTATAAATAAATCACGTCCAAACTTCACAGTTTGGTTTTTCTCCTTCATAGGATAACTCTACCC
>CANRDN010000021.1 GCA_947629375.1 uncultured Bacilli bacterium | reverse complement strand
CCCCCCCCCGCGTCAATTTTTTACATCTCTTTTCATACTGAGCTGTGTAAAAACGTGTAAACAAAAAAAGGTAAACAAAAAAAAGCCCGAAGGCTTATTTTCTATAATTTACCATTTTCATTAGTACATTACTTACATTGCTTTCTGTGAATGGTTTATTTAATACATCGACAATTGGATAATCAAAAGCTTTCATAACTGTATCTTTTGAATCATCTCCAGTAATTACAACAACTGGTATTTTATCAAACAATTGATTTGTCTTAAAGAACTCTAAAACTTGAAATCCATTTACTTTTGGCATATTTAAATCAAGAAGAACTCCTTTAATATTATCAAGTTCCATTCTTATAACATTTATTGCTTCTTCACCATCATTTGCTACTAAAACAGCATATTCACTTGGAACCATCTTTTGAACAAAGTTTCTTATAATATTAGAATCATCTGCTACTAATATTTTCATAGCATTTGAGTTAGTTGCTTGTGAAGTTTCATTAAAAGAAATTGCTCCAGTTAAATAACTTTTTACTAGACTTATAACTCTATTAGCTTCCATTATCAAAGAGTCATAATTTTGTAATACATAATTAAGATTATTTCCTTTACTTGCCATTTCGTGATTGTAAGCAAGTTCTGCTAATTTTGTAAACCCTAGATACTTAGAATCACTTTTTAAAGAATGTACATATATTGCATAATTAGGCATATCTTGAGCTTCTTTATAAGTTTTAATGCTACCTATTTTTTCATCAAATTCATTTACAAAATCTTGTAAAGTTTCATTGTAAGTTTCCATATCTCCTAGAAGCTCCAATGCTTTATTAATATCAACTCCACCCTGAACTAAAATATTAATATCCATAAATCCTCCTACTTCAAAAGTTTTTGCTCTTCATTATTTTCTTCCTTATTTGGAAGTGTTTTTGTTACTTCTACAGTTTCTTTAACTGTTGTTACTGACATTGAGTTTTTCTTTCCAAAGATAAATCCTACTATTTCAACAACTGCATATCCAGTTATAAATGCACCTACGGCGATAAGTGGTAATCCTGGAATTGCTACAAGTAATATAGCAATAAGAATAATTAATATAGAATTAATAAAATATGGTGTTTTGTTTCCTATCGCTTTAAAGCTAGAAACTAATCTATTAATTCCTACATAGAGTAAATAGATTGCAAATAGCCATCTAAGAACCATTTCTACAGTATCGTAAAATATTGCTACACAAAGGATTGTGACCATTCCAATTATAATATATACTCCGCCATTGATTATCTCTTTTTTATTTTCTCCTGTCTTATAAAAAATTAACAAGTTGAATACTCCAATAAGTGCAATAACTCCGCCTAGAATATACATTGCTGTTTTTAAAATATTAACAGGTTCTGTCATTAAGAATATTCCAAAAACTAAAAATACAAGAGTTGGAAGTAAAGATTCTCCCATTTCATATGTTTTAATTTCTACCTTCTTCATATATCCTCCTAATTACCCTTTTATTATATATTAAATTTGTAGAAAAGTATATAATACTTTATTTTTTTGTGAACTCTATTTCTTTAGTTAACCCTACTACATTATCTACTGGAAGTGAGAAACATATACCTCTTCCTTCTTTAGATAAACCTACTTCGTTAGTTATCTCTTCCATAACCTTTTTCTTTTCATCTTTTGGTACAAGAATTAATACTACATCTTTTTCTGGTTCAATAGTTATTCCTAAGAATTTTGTAGCTTCTTTACTACCAAGACCAATTCCACTTATTAAAGTACCACCACTTGCTCCTACTTTTTTAGCAGCATCCATAGCAACATTTGCATATCCTTCACTTACAATCAAGACAATCAATTCATATTCTTTATCTTTTTTCATAGAGTATTCCTCCTTAACATTTACATCTTTATATATCGTCGATAAGTACCTACTGGCACTTGTAATTGGAAGGGAAAAACAAATACCATTTCCGGGTTTATATATTTCTAACTTTTTATGTAAATCATACATTATCTTTGTTTCTAATATACTTGGAACTACAGTAAGTACAACACTTTTTTTAACTTCATCTAATCCAAGATAAGAAAGAATGACACTAGATGCTGTACCAACACCATTTATCGATAAAGAATAAGTAATATTATATCTTTTATAAAGTTTCATAATTCTTTCAATTCTATCTTTATCAGCGATGGTTACAAAAATTTTTGTTTTAACAATATTCTCCATAAACCCTCCTAATAGTCAATAATTTCTTCGTTGTATACTGGATCACTATAGTCAACTTTACGACTTGTTTTAATTTTATAAATTATACCTACTGCTTGAACAACTACTAAAGGCATCGTTGCTACAAGTGCAATTAAACCGAAAGCATCCGTTAAGACATTACTTCCTAAAGCTTCTGCAACACCTATGACAAAAGGCATCAAAAATGTTGCTGTCATCGCCCCACTTGCTACACCACCTGAATCAAAAGCAATTGCCGTAAACATATGAGGAACAAATAAACTCATAAGAAGTGCAAAAGCATAAAGTGGAAGTAAAAACCACATAATTGGAATACCTGTAAGAACTCTTAAAATTGATATTCCTGTAGCTATTGCAACTGCTATTGATAAAGCTACATTTAGTACTTTTCTTTTAATATTTCCATTTGTTATTTCTTCTATCTGCTCTGTTAAAATAAGAACAGCTGGCTCACTTACTACAATGAAATAACCTAAAAGCATCGAAATAGGAACTAATATTACTTTATTAGATAAAATCTTTCCAACCATATATCCCATAGGCATAAAACCTACATTTACTCCAGTGAAGAATAAAGATAATCCCACAAAAGTATAAATAAGTCCTAAAATAATTTTCTTTAATACTTTCTTTTTTAATTTTAAAAAGACAAAATTATAGATAAAGAATAAAACTACTATTGGTGATAATGATAACAATACTTCAAATAAATTGTCAGGAAAAGAGTTTAAAAACATTCTCACTATTTCCCCTACACTTGCATAGTTAGGAATTATATACTGATTATATCCAGCCTTAGCTTGAAAGATTATTCCAAGAATTAAGACAACTATAATTGGTCCGATAGAACAGAAAGCAATCATTCCAAAGGTATCTTCTTTTCTTTTTTTATCGTTTCTTGATGCAGCAAGACCTGTTCCTAATGCTATTATGAAAGGAACGCTAAGTGGACCTGTTGTAACGCCTCCCGAATCAAAAGCAAGGGGAATAAACTCTTCTTTTGAAAAGAAAGCAATGATAAAAGTTATGACACAAAAGATAGCAAGTAACAATGAAAAATTAAATTGAAATAACATTCTAAAAGTAGCAATCAACAAAAATATTCCTACCCCTACTCCTACCAAAGAAATAAGAAGTTCCGAAGATATAGAAGGTACTTGACTTGCTAATACTCTTAAATCTGGTTCTGCAATTGTAACAAGAACACCAATTATAAAACTCATAACTAAAATAAACCAAATACTTTTTTTCTTGGTCAAGTGATTTCCCATTTTCGAACCCATCTCAAGCATTGAAATATCGGCACCAATATTAAAAAGTGTCATTCCAATTATAAGTAAAACTGCCCCTATTAAAAAAGATGGTATTAGATTAATTAAAGAAGCATCATAAAAAGAAACACTTATTATTAAAACAATAAAAGTTATTGGAACTATCGACTTAATAGATTTCATAAATTGTTCAGTAAATATCTTCTTCATTTAATCCTCACTACTCTAAATAAATTATATCACGACAAGAAAAAAAGAAAAAGATTGTTCTTTTCCTTTTAAACATTTTCATTTCGTATTGTTTCAATTATGTTAGACTTCTTTATTTTCCTTGATGCAAAATACATAGTTATAAATATTATTAAGTAAACACCTATTATGGATGCTATTAGATATTTAAATGGATATGGAACTAATTCATCACCATATACATTAGCAATAAGCGTTAAAACAATAAAGAAATTAGCTATTACTTGCCCCCAGATTAGAGAATCAAATCCTAAAATAACTCCTTCGTATAATAACATTTTGTTAAATGAACTTTCTGAAAGTCCGACACTTCTTAGTACAGCAAAGTCTCTTTTCCTTAAATCCATATTTGTATTAATAGTATTAATAATATTAGAAACTGCTATTAATATTATAAAGATAAGAAAAGCATAAATCCCCATTTTCACAGCTTTTATTGTATTAAGATATTCTTCATTTTCAACTAAATAATTACTATAACTTTCTATATCTTCTGAATTACTTGCTAATGCCTTTATTTTACTATCTAAACTTTTATATTCATCAGATTTTATTTTTATTGTAAATGAAGCTTTAGAATCACTATAAGAAGTTTTAAGTTCTTCAAGTTCATCAAAAATTTTGTCACTTACAATAATTCCACCACTAGGAAATCCAATATCGTCACTATTATCTATAAATTTTATATTATTAAAAGTATAGTATGGATTATTTATATCATAAACAAATTGCTCTTTTGATTCCATCGTTTCTTCGTCATAATTTTCATTTGATTCAAAAAAGTATAAGTTTATTGAAGTAATATCATCATTCCAAATTTGCTTAGTGTAATTATCATCTTTAGAATATCCTGAATTATAAATTTCGTTTTTTGTTACAAAAGCAAAATCATCTGTTACATTATATTTCTCTTTAAATTTCTTATAATTTTTAGAGTCAATAGACATAACTAAAATTGTTTTAAAAGTTTCTTTATCAGAAGCATCATCAATAAAATATCCGGTTTTTCTTGGAATTTTTTCTACTCTACTACGACTTATTATATAATCATCTATTTCGCTATAAGATGATATTTCGTTAACTATTTTTTTACCGTCTTTAGTATTTTTAACTGAAATAACAATTGGATAATCTTCTATATAAGCATTTTTATTTACTTCGCCAAATACATAATTAATAAAGTGACCTATAACCATAAATAAAACGATACTTATAATTAATGATACTTTAGCACTTCGATATTTCTTACTATTTCTTTTAATTGTATTCTTTGCTATAATTGCTTCTTCGCCGAATAAAGAAAATAATCCTTTGCTCTTTTTTACTTTTTTCTTTTTTAATTTTAATTCATTATTTAGTCTTATTGCTTCCATTGGTGATACTTTACTAGACTTAATTGCAGGGATTAATGCTGAAAAGAAAATAGCAGCAATGGATAAACCTAGAGAAAATATTAAAAATTCATTATAAATTGTAACATCAAAGTTAAAATTATTACTTCCTACAGAGAATAACATTTTTTCAATAATTGTGGAAGAGCTATATAAAAGAATTATACTTAAAAGGATTCCAATAGGTATAGAAATTATGGCAACAATAAAGGCTTCAAATAAAACACTTAAAAAGATGTCTAATTTAGATGCTCCTAAACTTCTAAAGATTCCAATGGTTTTCTTTCTTTCAGCTGCTGATATTGCAAAAGAATTGCTTATTGCTAAATATGAAAATATTGCTAAAACTGTTAAGATTGAAAACACCCAAAGTCTAACTGATCTTTCAAAAGATTCATCACCTATTCCAAAGAATCGTAAATAATTGGTATTAATAAAAACATTTTTATAAATATTTACTCCTTCAGTACTAAGATTAACATCAAAGTTTAAAGTTTCTGCAAGTTCATATGTATTTTCGATTGTATCATTCATATTTTTGTAATATATGTAATAAACAGAAGATTTTACTTTATTTGATTTAGTAAATAAATAATTGTGATTTTCATTTAAATAATTGTTTTTGTGGACATAGTGATCAAATTTAGATTCTTTGTAAATACCAACGACTTTGTAAGTGTTTTCTTCTGTTTCAATTTCTGTCCCAATAGAAATATTTGAGTCAATAGTTACAATTACTTCATTTTCATTTTCCGGAAGACGCCCTTTGGATAAAACAAAATTATCTTCGTAGCTATATGAGGCATTTATAATATTATAAGTATCATTATTATCTATTTGGTCATACCTCACAAAGTAATCAATGTCGGTGTCATTTTCAATTGTACTCTTTACCTTTTCTGAATTGTCAGTATTGTTGATTTTAACATTATAATCTCCAGATTTTTCAATCGCACTATTTAACTCATTCTGGCGCAGTGTTGATGCGATTATTCCAACAGAAAATAACAAAGTCACAGAAAGGACTGCCCCAATAATTGTAACTATTGTTCTTTTTTTATTTTTAACTAAATTTTTTAAAGTGAATTTACTGAGTATTTTCATATGATTCCTCATTAACTGTATTTTTACTTTTATTTTCTTCACTATTTAAGTTTTGACAGGTTGTTGTTTGAACACTATTATCTTTTCTTACATCACTTACTATTTTTCCATCACTGATAGTAATTATTCTTTTAGCAGAATTAGCAATATTTAAATCGTGGGTTACCATTAAAATAGTTTGCTTATATTTTTCATTTAGGTATTTTAATAGAGAAACAATTTCTTTTGTATTGTTAGAGTCTAAGTTTCCTGTTGGTTCATCGGCCAAAACTAAAGCAGGACTATTTATTAAAGCACGTGCTATTGCTACCCTTTGTTGTGTTCCACCTGATAATTCATTTGGTAAATAATTTAAATAATCTTTTAATTTTAATATTTCAATTAATTCTTGTTTAAAAGTTTCATTTACTTTACCTTTATCAAGAAGAACTGGAACTTCTATATTTTCTTCGACATTTAAAATAGGAATTAAGTTATAAAACTGATAAATTAAACCAATATCTTTTCTTCTATACTTCGATAATTCTTTATCCTTCATCTGAAAAATATTTTTATCTCTTACAATAATATTTCCACTAGTTGGTGTGTCAACTCCTCCAATTAGATGAAGTAAGGTACTTTTTCCACTTCCACTTGATCCAACAATGGCAACAAAATCACCTTCATCAACTGAGAAAGAGACATTGTCCAAAGCTTTTGTAAGAGACATATTTTTACCATATTCTTTTGTAAGATTCTCAACTTTTAAAACCATATTTTCTCCTATTCTTCTATAGTAAAAATATAATACCAAGGCACTAAAAAAGCAAGTTATTTAACACTTGCTTAGTAACTATATATTCCATTTATTTTTTGAATCATATCTTCAGTTATATCATCTAAGAACCATTTGTCATCTTTTTTAGTTGCAGAAAATTCTAAAGTATATTTTACTCTATCTTTTAGATTATTCATAAGTCCAAGTCTATAATCTAAGAATTTAGTTTCATTGACACTTCCATCTTCATTTAAGAATTCATTTTGATTTGCTGTAAAGTAAGAAGATGCTTGTTGGTTTGCTTTATTATAGTCATAAACTTCTATTTCGACAGTAACAGTTGCACTATCTCCATCTACTTTTTCTTCTTTAACTTCATAAGTTAAGTCTTTATACTGCATTTTCATTATATTTCTATACATACTTTTTTGTTCTTCAGTTAAAGCATTACTTTCAATAGAGTAATCTAAGTTATTTAATAAGTCATCATCAAGAGTTTGATACTTATTTAAGAATTCTTCTACTTTCTTAGTAGGTGTATTATTAATACCCATATCACATCCCACAAAAAGGAACAATATAGCTAAAACCATCAATACTTTTTTCATAATTTCCTCCTGTTTAAAGTATTTCCTGTTTTAAGAAAAATATACAAAAAAAGAATGATTTTCATCATTCTAATAATCACAACTTCCAGGTGTTCTTGGGAATGGTATTACATCACGAATATTTTCTACTCCTGTTAGATATATAATTAATCTTTCAAATCCCATACCGAATCCTGAATGGTAACATCCACCAAATTTTCTTAAGTTAATATACCAATCGACAACAGATGTATCTACTCCCATTTCTTTAGCACGAGATAAAGTTTTTTCATAATCATCTTCTCTTTGAGATCCACCCATTAATTCACCTGCTCCTGGCACTTCAAGATCTACTGCTGCAACTGTCTTGTGATCAGGATTTTCTTTCATATACCAAGCTTTTATATCCTTTGGCCAATCTGTAACAAATACTGGTCCATTAAAGTATTCTGTAATATATTTTTCGTGTTCTTTAGCAATATCGTCATCATAGCTTGGAGTAAACTCCCACTTAACTGGGGCTTTCTTTAAAATATCTACAACATCGTGATGAGTAATTCTTGTAAATTTAGCTTCTACTATCTTATTTAATTTTTCTTTTAATCCAGGTTCAACCCATTTATCAAAGAAATCAATTTCACTACTGCATCTATCTAAAACATACTTTACGATAAACTTAAGCATTTCTTCTTCTATATCCATAAGTCCATTCAAATCACAAAAAGCTATTTCTGGTTCAATCATCCAAAATTCGTTTGCGTGAGTCTTAGTATTTGATTTTTCTGTTCTAAAAGTTGGTCCAAAAGTATAAATCTTTTTAAATGACATTGCCAGTGCTTCACCGTGTAATTGTCCTGAACCAGTAATAAACGAAAGTTTTCCAAATAAGTCTTTAGACATATCAACTTTACCATCTTCATCTTTTGGTAAATTATTAAAGTCTAGCGTTGATACTTTAAACATCTGGTTAGATCCTTCACAATCTGCAGTTGTTATAAGTGGTGTATGAACATAAACATAATTATGACTTTGAAAATATTCGTGTATTGCCATAGCTGCTACACTTCTTACTCTAAATACAGCTTGATACTTATTTGTTCTCGCTCTTAAATATGCTTGTTCTCTTAAAAATTCATCAGAATGTCTTTTAGGTTGTATTGGATAATCTTCTGGGGAATCACCTTCTAGTTTGATACTTTCTACTTTAACTTCAAACTCTTGCCCTTTACCTTCTGACTTAATAACTTTTCCTTTTACACTGATAGCGCACCCTACTCTATATTTTTGAATCTCTTCAAAATCTTTTAAATCATCATTATATACAAGTTGCACGTGTTCAAAACAAGTTCCATCAGCAAAATCAATAAATCCAAATTCTTTTTGTTTTCTATGATTTCTTATCCATCCTTGTAATTCAACATCTTTGTTCATAAATTTTTTTACATTTTTTATTAGTTCAACAACATCCATAAAATTCCCTCCTTAAACTAAAAAAATACTAGTTATCCCAGAAGGGACGAAAACTAGTATTCCGTGGTACCACCCCAATTATTATTAAAAACTTAATAATCACTCGAAGCTTATAACGGTGGCTACCGGCTTAGTCTACTTAATTCTTTAAGCACTCACGAATGTTATTCATAATATATCTTTATTAGTTTCCACCAACCACTAACTCTCTTTAAAAGAATTTATTACTACTTCTTTCGTTCTTCGTTTTATTTAATTATAGTAATTAATATGCAAATTGTCAAAGAATTTATACTTTGTAATATTCAAAATATCAATAATATGTTAAAATACTTTCAAGGAAGTGATATTTATGAAAAAAACAATATTAACAGGAATTAGACCAACAGGAAGATTACATTTAGGACATTACTTTGGGGCATCTAAAAACTGGGTAGCACTTCAATATGATTATGATTCTTATTTTGAGATAGCAGATGTACAAGCTTTGACAGATAATTTTGATAATCCTGAAAAAGTAAGAACAAATGTGAGAGAAATTGCAATAGATTTGCTTGCTATAGGAATTGATCCTGAAAAATCAACAATCTTTATTCAATCAATGATTCCCGAAATAGCAGAACTTACAATTTACTATTCTAACCTTGTAACTATGGCAAGATTATATAGAAACCCTACTATTAAAACAGAAATAGCTCAAAAGAAAGCTTTATTTGGTAACGATGGTGAAAGTGTTACTTATGGTTTTGTAGGTTACCCTGTTAGTCAAGCTGCAGACATTACTGCTTTTAAAGGTGATTTAGTTCCCGTTGGAGAAGATCAGTTACCTTTAATTGAACAATGTCGTGAAATAGTAAGAAAGTTCAACAGTATTTATGGTGAAACTTTAAAAGAACCTGAAAGTTATCTAAGTGAAACTAAAAGAATTAAAGGATTAGATGGCAATGACAAGATGGGTAAAAGTTTAGGAAATGCTATATATTTAAGAGATTCTGAAGATGAAATAAAGAAAAAGATTATGGGAGCTATAACTGATCCTAATAAGATTAAGAAAGATGATAAAGCAGACCCTTCTGTATGTATGGTTTATTACTATCATAAATTAATTAATAGTGATAATCTTGATACTATTTGTAAAGAATGCAAAGAAGGACAAAGAGGATGTGTTCAATGTAAAAAAGAACTTATAGAAAGTATGAATAAATTCTTAAGTCCAATAAAAGAAAGAGCTAAGTATTATGAAGAAAATCCAGAAGTTGTGGATAAAATACTTATCGAAGGTTCTAAAAGAGCAAGAGAAGTTGCTAAAGAAACATTAAAAGATGTTAAAAAAGCTATAAAAATAGATTACGAATAAACCATATTGGTTTATTTTTTTTGTAAAAAAAATCTCTAATTCATTTTAGAATTAAAGATTTTAAAGGGGTTACTAATTAAATTATAGTTTATTTTTTTTCTAAAAACAAGATTTTTATTTGCTATATTATTTTGATACAATTAAGGAAAGTTTTAAAAAATATTTCTTATTTTTTTGGAGGTAATTATGGCAAAATTTGTTTTTGTAACTGGAGGTGTTGTATCAGGTCTTGGAAAAGGTATAACAGCATCTAGTCTTGCTCTTTTATTAAAAGCACGAGGATATAAGGTCTTTATGCAAAAGTTTGATCCTTATATTAATGTAGACCCTGGAACAATGTCACCTTATCAACACGGTGAAGTTTTTGTAACATATGATGGAACTGAAACCGATCTAGATTTAGGTCATTATGAAAGATTTATCGATGAAGAACTAAATTATACTTCTAATATTACTACAGGAAAAATTTATAAAAATGTTATCGAGAAAGAACGCCGTGGTGATTATTTAGGTGCTACTGTTCAAATAGTCCCTCACATCACTAACGAAATAAAAGCTAAAGTTTATGAAGCTGCTGAAACAAGTAAAGCAGATATCGTTATAACAGAAATTGGTGGAACAATTGGAGATATTGAATCACAAGCTTATATCGAAGCTTTAAGACAAATTAGAAATGAATTAGGTAACTCTAATACTTTGTTTGTTCACACTACCCTAGTTCCCCTTATCTATGGATCAAATGAACTTAAAACTAAACCTACACAACACTCTGTTATAGAACTTCGTGGTATGGGAATCCAACCAGATATAATTGTCTGTCGTAGCAGTGAAGAATTAAGTTCTAGTTTAAAAGAAAAAATATCTTTATTTTGTAGTGTTCCTAAAGAAAATGTTATTGATAGTGTCGATGTAAAAAATATCTTTCAAGTTCCTTTAAATTATTTAAAAGAAGGAATGGATGAAATTGTTTTAAAACAGTTTGGTTTAAAAGTTAATAAAAGTGATATTAAGTACTGGCAAGATTTAGTAACAAAAGTAGATAATTTGAAAGATGAAATTGAAATTTCTTTAGTAGGTAAATACGTAGAACTTCACGATGCTTATATTTCTGTTAGTGAAAGTCTAAAACACGCTGGGTATGCTAATAATGTTAAGGTTAATATTAACTGGGTAAATTCAGAGGAATTAGAAAAATGTGATAATTTAGATGAAGTATTTAAAAATTCTAGTGGAATTATTGTACCCGGTGGTTTTGGAGTTCGTGGTATTGAAGGTAAAATAAAAGCTATTAATTATGCTAGAGTTAACAAAATACCTTTCTTAGGAATATGTCTAGGAATGCAACTTGCTGTTATAGAATTTGCAAGAAATGTTTGTAATCTTCCACTTGCATCTTCTACTGAATTTGATGAAACTTGTGATGACCCTATTATCGATTTAATGGCAGAACAAAAAGGAATCATCAATATGGGTGGAACTTTACGACTTGGTAATTATGATTGTAAGTTAACTAAAGGAACACTTGCTTACCAAGATTATAAAGAAGAAAATATCAAAGAACGCCATAGACATAGATATGAATTTAATAATAAATACAAAGCTTTATTAGAAGAAAAAGGAATGGTTTTTTCAGGTATTAATGAGAAAGCTAATTTAGTGGAAATAATCGAGTTAAAAGATCATCCACACTTTATCGCTTGCCAATTTCATCCAGAGTTTAAATCAAGACCAACTAGACCTCACCCTTTATTTAATTCTTTTATTAGAGAAAGTTTCAAGTATGCAAAAAGGAAGTAAAAAACTTCCTTTTATTGTGGTTTAATTTCACAACTCATTGGATGATGGTCACTCATATATTCTTTATCGTTAGAGTCCTTATAAATTTTATCGTTATCGTATTCTAATCTCTTATCTAAAAAGATATGATCTATCGCTTTTAATGTATCAGATTCAACAAAGGTTCCAGTTATATAATCTTTAAATGGATCAAGATATTCTTTAGAAAATTCTTTTAGATTCTTATTATCTATTGTCATATTAAAGTCACCAGTAATTATAATGTATTCATCTTCTAAGATGTGATTATCAATTATTTCTTTAAATATGTTTAAGAGTCTTTTTTTATTTTCTTTGTCACTATTATCAATATGAGTATTTATAACAAAGTATTTCTTATTATCTTTTTCTATATGAGCAAGTGTGCATATTCTTGGAAATTTATCAGTTTTAGCTTTTCTTCCTAAACGAGTTATCTTATCTGATAGTGAATAAGTTTTATGCTTTATTATTTTAAAATCTTTTTTTATTACAAGACAATTGTATTCGTTAGTGAAGATAATACTATGTCTCTTTTTACCGACAACTTTGTAATTTTTTAAACTGCTTTTTAGATATCTTTTTCCTTTAGTAGTAAGTTCCTGTACTCCTAAAATATCAGGTTCTTCTTGCTTTATAAATTCTACGATAGCTTTGTACCTTTTTCGCCAAAACCAGAAAGCATCTTCTTTAATACGATGTTTTAGATTAAATGTCATTACTTTTATTCTATTCATTCTCTATGACCTTTTCTAAATATATTTTATTATCGAATGCTCCCCTTTTAGCACTTTTTTCTTTGGCATACTCTATTACATCTTCAAGACTTGCACCTTCTAATTTAGCAAGATATTTTATTACTTCCAACATATCAGCAAGTTCTTCTACTCTTTCTTTCCCTGATGAATCTAATACTTCTTTGTATTCTTCATCAAGTTTTCTTTCTAGTTCTATTTTAAATTCTTTATCACTTAAAGTTTTAACAACAGGTTTTTCATTTTTAGCTTTTATTATGTCTGGAATATTATCTCTTACTAATTTGTTATATACTCTTTCCATAACTACCTCCAAGTTTATTACTAAACATATTTTAACACATTTTAGATAATAATGTAATAAAGTGTAAAGTTTATTGTAATATTATTTAGTATTCTGTATAGTATTTGCGGATACATTTGAATTATCAGATGCTTTCCCTTTCTATTATCAATTGATAAAAGAAAGGTGGTGGTTTTATGACAAAAAGAGAAATTTCTCAATATATCATAATATTACTCCTATTCTTAGTTGTAATTATTTTACTGCTAAAATAGCAAAAGCATCTGATTTCAACTTTCGTTGATCTCAGATGCTATCCTAACAAAGGGATTGCATTTGATTCGCACAATCAAATGTATCCTTTTTTATTTTATTCAAGTTCACTTGATACAAAGAAAAATCTCTCAGTTTATTATAATTCTACTATTATTCTTTGTCGTAATTATTTTACTTCTAAAATATCAAAACTTCTAATTTCAACTTTCGTTGACTTTAGATGCATCCTAACAAAGGGACTGTATTTGATTACCCCAATCAAATGTATCCTTTTTTATTTTATTCAAGTTTCCTTGACAAATTCATAATAACATAAAAATATTTTTTATACAAGTACTATACAAAATAAAAAACCTTGAAAAACTCAAGGTTATTTACAATTTGGTGGAGCATAGGAGGATCGAACTCCTGACCTCCACGGTGCAAACGTGGCGCTCTCCCAGCTGAGCTAATGCCCCAAATCAGACAACACATAAATAATACCATATTTATAAGCTATCTGTCAACAACTTTTTTTATCCTTGCCCTTTATCTATACCATTAAAAATAAAATCTTTATCTTTATGTGGCTCATCAAATAACAAATTAGGATAATTTTGTTGTCTCAACACTTCATAAACAACAATGGCACAACAATTACTTAAATTCAACGCTCTTACATTTGCTGTCATAGGTATTCTCATACATCTATCAATATGAGGTTGTAGTAATTCTCTTGGAACTCCTGTTGATTCTTTTCCAAAAATCAAATATATATCCTTTGTTGTATCACTGTAATCAAAACTTGTATGTGGCTTATGACCATATCTTGTAAAATAGTAAAATTCACCTTTGTTTTTACTTAGGAAATCTTCATAATTTTCATAAACAAAGTACTCAAGTTTATCGATATAATTTACACCACTTCTTTTTAAATGAGCATCATCTAAAGAGAACCCTAAAGGTTTTATTAAATGAAGTCTTGAGCCTGTTGCCACACAAGTTCTCATAATGTTACCTGTATTTTGTGGTATTTCAGGTTCATATAAAACTATATTAATCATTGTGTTCTTACTCCTAATTCGTAATTATCTACTAATTGTTCAATATCACCAATATATAGATCTCTATTACCCTTCTCTACTATATCAAATATTTTGCCATTTCTTATAATAACAAATGCCGGATAATTATTTAAAGTTAGACCATCAGAATACTTTTCATTAAAGCTGTTAAAGAATGATTTTCTATCTTTTGTATCTGTTAAATTAACATAAACAAACTCTACTTTTCTTCTATCGATTAATTTTTTTAAATCCTCTTCTACTTCTCTTGAATTATCATCTGTTACTACACCAAAATAAAGTACACAAGAATTATTTTCCGTTAAATAATTATCTAAATCGTTGGCGTGAATTTCTGGAACTATATCTCTAAGTATTGGAATACTGTTCTCGTAATTCTTTTTATTGTTATAAATTATAAAAAGTGCAACTGACATTAATAAGGTCATTACTACTATTACAGCATATATTTCATAGTTCCTTTTTGGTATATCTCTTACTTTACGCATCGTATCACATCCTAAAATAATTATATAATAAAACAAAGAAAAAAGAAATTAATTTCTACTATCAAATTTCTTTCTTTCTTGTGTATTTAATATTCTTTTACGAAGTCTTATGAAATGAGGTGTTACTTCAACTAATTCGTCCGAATTGATATAATCTAGAGCATACTCAAGTGATATAGGTCTTGGTCTTTTTAATACGACAGTGTGGTCACTTCCAGCAGCACGAATGTTAGTTAAGTTCTTTCCTTTTGTTGCATTTACTGCCAAATCGTTTTCACGAGTGTGTTCTCCTATTATCATTCCTTCATAGACATCGACACCAGGCTCTACGAACATAACTCCACGGTCTTCAAGTCCACCAAGAGAATATGCTGTTGTCTTTCCTTCGTCGATTGAAACAAGTACTCCAAGAGCTCTTTCACCAATATCGACACTAGTCATCTCTTTGTACTCTTTAAATGTATGATTTATTATTCCGTAACCTTTAGTAAGTGTTAAGAAGTTTGTTGTAAATCCGATTAATCCACGAGATGGTATCGTATAAACAAGTCTTACTTGTCCATTGACATTATTCATACTGTCCATCACAGCACCACGATGACCTAATTCTTCAATTACATTTCCCACCGTATCTTCAGGACACTCTATCTGTAACTCTTCGTATGGTTCTTTCTTTACTCCATCTTCTTCTTTGATGATAACTTTAGGTTTACTTACTTCTACTTCGAAGCCTTCTCTTCTCATATTTTCAATTAAGATTCCTAAATGTAATTCACCACGACCAGATACAATCCAACTTTCAGCATCATTAGGTGCAACTCTTAAGCTTACATCTCTTTGAGTCTCTTTTATAAGTCTCTCTTCTATCTTTCTTGCTGTTAGAAGTTTTCCATCTCTTCCACAGAATGGTGAAGAGTTTGTTCCAATTGTCATTTGTAGAGTTGGTTCATCGATATGTAAAATTGGTAATGCCATCAAGTTATTTGGTTCACATAAAGTTTCCCCAACAGATATATCAGATAAACCTGCAACTGCTACTATATCTCCTGCTTCAGCTTGTTCTATTTCAATCTTTTTAAGTCCAAGGTATCCAAAAAGTTTTTGAATTCTAAATTGTTTTACTGTTCCATCAAGTCTCATACAAGAAACATTTTCGCCAACTTTTATAACTCCGTTATGAACTCTACCTATTCCTATTCTTCCAACGAAGTCGTTATAGTCTAGTAAAGCTGGTTGAAATTGTAATGGAGCATTAACATCTCCTTTTGGTTCAGGTATTTCAGAAATTATGTAGTCTAGAAGTCCATCAAAACCTTTCTTTTGTGTAGAAATGTCAGGGTCAAGACTACTTGTTCCATTGATTGCAGAAGCATAAACTACTTTGAAATCTAGTTGTTCTTCAGTAGCACCTAAATCCATAAATAATTCTAATACTTCATCGACAACTTCCTTACATCTTGCAGATGGCTTATCTACTTTATTGATTACAACAATTGGCTTTACTTTGGCAGCAAGTGCTTTCTTTAATACGAATCTAGTTTGAGGCATCGTACCTTCATAAGCATCTACAACAAGTAAAACACCATCAACCATATTCATTATACGCTCAACTTCTCCACCAAAATCAGCGTGTCCTGGTGTATCAAGGATGTTAATACGATAATCTTTATAGTTTACTGCTGTAGTTTTAGCAAGGATAGTTATTCCTCTTTCGTGTTCTAGAGGGTTAGTATCCATTGATATATTACTAGTATCTTCATTTTCTCTAAAAGTTCCAGTTGACTTTAATATTTCATCTACTAATGTTGTTTTACCGTGGTCAACGTGCGCTATAATTGCAATATTTCTCTTTTTCATCTAAATCACTCACTTCTATAAACTTTATAAATTATAGCACAAACCTTTAAAAATGCAACATTTTTTGGACAAGAAAAGCACATAAATATGTATAATGTGCTTAAAAATATCAAAATATTAATAAGAAAATTATCAATAGTATAATGGCTATAAGTAAAGCTACTACACTATTTTTACTGTCTTTTTCCACAAGTTTAACGATTTCTTCGTTACCTTTATCTATATTACTTCTTACTATTTTATTTAATCTTGTTTTTCTATCCTCTATTAACAAATCATTAAATTTAAATAAGTAATAAAAGTAAATTATTATAGGAAATAAAAGTAAAGCAACTACCAAGAAAAAGGAAAATCCTACCGTTGACATTATATAATCATAAGAATTTATGGCAACTTTTATAAATACAAACAACGAAACAAGACTATTAATCCCAACATAGTAGAGTTTTTTATATACTGCATAGAATCCACCGAAGAACATATATCCAAAAGATATACGATCAAAATGAATACCTATTTCATTATTAGGAAAATATATTTCAAGTAAATCAGTATCAAACATATTAGAATACTTTTCTACATCATCACTTTTAAATAGTGTTCCACATCTTGGACAATACTTTGAATCTTTATTTAATTTTACTTTACAATTTGGACAAATCATATTACTTAGTTACCCTTGTTAATTCTGAATAAGATACATCATTGTAAGTATCATATACTTCGAATAAAACATAATATTCATTTAAGTTGTTATCTATTAACTTAATATCTAAATTATTCTTGTCAAGTTCAATATATTCTTTTTCTTCAGTACTTGCAAAGTACTCTTGTAACTTTCCATTTTCTAATAGATCATATTTTAAATTATATAAAGACATTTTATTATAATCATTTGAATCTACAATACTTGAAATAAAGTTTTCTTTACTATCTAAATAAGTTTCTACAATCTTTAAGTTATCATCTAAGTAATTTATTACATCTAAATTGTCTTCTTCATTAGATAATGTTCCATAGATATATTTATTATCTTTTTCTACTAGTGATATGTATTTATTATTTACTATTAATAATTTGTTATTTTTAAATTTTAATGTGTTATTTTCAAGTTCTACTTTATTTGTTTTTAAAAGCATTTTATATTTGTTATCTTCATCTTTTGTAAAGATATAAAAATTAGCATATTGATACTTTTCTTTTTCTTCTTCAGTTAGATTTAAAGAAACTTCTTTACCATTTACTTTTACTTCATTTTTTAATGTTATTACATTACTTCCATTTTTATCTCTTATTGCTCTTTTAGCACTTGTTCTTATGTCATAGAAATCTGTTATGAAGTTTATATAACTATCATTCCATAATTTATCAAACTCAATAAGATGCGTTTCTACTGCATCATCACTTCCATAATAAGGAAAGTAAATTGATAAGCCATTAGAATAACTATTAAAACTACTTGAATATGCCACTGTATCATATATTTCATCTAAAAGTTTATCGGCAGCATCTTCATTGTTAGAGTAGTCTTTAAGTATCTTAACAAGTTCAAATAAATCGACATTGTCATAATTATTTGTTTGTGTTTGTCCATAAGTATGCATCATTCTTCTAATACTTGCAATACGATAATAGTTGCTTTCCAAGTTGACAGATTCAAAGAACTTATTTACTTTTTTATCTAATTCATCAATATTTTTTAAATCTATTATTGCAAGAGTTGAATCTATTTTATTAGAGTGACTATCATTATACTGATTTGTTACTTTATCAGACTGTTTAATAAAACGAAGTCCTATATCGTAACCTGTATCCTCTACTTCAACCTCTTCAAGGAAATTAAGTCTATTTAATACTTTAGATAAGTAAAATATTTCTTCACTTGCTACCATATAATTAGAATATTTACTCATTACTTTAGCCATATGTAAATTACTAGATAGACAGTTATAAAAGATAGTTAATTCTAATTTTTTATTTTTAAAATTTGTATTTTTTAAAGCTTTGTCTAACTCAGAAATAGATAAGTAATCATTTGATAATTCATCCTGCTCTATTCCAATTGATCCTAATCCGTGATTCCAAAAGATTAAATCATAATTTTCAGCTTTATAATTGTTATATACATAATTAAGGAAAGATGTTAAGTTATTACTACTACCCATACTACTTAATGGTAAATCTTTAACTTTTTCAAATCCCTCTTCTTTTAAGTTATAGATACCTATTTCATTTTCACTTACAAAATTATGCCATTTCTTAGAACCACCTGCTATTAAAACAACATTATTGTTTTCCAAATCAATATTAGTTCCTACAATATCTGAAATACTATAAGTCCCTTGCATAGATTTAGATTCCAAATCAGATCCAACCATATAGATCATAAATGTTCTTTTTTTCATATTTTGACTTCTAAAAACTTTAAAGCCGATAAAAACTGATGAACCAATTAAAAACAAGATTACAAATATAAATAGAATTTTCCCAAAACGCAATTTTTCTTTACTAGGCAATGAACTTATTTTATCTTTGTTAACATATGTGTTGTACATATTAGTATTAAAAGAATTCTGATACATTGGATTATTATTTCCATTGTTTCTTTTAAAATCTTTGTTCATTTCATCAAAAGATTTATAGTCATTATAATTTTGGTTTACATTTCTCCTATAATTGTAATCTTGATTATTCATAAAATCACCAGTTTCTTATTTTATCTGTGTTAATTCACTATAGAATACATCGTTATTAATATCAAACATTTCTACTAAAACATAATATCCTTTTAAATTCTTTTCATCAATTTTAGCAGTAGATTCATCGTCATTATATTCTACTTTTTCTCTATCAACTGTCTCTTTCCAGTCTTCTTTTATTTTTCCATTTTCTGTTATTATATAGTTTAGATTATAGAATGATACTTTATCGTTTTCTTCTACATCCATCAAAACCATAGAAGGTTTATCTTTACTATCTAAGGTTACTCTATCTAAATTAACTTTATTATCAGATATTGTTACATTAGAAATTACATCAGTATCATTTAATGCTCCATATAATATATATTGATTATCTTTTTCAATTAAAGAAACATTGTTTGTATTATTAATATTTAATATTCCATAATGATTATACTTAAGTGTATTATTTTCTAGATGAACATTGTCAGTTCTTAATAAAAGTTTGTATGATTCATCTGTTGTATTTTTAGAGAAAATATACACATTTGCATATTGATATACTTCTTTTTCTTCATCAGTAAGATTAATTGACAAAGTCTTACCTTTATAAGATAGTTTATTTTTTAAATAGTTTACATTACTTCCACTTAGTGCCCTTCTTGCTTTTTTAGTTCCTGTTGCTATATCATAAAAATCATTAATAAATTTAGTATAGTTATCATCCCATAATTGACCAAATAAGTATAAGTGAGTTTCTATTACATCCAAAGAACCATTGAATGGGAAGTAAATAGATAAGCCATTAGAATGATTATTAAATGAACTGTTGTACTTTACAGCTGACTTTAAATCATCTTTGACAGCAGTTGCTAAAGAGCTATCACTAGATAAAGGAGCTAAAGCATCAATAAAATCATATAAATCGACAACATCGTATGATGCATCTACACTTTCTCCATAAGTAAATAATTTTTTCCTTGCATATCCAACATTTTTAAAATTAGTGCTTATATTAATTGAACCAAAGAATTTATTTAAATCAGAATCTAATTTTGATACCTTACTTAAATCGATAATAGAAAGTGTTGAATCCATATTACTTCTTGTAAACTTATTAGCAGAATTCATTGATTTATCTGAGTTTTCTATGTATGCTAAACCGATATCGTAACCATTATCTTTTGAATCGATATCTTCAAGGAAATCAAGTCTATCTATTAATTGACCTACATACATTACTTCTTCACTTGCTACCATATAGTCAGCGTATTTACTCATTACTTTAGCAAAATGTATGTTACCTGCTAAGCAGTTATTAAAGATAACTACTTCAAGTTTTTGATCTTTAAATTTACTATTGTTAAAAGATTTATCAAGTTCTGTTATATCGACAAAGTCATCTGACAATTCATCTGCTTCAAGTCCAACTGCTCCCAACCCGTGATTCCAAAATAATAGATCATATTTATCTGCTGGATAATTTTCATATGAGTAATCTAAGAAATAAGATAATGTAGAACTGCTTCCCATATTTTTATTACCAAGCGTTTTTCTTTTTTCAAATCCACTACTTGTTAAATCATATATTCCAAGTTCATCTTCGTTAACAAAGTTATGCCATTTTTTAGAACCACCTACGATTAAGACAACATTAGTAGAATCCAAATCTACTGATGATGATGTCAAATCTTTTAAGTCAAAAGATGCAATACCACCACTTGACTCAAGGTCTGAACCAACCATATAAATCATAAAAGTTCTTTCTTTAGGTCCGTTTTTAGTACTTTTAGAAGTAAATGTTAAAAATACGAAAGAAAAGACAATTAAAACCAAAAGGACTCCAGCTACAGGTATCCATCTAGTTAAAGTCTTCTTCTTAGGTTTTACATAGGTGTTTTCTTCAACTAATTCAGGTGCATCGTAATCATTGCTTTGTTCTTCTAAAGTTTTTGCTGATGGCTCCTCTTCCACTTTCTCATTTTCTTCATCATCATTTTTTACCTTTTTGCTTTTCTTTTCAATTGATACAACACCATTTTCTTCTTTAATATTGTACCAAGAGTCATCTTCTACTTTAGGTTTAGGAACACTAGGTTCTTCCTTCTCAGCAAAAGGTTCTTCTTCATTAGACTCGTGTTTTTTGCTAATTTTTTCAATTACAACTTTTCCATCTTTTTCTTTAACGTTGTAATAAAAATCTTCGTTATTATCTTTATCCATAAACTCACCTACTATAATAAAATAATTATAACATATCAAACTATATTTTTTGAATATATTTCTTTACTTTTAGTGTTATATTTTTATTAAAAATTAATTTAAATTTTCTATGGAAATAATGTCAAGAAGTTATTAAATTACTCTATTAAAGTTGAAAAATAAGCGTTAATTTTTTATAATCATTGTAGGAGGATAGTTATGTCAGTATTACCAAATACAATTGGAGCAGGTTGTGGAGTTATGGTATTTAATAATCGTAATCAGCTTCTTTTGGGATTAAGAAACAGTGATGAAAAATTAGCAGACAGTGAACTTCACGAAGAAGGAACGTGGACAATGCCTGGTGGAAATATCGAATATGGAGAAACATTTGAGGAAGCCGGAAGAAGAGAAGCTATGGAAGAAGCCGGAATTACTTTAAAAGAATTAGAAGTAATCTGTGTTCAAACCGATAAAAATCAATATGCTCACTATATATCTGTGGGAATGATTGCAAAAAATTTTGAAGGAACACCACAAGTTATGGAACCAGATCAAATTATAAAATGGGAATGGTTCGATTTAGATAAACTTCCTAAGAATATTTTTTCTCCAAGTAAAAAAACAATCGATTGCTTTTTAAATCATAAGTTTTATATGGGATAATTTTATCCCTTTTTCTTTTTTAGAAATATTTTACTTACAAGATAAACGATAAGTAAAAATATTATTGGAATTTTTAATCTATCGAGATAGTCTTTAAGTATTGTCCAGTTGTTCCCTAAAGAGTAACCAAAATATACGAAAACAAAAGTCCAAGGTATACTTCCAAGAGTTGTGTACACCAAAAATCTTGTAAAAGATAATCTAGAAATTCCTATAGGAAGTGAGATAAGTGTCCTAATAATCGGAATATTTCTTCCTACTGCTGCTGCAATCAAACCATATTTTGTATACCAGGAATTTGATTTACTTATATCTTCTTCTTTCATAAAGAAATACTTTCCGTACTTCTTGACAAAGGGCTCACCACCAATGTATCCAATAAGATAGATAATAACTGCACAAAAGACACTACCTAAAAGACCTACTATAAAGGTAACCCAAAAATTAAAGATTCCTCGAGATGCTAGAATACCACCTGTAGCTAAAATCAACTCACTAGGAATAATTATAATAACAGCTTCTAAAACCATTCCTAAAAACATTCCAAAATAGCCAAAATTATTTATTAATTCCAAAACATAATTATCCATAAGTCACCTAAATAATTATATTTAAGAAAATTAAAAAAAGTACTTTCGTACTTTATTTATCTCCTAATTTGTAACTTATAAGTGTTCCTGCTATTAACATAACGATACTTACTACTGCAAGTTCAATATTAACTGGTAAGTAGTTAAGCTCGATGCACGCTGAAAGAGGAATAGCAACAATTGACGCAAAAACGAATCCTAAAACGCCATAATAAGTTTTTATTTTATACTTTTTGAATAACATTTCTAATAGTTTTGATATCAAAACAATTCCTACAAGTACCCCTACTCCAAATACTCCAAGAATTATAAAATTATGAACAAAGTTTCCTTTAAATAAACCTTTTATAGCTTTTATAACTGGGTAATAATAACCTAAAATCATAAGAACTAAAGAGCCACTAACTCCAGGTATTACCATAGTAGCAGCAGCAACCACTCCTACAATAAATAATAGAATGTAACCAGTAACATCTAAAGATGCAAAGCTAACTTCACTATTTATATTAAAAATAAATTTATAACTTGCCATAAAGACAACTAATAAAAATGTTAAAGTAAATATAACATAATTACTAACTTTACTAACTTTTCTTCTTTCTTTTTTTTCTTTGACATTTTTCATAAGCATTGGAATTCCACCAAAGACAAGTCCTACAAAGAACATTAGTGTTGGTAGAGGAAAATTGTCATATGAGTAAGATACTACATTACTCATTGTTACAATAGATATTCCCATTCCTAATGCAATAGGAATTAAAAACTTTAAATTTTCTTTTAAATCTTTAAAAAGATTACTTATTGCTCCAATAAATCTTTCATATATTCCAAGGATTAAAGCAATTGTTCCACCACTTACTCCAGGAATTACATTAGCAACTCCCATAAAAAATCCTTTTATTATCAATAAAATACTTTCCATTGTTCACCTCTTAAGTCTTACTATGTAATATTATCATACTTTATGCCATTAATAAAGTAATTTAGTTGTTTTTATATTGTTTAAGTCCATAATAACTTATCTTGTTAATTGTATCTGCAAGGCTTTCTATATCTTCATCAAAATCATTTTGAACCCAATAACTTATAATACCCAAAGTGCCATTAACAACATAAATAGACGCTAATGTTCTTTCCTCTTCCTCTTTATCATCTATTCCATCGAATAACTTTGATTTACAATTTTCATAAAAATACTCGATAAACTCATCAAGGAAATACATATTTTTACTATTAGCAAATATTATTTTAATCAAATTTTTATTTTGTAAAACAATTTTTAAATATTCTTTAACTAGATCTCTTATCGAATAATTCTTATATGTTAAAAGCATCTCTTTAAGTTCATCGATTAAATCTTGCTTAATCGCTTCAAGTAAGTCATAGATATCAAGATAGTAACGATAAAAAGTTGCTCTATTAATATCACACTTGCTACATAATTCACTAACTGTAATTTTATTGATATCTTTTTCTTCTAATAATTCAATAAAAGTTTCTTTTATTACTTTCTTTGTATATTTAACTCTTCTATCCATATTGTACCTCTATCTAAATTATATAATACATTTGTAATTTTTCCAACAGATGTTTAAGAACATCAAAAAAAGAAAAGTCGAAACTTTTCCTTTTACCAGTATGTTGGTTTTGGTTCGTTTTTGTATAGAGATGGCTCATAGACAGTTCCTAAGAACCAAACTTCACCAGTTTCTTTATCTCTTATTAAGAACATATATGGATTATCGAATGTTAAATCTATTTCTTCAACAGGAACTTCATAATTATATGAAAACTCGCCACCTGCTCCATAACCACCTACTTCAGTAGCAGCAGATGCTTTAATACCTTCTTGAGTAAACTCGATATTTGCTTTATGTAAAACACTACCAATATATGTTTTTTCTTCAGATATTCCTGACAAATCAGCTTTATTAGAATCGAAAGCATCAGTAATTCCTAAAGATTTTAATTCATCAAGTAAGTTAAGATTATAATCAAATTTAAATTTAGGAATAGATCCTTTTATACTTGTAATTACTCCTTCTTTAAAGTTTTCATTCTTTAATTCTTTTAATTTACCTAAAGTCTCATTTAATTCTTTAGCATCTAAACTAGAAACATATTCATCTAAATCTTCTTTTGTAGGCATAATTGCTACATATTGTAAGTTAACATTATTATATTCTTTTAAATCTTTAGCAAATACTTTTATATCGTCATCGACATATAATGAAAACTCTGTACTTTTGTCATTAGTTTTATAATTACTTTTAATTTCTTTGATATATGCATCAATATATTCGTCAGCTTCTTTTTCCATCTGTGATGTTGTTAAATTGTTGTAGTTGTTTTCTTTTAAATATTTTATATACTCTGCTCTAACTGTTTTTCTTATGTTATCTTCGCCAACTTCTTTTATTATGTCATAGTTGTTTAAAGATGCTAGAACATCCATTGTAGCAATATCTTCACTTACACCTTTAAATGTACCTTTTTCAACTTGGTCGCCACCAGCCCAGTGATATTGTTCGTGATTATATCCACCAAAAACAGAACAATTTTCACAGTTAGCAAGAACAAAACTACTCTTCCACTCCATATCTATTCCTAAAGCATTTATAAGAATATATTTTTCTTTGGAATCAATATTATCAATCAAATTATTGATAAGTTTCAAAGTCTTTTCACTAACCCAGTCATTAACTTTTTTAGGACTTTCAAATGAGTCATAGATTACTTCAGCATTATAGTTATCTTTTAAAGAATTAACATACTTTTCTGATACTTGATCTCTAAATGAATCTTTTACAAAAAGAGCATTAGCAAAAGACATATTCTTGCTATTTGTATATTTCTTTGGCGTATATTTACCAATTACATTTGTAATTTGCGTTTTAGTATTTCCTTCTGCTCCTTCATTTAACATTGATAAAGCATACTTTATAGAAAGTGGACTGTAAACCACATTCTTATTCTTATCTTGCTTTAAAAAGTATAGATCAAAGTCTTCTACACCAGCACCAGTCATCTCATATGCACTACTTTTATTATCACTCTTACTTTCCTTGCTACCAGGATTATTTAATATAACGAACGCTACTGTTACAGAAAATGCTATTAAAAGAACAAAACTAATAATTATTCCAACAACAGGACTTTTTCTTTTAACTGTAACTTCTTTTTCCACTACTTGTTCTACTTCTTCTTTTTGTTCTACTTCTTCTTTGACTTCTTTTTTCTTTGCCATTTTAAACACCTCTATTCAATAAAATTATATTACTTAAAATTTTTATTTACAACAAATTTCTTATCTTAAAGCAAAACTACTATTTACGACAACTGTATTGTATAGAAACAAAACATCCTGGTTAGTAAATTTAATTAATTGATTATAATTTTCACTTGTTATATACCTTGTATCTATTAGAGTAATTTTGTGATAATAAGGAATAAGTAAAGGTGCAATACTGCTACCAAAAGAATCTCTGAAAATAACTAATTCTTTCTTACTACTACTTGAATCATTTGTTATTTCAATAAAAGAACTAGCGCCATCCAAGTAAACATCATAACTATCCATTCCTGTTAACTTACTTTCATTATAGACTTTCTTTAGCTCATCATTTTCTAAGTACTTAACAGAAACATTATTTAGCTCTTCATTTTCTAAGTAAACTAGTTTTTCAGGATTTCTATTTATAGCAGACTCTCCATAATAACCACCATAAAACTTATTGTAAATATTTTCTTGATAGTCTTGTTTTTCATATTTAAAGTTCATAACTTCACTCATTTTCTTAACAACACCATCTAACTTTTCTTGTTTCCAGTGGATATCTGTCTCATAGTAATAAGAAAGTTTCATTATATCCCTAATATCTATTTTTGTAGCGTCGATACTATCTAGTTCTTTATAGAGATAGTCATAGTCAATTTCCAAAAAATAATCATCTTTTAAATAATAATTTTTATCGGGAACAATCATCATATAGACTTTATTATCTTTAAATAAATTTGCTTTATTTTTATTTATTACTTTAATAAAGTTGGCAATTGAATTCTTATTAGTCGGATACTCTGATTTAAAAATATAATTATCTTTTAGATAGATATGGTTGTTATCTAATGTATTTAAAACAAAGTAATTAAAGTTTGCTTTGATACTTCTAAATGTGTTTCTTAAAGGAAACTGTTCAAGTAAATATTGATCAAGCTTATTAACATATTCACTTTCCATTTTGTATTCAGGTAGAGAACTTAAAGTTCTTCTTTCTTCAAGACTTATTTTTTTATCTTTCATAATAATTCCTGCAAGAGAAAAACCAAAGATATATAAAATAAAGATAAAAGTTAATATTTTATTTTTCATCTGCTACCTCCCCCTAAAACCTAAAGTACAAGAATGGATTAAATGATTCATCTATTAAGAACGCTGTTGATAAAATTAATAAGCCAAGATAGATAAATGGTTCAACATAATCCATAACTTTTTTAGCTTTTGTTTTATTTAATTTAGTTTCTAAAACTTTCATAAGAGGTGTGGCACTTATACAAGCAATAACTAAAAGTCCTAGATAATTTCTTAAATAATAAAGTGTCTCTCTATTTAAAAGTGGCAAATTATTTAAAAAGAACATATTCTTTAAATTTATTCCGATATCGCCTAAAGAATCGGTACTAAAAATCATAAAGCTTATTATAACTATTATTAAAGTATAAATATATTTTAATACTTTAGTCTTTTCAAGAAACTTTGATAGAAAAACTTTTTCGATTATCAAGATAATTCCAAAATATAATCCCCATAAGATAAAGTTCCAGTTCGCACCGTGCCAAAAACCAGTTAGGAACCACACAATTAAAATATTTCTAAAGAATTTTACTTTACTTACCCTATTTCCTCCTAAAGGAATATATACATAATCTCTAAACCAACTTGAAAGTGAAATGTGCCAACGCCTCCAAAAGTCAGTAACGGATTTAGCAATAAGTGGATAATTAAAGTTTTCAAGGAAATGGAAACCAAACATTCTACCAAGTCCTATTGCCATATCACTATAACCTGAAAAGTCAAAATAAATTTGGAAAGTATAACAGATTGGTTTTAGCCAAGAAGATAGTACTGTCTCTGTTATTAAATTTTCAGCAAATTCACCCAATACATTAGCAAGTAACACTTTCTTAGAAAGACCTATTACGAATCTTTTTGCTCCTTCTCCAAAATTATCAAAGTTATGTTCTCTTTTTTTAAGTTCATCTTCTACTGTACTATACCTTACAATAGGTCCTGCTATTAACTGAGGAAATAAACTTACATAAGTCATAAAATTAATTAAACTATCACTCGGTTTATGCTTTTTATTGTAAACGTCTATTACATAAGCCATCGTTTGGAAAGTGAAAAAACTAATTCCTATCGGCATTACTATATGTAAAAGAGGAATATTTAAACCAAAGAAGTTATTAACATTACTTATAAAGAAATCTGTATACTTGAAATATACTAGTTGAAGAATATTGTATAAGATTGCTAAGACTAAATAAAGCTTACGCTTCTTACCTTTGTAGACAAGTTTTCCAAAAATATAGTTTAATACACACGATAATAGAAGTACTACTATATATTTTGGTTCTCCTAAAAAGTAAAATAACAAACTAAAAATAAGTAATACTAAATTTTTAAATTTACTTGGAACAATAAAATAAATTAATAATAAAAGTGGTAAAAAATAGTAAATAAATAATACACTAGAGAATATCATATCTCACCTCAAAAAAAGAATCTTTAATAAGATTCTTATAGATTGTCAAAACCTTTTTCAATAATTGCTCTATTATCTTCATCTTCAACAATTATAGCAATTATTAAATCTCCTCTATTTTTAATTATAACATCTTCATCTTCTACCCAAACGCATATCCATTTACGAGGATTGATACTCTTTTTTAATTGAGCTTTTAAATCTTCAATATCTGCTCCATCTTTAGCTCTTAATAAAATAACTGAGTGAGCAATAGAACCTATCATATTTTCAGACGCAACTGCTTCTTCAAACTCTATATCAGTTGAACCAATATAATGTTCAGCATTTTCTTTCGTAATTTCTTCATTAAAAAGTCTTGTTTTAACCTCTTCAGGAAGTTTTTCATTAACCTTATCAATTAAGTCCATTACTTTTCCTTCTACTTTTTCTTCCTTGCCACATCCTGTTAATCCTACTACAAGAACTAAAGCAAGAACAACTGTTAATAATAACTTCTTACAATTTTTCATATCTTCTCCTATCTGTGATACTTTTGTATACATCCAAATTATAACATATAGAATTATAATAAACTAGACATTTTAAACATTTATATATTTTTTGTTGAAAAAAAGAAATGGAACCTATTTCCATCTCTTAAATATTTTTTTAACAAGACATATGATTCTTGATAGAATTCCATTCTTTTTAGGTGGTTCTAAGGAAAGATTATCTTCTATAGCAAATCCAGAAATTTCAATTTTATATGGGGCTTTCACTTCTTCTAAATCGTTAACACTAGATATAGTGAATTCTTGATTTTTATATTCGTCTTCTACAACATTTGCTTCTTCACTTGTATATAAGTTACCGTTTAAATAAACTTTATCCCCTACTTTGTATTTTAAATCAATTACAGGTTTTTCTTCTGTATCATCTTCTAAATGGTTAAGCCCATTTTCTCTTATTATTTTTGGATAGTCATAAAATGATTTATCACCATCAGTTCTTCCCGTAACACCAGTTAAAGATAAATTGTCAGTATATTGCCACATACCACACTTTCCTTGGTAAGTAAGATCCTTATTCCATTCTGCAACCCATTTATCATATTTATCAAGTTCACTACTGTTAAGTATTCCTGTAAAAGTACTCAAACTGGCATAGATTCCAACATAGTAACCAGCTTTTTCAATTATGTCACAATATGTCTTAACTATTTCTATTAAATCCTCTTTAGGAAGAGATAATTGACTTCTTTCTTCGACATCTAAAAAGATTGGGTACTCTAACTTATAATTTTTAATAAGTCTTAAAGTGTGTTCTGCTTCACTTTTAGCATTTGAAACATTTAAAGCATAGCTATATAGATAAGTTCCAAAAGGTATCTTTAATTTAGTACAATAATCAGCATTTCTTTTAAATAATGGATCATCTTGACTTACAATATTACTTCCATAACCACATCTAATAATAGCAAAGTCGATTACTTTTTTAGTTTCTTCCCAATCAATATCTCCTTGATATTTTGACACATCTATTCCGTATCGCATATTTATTACCTCCTACTACTTTATATGAAGGTAATTAAAAATTGCTATTGTAAGTGTCACACTTTTTCTTCTTTTGCATATGTATTTTTTTAAAATCTGTGCTTTTGTTATATAATAAATTTAAGAAAGTTAATGAGGTGTTTATGCTTGATAAATATATTGAAGAATTAAAACCATTTGTAACAGAATTATTTAAGGATGATTCATCAGGTCACGATATCAGTCACTTAGAAAGGACCAAAAATCTAGCCCTTAAAATTCAAGAAAAGGAAGGTGGCGACAAAATTGTAATTGGTCTTGCTGCTTACCTACACGATATTCATCGAATAATGCAAAACGAATGTGGCAAGTTTGTCTCTCCCAAGGACTCTTTAGATAAAGTAAGAGAAATACTTTCCCATATCGATTTAGATGAAGAAACTAAAAATAAAATTTGTTATTGTATCGAATATCACGAACATTATAATTGGAATCGAAATAATGTAAAAGATTTAAATACTTTGATACTTCAAGACGCTGATAATTTGGAAGCTATCGGAGCAATTGGAATTGGAAGAGCTTTCTCTTATGATGGCGCTCATAATAACCCAATGTATATTGAATCTATCCCCTTAAAAACTGATGACGATTACAACGAATCGATTGAAGACCCATCTACCATTCATCACTTCTATCATAAACTTTTAAAATTAGAAGAAAACTTTAACACGCCTACGGCTAAAAAAATAGCTAAGGAGCGAACTAAATTTATGAAAGATTTTGTCAAAGAATTTCTAGATGAATGGGAAGCAATTAAATAAACGAGGTAATTATGAATGAATTAAAGAACTATATTGAAGAAGCTGAATTAAGAGAACTAAATAACAATATAAGAATAAAATTATCCAAAAATTTAGCAAAGAAATATGATGAAGGTTTATATAATAATTATCTATTGAATTTAGAAAAATGCTACCAAATGTTAATGGACTTAAATATTAAATTTCCCCAAGAAAAAGAAAGAATTCTCTATATTTATATTGTCCCGGATGATAGTTATTCCAATCTTTTAAACATACCGAAATTATTTGACAAAGGAACTGGTGGTGGTAAACCTGTTAGATGTTTTGAAAGTGATGGATATAAATGGGCATATGGACTTAGTCAAAATATTTTGTATGATGAAGAAAAAGAATTTAAAAAAATTAATGTGTATAAAGCAGAAAATTTAATACACGAGTTATCTCACATTATACATAATGAGTTCTTTTCAAAAAATAGTTTTATTAATGAAGGAATTGCTGAAGTAATTCCCTTGTATATCTTAAACTTGGAAGAAACTTTCAAAAACTATAAGGACACTCTTAAAAATTTGGATGAAGAAAAAATATACTCAGTAAAACAACTAATTAATCAAGAAAAAAATGGTGATTTTGGAAGTATTTCTCTAGATGAAAATAAAACTTGTTCCTATCGATTATCCTATATATCTTCTTTCCTATTTGTAAGAGGCTGTCTTAAACTACTAGAAAAAAAACTTAATATTGATAAAAAAGAAGCATTACAAAAGTTTTTAGAAATGTTAGAAAAGATAGATTATAAAGATGAAGAATTAGTAAACTTTATTGCAGAAGAATTAAGTATGGATAGTGAAACACTTTTAACAAAGAAAAATATTCAAATTGAAAATTTAGATTCTATAAAAAACAATACATAAATATAAAACTGTTAAAAGGATCTAGGTGTAATAAAAGTCATAATATTTAAATATTTTATACAGGTAGTTAGTTATAAAAAGGTAACAAACAATATAAAAAGAAAGAACATTCCGAAAAATGAATGTTTTTTTGTATTTTCACAAGAAAGAAGTAAATTTTGTAATAAAAAAAATTAACAAATACAAAAAGTTTAGGAATTATAAAACTTATGGATAATCA
Source organism: uncultured Bacilli bacterium (assembly GCA_947629375.1). Classification (GTDB taxonomy): domain Bacteria; phylum Bacillota_I; class Bacilli_A; order RF39; family UBA660; genus RUG13868. Next base: position 3,190 of record CANRDN010000021.1, on the reverse strand, counting down.
TATATATTGAGGTGATTAGAATGAGTAACATAAATGGATACGATAACGAGTTTTCTTTTGTTATAGAATTAAACAATAAAACAATCAAAGAACTAACTCCACTATTTAGAGATTTAATAGAGACTATTTTCCCTGATGAAGATGAAAATTCAATAATTAAATGTTGGTTAAACCACTATAAACAAAAATCAGATATTTTAATAAAAATAAACAATAAAATCAAAGGAGTTAGTATCAAAAAAGGAATTAGGAATTCTGTTCACGTTGAACCAATTTCAGAATTTATAAGTTTCTTAATATCTAATAATGTTTCAAGAGATACTGTAATAGAATATTTAAAATTTCACTATGCAGATGGGACTACAAATGGCAAAGGAGTAAAAAGAATGTCAATAGAAGAATATAAAATAGAAAATCAAAATAAGATAGATCAAATAAATAGTGAAATAAATAACAAAGAATTAATAGAAAAAGCTGTTGATAGATTTATACTTAAAGGTAATAATTCAGCTTTTGATATATCTGCATTAATTTATGGTGAGGTCAATGATTTTCTATTTATAACAAAAGATGATATTATGAATCTAATACTAAGTAAAAAGAATATCTACTCTTCAACTATACATTTTAGTGTGTTAACAGTGCAACCCAAAAATAGATGTTTGAATTATAATCCAACATATGAAAAGGATAGATTTTGTGTTCAAATAAAATGGTATAGCATTTTTGATAATATCATTGAAAATATGTCACTTAATAAAAAAATTAAAAATTTTAGTACCTAAATAGTACCTAAGAAATATTTTATAAAAATTATTAAAGTAATAATTTGAACAATTTGGTTAACATAATCTTTTGAGGTTATAATTGTAAATGTCTTATTTTATAAGGGAAAACTCCTTTAACTTCCAATCTAATAACGTGGGCATAAAAAAACTAGCTCTATTCAAGAACTAGCTTATTTTCTAATATGGAGCGGATGATGGGAATCGGACCCACGTTATTAGCTTGGAAGGCTAGAGTTCTACCATTGAACTACATCCGCATCAAAGTAGACATTTACAATTATAACATAACAATCATAAATGTCAACACTTTTTTTACCAAGCACTAAATAAAAAGTTAACTTCCCGTTTTTTTGATAGAGGGAAATTAGATTTGTAAATAACTTGCATATTTAAATAAGCATGGTAAAATAGTGAGCGTTGTTGAAAGATATGGCAATGCTGGAGAGCAACCAGAGTAGCAGCAACGGTTTATACAAAAATGAAGTAAATAATTACTTCTTTTTTTGTTTATTTATAATTTATCACACTCACTTCATTTTTGGCAAACCCAACACAATAAACTCTGGGGTTTGGGGCAAAGCCCCAATTAACAATTTAAAGTTTTCTTTTTGCCCAAAATGAATTATTATATCTTTTTGGTTTATTTGCCAATTAAAGGAGTGAAAAAAACATGGCAAAGTTTAACCATTTAACGAAAGAAAATAGAGATTTAATAGAACATTTAATTAACTTAAATAATAATTTTACTTATATTGGTAAGGCTATCAATAAAGATAGAACAACTATATCTAAAGAAATAAAGAATAATAGATATATAAAAAGTAATTATTACTCTCCATTTGATCAAAAAGGTATTTTACAAGCAGTAAGCAAATGTAAATTATTAAATAAACCACCATATGTTTGTAATAATTGTAAAAATAAAAATCATTGTATGAAACATCATTTATATTATAATGCTAGAACGGCTCAAGAAAACTATGAATTAAAATTATCTGAATCTAGACAAAGGGTCAATATTACTCCTGAGCACATTGATGAAATAGAAAAAATGATTGTTCCTTTGATCAAATACAAAAAGCAAAGTGTTAATCAAGTGTTTATCAATCATTCTGATATTCTTAATTTTTCTAAGGTTACATTTTATAACTATATCGATAATGATGTTTTATCTCTAACAAATATCGATCTTCCTAAAAAAGTAAAATATAAAAAAAGAAAAAAGTCTAATAATAAATATAAACGAGATATCTTATTATTAAAAAATAGGACATATGAAAATTACTTAGACTTTATTGTTAAACACCCAAAATGCAACAAAGTTCAACTTGATACTGTAATAGGAAAACGAAATGAAAATAAATGTATTTTAACTATGTATATTGTTGAAACTCATTATATGCTTATGTTCTTATTAGATAAGAAAAATATGCAAAATGTTACTAATATATTTAAAGATATTAAAGATGGCTTGAATATTCAAAATTATAGACGTGTTTTTAGAGTTATTTTAACTGATAATGGATGTGAATTTTATAATCCTTATGAAATGGAATACGATTATAATACAGGTAATAAGGTATCAAATGTATTTTATTGCCATCCTAATGCTTCATATGAAAAACATGAATTAGAAGTTAATCACGAATACATTAGAAGAGTTTTCCCAAAAGGAACTTCTTTTAGTAAAATCACAAAAGAAATGGTAAATAGATTAAGAGACAATATCAATGCTATTCCAAGAGAATCTCTTAATGGTAGTACTCCTTATGATTTAACAAATAAAAAATATCCTATGTTAATAGAATATTTACAAGCTAAATACATTTCTCCAGATGATGTTGATTTATCTCCAAAAAATATTAAAGGAGAAAAATAATGATTGATTATACAATAATTAAAGATCTAATTGTTTATAGTGATCCTATTATAGGAATTATAACTTTAGATGACATTTTAAACTACTTATTACTTCAAATTCAAAACCAAAAAAAATTTGAAGAAATCGTATATTCTAATCTTAAATTCTCTAATCTTACGGATGAAGATATAGCATCAATTTTTAATTTGTCTACAACAAATACTGTTGAAATGTATTTAAAAACAATTAAAAATGAATTATAAGGTTCATGAAAAGAGGATTCTTACCTCTTTTCATTGGCAAATAAGCCAAATTTAATTTTTTTTAAATTTAATGCGGGAAATAAGTCTTAAAAATGACTTCATTCGTGCACTTTTTTGTGTGCTTGCATTTAAATTTATGAACATATTCTAACACTTAATAAGTAAAAAAGCAAAAAAAATAGAATAAAATTTCCCAATTTTTGGCTCTAGAATATCTGGTGTGAAGTAAAAATTGATCAAACACTTATAGAATAAAGAAAAAACAGGTATTTTTGATG
>CANRDN010000020.1 GCA_947629375.1 uncultured Bacilli bacterium | reverse complement strand
CCTTGTGGAAGTGGTAAGAAATACAAAAATTGTTGTGGTAAGTAGCCTGAAAAATGGTTTCTAAAATGTAATTAGAAATAGTAAGAATAATTAAAGCATATGAAACATCATAATAAAAGTTCATATGCTTTTTTTGAATTACATTTGATTGAATTATTTAAATAACTTTTTTAGCTCTATTTGTAATATGATTAAAAAGACCATATCAAAGGGCGCAATATAAAAGATAAACTAATTGGAAACGTAAAAAAATTGTTTTATAATAATGAAGAAGAAAATATTAGAGTGAAGTATTACTTTAAAATGAAGATGTATGGCTAAACACTGAAGCTTTAGCAACTTTATTTAATATTGATAGAAGTGGTATTGTAAGATTTATAAATAATATTTATAAAGATGAAGAATTAGATGAAAATTTAACTTGTGCAAAAAATGCACAAGTTCAAAATGAAGGTTCTCGTAAAGTTAAAAGAATCTTTCCATATTATAATTTAGACATAATTATTTCTTTACGATATCGTATAAAATCTAAAATAGGTACTAATTTTAAGGAATGAACTACTGAAATATTGAAAGATATTAATAAAAAATCAAAGACAAATATAGTTAGCAAAATAATTTTGCTAGTTTTTTTAGCTTTCTTTCATAAAAAAGACTGTTTGATTTTTCATCAACAGTCTAAATTATATTTTTTAGTTAGAACGAGTATAATATGTTGTATCAAGAGTATCAACATTAAGAACTTGTGCTTCCACTCCATCTTCACCATAATCAACAATAATCCATACATAATGCCACTTGCTGTTTTCAGGAATATTTGTTGAACTTTTATCGATACCATTTGAGATAATCTTTTCAGGTGTAAGTGTTAGAGTATATATATCATCTTCTGTTACTCTGCCCTGTGAATTTTCTAAAATGGTCTCTATTGCATTTTCGTTAAGACCAACATTTTTAATTCCTTGGCGTCCTGTTTCAATGGTCGTCTTTCCATACCAATAATTGTCATTTAAATTATTATATGATTGATACCACCAAAATTCGTTATCTTTGAATACCCAGTATGTTTCAGCATCGTATGATTGTGTTTTCCAATCACCGTATATTTTTAATTTCTTTTGTTCAGTTTCAGTAGTTTCAGAATCTTTTTTATTATCCGTATCATCAGGCTTACTTAGAACTACTACTGCTACCACAACGGATATTAAAGCTATAAGAATGATGATTATGATAATTAAAGGTGTATTACTTTTTTTGCTTGGTGTAGGTTGATATAGAGATTGATTGTTTGGAAATTGATTGTTTGGCATCTGATCATTTGGAACTTGATTAGGGTAATAATTGTTGCCTTGATTATTATAATTTTGATTCATTTTCTATCCTCACTTTCTACTTAATTTTAGCATCTGTTAAATAATATCGTCAATCTTAAACAAAATATATTATAATTTATATGATACGATCTATGTTAGGAAGTGATTATATGCTTTATGATACATTAGATAATTTAAATTTTGAGAAATCTTTAAAAAACAAAGGAGTTAATTCTTTTGATAAAAATATAAAATTATTGGTAATAGCAGATACTCACGGCGATTTGTCTTTAAGTAGCAATATGTATAAAAAACTTGAAAATGTGGATTATGACTTATGTTGTATTCTTGGTGATATTCACGATTTTGACTACGATATTATATTTAAATATATCCCTAAAGATAAGATTGTAGCGATACTTGGAAATCACGACATGTTTAACCTTTTAGCAAGGCAAGGATTAAATGATATAAACGGTAAGGTAATCGAAATTAATGGAGTAAGAATCGGAGCAATTCAAGGAAGTTTTAAATATAAAAGAGAGAACTTTCCATCATTTACTCATGAAGAAAGTATTGAATTTTTAAATAATATGCCAGAAGTTGATATATTGTTGTCTCACGATAAACCATTTACATATGATTATAAGGATCCAGCTCATGACGGGTTAAAGGGAATAACAAATTATTTATATGACAAAAAGGTTCCTATTAATATTCATGGTCATATTCATAAAAGCTATTATTCGGAATTAAAAAACGGAACTCAAGTAAAAGGTGTGTATGGAATAGAACTTATTAATATACAAAATGGAAAGATAGTATTTGAAGAAAAAATATAGTATAAGAGGTGATTATAATGAATCTATATGAAAGAAACCAAAAGCAAAGAGAATTTTTTAATGAAAAAATAGATACTTATGATGATGTTCACGAGTCATTTATGGAAACTAAAAAAGCTTTAGTAGATAATTTAGATAAAGATACTAATAAAATTTTAGACTTAGGTGCAGGTACAGGGTTAGAGTTGATTCCATTATTTGAAAAATATCCTAATGCATCTGTAACAGTTGTGGATATTTCAGAAAAGATGTTAGAGGAATTATCTAAAAGAGATTTTGCTAGTAATATAAAAACAATTTGTGGAGATTTTTTTGAAGTTGATTTTGGAAACAATTATGACGCAGTGATATCTACTTCTGCATTACATCACTTTAAACCAGAAGAAAAGAATATCTTATATAAGAAAATATACGACTCTTTAAAAACAGGTGGAATGTTTCTTAACTGTGACAAAATAAGTTTTACTATTGCTGAACAAAATCACAGTATCTATGAGTTAGATAATAATATCGATAATTATAAACACATTGATACACCACTAACGGTGGAAACAGAAGTAAATATTTTAGAAACTCAAGGGTTTAGTGATATTACATCGAGTGAAGTAGATAAGAGTAATTATCGATTAACAAAAGCATTCAAGAAATAAAAATGAATGGGATGGCCAATGTCATCCTTTAATAATGAATAAAATTTTGTAATTTAATTGAAATGATAAGCCCTTTTATGTTAGAATAAAAGGCAAACCTTGAGAAGAATGGAGGTAGTAAGTATGGATATTGACTTAGATAAAATTAAAGCTAATGAAGTTAAGACTATGAATTCTAAGCAATTATTTGATTTATTACTACCTTATATAAATGATATATATCAACAATATAAATATACCAATATTTCTCTCGATGACTATTCCAAAGTAGTTTTAGAAGAGATAGAAAAATCTAAAAAAACATTTAAAGATACTGAAAAATACATAGATTTTATTTCAAATAAAATAAAATATAGATTAGTTGAAGAAACTAAAGATAAACTAAATAATCCTGAAATGTCTTTTAAAATTTTAAATGATTACATTAATCAAAATTTTTCTAGCATATCTAAATATACAGAAGAACTAAATGCCTTTAAACGATTGGGAACATTTTTAGATACATATGATTGTTTGCCAAGTATGAGTGTTTTAACAGAACTAATAAATAAAAATGCATTGTTTAATAAAATGATAACTGATGTTTTTAATAAATGGGAAAAACAAATAGTATCCGGTGGTGCTCAAAACTTGTTTGATGACACCATTATCTTGTTATCTATCGAAACATATTGTAAGTTGAAAAATATAAAAGTAAATGATTCTAATCAAACTTTTATTTATAATCAAGATATAGATGATAGTGATTCTATAGGAATGTATCTTCGAGAAATTGCCAAAAGACCATTATTAACTTGTGAACAAGAGCAAGAACTTGCTACGAGAATTTCTGAAGGTGATTTAAAAGCAAAAGAAATATTGATTGAAAGTAATTTAAAATTGGTTGTAAATATAGCAAGAAAGTTTTTAGGAAGAGGACTATCTTTTCTTGATCTCATTCAAGAGGGAAATCTTGGATTAATGAAAGCAGTAGATAAGTACGATGTAAATAAAGGGTATAGGTTTACTACATATGCAACACAGTGGATAAGGCAAGCACTCTTCAGATCTTTGTCTAACAAAAGTAGAAATGTTAGAATACCAGTTTATTTACAAAGAAAATTAGCACAATATAGACATACTGTTAATAAAATTGAAAGTAGATTAGGAAGAAAAGCAACAGTTAACGATATAGCAAACGAGATGAATATATCTATACCAGAAGTAGTTAGATTATCTGAACTTCAATCTGATACAGTAAGTATTAATTCATCGATAGATGATGATCAAGAATCAGAACTTGGTGATTTTATACCATCAACAGAAGATACGCCTGAAGATATAGTGTTATCAGAAACATTAAAAAAGCATGTAGAAGAATTGTTACATAAATTTAAATTAAATGAAAGAGAAGTTGAGATTATAAAACTTAGATATGGTTTTGATGGTAATCCTCCGATGACTTTATCAGAAGTTTCTCGTAAATATAATGTAACAAGGGAAAGAGTAAGGCAAATTGAAGCAGGAGTTATTGGAAGAATTAGAAGATCAAGATATATAAAAGATTTTGCTATTTATATGCAATCACCTGATAAATCTATTGAAAATATTAATAAATATAGAGAGGATTATGCACTGCATAAGCGTAGGTATAAATCAGGAATAGATACTAAAGAAGAGGAGAAAAAAGAAGATATGAAATTACTAAGTATTTATGAACATTTTAAAGATTATACAAGAGAACAAGTTGAAACAATGTTATCTAAACTATCAGAAGAGGATAAAGAATTATTAAGACTAAGATATGGTGATGACTTAGAAAATCCTGTAAAACAAAAATTAACAGACGAAGAAAAAGATAGATTCTATGGTTCATTACTTCCAAAGATGAAAAGATTACTTGCAAATCCAAATGTAAAAAGAAGAAATAGAACTAAGAAAGAACACACAGCAAATTTAAATACAGTAACTGAACAAGTTGTCGAGGAAAAAGAGGTTGAACAAACTGAAACTTTACCTGTTAAAACTGTTGAATTACCAAAGGAAGAACCAAAAGAAGTATCAAAGGAATCACCAATAGAAGAAGTTAAAAATGAAGTAAAAGATGAAGCCCAAACTAGTTCTAAGATTTCAAATGATGACTATGCAAAACTTATTGAAACATTAAAAACTCCAATGTTTGCTCAAATAATAAGTACATTATCAATTAAAGAAGCAGTTATCATATCTCTTAAACTTGGTTATGTTGATGGAAAATACTTTAGTACAGAGGCAATATCAGAATTTTTAGGTATTGAACCTGAAGCAATAATTGCTATAACAAAAAAAGCTTTATTATTATATAAAGAAAATGTTAATAATTTGCTTGATAAATCTATAGAAGCTGCAATTGATCAAAAAGTAATAGATAAAACTTTAACAAAAAAGATGTAGTTAAAATAAAGAAATGCCAATATTATTTTGGCTTTTTTTAATATTTTTAAAAGTGTCACTATTAAATTTAATTACAAAATAGAAATATAGTTTTATAATAGTTATATAGAGTAGGAGTGAACTTATGTTTTTAGCATTTTTATTTATGTGCTTTTTCGTATCTGTTTTCATCTTTATAGTTGTTAATATTATAATCGATACATTTAGAAGAAATAGCATTATTAAATTTTTTAAAGATACGGTTGTTTTAAGTAAAGAACTTCAAGGTGACAGCACAAGAGGTAAGAAAAACTTTTATATAGATGTTTCCAAAAACAAACTAGATAGATTAAATGTTGACGACATTGCTGTTTTAAAAGATTATTTATATGATATTTTTTATAGATTTGAAACAGCTTATAACGATTTAGATTATGGCAATATGAGTAATCTTGCAACAAAGCAATTATTTCAAAAGTATTATACTGGTATAACTCTTAACTTAAAAGTTGGAAGAAAAAAAGTAATTAACAATATAAACAGAGAAAATGTAATTATCTATGAAGTTGACAGCACATCATCTAAACAGATGGCATCTGCAATGATATGTATTTCTTATATTTCCTATGTTACAAATAAAGATGGAAGCTTATATAGTGGAAATAGAGAAAAGCCTATAACTGAAAGATTTGAAGTAGAATTTAGAAAAGATTTTGAACAAGAAGTTACTAATTGTCCAAATTGCGGTGCCAAACTTAATGGAAATAAATGTGATTATTGTGAAACAGTTATTGGAAGCAATGATTTTAAAATAAGTGCGATTAGACGAATAGAAGAAAAATAAAAATGAAAGAGGTTATATTATGCCTAGCATAGCATGTCACATGATTGTGGCAAAATTAGTAAGTGAAAAATTAAATATTAAAAGTGATGATTATATTATAGGAAATTTACTTCCTGATATTGCCAAAAGCAAAGAGGAAAGCCATAAAAAAGTCCAAGGTAATTACTTTCTAGTACCTGATATAAAATATTTTAAAGAAACTTTAGATTTAAAAAATAAAACGGACTTAGGTATTCTTACACATTTACTTTTAGATAAACATTTTTTAGAAGAATTTATGCCCCATAATAACAAACTGTTTGAAGACAAAACAATTTATAAAGAGTATGATTTACTAAACTATAAACTTATTAAAAAATTTAACCTTGATGTAGATTATCTTGTAAAAATACTTAGTAATTTTAATTCTAATATAGATAAAGATAAGTTGAAATTGAATTTAAATTGCTTAACAAATAAAGAAACTGGTAATACTGTATACCTAAAACTCGATGAGGTTTCTAACTTTCTTTTTGAAGTATCAGATAAAATTTGTGAGGAGATAAAAGAATATGCAGGTTAATATAGTTTGTTCTTTATTTATATTAGATAGTGAACAAAATGAAAATATAAGAAAAAATGCTAATCCATATTTAAAGGTATTACTTAATAAAAATGGAATGCTTCCCTCTCTTGAATTTAATGGTGGAGAAATAGAAAAGTTAATAAGAAACTACATTAAGGACTTGATTCACTCAAATATTTTTTATCTAAAACAGGTATATACCAAAAACTATGAAAAAAGTATCGATATAATTTATGTTGCTTTAACAAATATTGAAAACATAAAAAAATTACATATAGATTATGAATTAAAAAAAGTTGAAATAAGTGAAGATTTTATTACTTTAGATAAAAACAAATATAACTACAAAGAAGATTTACAAGAACAAGGATACGAACTAGATATTAAAGATAGAAAAGTAAAAAGAACAATTCAAAATCTTTTGATTTCCTATTATTATGTAAAAAAGAATCTTGATGATACTGATATTATTTTTAATTTTATGAAGCAATATTTTACTTTAGAGGAAGTAAGATTAGCATATGAACTTATAAAGAATAAAAATGTAGATAAGTCAAACTTTAGAAAAAGAATAATTAAATATTGTGAAAAATCTAATATAAATACAAATTCAAAAAATGGATTTAGACCAAGTCAGATGTATAAATTGAAGTAATTTGTTGTTATTTATGATAAAATTAAAATAGAAATGAACAAAAATATTTGCGAGGTAGTAATGGAAAAGAAAAACACTAAAAATAAAAAGAAAAATACTAAGAATGTAAAGAAAAAGAATATAAATGAAAAGAAAAAAAATACAAAGGATAAAATACTAGTCGAAATAGCAGCTTATTGTGATCCTGAATTGTTAAATACTGTTCATAGTGCAATAATACAGGCGGATGATCCTAAAAGAGTCAATTTTGTCGTTTGTTATCAAAGCGATAATATGGATGATTTAAATGAACTAAAAAAAATTAAAAACTGTAAAATAATTCATATGAGTGAAAAAGACTCTAAAGGCTGTTGTTATGCTAGATACTTGTGTCAAAAAGAGATAAAAGACGAAAAATATATTTATTCAATAGATTCACATATGAGATTTGTTAAACATTGGGATACCAAAATGATAGAACTACTAGAATCAATTGGTGATAAAAAAGCAATTCTTTCATATTATCCTCCTTCTTGCACTGAGGAAATGATGTCTTTACCACTTGATGACCCTATGTTTGATAAACCTGCCTATGGGGGATTTATGTATGCCAATGGTTTTTCAGAACCAAAATCTTATTTTCTAGAATTACGCGCTAATCTAATGTATGACGATAAAAAACTTGCATTTAAAAGGAATGCTTTCATATCTGGAGGTAACTTTTTTAGTTATAGCGAAGCTCACAAAGAAGTTCTTAATGACAAAAATATGTTTTTCTTGGGTGATGAACTTGCAATGGCAGTGCGCTTTTTTACCTATGGATGGAATGTTTATAATCCTCCAGAAGGATACATTTATCACAAATACGAAAGAAAAGATAGAAAATTCCCAACTGTTACAAATTCTCATCTAAATGAATGTGAAAGATTAAGATCACTTTTAGATATCGGTGATAACAAAGTTGATCTAGGAGAATTCGGTCTAGGTAAGGTTAGAACTTTAAAAGAATTTGAAGAGTTTTCTGGCGTTGATTTCAAAAACAGAATCATTCATATGTCTAGTGAAACAGGAGAATATGATAATCCAAGTCAAAAAGATAAAATAAATTATTTTCAAAGAAAGAAAATTGATAGAGAAAAGTTAGCAAATTTACGAGTACCTATTTATGTTGTAATTTTTGATAGATATAATGATTATCAAGAATGTATAAGGTCTTGTATAAGAAATTCAAGATACCCAAGTAACTTAATATTTTTAGTTGCATCCACTTTAAATGAAGAGGATAATAATAAATTCAATTATAGAAAGTTTGTAAAAAAGTTTATTCATGTTGATGAATATGGAGTATATGGGCGTTATCTATCTAAACTTTGTGAATCTTTGAATGACGGATTTGTAGCTGTTGTTGAATCAAGTTTTAGATTTATAAAAGGTTGGGATGTTTATTATTCAGATAATTTGAAGAAATTTGATTTGAATGGTGTTCTTACAAGTTGGGTATGGAAATCAAATGAACAAAAAGAAGATTTTCCTTGTTATAAAAATGTTATTAAAGAATACAATGGTTTTAATGGCTATTTACCAGGGTTAAGATATAACGAAGGAATAGATATGATTAATAGAAATAAACCACTTCAAACAGGATTTATATCTGATGGATTTATGTTTTGCCAATCAACTGTTTTAAAGAAAGTTTTACCAGATCCAAATTTATCATATTTTGAACACACTTTTACTTATTCTGTTAGATTGTGGACAAGTGGTATAAATATTTACTATTCAAACTTATCATATTTAATAAGGTTTAAAGAGGATTATGAATTGAATGAAAAAATTACTCATTATGATATTACTTCGTGTATTTTAGGACTTGATAATATGATTAGCAAAACAGTAGAGGAACGTTATCGTTATGATAATGGAAATGTAAGACCTCTTTGGACTTGGTATGAATTTATTGGCGAACCTAATTACGAAATAAAAAGTTTTATGATACCAGAAAACAAGTAATTACATTTGTAGAGGTGTAGTAATGTATAAAAAATTATTGATAATAGCTATTCTCTCTTTATTTATATTTTGCTCATTATTTTTTATAACGAAGACAGAAAAAGAAGAGAAAATTACATACAAAGTTAGCTTGAATGATAAAACTTGTTATGAAACATTGAATGAAATATATAGAGATAATGATTATATTTATTACTTATCTTGTTATAAAGATGCTGAAACAAAAGTCTCTTTTTCAAATGGTAAAAGTTATACAGTTAAGGAAGCACTTGAAAAGAAACTTCTTAATATTGATGATTTAGATGCTAAAGGACTTAAAATAGAAAAATATAAAATAGAAGAAGAGATAAATAATGATTATATAGAAGAAGTACCTAAAAATAGTGACAAGTTTTTAAAACTTGTTAATGATGACTTAATAATGAATGAAGAAGAAATAGAAAGATATAATCAAAATATAAAAGAAAAAGTAGATATGATTTATGATATGGATATTAAATCAATAACAAAAAAAGAAATATTAAAGTATATTGAATCCTATAGCATTCCGTCTCTTCCCAAATACAATGGTTCTAAAGAGGTTACGAAAGAACAAATTAATTCGATTCTAGATAACAGAAACCTTTCTAATGTTAAAGACTTAGATAATATTCAAAAAGGAATAATTATAAATAGAGCAAATTTAAGATCATTTCCTACAGACATTCATTTTAATAGTTATAGAAATGATAATAATTTTGATAGAATTCAGGAAACAGAACTACTTTTTAACACGCCAGTTCTAATAGTTCACGAAAGTAAAGATAAACTTTGGGACTTTGTTATTACTCCTTTTTATACGGGATGGGTCAAAAAAGATGATATCGCCCTTGCAACAGATGAAGACTATGACTTCTTTATTAATAATCCTTTTTTTGTAGTTATTACCGATAAGACTTATAAGATTGATAATATTAATTTAGATATGAGTGTTATACTTCCTTATATAGGATACATAAAAGATGGATACCAATTATTGATACCACAAAAAGATGAAGATGGGTATGTCACTAGAAGATTAGTAACAGTTCCAAGAAATAAAGCCCATATTGGATATCTTCCATACACTAAAAGAAATCTTATAATTCAAGCTTTCAAGTATGAAGGTGAAAGATATAGCTGGAGTGGTCTTGATAGTGGTGTCGACTGTTCAAGTTATGTAAGTAATGTTTTCCGTTCTTTTGGTATTATGTTTCCAAGAAACACATCTAGTCAAAATAAAAGTGTGGGTACAATAATATCAGTTGCAAGTAAAAGTACAAGTGATAAACTTAAGTTAATTGAACAAAATAATTTATCTTTACTATATCAAGATGGACACGTAATGCTTTATATTGGTAAAGTTGATGGTAAAGATTATATAATTCATTCTTCAGGTACTGATCTAAAAGTAGAAGTTACTGTGTTAAATAATTCTTCATATTTAAAAAATATTAATAAAGTAATAAAAGTGGATAAATCTTTTATAAGTTAACTATGTATTATTCTTTATATAATTCTCCATTGGGAATTATTACTCTATATTGTGAAGATAATTATTTGACAGGACTTTATCTAGAAGGTCAAAAAAATAAAATAGATAACAGTAAATACTTAAGAAACGACGATTTAAAAATATTTAAAGATACTAAAAAGTGGCTCGATATGTATTTCGCAAAAGAGATTCCTAATCTTCGAATAGATATAAAACTAAAAGGAACTGAATTTCAAATAAAGGTATGGAATCAACTTCAAGAAGTACCTTATGGCAAAACAGTTACTTATAAAGATATTAGAGATAAGTTAGATAGTAGCCAAAGATTATCTTGTAGGGCTGTTGGGAACGCAATAAATAAAAATCCAATAAGTATTATTGTTCCGTGTCATAGAGTAATTGGCTCTAATAATAAGCTTGTTGGGTACAACGGTGGAATTGAATACAAAAAATATTTATTAAATATAGAAAAATAAAAAAGATGGGTTTCCATCTTTTATTGTATGTTGATTTGTTTAAATGTAAATGTACCTCGCATTATTACTTCGGACTTTTCAATAGCAAGCGCTGTATCTTGTAAGTTATCCATTTGATTTTCAGCACTATCGTCCCACTTGATATGCATCCTTACTTTAACAGGTTCTGTTGCGTTATGCTCAATTGTTCCAGAAATTCCTTCTTCCGTATATGGAGTTATTTCTTCACTGTTATCTGGATCAAGAGTGTATCCATAAACAACGATATCTGGATAAGTTTTAGAATCATCGATAACGGAAGTTAACTGGTAAGTAAAAGATACATCTACTTCACTAGCATCTATTTCTATATCGAAGTATCCAGTAATTCCTGGTGCTAAAACATTATCAGCAACATATTCATTTTTGCTAAAGACTGGAGTAATCTTACTTGTTATAACATCTTTTCCAACAATATCTTCATTATTTAATTTAATATTCCACCTTGCCAAATTTAAACTTACTTCTTGAGAAACTTTCTTCCTATATTTAGCAAGAGTATCTTGAACAAAGAGACTCATACCAAAAAGAGAAAGAAGTAAAAGTATTACAATAATAAAACTCTTTTTATTCATACCATTCACCACTATATTAATATAGTAGCATATGATAATAATGTAGTCAAATGTCAAACTAAAAATAAAATATTGTAAATTTACAAAAAATGGTGTCTAAATTTGTTGCATATTGACATATGCTAGTCTATAATTTAGGTAGTAGTATGGTAGAAGTACTCATATTCAAATTAAGAAAAATGGTGATTTAAATGAAAAGAGATTATAGTGTTTCTACTACTGCAGCAAAAGTCCACAAAAAGAAACTTTTCTTACGAATTGCTAAAATAGTCTTTTTATTGCTATTGCTTTTAGTTTCATCAATTTATTTTATACTTTATGTAATATACAATGAAAGCAGTTTTACAATTTCTGTTGATAGGGATATGTTAAAAAGTAGTATTTTCTTATCAGAAGATGGAAGCACAAATACTAAATCCAGAAATCTGTATGCCGATGCATCAGAATATATGGATAATATTTCTGTTAAATGGATTAGCGAGGATGTAGATACGGAAGCTGATGGGCCACATAATGGGCCAAACTATTTTGCTTATAGTTTCTATTTAGTACATAAGGGTAAGAATACTATTAACTATTGGTATGAAATAGATGTGGATGATTCAATTAGAAATCTCGACAAGGCTATAAGAGTTATGATTTATCACAACGGAGAGAAAACAATTTATGCTAAAGCCAACGAAAAGACTGGCGAAGCAGAAGAAGGAACAACTAAGTTCTTTTCAGATGATATAGCAGTACTTGAAGAGAGAAAAGATTTCTCACCTGGAGATAAAGACAGATTTACTATTGTAGTATGGATAGAAGGCGACGATCCTGATTGCAATAATGATTTGTTAGGTGGAGGAATTAAAATGCATATGGATATTACAGAAGAAAGATTAATAAGAGATTAGAAAGGAAGATAGGGAATGCAAAACAAACGAAAAAGAAGCAAAAAAAGAAGATTGTTACTTGCACTTTTAATGTTATTGTTAACAGGTCTTATGACAGTTACAAGTACTTATGCGTGGTTTACTGCTAATAAAACAGTTAGCGTAAATTCAATAAATGTAAATGTCGCTGCATCAAGTGGTTTACAAATTTCTGTCGATGGTGTTGAATGGAAACCTGTTATAACTAATGAAGACATTATAAACACAATAAATGGAACTAATGAAAATTACCCTGATAATAAAAACCAATTCCCACAAGATGATGAAAGCTTAGCTCCTATTTCAACGGTTGGTGATGTTGACGCAGCTGGATTAATGAAAATGTTTTTAGGTTCTGTTTCAGCTGGAGGAGATGGAAGTTATGCTTTAACTGCAAGTGCTGACGTTGAAACAAAGGGACAAACAGGAAATTTTATAGCATTCGATTTATTTATTAAAGTTCAAGAAGAAACAACAGTTTATTTAACTGAAAAATCAAAAGTAACTGCAAAAGCAGGTGGAAAGGAAACTGGTATTGAAAATGCTGCTCGTGTTGGATTTGTAGTTGGCGGAGAAGATAACACAACAACTGCTGGTGCTGGCGCAACAACAATTCAAGCTTTACACGGTAATGATGCTGTAATTTGGGAACCTAATAATGATACTCATACACCATCAGGTATTGCTAACGCATTAAGCGTATATCACAAAGAAGATTTAACTGGTACTCTTGACGACCCTGTTGAATATTATGGCGTTAATCAGGCTATTCCTGTAGGAGTTAAACTAGATAGTACTGAAACATATTTTACAAAAGTAACACCGGACATATCAACTCAAAAGACTGCTGGAATTTCAGTAGATGCATATAAACAAGCATTTGTATTACCAGCAGGTGTTTCAAAAGTAAGAGTTTACTTATGGGTTGAAGGACAAGATGTTGACTGTGAAGATGTTGTATCTGGTGGAGATATTACATTTGATCTAGAGTTCAGCTCTAATGCAAGTATAAACGGATAAAGACCAATAGGTCTTTTTCTTTGTAAACTTTGAAAGATTTTTCTGTAATGTATACGAAATTTCTTTCTTTTTTCTTGCTTATCTTTTTTATTAAAAGTATAATAATTGTGTATAGTATCTTAAGGATAAAATCTTGTGGAGGTGTTGCTATGTCCAAAGAATTGGAAAATATAGCAACTGAAGCATTTGGCGACGAAAAGGACAATGTTCAAGAACAAATTATGGAACCGAAAATGCCAGATGAACCAGTTGAAGTTCTTCTATCTTCTATTTATTTAGATGCGATTGAAAACAACAAATTAATTGACTTATATAACAAGATAGATTCACACATTGCATATCTAGAAAGTCAAATAATTAATGAAGAGGACAACAAATGAATATAGTCTTAGAGCAGATTGAGGAAGAATTAAAATATTTAGAAGAATTTCCTTTAAATACCACAACTGGTACAGAGGAAGTAATGCAAAATTACCACAAGATGGCAGTCGAAACAAGAAATGCCTTTGTAAATAAGAAAATAAAATACTATACAGAATTTAAAAATTTAATACTACAAAATATACAAGATAGATATGATAAGTTAGTACCAAAAGACTCAAGTGCTAACTATACGGAACTAAATAAAAAAATCGAATCTTTTAAGAAAATATTAAAATATAGAAATGAATTTAATGACGTATATGAAAAACTTGATTTTGACAAGTTTGTGAGCAATATAAATGATACAGATGTAACTAATTTATGGAGAGTTAACTCTTTAATCGACAGGATATTTGATATTTTTAAGAATGCGTCTGTCGAATTAACCATTGATGACTTCGATTATTCAGTCTTTTCTAAAAAATATATGGAAGTATATCTAGAAAAGAGAAACTCCGATACGTATGCAGATGATATGATAAATATCTTCAATAAATTGTACTGGGAATGTCCAAATATCTTGACTCACGTTAAATTAAATACGAAATATCTATATAGAAAATATGAAAAACAACTTAATGATTATTATCAACAAGAGTATAAAAAACTTCTAGAATCTCATAACATAACAAGTGATAAAATATTCCATACATATAATGAACTATGTAGACAGCAGGAATCACAAGAAGAGAAAGATACTTATCTATTAACAAATAAATTCTTAAGTGAAGAGTTAAACATTAACGATTACTTGGAAGATTCATCACAACGTCAAAAAACGTTTGATAGCTTCTTTATCGATAAAACTTTTGATGAATTGGATGATACTAAAAAAGAAGAGTTCTTTAGAGAACTTCACAACCTAAAACATATCGTTGTAGAGCTAACAAACTATAATAAATATCGTGAATTACTTAAGGATTTAGTAAAAAGATATCAAAAGAAAGATACTTACAAGGGAATATATCAAACTAAATTAAAGGATGCAACTGCTTTAGAAAAGCAAAGAGAAACAATTTGTTCAGAACTTAATACAACACCTAAAAAGAAAGGCTTGTTCTCTTTCCTTCATAAGAAGAAAAAGCAGAAGGATGAAGCCTTATTAAAAGTAGAACTTAATGATATTATTAAAAAAATAGATGCAACTTATCTAGAAGCTAACGACGCTAAAATAAATGAAATGATTGCAAATAAATTGAACGATGCTTCCACGATTAACGATGGACTAGAGCTTATCGTTTCCTTTTATCCATACTTTAAGACTTTGTATTCCAAACTTAATGCTGATCAAAAGGACTTTGATTACTTAAAGGAGTATGTTGACTTATTCTTCTTTGTATATAACACCAATAACACTTTTATAAGAAAATTAAAGTTAAATGATAAACAAGAAATCAATGACTTAATTTGTGAGAAATATAAGATTCTAAATCTAAATATTACTAAAGATCAACTTGAAAATGGTCTATCTGATTTAGAAAAAAATGTTGATTATGTTAATCTAGTTAATAACATAAATAATAGTGATATTAACTTTGATACAATCAAGTTTTTAGTAGATTATAATAAAATTGTGAAAACTAGTGAAAAGAGTGACAATCACTAGTTTTTTTTACATTTCTGTGATATCATTATATATTGATAGAATAGGTGAGTATATATATGGATATCATAAAAAGAACAAGTAAATACTTAGTCTATACTTTAACATCAGTTTTAGTACTTTTTTCTATGTATACTTTTTTTATCACTAAAGTCTTCGGACAGCCTTATGTCGATGTCTTTGGCTATACTTATTTTATTGTTGCAACGGGAAGTATGTCTGGAACAATCGAAGTAAACGATATAGTAATTGTAAATATTGGTAGTGGTTATCAAGTAGGGGATATTGTTACTTATCAAGAAAAAGGTGCGTTTGTTACACATCGTGTTGAAAGCATCGGTAAGGATACTATTACTACTAAGGGAGATATAAATAATATTGTTGATGATCCAGTAAAAAAAGAGAATGTCGTTGGAAGAGTATCATCAGTAATATCTTTTGAAAGCATTTTAAAAGCAATAGCAGTCTTAGTATTCTTAATAATTATTTATTTAATTTTTAACTTTGAATCAATCTTTAAAAAATATATTTTAAAAGAAAAAAAGAAATCTAAAAAAGGCAAAACACCTCTTGATTATACCCAAACAATAAGTGTTAAAAATGATACTAAGATTCCTTTAGTACATAAAGATGAAGTAGAAATACTTGAAACAGAAGAAGGTATGGAATTTGTTAACCTTCTTGTAAAACAATTGAGATTAAAACATAAAAATAAAAAACTTAAATTAACTACCGAAGGTTCTTTAAAACTTAAATATCTATATGAATTAGCTTTATTAATATCAATAGATAGTAATCAAATACCATCTTATGTCAAAGATAAACCATTTGAAGAATTATATGACTATGATATGGAAAACGTTCCTATATCAAAGGAAGCTCAAGAAAAACTTTATGAAATGCCTATTTATGTATTTTTGATGCTTCTTAGTTATACACTTATCTATGATGAGAACGAGTACTTTGATACAGTATTTAAAATAATGAAATATAGAATATTAATTGATAAAAATGATAGCTTTTACAACGATAAAACTCATATTAAAGATGTATTATCTCTAATAGAAAAAATTGTAGAAACAGTAGGTCATTCTGAAAAATTTGAATTAAAAGATATAAAAGAAAGGTTAATTAATAATAAAAGTATTAAAAATATCTCTTCTAAAAAGTAGATATCTTGGAGAAGTATATGAAGAAGAAACGCTTAAGATTAAACTTAATACTTTGTGGACTTTTTCTATTGTTAATAGTAGTAGGTATTACTTATAAATTACTTCCCAATACACTTAGTAACTTTGTGGCAATAGAAAATGTATGGAGTGGTGAAACAGCGACTTCTTTTAGTGGTGGTAACGGAACAGTTGATAATCCTTATCAAATATCAAGAGGAGAGGAACTTGCTTATTTTAAAAAAGTTATTGAAGGTAATGAAAGCGATAGTTACAAAGATAAGTACTATGTAATTACTGACAATATTGATATGGCTGGTCTTTCTTTTGAACCAATAGGTATAGAAAATAAAACCTTTAGTGGTCACTTTGATGGACAGGGACATACGATTGTTAATTTAAAAATAAATGATTCGCAAGTAATTAAAGAAAAAGAGTATTCTGGATTATTTAGTGTTGTTGATGGGGCAACAATTTCTAATATAAATTTAGATACAATAACTATTGATTTGTCTAAAGAAAACGATATTTATTTTGGAACATTATCAGGAAGTACTTTGAATAATTCTAATTTGAATAATATTTCTATTAATAATGTTTCAGTTACTTTAAAGAAAAAAAGTACTACATCTTCTTCTAATTTTGGTAATGTATCCGGTTATCTAGAAAATAGCAAAGTTTCTAATGTTTTTGCAAATGTTACAGTTGTTGAAAACAAATTACTTAAGACTAACGCTGTTGCAAGCTTAGGTGAGAATACAAGTTTAAATAATATTTATATTAACAGTAATATTTCTTATACGGATTTACCAAGTTCAATTTATACAAAAGATACGATAACAGATGACTTCTTTGATAATTTAAATAAAGGTGCTGATAAGTATATTTGGGTTATGGCAGATGGTGTTTATACTTTAACAAGAGTAGAAGATAATAAATCTAGTAATTATGATGTTGTAGTACCTAATTTTGAAGTGCACGACTCAGGAATAGTTGGGAATATCGTATATATAAACGATATGGAATCTGACTATAACTATTTTATGGGACTTAACTATACAACTAGTCTTGATGGAAGCCTTCCTACAATGGAGAATAAAAATCTTTATAGCAATAATAATTTAGTTAAAATGCAGATAAGTTATTTCGGAAGTGTAACCACAAATGGAAAAGATTTAAATGCTTCTGTTTCGACAACTGAACCTCAAGACACTTTTGTATACTATAAGACTCTTGAAGTTAACGATAATGGTACACCTTCTAATTATACGGACGATTATGTTTTAGTAGAACTTATTGATAATCCATTTACTAATAGACCAAAAGATTATGGATTTAACGGATGGCAGACAAGTGCAAAAGGAGTAACTATTAGTTTCGATAGCGAAATATATACTCGTTATGCCAAGGTTCCTGTAACTTATAAAGATGGTGTACCTGAAAGTATAGCAATAGACTTCAGTGCTGTTTGGGTAGTTGCCGATATTTATTTTGTTACATCAAATTCAACAACACATTTTACTAACGCAATTAGACAGTTTAACGATACAAGTATGCAACGCCTTGAAATTCAAAGACAAATTATTGTTAGTGAGACTGTTGGAAATTTGGAAGATAAAATAATGGATGGTTACTATACAAGAGGTACAGCTTCATATAACCAAAATTATCCCGCTAATAGCTTTGACCAATATGGAGATGCACTTACTGGTAGATGTAGATCTTTTTGGGGAGATTGTACTTACTATCAATCTACGGATGGACAACTCTATAATAGAAATACAACATATTATGAAATTGTCGGTGGTACAATGCAAGCGGTTGATGAAGTACCACCACCAGTTGAATATGTCTATGATTACGAAGATTTATTCTCACAAGAAGACAATATGAGCAGTTATTATGAACAAGTTACATTAAGACGAGGAGAGAATGCATCTGGTTATTATGATGCTTCTGGACAAGCAGTAAGTGGTAACTGTAATCAGACATCTTGTACTTATTATCAACTAATTCAGTACTATGATGAATCAGGTAACTTCAATACTTTTGATCGAAACAAAGAATATTATTATCTTGTAACAAGAGATACAAATATTGTTGTATTGCAATCAAACTTAACAGGTAGCTGGGGAACTACTCAGACTAAACCTTTAACATTTACTGGATCATATGGTGGTACTAAATATCCTGTAACTTGGACTATAACTAATACTTATGTTAGTGCAGGAGACGACTTAGTTATCGAAAATATCATAATATACTCTAATAAAACAAGAACATCAGAAAACCCTGCCAATTCTACAGCTAATACGACAAGTAAGTATTTCTATGGTAACTATTATAATACAAAGTTTGGTCGTGGAATTACTAAGTCACAAACTACTCAAGTTAACTTTGTTTCTGCTTATGGTGGAAATAATAGTGCAACCGGGTCAGCTAGTGCACCTACAAAATATCGATTCGTAGTAGAGTCAGGATTTTTTGAAACAACTTCAGTAACCTCAGGGAGAGTTTCTACGAGTTCCTCTAGGAACGTTTATGTAAATGCTACCGCAATCTATGGTAATGACTATGATAGAGTTAGTAATAATAACGATAATTTTGATGTTTATTTTAGTGCAGCAGGATCTTGGGGAAATAATATTAGAAGTTCTGATTACGATGAAGCTGCATTATATACTATTGTTAAAAGTGGAAAAATAGGTTCAGCAAGACCTACATCACTAACTAATACAGATGCAAGTAGCTTTAGTCACGGCTTGTATGTTGGCGGTCGTAGTTATGGTGGAAACTATACTACCAGAAAGGCTCTTATTGAAGGTGGTTGGATTTACAATTTAATTGGAGGACCACTTTCTCAACAGAGTAATGAAAATCGTAACGATACATTTATCTATGTTAAAGGTGGAGAAGTTGATGCTATCAACGGTGGAGCTGGACAGTCTACAACATATGGGAATAGAATTATTCAAGTAACTGGTGGAACAATCAATTATAGCGTTTTTGGAGGATCTAATGGAGTATCAGGATCTGGTACAGATGGTGCTTTAACTGGTTCGCCTTACATTTATATCGGTGGTAACGCTGTTATTGGAAGTGAAGAATATGTAAATGCTAACAGCAACCTATTTGGTTTTGAAGCAGGAAGTGTATTTGGAATTGGTAATGGAAGACAAAATTACGATTCTATTGGAACAGCTAATAATTCTTATATAATAATTAATGATGATGCCTTAGTTCGTCGAAATGTCTATGGTGGTGGAAATTATGGAGCTGTTGGAATTCAAGTATCATCTTCTGAAACTTATATTGATATTTTAAATGGAACGGTAAATGGTAGCATTTTTGGTGGAGGAAACAGAAATGGTTCTGGACAATCTAATAGACCTGCTAGTGTTTACATTAATATGGAAAATGGAACTGTTAACGGGTCTATCTATGGTGGGTCTAATGAATCAGGAACTATTTATGGTGATGTAACTATAAACCATACTGGTGGAACAATAAATACTGATATCTATGGTGGCGGTTATGGTGGTTACTCTAACACATCGGATGGAACCTATGTAAGTGGAAATGTAAACATCAATATAGGTTCCAAAAATAGTAATGAGACACCAATTATTGAAGGTTCAGTCTATGGAGGAAGTGCTTTCGGTACTGTTAATGGAACGACAAGAAATACTACAGTAGCTAATAAAAAAGTAACAGTAACAGTGGATAAAGGAACGGTTAAGAAGTCCGTCTTTGGTGGAGGTAAAGGAAACTCGACATTTACACCTTATGTTTTAGGTGACATCGATGTAAATATTAATGATGGAAATATAACTGATGTCTTTGGAGGAAACGATGCAGCAGGTACTCCAAATGGTGAAATAAATGTTTATTTAAATGGTGGAGTAATAGGTAGAACATTTGGTGGAGGTAACAACGCCAGTGTTCACACAAACCACGTATATCTAGCCGGTGCTACAGTAACTCAAATCTTTGGAGGAAGTAACTCTGGAGGAACAGTTGATGAATCTAATATCATAACAACAAGTGGTATTGTAGATACAATCTATGGTGGTAATAACTCTGGTGGTGAAACAGATGTTGCCAATGTCACAATAAATGGAGGAACTATTAAAGAAGCCGTTTATGGTGGAGGTCGTCTTGCTACATCAGGAGAAACAAATGTAATAGTAAACGAAACAAACATCCCAAGTGTCTACGGTGGAGGAGAACAAGCAAGTGTTAGAACAAACACAAATGTTACGCAAAACGGTGGACAAATTGGTCAGTTGTTTGGGGGAAGTAACGCTGGTGGTGATATAGCAAATTCTTATATCATTATCAACAATGGAACTGCTACTGATGTCTTTGGTGGAAATAACGCCGATGGAATTACTAGCGATACATCGATTACTGTAAACAATGGTACGATAACTAATATTTATGGTGGAGGAAACCAAGTAGGTGTTACTAATTCTAATGTTTATTTGTCAGATGGAAAAATAGAAAATGTCTATGGTGGATCTAACCAAAATGGTGATGTTTCTAAAACATTAGTAAGTACAAAAGGTACTGCTAAAGATACTCTTAATGTTGTCAATGTCTATGGTGGTAACAACTTAGGAGGAACGACTAACAATACAGAAATTAATTTAGTTAATGGACATTATACTAATATTTTCGGTGGAGGAAACCAAGCTATTTCTACTGGTAGCTCCGAAGTTGTAATTCAAGATGTAATGGTAGAAGAATCTGTTTATGGTGGAGGAAATCAAGCTGCAATTCACGGAGACTCTACAGTCCACGTCTATGGAGTATCTAACATCAAGAAAAATGTCTTTGGTGGAGGAAACCACGGCGCAATCGGTGAAGAAGGAAAAGACTCAAGTACTGTTAAAGTCCATCTAGCTGGTGCCAAAGTTGGAGGAAACGTGTATGGCGGATGTAATACATCAGTTGTCTATGGAGTAACTGAGGTATATATCGGAAAAAGTGCTTTGCAAGAACACGAAGGAGTTATACCTGGAGATATTTCTGTAACAGGTACAATCTTTGGTGGAGGAGAAGCAAACGAAGCTGGAAGTGACGTTTATGACTATAACGCCATAAGTGTTACTAAAGGAATAACAGTTTTAGTAGATGGTACAGGATATGGACCAAACGATTTAGACTTCGTTGTAACAGGAAGTATCTTTGGTTCAGGAAATGCATCATCTTCAGCTGGCCCATCATCAATATATATTAGAAAACTTGGTGAAAGAGGAACACCGGATACAGCTGTATCAATTCAGCGTGCCGATATTGTAACACTTGATGACTCTCACCTTGAGCTAACGGGAACTACCGATAGAACTAATGAATACTCAACAATTAAATACTCTTTAAACCGTATCGATAAATTTGTAATTAAAAACGATTCATCTCTTTTATTAAGAGAAAATGCGAATATGCTTAAAGAGTTTGATAGTGCAGTTGATATAGACGGAAAAGAAGTAAAGGCCTCTGTTCAAATCGACGATGAAAGTAAAACAATAACTAAGAATGTCGACAACCGTCTATATTTACTTGCAGGTAATAACTTAAATGTTACCACTAACGAAAATGCATCAGAATATGGTGTTGTTTCTGGAATGACTTTTATGGGAATGTATCAAACATATTCAAATGGTACTTATGTTTATGGTATGTACGATGAAAGTAAAACTTATGGATCTAGTGGAGACGCATCAGATGTTTTAATCGGAGGTTCGTATGTTCTTGGACTTCACAATGTTAATCACGATATTACAGTAGATGGATTCTATACGAACTATATAGATGATGATTACACAGAGATAACAACTGCCTATATCGATCCAACACCAAAAGATACAAACTTCTATAGATGGATTATCGGTACAGCATCTGTTAACTATGAATTTGATTTAACTGCGTCTAAATATTCATCTTTAGGTACATACGAGTTACAAATGATGGATTTCACGAAAGGTAATACAATATTTAATGTTATCGGATTTAATGCCGATGGATTAACAGAAGGTGTTGTCCTAAAAGATTCATTTGAAGTTCCAAAGATTGCAACTAACCCAGATGACGCTAATCGTGTTATGGGTCTTGCTATGAAAGCAGAGACAATCGAGTGGGCAAACTATGGAACAACAAAATATTTAAAAGATCCAAAAAGTAGCTATGAAGGTACAACAACTTATGAATCCGACAGCCAGGATATTGCCTCTTCTTTAATGTTCTACTTGTATCACGCTAAAAACATAAGTTCAGAAGAAGAACTTGGTACAGTTGTTATCACTCTTCAAGCTTTGATTCCAAAAAATGAAATCGAATATGAAGTAAAACTTATAACAATATCAATTAATATAAATACTAAAATATATGACTTAGAGGATGCTTACGACGCAAGTATCACATATGCTAAAGCGTACGAAATGCCTGCAACTACTACTGTTAACATAACAAACAAAAGCCAGTTTACGGCATATTACTCATTGTTCGCAAACACTGATAAAACAAGTGATTTCTATGGACATAACAATGAAAACTATCACGCTTTAGTATCCAATTATGCTTTGCCAGTTGGAACTAAAATAACGATGTTAGACTTTGGTTTCAATGAAACAAATCCAAGACATTATTACTTTATTGTCGATGAAGCAACATACCAGGATTCTGTAAGGCAACTTGCAGAAAATGAAGAAATAATATATCCGTTATCTAAATTCATAAGAATGGATTCAATCGATGCTGATAATAATTATAAAGATGCTGAAAATAACAAAATCTATTATCACGATGATTTGAATTATCTAATGGAAGAATATATCTTTATCTTTGATTTCTATGATACTACTGGAATTGGAGAACAAACGGGAAATAAAATAATAATGGAAATTAGGGACCCTGATGACTTTACTTTATACACTGTACTTGGAATTCGTCAGGACATAATGACTTATAACTTGTATGAAGCAAGTAACATAACACTTTCTCAAACGATAAAGTATGACTCAGATTATTTATATTATGACACTCAAAAAGATTTTTCATATGACTCAACAGTCGGATATAAACAGACTGAACTTCGTCAATCAATTGTCGATACTAACTATGAAAGTAGTAGTATGGGTCTTAATATAACATTCTATGATACAACAGGTGAACAAATATCTTCATCACTTCTTGCAAGTACTTCTATTACAATAGATGGAACAACATACTATGTAGATAGTAATGGAGTATTTAGAATCAAGTTATCTGATAAAGTATCTAACTTATCGAGAACGTTGCAACTAGTTACTGGTAACACTTTACCGGCAGGACGATATACGATGAAAGTCTCGCTTTTCGCATCAAGTGATGGATTACATAATAGTAGTGACCTTGAAGAAGTAGTAAAAGAAATAGAATTAACTGTCGTTGGAGACCAAAACCTAATTGTAGTAGATACAGAAGATGAATCGAAACTGATAATTGGTGAAACTGGTCTAAATATGAATAATTCTAAAGTAGAGAAATTCTCGATTACTTATGATTCTGTTTTAAAAGATCCAAATATAAGAGTAGCTCTATATAAAAGAGATACATCTAGTCCTGATTCAATTCTTTATAATGAAGTGGATATTAATATGTTATTTACTGATTCATTTACTGAGCCTACTTCTACTTATATTAAACAATCAGATTATGAATATATGATTTCTACTAGTCCAAAAGAATTAACAGAACTTACTTATAATCTACAAGACGAGCTGCAAAGTGGAACATATAAACTAGTATTTAAACTTTATAATGAAAACGAACTAATCGATGAAGACTTTGAATATATAATTGTAAGAAAGGATATACCGTTCAAATAGAGGAACAATTTAAAAAGGTTTCTTGTATTTGTAAAATGATAATGGTATACTATAAATGGTGATAATTATGAAAAAACGTATTTTGAATTTCGCCTTGGGCTTTTTAGAATTTCTAATAATAGCCTTTGCCATCGTAATGGTTGGAATCGTATTCCTTAAGAATGATTTTGGATACACTTCATTTGCAGGTAATACGTTAATATTAATAGACGACTACAATACTACAGAGTTAACTCATTATAAAAGTGGAGATTTACTAGTAATAAAAAATGTTAATTATAACGATATAAACATTGGTGATGAAATATACTACTATGACTTACTTAATGACGAGTATATTGTAAGAATGGGAACAGTTAAAACCAAAACAGGAGATAATCGTTCTTCACAGTATACAATTAATGAAAGCAACATAATAATACCTAATTATAAGGTTTTAGGAACATATAATACGTCGATGAGCAATTTCGGTTCAATTATATCTTTCTTAACATCGACTGCTGGATTCTTAATATTTGTAATTCTACCAGTTTTGGTACTATTTATCTACCACGTATATCGTGTAATTATGATTTTAAAATATGATAAAGATGAATAAGTAAAATTAAGAAGTATTATCATAGATAATATTTCTTTTTTTTGGTATAATTTTATTGTAGGAAGTGAGGATATGAAACAAGGCACTAAAGTAATTATAGTAGTTCTTCTTCTTTTTTCTTGTGCTTTTATCTATTTTAGTAGTAAAAGAACGAATACTTCCTACGAAACAGAGGGAGAAGGAGAAGTAGATTTACCAGTTGCTGTTTGGAGTTTTAAAATAGATGATCAAAATATTGCCACTGCTGCTTCTGATATTGTAATAAAGAATATAACTTGGGAAAACGAACATGCAAGTGCAAATACAGTAGCACCCGGTAGTAAAGGAATAGTAAGAATTAAGATTGATCCTACAGATACTCAGGTTGCTGTTGGTTACGAGATAACTTATTATGACCATACGATGGACCCCAATTGTTTACTTACAGTTACTTCTATCGAATTGGAAAACGAAGAGTTGACGCATCTTTCAGGCAATAGATTTCAAGGATTTATTCCTTTAGATAAAGTTTTAAATGGTGAAGAAAAGACTCTAATTATTAATGTCGAATGGCTTAATAATGAAAATGAAAATGAAACTGATTCCAATGTTGGAAAAGGAGATGTAGAGGGTACTTATTTGAAATTGGGACTTAGAGCATATCAATATATAGGAGAATAAAGAAAAGGATGAAGAGGAAGTTTAATTGTTTTTTACATAATATAAGAAAATTATGGCGAAATAAAATGTTGAGATATAAAATTCGCTTAGTTTTGTTTTGTCTATTTTTATTCGCATTGCTTTCTCTTGGATTATTTTCTTTGACAAGGTCTTATAGCTTTTATGAATCTAGTGCAAATCTATCTTTGGACATTAAAACTGCTATGTTTGTAGTAGAACCAGGTACAATGAAATACAATATTGATGTTGACCAAATAATACCAAATGAGAACTCTTATGTTTATGCTTTCAGTATTTCAAACTTTAATGAAACAAAAAGAAATGATGTCGATCTTGAATTTAATTTGTATATCCAAACTACTACAAATCTACCACTTACATATCGTCTATACGAAAATGAATATACACCTGATAGAGCCGATTTACTTACGAAAAGTGAACTAAAACAAGATGATGATGGTGCTTGGTATAACCTTTTTACAGATGAGACTAAATATCTTTTTGGATTCAATGAAGAGATAACTAATATGTATTATTTAGTAATAGACTTTCCACCATCATATAAGAATGTTCTAGAATATAGTGATGCTTTAGAAAATATCTACATAATTATCGATGCAAGACAAGTAATTTAAGGAGTTAAAATGAAAAAGAAAAGGAAGAAAATTAAGTTAACCAAAAAACAAAGAAATTTAATTATTCTATGTTCTATTTTATTGGTTATTACAACCATTGGAATAACTTTTGGTAGATATATTTATAACTTTGGAAGAAACTATATTTTGGAAAGTCAAGGATTCTATTTTAACTCTTATGTTCTTTCAATGAATGGAGCTCATAGAAGTATTAATAACTGGGATGGTGTTAGTGCCTATCCGATTACAATTACCGTTAATAATCAAAAAAATGACTTGGTCTACACTAAGTCTGATATAACTTATGATATTGAAGTTGAATGTTCTTCCAATATTAGATGTGTTTTAAGTAAGGAAACGGGGATAATACGATCTGAAACTCACGTAGATACTTATAGAATTACTGTGTACCCAGTTGGTAACTTTACAAGAAACCAAGAAGCTGAAGTAACTACAACAGCACGTTCTACTTTTCCTTATGTTAAAGAACTTTCTGCAACTTATCATATCGGTATTCAAAAGTCTAATTTCTCTTATAAAATTACTGATACTCAAGGAAGTGACTATTTAACTTTGGAGCTTACCAATGCCTTAACATATTACAAAGTAACAGAAGCTTTTGATGGTCACAGTGTCGGTGATAATATTTCAATCGATGATTATTTATTACTTAGTGATGAAAATAAAAAGAAGTGTTTTTCTGCTAAAGTTCATCTAAACTTTGACCCAAGTGTTATCTTACTTGATATGACTGATAGAACTTATATGTATCAAGGAAAACCAACGCAAACACTCGAAATATTAGATGGTTATAACTATGTTAATTCCTTTGATTTTTATATGGATGCCAGTTCGAATACCAAGATAAATTTCTACAAAAGAGATACACTACAGGACTACACATATCCAGGGGGAACTGACTCCACTATAAAGATTAGCGTAACAACTGCAGAAGATGAATAAATTCTTTGTAACTATTTACTTACGATGTCGTTTTTTGTTATAATTTAATATGGATAAAAATAAGAAGGATTTGGTGTGATATGAACATAATTGATAAGTATTTTAACTTCAAGAAGAAAAACTTAATTTCTTATTCCCTAATATTTTGTTCAAAAAATGTTCATAAAGAAGCTAGTGGTTATCTAGATTCCTTCTTTGACACTTATATAAATTCTTATTATTATCACATTTTAAAAACTTACTATGACCGAGTTGTATCTAACTTTGATAAATCGATTGTCGTTAAAGAACTTAAAGGTAAAAGACTAGAATTATTTCAAGATAATTCTTTAAAAAATAATACTTTAATCGATACTTGTTACAACTTATCTTTTATTGCAATTGCTATAGATTTACTTGATTTTAGTAATTGTAATTCTACTGAAGATTTTAACACTTTACTAAAAGAAAATATCTTCAGTGGAAAAGATAATGAAAGTTTAAATAACTTAACAGAGGAAGTAGCAAAAAATGTTCTAAAGGAAAGAGAATTCTTAGAAAAAATTAATGTTCCAAACTTCTCTTTATCTTATAAAGAAATTATAGAGGATAAAAATAGATTACTTGTAGAACTAGATTATGATATAGAACAGTTATCTAAGATTTACACAAAACCTGTAATCGATAAAAACTTTAAAGGTAATTTATTAGGAGAAGAAAGAAATAAAACTTTCTATGATTTACTTGATATTGATTATCTTAAAAAGATTTTAAATAATGAAGATTTAAAACAGTATTTTGTTCCTCTAGAACTTAATTATGAAGTTACTAAGGAGTCTCTTGCTGGTCTTGTTTCAACTTTCGATAATATTAAAGTTAAAGACTATATTATCTTTTTAGTAGAGTACAACGACTATAAAAATTATGAAGAGATTTTAAATCACTATAATAACAAGTTTACTTTTGCAATTTCAGTAAGTTTAAAAGATGTATTAGATGTCGAAGCAATATTAGATGAGATAGCCAAGTTTGACTTGTTTAAATATGTCATCATAAGAGATGCTAAAAGAGAAGATTATAATTTGATAGATAATTATGTTATGAAAGGTAAAGAAATATTCATAAATGAAATTAATATGATATAAGAGGTGCTTATGAGTAAATTTATAAACTTTTTATATGAATTTATGTCCGTTTTCTTTGATGGAATAAAATCGATATTTATGGGCTTTGTAAATGGTTTTGCAGAGATTTTTAACATACCTAAATATATCGATGTTGTTTTATTTTATAAATCAGAATTTGGAATTGGAGAATGGATACTTGCTATTATTGCTATAGCTTTTATGATTGCACTTCTAGGACTTATCATTTTAATATTCTATTTGATTATTAGAAAATATATCCGTTTTCGTAAGACTTTGGTAGAGCAGGAAGGAATGCTTGCAGAAATAGCTGTTTTAAATAAAAAAGTTGGCGATTTAGTTAAAGAAAAAGAAGAAATACTTGCAATGAAAGTTTCACAGATGGGATTGAAACCCGATGAAAGTGCAGTTATTGATACACCGGAAGCTAAAGATGAAACTGAAACTGACGAAGAAAATGAAGATGGTGAAGAAACAGTTGTCGATGATTCAGTTAGATTTACTAAGTTGTGTACTATCGACTTAATGTTTCAAAATTATAAATTACAAAATTATAACAATACATTTAAACTTGATGAGTTAGTTGAATTGTTTAGAAACTTTGCTGCCTCTAAACTTCATTTGTATTACACAACAGAAATGATTCGTTTGTTTATCTCATCTCTTGCTTGTACGAGACTTGTAATCTTGCAAGGTATTTCTGGAACAGGTAAAACTTCCCTTGCTTATGCTTGGGGTAAATTTATTAAAAATGATGCCATAATTGCGTCAGTTCAACCATCTTGGCGTGACCGTACAGAACTTTTCGGATACTTCAATGAATTTACAAAGAAGTTTAATGAAACAGAAATCTTAAAGAAGATGTACGAAGCTGGATACAACGATGATGTGTATGTAGCAGTTCTAGATGAAATGAATATCGCTCGTGTCGAGTATTACTTTGCCGAGATGTTATCAATCCTTGAAATGCCTAGCCGTGATGAGTGGATTGTCGAACTTGTTTCAAGTAGCTGGCCAAACGACCCTAAAAAACTTATCGATGGTAAACTTAAAATACCAGGAAATATGTGGTATATAGGTACAATCAATAACGATGACTCAACATTTGCTGTTACTGATAAAGTATACGACCGTGCTATGCCGATAGATATAAATGATAAAGGACAACCTTTTGAACCAATAGATACAGAAGCAATGCATATAAATAGCAGTTACCTAGAAAGTCTATACGAGGAAGCTAAAAATAAATATCCAATATCTGAAGAAATGCATCAAAAAGTAGAAGAGATGGATAACTATGTTATTAAACATTTCCGTATTGCTTTTGGTAACCGTATTGTTAAACAGATGGGTGACTTCGTATCAGCATACGTTGCTTGTGGTGGACAAGAAGTTGATGGAGTAGATTACTTC
Organism: uncultured Bacilli bacterium; assembly: GCA_947629375.1. Classification (GTDB taxonomy): domain Bacteria; phylum Bacillota_I; class Bacilli_A; order RF39; family UBA660; genus RUG13868. The sequence goes on along the minus strand of CANRDN010000020.1, from coordinate 5,322 downwards.
ATAGCAAGAAAAATATTAAGAAAATTTGAACAATTGAATCTAGCATATATCCGTGATGAAATAGATGGATTTATTAAATTCCTAGATGAAGAGTTCGGTAAAGAACATTTTAATGAATGTAAGGATTACTTATTAAGATTAAAGAAATTAGTATAGGAAAGGATTGATTATATGGATAACGAAGTTGGTACTTCCTTTGTCGAAGAGTTAAATTCTAATATTAAGATTAATACTGACTTTGAAAGTAAAGATTATAACTACGATTGGGTTTATCAATTTGAAGATGTTATTCCATATATCGACAATATTCTTCGTAATCCTAAAAGATTTATCATAAATGAAGAAGAAGTAGTTAAAGTTGAATTATCAAAGAAAGTAACAGTAGAAAGTATTATTCATTTAACTCAGCATACTAACTTGATTCAAGATTATGATGAAAAAAAGGGCGATGTAAAACCCGTTAAAATACTAAATATAAATAAAGATGAAAGTTTGGATACTTACGAAAATAGATTCATTTTCAGTCTTTTAAATAATATGAGAGCCTTTTTTGAACAACACTCAGTAACAATTTTGGGTGACTCTTATTTTAAAGATGAAAAGAAAGCAAAATATGAAGCTAATACAAGAATAGGAACAGAAACTGTTAAAATAACAGTTATGTATGAATCATTAAATACTAATTTGAAAAGTAAAGATGAGGGTTCAGAAACAATTGAAGATAGATTAAAGAAGATTAAGATTCAATTAGATGGGTTTACAACCAGTGAACTTTATCAAACTTTAACTCACTTACACGTACCACCAGTTCGTTCTCCAATTCGTAAGACTAATGTTATTTTAAAAAATCCTAACTTCCAGAAAGCAGAACAATTGTGGAACTATTTACAAAAATATGTAGATGAAGACTGCAAAGTTGTTAAAAATAGTGAAGAAATATACGATGTGGGATATATTAGAAACCAGTTCGACCAGTCTTTTTTACTCGATTATTTAGCTATAAATTTTCTATCTAAAAAGAAAGATCAAGTTACAGAAAAGAAAGCTATTTCTTTAGCACTTTCTCGTGTTATTGAAAATATTTTGGATATAAATGATGAGATTTTAGCAGATAAATTAAAAAGTATTTTTAGTGATGAATTCGATATTGCTAAAAGTAAATATGATAAGAGAAATGAAAAGATTGTTGGAACATTAAAAGAAAAACTTGAAGAAGCAAATAGTATAATTAATGAAGCTTGCTTATTACTAGATTGAGGTATAAAATGAGAAAAATATTAAACAATAAAATTTTTAGAATAGTTTATAATACAATTAAAGCTCTATTTATTACAGTAGTAGTTTTATATGTATTAATGTTAGTTATTCAAAAAGTAAGTAACAATTCTAGTATTTTTGGTTATAGAGTATTTACGATTGCTACAAGCAGTATGGAACCAGAATATAAAGTAGGAGATGTTATCTTAGTTCACGAAGAGGATTATAACAACATTGAAGTTGGAGATGATGTTACATATTTAGGTAAGGTAGCAGATTTTAAAGACCGTATTGTAACTCACCGTGTTATAGAGATGGACAAAGAAAAGAAAACTTTAATTACTAAAGGTATTGCTAACGAGGAACAAGATCCTCAGATTGATAGTACACAATTATATGGTAAAGTAACATATCGTTTTATACTTATCAGTTTATTAACGCATTTAATAAGAAATAGATTAGGATTTTACTTCTTAATATTTATACCACTTGTCCTAGTAGCATTCTTAGAAATAGCCGATTTCTTTACAAAACCAAAGGATGATGAAAGTGAAGAGAACGAGAAAGATATACAATGAACTACAAAAAAGAAGAAATAAAATCAAAATAAGAGCGATTTTTATGGCTTGTTTTTTGCTTGCAATTAACTCTTTCGCTTGGTTTGTCTTTATGACTAATGGACAAGGACATATCGATGCTGATGTCGTTGCTTGGGATATTGCTTTTATAAATGAAGAAGCACAAGTTGAGCTTATAGATATAGAAATAGATGATTTGTATCCTGGTATGCCTGATTTTAATCACGAGGTTGAAGTAAGAAATAGAAGTGATTTAAATGCAAAATTTTCTTACGAAGTTGAGGAAGTTATTGTTTTTGGAGAACATTATAGTTATGAAAATTTACTTAATATAGCTAATAGTGACCTTCCATTTAAAATTACCTTTAGTTATGAAAGTGACAAAATAAATGCTGGTGATATGATGAAATTTAAAGTAAATTTAACTTGGCCTTTTGAATCTGAAAAAGAGTATTACAGGTTGAATGATTTTTATACTTATGTTCCAGGGTGCCCTTATTATGAATATAACGAAGAGACAGGCGAATATCATCAAGTAGATGTTACAGAGAAAAACTTTGCTGGTTCTGTTCACGGTGGATTATATGTAGAAAGTGACGATGCCGACACATTCTGGGGAGAGCAAACTATTCCATACAAAAAAGAACACCCTGATGAAGGTGTCATAATCTTAAAAATTAAATTGATAGTTTCTCAAGATAATGGATAAAACTCCAATAGTGGAGTTTTTTATTTTGTTTTTACTAGCTTCTTTCCATTTTCTTTTTTATTATCGATTATTTCTTTTATATTTAATTCATTTATATATTCTCTATATGCTTCATATGCGTGTGGATAAGGGTTCTTACCAAGATGCATAAAGGCACTTGAATGTGGTATGTTATCGATAACTTCAGAATGTAATATTTGATAATCTTTACCTTCTTCTTTATTGCAATATACTACATTAGGATTATATAAAGTGTTTACTGCTCCTACATATGCTAAAGAAGCATTGTAATAATTTAAAAAATCATCAGCATTAAAATCATCACTTAAGTCAAAAGTCTTATGTAAGTCTTTTGATGTTTCTTTATCGATGTCGTAGTATCTAAATATTATTTTTAAATCATCATTCTTTTTGTTTTTTGATCCAATAATATTTTCAGTAACAAAGTAGTCTCCATCTTTTCTTAGTACTACTAATTTGTTATTATGCCCATCGACTAATATCTGCTTGACTCCATCTTTTTCCCAATCTTCATCGGCTACTGCATCTATATCGATATAGCATCTATCAACTTCTCCATCAGGACAATCAGTGAAATATAATTCTCCTTTAATTTCATTTAATAAACTTTCTAATACTGCTCTTGTGTTATCTGATAATCTTCCTTGAGATAACATTAAATAGCGTTTCCATTCTTCTTCCATAAAAAAACACCTCTTTAGGCACTATTGTAGCATATCTATATTTATAAGTTCAATAACAATTTATCGATTAATGTATTATAATATAAATATGAAAAGGAGTACTATGGAAATAATTTTATATGAAGATAAATATTTAGAAGAAGTAAGAGATTTACTTGTAGAATTAGAAGATTATATCGTATCTATCGATGAAGATGATCTTGATAGAGTTGGACCCAATTATAGAGAAAAGATGGCTTTATACGATTTAGAAGAAGTTAAGAATAACGATGGTAAATGTTTTCTTGCTCTAGAAGATAACAAGGTTGTGGGTCTTATTATGGGGTATATTAGAAAGTATGATGAAGAAGATTATCTTGATTATAAATGTCCTAAATATGGCGTTGTAAAAGAACTTATTGTGTCTTCTAAAATAAGAAATAAAGGTGTTGGTACTCTTTTACTTGAAAAGATGGAAGACTATTTTAAAAGTGTCGATTGTGAATATATTGGATTAGAAGTATTCGCCTATAATAAGAATGCTTTGAATTTTTATACCAAGAATGGTTACCATAGTAGAACAGTAAATGTAATAAAGAAAGTAGAATAGAGGTTTTTATGAAAATAATGATTGTGTGCTCATCTAACTTTTATGATAAAGTTGGAAAGATAAAAGATAAACTAGAAAGTATAGGTAATACTGTAATCTTACCAAATGGTTATGGAGAAGAGCAGGATGAATCTTATGATTCGATGACGGATTTAGAATATTTTAAATTCTTTAAAGATATGTACTTTGAAAGTAGAGATAAGATAAATAAGGTAGATGCGATAATTGTTTTAAATTATTCTAAGATTAAAAATGGAGTAGAGCAAAAAAACTATATAGGAGCATCCACTTTTCTTGAGATGTATGAAGCATTTATGAATAATAAGAAGATTTTTATTTTAAATGATTATCCAGATAATATGCTTTATGATGAAATAAAAGGGTTTAATCCCGTAATATTAAAAGGTAATTTAGATAAAGTAAGAGAGGTTTAAAATGACATTAGAAGATGCAAAACAAGAGATTATAAAACGATATAAGTATCTTTATGAGAATTCATTCCTTATGCTTTCCACCTTTGTAAAAAATGATAAAGATAATAGATTAACTATAAATGTTACTGATGAGTTTAATTCTCTTTTAGAAGAATTTTTATTAACAGATAAGAAGATGGAGAATACTACTTTATATAAATGGACTGAAGATAAAAAGAAAGATAAAGAGTATTTAGAAAAAATTAAGAAAATAGCTATATTATTAGATGAACATAACAAAGGAAAAAGTTATTTTAAAACAAGTTTAGATATATGGAAGATACTAGATGTAGCAGGTAACTATATTGAGAATCAATCAGGTGATTTAAATAATAAAGAGAGAAAATTAAAAGTTCTTGATGAATATTATAGAATTGCCAGATATAAAAATGATGGAAGAATTCTAACTAGTGGAAGAAATTTAAATCTACACGATTGTAACTCTCTTTTGATTCCTAGAAAGAAAGTTCCTATAAGAGATAAAAAAGATGTTGGGATAAAAGAAAATCCCTTTATATTGGCAATTAGTAATGCCCCTCGTTATGAAGATAACAACTCTATTTTTACTGAGAAAGAAAAACAGAAGGTTTACTTAGAGTACAATGATGAATTACCTTGTGACTTAGAAATACCTTGTAGTTATTTAGAAGAAAATCTAAGCGATTCAGAAACAATAGAAAGACCCTCAAATACTTTTCCTTGTGGAGAGAACTTCACAATTAAAGAAGAGGAAATCTTTGTTAATCCTTCTTCAAGACATAATAGATATTATGAGGTATGCCCTAACTGTGGATTTATCGTCAATATTCCTAGTGAAATAATACCAGAAAAAGTAAAGGAAAAGATAGAAAAAAGATGTTTAGAAGATGATAACCTTCTTAGAAAAATGATTCTTTATTCGGAACTTTTAAGTCTTGATTACAATTCATCTACAAATCAAAAAAGGTTAATAAAGAAAAATAAGTAATTATCATATTTTAACCATAATTTTGTTATATAATTACTAAATTGA
>CANRDN010000019.1 GCA_947629375.1 uncultured Bacilli bacterium | reverse complement strand
GTTTCACATGTATTTATCGCTCTTTGCATATGTACTGTATTTCCTGCACTTCTTGCTGTTCTTAGGTATGATGGTCCATCAGCCATTTGGCCTAATATTGTGTATATATTTTTAACACCACAATAGGCACTTCTTTCTGGTGCTGTATAACAAGTTAGCGCACATTTATCACAGGTTCTTTCTATGTATTTTCTACATTTTTTAGTGCTTGAATCCCATTTATACCCATTCCCCACTTTATTACAATCCTCTTCAGCAGTGACTTGATAATTTGTTTGATAATTTCCACCCTTACAATTACAATCTTCATATCCACAAACATCACCATCTTCAGTATGCTTTGTATATTTTACACAATGATATTTATCAATACATGCACTTGTGTAAACAAATTGAGCTGGATACTGGAATATTTTTTCAAAGTAACTTGCTACATATGATTTAACATTTTTCATTTTTGTGATATTTTCTTCTAGCACTCTAACAACTGGTTCTATTTGAACATAGTATTTATCGATATCAGCATAACTTAGGGTTACTCCAAAATAATGTTTTATTGTGTCCATATCTCTACAATATACTTCTTTAACAAGTTTGTTTAAATAGTCATTATTTTTTACATTATTTTCTGTTAAATTGCTATCTTCATATATTTTATAATATTGACTATGGTCAATAAGTGATGTAGGATAAGTAACTTTTTTGTGATTACTCATAAATGTTACTGAAAATTCTTCAAATCCTGATGTATGTTCTTCTGGGTAATCATAAGTTTTAGTATCCATCATTTTGAAATTACATCCACTAAGAATTGCTTGACCTGTGACAGGATCTTTCATATTAGATGTATAAAAATGATTATTATCAGTAGGATAACAATTCTTTGCATTAGCAGGAGCACTTGAACAAGGATATAGTCCCATATGGGCCATTCCTTCATACTCTTCGTAACTAACTTCTCTATCCATTGTGTTCAAATTTGGGTCATTAGATAAAGAACTATAAGCCTCATATACTGCCGAATCCCAATCATCATACTTATCGGAATTGGCTTCAAGATAAGTAGATTGCTTATCTTCCCTATCAATAACCTGATGCATTCCAGAATATGCTTTTTTTATATAATTATCATAATCATAAGGAATTTCAGAACCGAATTCACGATTCTTAATTTCCTGAAATAAATCTGGATGATATATTAAAATTGGTTGCCCAACATTTTCTGGTGACCCACTTCCACCATACTTTACAATTTGGATTTGATAAGCGTGGGCATCCTGCCAAGAACCTGCTGCCACTACGTCTTTAGTTGCTTTCAAAAATATTACAGGTACTATAAATAACACTAACAATATTAAACAATCTCTAAGTTTCATTTTTTCACCAAATTTCTTTTTTATTTATTTTTATTATTTTCTTTTGTCTCTTTGCTAGTAGTCTTTACTTTTTTTGTTTTTCTTACTTTAACAACACACCAAGCTGTTCCTACAACAACTACAGAAACAACTGCTGCAATTATTAATTTTTTTCTAGTTTCTTCTTTATCTTTTTGTGCTATAACTTCTTTTTTCTCATCACTATGAAGATACTCATCTAGTTTGTTAAGGAAATCTTCTTCATCGATAATTTCACCATCGTACCATTCATCACACAATTCCCATTCACTATTCTCTTCACATTCTTTTATTTGAGAATACTTGTTATATTTTTTTACTTTTAATGTCTTATATCCGATAAACTCTTCAACACAACTATGATTATATCCACCATAAAATTTAAAGTTATATGTATTTCCTCCCTCAAAAGCATTTTCAAGTACTATAACACCATCTTTTGGTTCATAATAATCTCCGTAAAAAAATAACATCAAATCTTTATCAACATTAGAAAAAGTAATTGTAAAACTTGCGTTTTTATTTTCATCAAATACTAGATCTGCTTTTGCTTCAATTTGGTTAACTTTCTTTTGTAAATCACGAGACTTAGAACTAGTACATAAATCCGAAGCATAAACTTTTTCTGTTCCAAGCATTAATAACAAAAATAATGTAAAATATAAGATATTTTTTTTCATACTGTCACCTATCATACTTTCCTATTTTAGATTATCACATTTCACATAATTTTCATAGTATTTTTTTAAAAGAAAAAAGACCCGAAGGTCTTTCCACTATTTATTGTACTCTTTTAAAAGTTCAATTATCTTTCTTACTTCTAAATCGTATTTAACCATATCTTTTCCACCAAACATTTTAACAAATTCATCTTTTTTCATTTGGTATTTTTTAGAAGTTTCTTCTATTTCTTTTTCTACTTCATCATCACTAACTTCAACTTTTTCAGTATTAATTAATTCTTCAAGCATTAATCTATAAAGTACATGAGAGTAAGCTTCTTTTTCTAAGTGTGCTCTTAAATCTTTTTCAGTTGACTTAGTAAATTCATAATACATTTCTAAAGATATACCTTGCATTCTTAATTGTTCACTATATCTATCGATTAATCTATCTATTTCTTCTTCTACCATCTCTTCTGGTATATCTACATCGACATTTTTAGAAACAGCTTCTAGAAGTTCTTCAACATATTTATTTTCAGCATCCATTTCTTTTTGAGCTTTAATTTCTTCTTCTAGATGTTTTTCTAATTTTTCTTTAGAGTCAACTCCATCTATTCCTAAATCATCAAATAAATCTTTATCAAATTCTCTTGCTACTTTTTCTTTGATATCGTTTACTTTAACTTTGAATACTACTTTAGCTCCCTTTAAATCTTCAGCGTGGTAGTCTTTTGGGAATGTTACATTGATATCTTTTTCTTCATTAAGTTTCATTCCTACTAATTGATCTTCAAATCCTGGAATAAATGTGTTACTACCAATTTCTAATTCATAGTTTTCAGCTTTTCCACCATCGAAAGCTTTACCATCTTTAAATCCTTCAAAGTCAATAACTGCAATATTTCCATTTTCTACAGTACCATTTTCTTTTACTTTTGTTTCTGTATATCTTTCAAGTAAGTGTCCCATTTCATGTTCTACTTCTTCTTTAGTTACTTTTACTTCTACAGGTTTAACTTTTAATCCTTTATATTTTTTAACATTTACTTCTGGCTTTGTAATTATTTTAAAAGTAAATTCAATTTGATTTTCATCGACACTTTTAATATCAACTTTTGGTTGAACAACTGGTATTAATTTAGATTCATCAAGTGCTTTTTTATATGCATCTTCGATAACATAATCACTTGCTGGGAAATATAGACTTTCTTTTCCAAATTTCTTTTCATATATATCTCTTGGAACTTTTCCCTTTCTAAATCCATCTACCGTAACTGTTTTTACTTTTTCTTTAAAAGCTTTATCAAGTGCATTTTTCCATTCTGTTCCTTCAACTTTTACCACTACTTCGTTTTTATTATCTTTCTTTGCCATAACTTCCTCCACATTTCTCCTATATTATATTATAAGACTTAATTTTAAACAAGAAAAAATAGCATTATGCTATTTAATTTGTGTGATTTCTATTTTATATGTTCCTGTTGGGCTTTCAACTTCTACGATATCTCCAACTTTTTTGTGTAATAATGCTTTTGCAATTGGTGATTCATTAGAAATCTTGCTCATAAATGGATCTGCTTCTTGACTTCCTACTATTTCGTATTCGTCTTCTTCATCATCATCTATGTATTTGATGTTAACAGTTGATCCAAGTCCAACTTCTCCATTAGATGTTTTTTCTATTATTTCATAGTTTTCTAACATCTTTTCTATTTTCTTTATTCTTCCTTCTAATTCAGCTTGATCATTTTTAGCAGCATCATAGTCAGCATTTTCAGATAAATCTCCTAGTGCTCTTGCTTCTTTGATAGCTTTTAAATTAGCTGGTCTTTTAACATTTATTAAATCATCTAACTCATCTTGTAATTCTTTTAGTCCTTCTTTTGTTAGCAATGTCTTTTTTTCTTTCATTTGACAACACCTCTTTTTCGTTAGTCTTAATGATAACATACAAATACTTTTCTGTCAAGTAAATGTTGTTAACAGCATTCTTTTACTTGTTCTAAGAAATAATCATCAGTCATTCCAGCAATGAAATCGATGACTATCTGTTTATCACTTGTATTTTCAATATAACTTTTATCCATATTTAGTAAAAACATTTTATAGATTTTACTATTTTCTTTATTATTTTTTAAATCATCTAAAAGTGAATAATAAAGTTTATTTATGCCTTCTTTATAATATGCAACTTCTTCTTTTGTATTCGCATTATTATAAATATTTTCATAATTGAAAGCTTTTAATTTGTTGACAGCTTCAAAAACTTCTTTACTAAGTACTATTTCGTTTTTACCGAAACTGTTTTTTACTATATCTAAAACGATAGAATTTATTATTTCACGGTTGTTGTTTCCTAGTACTTTAGTTATTTCTTCTGGGATTTGGTCCCTTTTTAATTTACCTAGGATTATCGCATCTTCGATATCACGACCGATATAGGCGATAACATCGGATATTCTTACGACACACCCTTCTAGAGTCATCGGTCTTACTTTGTTCGCATAGTCTTTATCTTGACAAGATCTCAAGTAGTCTAAGATAAACTCATCTTTAGTTTTAGGTCGAGGTTTGTAGATGTTTTCTAGCATCTCACCATTATGGCACATCATCCCGTCTAAAGTCTGAATAGTCAAGTTATTACCTTTTCCATTGTTACTTAAAGTCATAAATGTTCTTACACTCTGTAAGTTGTGCATAAAAGGTATTCCTAATTCTTTTTGGGATATTTCATTTAAGAATCTTTCTCCCATATGCCCTAAAGGTGTGTGACCAATATCGTGTCCAAGCCCTATCGCTTCAATTAAGTCTTCATTTAAGTTTAGGCACCTACCGATTGTTCTTGCAATTTTACTGACAAGTTGAACATGAAGCATCCTTCTTGAGATATGGTCGTGCTTTTCAAATGAGTACACTTGCGTTTTATTCATATATCTTGCAAAAGAACTGCTGTGGATTATCGTATCTGTATCGTGGAAAAATGGTGGTCTAATATCTTCCTTAGCTTCTTTAATTCTAATTGCATCACTACTTTTACACGCATAAATAGACAAATTTTCTTCTTTAAGATATAAATTTTCTTTTATTATTTCTAAAACATCCATCTATTTCACCTTTACTCTCATCATTGAGTCTTTTACGATATCATAATCGACAACTAACTTTAGTATTTCTTCAGGATGTCTTGCAACAGTTATTGGATTCATAAACTCATCATATAACTTTTCGACAGTAAACGAATAAGTCTTACCATCCGGTGTGAATATTTCTACTTCATCCCCTACTTGAAAATAGTTCCTTTCTGTTATTGTCGCAATATGTGTTTCTTTATCATAATCAAGAACGAGTGCTAAAAAGTCCTGATTAGATAGTTCTTGTCTTCCCGTGTAATATTGGTCAGTATGGTCTGCTTCTTTTAGATAATAGTGGGTACTTGTCTCACGGTTAGCAACTCGAGATAATATTTTTTCTTCTTTCTTAATTAACTCTTCAGTTAAGTTATTACTATAATATGCATCAATTAATTTTCGATATGAAGAAATTACTGTAGCAAGATAATAAGAAGAACGCATTCTACCTTCTACTTTTAAAGATCTGACACCTGTTTCGATTAATTTATCTAATAAACTTGCCATATTTAGGTCTTTTGTGGCCATCGTAAACTTATCTTCGTCATCCAAAATATCGAAAGCAAAACGACATATTTGAGCACATCCTCCACGGTTAGAGTCCCTATTAGTAAAATAATTGGATAGACAACATCTGCCACTATAAAAAGTGCACATTGCACCGTGAATAAACACTTCGAGGTCAAGTCCAGTCTCATCGTATATTTCTTTTATTTCTTTAATTGATACTTCACGAGCAAGAACTACTCTATCGACACCTTCCTGTTTCCAATATTTAACTGCTTCCTTATTAGTAGTAGATCCTTGAGTACTTAAATGAACTTCAACAGGGAAGTTATCTTTAATATATTTGATGATAAATGGATCACTTACAATAAAGGCATCGATTCCTGCGTCCACGACATCCTTTATAAACTTATTTACATTTTCTAAATCTTCATTGTGAAAAACGATATTTAAAGTTAAATAAACTTTTTTATTAAGACTGTGAGCAAAAGTACAAGCATCTTTTATTTCTTCGATACTGAAGTTGTTGGCATTTGCTCTTAAACTGTAGTCCTGTCCTCCAAAATATACAGCATCTGCTCCATAAAGAAGCGATATTTTTAATTTTTCTATATCACCAGCAGGTGACAATAATTCTACTTTTTTAGTCATCTTTCTTCACCTTATAGATTGTCTTCTTAAAGAAGAAGCCTCTATTATCCCCTACTAATTTATCTATTTCTTCTCTGTATTTTTCATCTTTGGAAGTTATTAACTTTTTAAATAATTCTAGTGCCTTAGAAAAAGTTTCTTGTTCAAATAAATAGTCATTAAGTATTAAGTAGTCTACATTTACTTTATTTGCTACAACACTTCCATTAAGTGGTTTCCCATAGTATAAAGCGTTACCATTTTCTTCTTCTGTTATTATATAGTCTTCATTATTATTTTTTATCGTATAAGTATCCTTTGTTCTTTCTTTTTCGATAGATTTAAAATAGTTCTTTAATAGATGTCTTCTAGAATAACCCATAACTGGGTACCCCAAAATATTTAAGAACAATTTCATTTTTGTCTTTGAACTTATTTCATTTACCTCATCTAAAGTAATTTCACTAGCAAGAACTCCATACTTACATCCCTTATCATAATAGTAATTACAAGTATTATAGTTTGTAACCATATGAGTTTGATTCCAGATAAGTGGTAACTTAAGGTTAAGCCTATTTCTTATCGATAAAACGGCAAGATCATAAAAAAGTACGCCAGATATATTTAACTCATCTAAAATGGTCAAATCTTTTTCTAACTCTTCTAACTCACGATTAAAAATATTTTTATTAACAGCAATAAAAAGTTCTCCATCATAAGTTTCTTTTAACTTTTTAATTTCTTCAATTGTAAGTTCATTATTATAACCACTCGAGTAATTCTTTAAACCAAAAATAAAGGCATCAGCCCCTATTTTTTGATATTCAAGTATATTACTTACACTGTTTGCAACAACTGCAAGCTTCATAATATCACCCAATTTCTTTTTTGTGTGAAACGGCTATACCGTCTCCTTTTTTATAAAATGTAGTATCATAATTTGGATTTTCTTTTAAGTATTCGATATATGCTTTTATCTTTCTTACTAACCCTCTTAAGTTTCTACTTTTTATTTCATTTTCATCTTTTTCGACATAACCGTGAAAACCAATATTATCTGTTATGAAATACCCATTATCATTTAGATTCTTTTCAAAGTGTTCAAAAAAGTTTATATTTTGTCCTTTAGCTCCATCTAAAAAGATTAAGTCGAATTTATTATTGAGAGTTAATTCTAAAGCATCTTGAAATAATGGTGTTATTCTACCTTCTAAATTAAACTTTTTAATGTTTTTAATTGCTTCAAGATATCTTTCTTCATCTCTTTCTACTGTGACAATCTTTAAGTTTGGATTTGCTAAAGCCATCATTATAGCTGAATAACCAATGGCAGTACCTATTTCCAAGACACTATTTATTTGATTTTTTATTATAAATGTAGTCAAAAAATCAATTCCTTCATCTTGCATTATCGGTACATCGTTAGTTTTCGCATATTCTTTTATTTCTTTTATCATTGTGTAATTTGACATAATTATCTCTTTTCTTATAATCCATTATTGACAGAATTCAATTCAGCTTTTTTCTTTTCGAAGTCTCTACTGTTGTTGTAGAAGAACATCTCTTTAGTCTTTATATTAGAAATAAAGTAAATATAATCTGTCTTAGCAGGATTTATTGCAGCTTCCAAGCTGTAAGTAGATATAGTACAGATTGGTCCTACTGGTAATTTTCCATTCATTGAACCATCTGTAAGTCTCGTGTTATATGGATTCTTTGTATTAAATTGCTCGTCATTTAATGGAATGGTTGGGTCATCTATTTTAAGGGCATAACGAGTTGTAACGTCACTTCCCAAACTCATTCCTCTATTGATTCTGTTTACGAAAACACTTGCAGCATTTTTAGGATAGTCTTTCGCATTAATTGTCTCTTCTTGAATCATACTTGCAAGAGTGATAATCTCGTGAACACTCATATTAGATTCTTCAATTTGTTCTTTGTATGGCTCTAGTTTCTTACCCATTTCGTCAAGCATTTTATTAAATATTTCTTCTACTGTTACGTCCTTACTTTTAAAGTTATAAGTATCTGGGAACAAATATCCCTCTAATTTATAATAGATATTTTCATTTTTTATATCATCTGTTATAAACCAATATTTTTCTATTAAGGAATCGATGTATTCCGTATCATTTGCTTTCTCAATAACTGAATCATAACTATTATTTGTCGATTTTTCAATTACTAAAGCAACTTCCCTCATATTGATTCCTTCTTTGAAAGTAATACTTATTTCGTTAGGATTATAAGAATTACCCTTCTCCAAAGTTTTTATTATTTCTTTTAAGTCCATATCGCGTGATAAGTAATATGTTGTAGCTTTCATACTTCCAACACCAAATAATTTAACATAAATATTAAAAAATGTACTGCTTCTTATTAATTTCTTTTCTTCTAATATTTTACCTATTTCTTTTACTGATGTCTTTTCAGGTATTACTACTTCTATTGGTGTTTTATCATCTTTATCCATTGGACTTATATTTACTTTATAAGTTATTCCAAGAACAACAATGGTTACAAAAACTAAGCACACAAGTGCTATCATTATGTTTCTAAAAGTCTTCATACTGCTAATAAGAAACGAGCATTATTGCTCGTCATTTCCTTCATCTGCAGTACTATCAATCTTCTTCTTTATTTCTTCTTGTAATGTATTTAAAATTGTTTCGATTACTTTCCATTCTTTTTCAGTTTGAATTGGTTCTAGTTTTTGATCTTCTTGATTTGGATCATAGATAGATGCATAAACTTGAACATTTCCTTCTTGGTCTTTTGAGTTATCAGTATATACTATATAACTTTTCTTTGTTTCTTCGGAGTCGAATGTGAATAAAACATCACACATTACTTCTTCTCCTTTGTCATTAATAATTTTAAAAGTGTTTTCCATATTTTTTTCTTCCATTTTAACTCTCCTTTTTATTTTCTATCTAAATACGATTGTAATATAATCGTTGCAGCCACACTATCAACTACTTCTTTGCGTTTCTTTCTAGATGTATCATTTTTTATTAACAAATCAGTTGCTTCTTTAGTTGATAATCTCTCATCTTCTAAAATAACTTCTAAATTTGTTCTTTTTTCTAGCATCTCTTTAAATTTATAAGATAACTCACCTTTAGGTCCAATTGTACCGTTCATATTTTTAGGTAGACCCAACACTATCTTATCTATTTTCTTTTCTTCGACTATTTTTTCTACTTCTTCTATTAATCTTTCATATTCTTCATTATGTCTTATTATGGTATAACTACTTGCTATTATTCCACTTGGGTCAGATATACTCACTCCAAGTGTTTTACTTCCTAAATCAAGTCCTAAATATCTCATAGTTTATTTACATAATTTTTTAATAGAACTTCAATAATAGTACTTCTCTCAATACTAGAGATTTTATTTCTAGCATCATTATGAGATGAGATGTACCCTGGATCTCCACTCATAATATAACCAACTAACTGATTGATTTCATTGTAACCTTTTTCCTTTAAGGCAACACATACTTCTTTTAAAGTAGAACTTACTAAAGATTCCTCAAAATCATCAATCGAATATAACGAAGTTTTTTCTATTTCACTATTCTCTAAAGAATCATCCATATTATCACCCTTTATTCATAAAATAAGTTTAACATTTTTTTATCTAGTAATCAACTAAAATTAACATAGTTAAATGCGACAAAGAATAAGAACAAAACAAGTATTATTGATACAATCCAGCCATTTATTTGATCAGCCTTGGTACTCTTATATTTAATACCAACAGCCATTGTAATTAAAGCTCCACCAATTAGTCCACCTATATGTGCAAAGTTGTCAGTTCCAGAACCTGGTAAGAATCCAAGTATTAAATTTATAAGAATAATTGGAATTATTTGACTTTTAATAACACTTCCTAAGTATACACGATAATGATATCCAAAGTATAAAAGTGAACCAAGTAAACCGAAGATTGCCCCACTAGCACCAATCGAAGGAATATCGACATTGAATATTATGGAGAATAAACTTCCAACAAGGGCACTAAAGAAATATACGATTATATATTTCCATCTACCAAGGAATCCTTCCATTTGAGAACCAATGATGTATAATGCATACATATTAAATAAGAAATGCCCATTACCAAAAGCGTGTAAAAATGTTCCAGTAATTAAACGATAATACTCCCCATATTCAACTATTCCTTTACCCCATACAGCATATTTATTGATAAAATAAGCTTCATAACCACAAAAATACATTAAAATTAATAATATAGTATTTATTAAAATTAATCCTATAGTAACGTAGGGAATTTTTCTTTTAAATATTTCTTCTACTTTAGTAGCATCCGCTTTATTCTTTTTATTAATATCTTTTGTTATTTTCATAAACAATTGAAAGCCGTGTTCATTAAATTCAAGCTTATTACTTATATCTGGGAAAGATTCATAGATAAATTTATATTTAGATAAATCATTTTCATCATATAGAGAAATAAAATTCATATTCTTTGTATTTTCGAACTTAATATCTTCATCTAAATCTATAAAAATTGACAATACATTCATTGAGAAAGAAAAAGTCTTTCTTTTTATTTTCTTTACTATATGTTTTGTCTTAAATATATCAAAGTTAAATTGTTCATCATTAATTATGTGATTAGAAACAATTCTAACTATTTTATAGTCACTATTCATATTCTCTAACCAAATCTCATCTTCAGCACCTTGAAGAATAATTGGGTTATAGTTTTTTTCTGTAATAAAATAATGAAGAAGCTTCATTGCTAATACATTTTTTCTATCTAGTTGTTCGGGCACAATACCACTCCTTTCAATTAATAACATTATATATCATAACATAAAATAAATAAAGAGGTGTAAAAAAGTGAATTTTGTAAATTTTCCCATTTTTTCAACACAATATCAATACCTTACTCCTATATTTATGATAGATAAATCCATCTATTTTATCCTAGACTTTTTCATTATTTTTCTTTTCTTTTTAGCAATTTTTGAATACCACTATTTATATAAGGAACTAACTGTTATCATTGTAATAAATTTTGTCTTAGAACTACTATACAATATCTTTATGTTTTTTCTTCCAAGTCCCTTTTTTATGTTTGCAACAAAACTATTTCAATTTGTCTTCTCTATTCACCTAAACAGTCACATTTATTCAAATAAAAAAAGTGCCAATCTAATTATCCCATATATTTTGTGGAACTTTATTTTGACACTTTTAAGTATAATTATTCTATTTTTAAATGTCTGACTCTAGTGTATCAAGGTAATCTTGAAATTCTTTTGGTACATCTACTTCTTTATATATTTCTTCTTTGGTTATAGGATGAATGAATCTTATACTCTTAGAGTGAAGAAACTGTCCAAACTCAGTTGTTTTCTTACTTTTTCCATAGACTGGATCATTATAAATAGGATGTCCAATATATTCCATATGAACTCTAATCTGGTGCGTTCTACCAGTACTTAATTTGCATTCAATTAAAGTTTTATTAGCATTTTTATATCTTTTTAATACTCTAAAATGAGTAAAAGCATCTTTAGCATTAATATCTGTTACTTTCATCTTTTCACGATTTACGGGGTCTCTTCCAATTGGAGCATCGATGTCCCCAGTGTCGTGCATAATTATTCCATCTACTAGTGCCAAATAGATTCTTTCTACTTTTTTCTCTTTAATCATTTCACTTAACAATTCGTGAGTTTTTTCATCTTTAGCAACGACCATAACACCACTTGTATCTTTATCTATTCGATGAACTATTCCTGGTCTACTTTTATCATTTCCACCTTTTAAGTTAAATCGATAAAGTAGCGCGTTTACAAGAGTGTGTGAATAATTTCCATTAGCTGGATGAACTACCATACCACTTTTTTTATTGACAATTAATAAGTATTTGTCTTCATAGACAATATCAAGAGGAATATCTTCTGGCTCGACATCGATATCAAAGTTTAATTCGGATAACACCTCGATATTATCCCCTTCTTTTACTTGATAATTAGCATTTACACCTTTACCGTTTACTAAAACTTTATCTTCTTTTATAAGTTTTTGAACTTTACTTCTTGTTATATCAAGTTCTTCATTTAAATATTTATCTAATCTTATATTACTTTTAGTTGCTATCACTTACACTCACCTTCTTTTTACTTGAGAAAAATGTTTCTAACGCTATTAATATTACGGAAACTACTATAAATACATCTGCTAAATTAAATACTGGATAATGATAACTAAAAATTCTAAAACTTAAGAAGTCTACAACATATTGTCTTACTAATCGGTCGATTAAGTTACCTATTATTCCCCCAATTAACATACCATAAGTATAGCTACCTAACCTCGAGATACTTTTAGAATCAATTATGTATTTTATTAAAAGAATTAAAAATATTATACTCAAAATAGATAGAATCATCGTGCCATTTGAAAACATTCCCCAAGCTGCACCTGTATTTTTTATATATAAAATAGAGAAGAAAGAAGGAATTATAGTCTTACCCATATTTACATCTAAATTACTTATAACTAAAAACTTAGAAAGTTGGTCGATTAAAATACAGATAACAGTAATTAAAATAATTCTTTTTTTCATCTAAATCACCAAGATTATTTTATCAAAGAAAAAAAATATTATAAAGTAATATTTACTAAAATAACATCTTCTCCTATTTTTTCTATGGTGTTCCATCTGATTTCCGTATCCATCTTTCCCTTGCTAAAAGAAAAGAAATTTTTATTAGGTTCAATTACTAATGATACGATAGCTCCACTTTCCTCATCTATTTTGACATCGATTATATTGCCTATATTTTTACCATCGTTAACATTTACAATATATTTACTCTGTAAGTCTGATAATCTCATATATCCTCCTAGACTATTTTATGAGTGATAACCATAATTTATAAGCAAATAGTAAAAGAGATTGTTTATATTAATCTATGATGATATACTAACTTATTGAAAGAAGTGATAATATGTCTAAGGAAGAAAATGTAATAAACTATTATGTAATATGTAATAATCTTAAAAATGTTATTAGAACCGGTTGGAAAGATTGGAATGTTCAAAGAGAAAGAATTGAAAGTGTTGCAGAACACATCTTTGGAGTTCAAATGTTAGCGATTGCTATGAAATCAGAATACCAATATGATGTCGATATTTTAAAAGTAATCTTTATGCTTGCTATCCACGAACTTGGTGAAACAATTATTGGAGATTTAACTCAGTTTCAAATAGCAAAAGAAGATAAAGAGAAAATAGAACACGAAGCCGTCCATAAAATTTTACACAGTTTACTAGATGGCAACCAAATTGAAGAATTGTTTTTAGAGTTTGACGCCCACAAAACAAAGGAAGCAATGTTTGCCTACCAGTGTGATAAGTTAGAATGTGATTTGCAATGTAAGTTATACGATGAAGAAGGCTGTGTCGATTTAAATAAACAAGATGGTAACAATACGATGAACAATAAAACAGTTAAAGAATTACTTAAAGATGGTTCTTCCTGGTCAACAATGTGGCTTAAATTTGGCCAAAAAGTCTATCCATACGATGAAAACTTTAGAGCTGTTTCAAATTATGCAATTAATAATGATATAAATGTTAAAAAGAAAACATTAAAATAGTAAAAAAGTACTAGGAATTTGATAATGAATCAAGAATATCCTAGTATTTTTATTTTTTATAAATTTCATTATTGTCACTTTTTGAAACTGTTCTAGACATATCATTACATCTTTGATCTAAAAATGATATAAACTTTTCTCCTAATATAGTTTTCAATATCTCAAACAAATCACTATTAGGACTTATCAACTTTAGAGTTTGATAATCGGCAAGTATTTCTTCAAACTGGTAGCTATTACTTTCAAAATATTCACGACTGTGACCAGATGCTTTGTCGGCTTTTAGAGTAAGATGATTACTGTCTTTATTATAAGTTTAAACCATATGTATAAGATAGACCACTAAATAGAGACTCTATCAAACACTCTACCCTAACAATTGTACCAAGTTCTAAATTTTCTTGTTTTGCTACTTTTTTATCTTCTAGAATCTCTAAATTATTGTCATTAAAATTATCAAGTTTTAAATCATTTCTACTCAAGATTTCCTGTTTTCTTATTTTACATAAATTCAAAAAATTTACCATCACATTAGTATTTTTAGAAGACGATAAAAATTCTTTTTTAAATTTGCTAAATTCTTCGGGTACTTGAAAGTATGAAAAGTTATAGGAAAGTAAATGAGTAAGTTCGTGAAGAAAAGTATCAATAGATAAAACATTTAAATAAATTAAATTATAAACGCTATCAAAATATGAATTTTCCTTTTTTCCTATCGATAATTATGTCAATTTCAGGGTATATTGTTTCAAGTAACAGTAATTTTTCAAACACAGTAGTTTTACTACTTTCCACTTTCTCCATAGTTAGAAAGGACTCTTGCTGATGGATCATTTACGTTACATCCTTCCCAATTTTTATTTGGCATCCAGTAATCAATAATCCAATCACTATGACCTTTATAATATTTTTCAAAAATTTCACGATATAAAAGTGATTCTTTAGTAAATGGTCGTGGTTCTTTGTATTTCTTTATTTTTTCCTCAAATTCTTCATCTGTATATTTTTTCTCAGCATAACTTTTTAAGTAATCGACCATAGAATGTCCAACTGCATCAGAAAAAGCTGCTTTCTCACGATATAAAATATCTTGCGGTAAATAATCTTGTTCAAAAGCGTGACGCAATAGATATTTACCTTTATTGTAGATATTCATTTTTTTAGCAGGATCAATACTCATAACATACTTTACAAATGCTAAATCAGCAAAAGGTACTCTCCCCTCTAGTGAATTTTCTGAAATACAACGATCTGCTCTTAGAACATCATACATATAAAGTTCTCTAATTCGTTTCTCACTTTCCTTTTGGAATTCTTCTTTATTTGGTGCAAAATCAGTGTATTTATACCCAAACAATTCGTCACTTACTTCACCTGTCATAATTACTTTTAAGTTTGTATTTTCGTGAATCCATTTACATAATAGATGCATTCCTATTGAAGCACGAATAGTTGTAATATCCCAAGTTTCAAGTTCCTTTATAACGCTTTCTAAAGCATTTAAGACATCATCTTTATCAATTATTACTTCCGTGTGATCACTATGAATGTAATCTGCCACTTCTTTAGCGTATTTTAAATCAATTGCGTCAGTATTCATTCCGATTGCAAAAGTTCTAATTGGTTTTTTTAATTTTTTAGATGCTATTGCACATACCAAGCTTGAATCAAGTCCACCACTTAACAAAAAGCCAATTGGAGTATCAGAATCCAATCTTTTCTTGACACCCTCTGTTAATAATTTATTTATTTTTTTACCAATGGTATCCAAGTCATCCTTTGATACTTTTTTAACTTTTGTTACATCAGCATACTGAATAAACTCTCCCTTATTGTAATAATATCCTGGTGGAAATGGATGTATTTCATCACAAAATCCAATAAGACCTTTAGCTTCTGATGCAAAAGCAATATCGTGACTTACTTTCGAAAAACCATAAAACATTGGCCTAATTCCTATTGGGTCTCTTGCTGCAATAAAATCTTTACCATCAAATAAAACACAGGCAAATTCAGCATCTAAATGCTTAAACATTTCTAATTTTTCTTCTAAATAAATTGGTAATAAAAGTTCACAATCACTCTCTGAAATAAACTGATATCCCTTCTTTTGAAGTTCTTTCTTTGTTTTGCGAAAGCCATACAATTCACCATTACATACGACCATCTTATCTTCTTTTTGAAAGGGTTGCATTCCTCTTTCATCAGGACCCATAATGGCTAAACGATTAAATCCCCACATTCCGTGATACTCTTTTATTTGGGTCATATCTGGACCACGGTGTTCTAATTTTTTTAGATTTTTTTTAAACTCTTCTTTACTAATGTTTTCTTTAGTATAAACAATAAAACTACACATATTCTCTCCTCCAATAAAAAACCAGACTTAATCCCTTTCTTGGGACGAAGTCTGGTAATCCGCGGTGCCACCCAATTTATTATATTACTTTATAATCTCTTTATTCGACTCTATTAAGTCTAGAACAGTTAACGGTGTTCAATCGGCTTAATCTACTCCCTTAAAAGGTTTTGGTAAGCAACTCCAAAGTGTTCTTTCTAATCTAAATTCTACTAGAATTTCACCACTATCCAGTTCTCTTTTTCAGAATTTTCAATTATACTTTTCTTTTTCACAGTCATCTTACTAAATATAATCATTTTTTTAATTATTGTCAATAACACTTTATTCACTTTTTTAATTTTTATGTTAAAAAGTTCAATAAATTTACAATTTTAAAATATTAGATAAAGATGATATAATATTATATGAAATTATTAATATTTGAGGAGATAATATGGATGAACTTGAAAAGGATAGAATTATAACTAGTTTAGCTAAACAACTGGAAGAATATATTAAGGCAATAATTGAAAAATATGGTAAATATATACCTAAAGAAAAATTAGATAGATTAAAAAGTATAACTGATTTTAAAAGTATAATTAAATTAGATGATTATGGTTCTGTATCGGCTTATGCTAATGAAAATGAAATAACTTTGCCATTGCACGCTGATAAAATATTAAAAGATTTTAGTAAGATGCCCGAATATGGAAGTGATAAGGAACATAAAATGTTTGATTCTGATACCTTGATACTCAACAATAATACATATAGTGATTATGTATTTCATCTATTAGTTTCAGGTGCTACTGCCCAAGATTATTTTGAAGATGTGCTTTTACACGAGACTATGCACTTTTGTGGCAGTTGGGGTTATTTTGCTTTTAATGAAGGCCTAAACGAATTATTATCAAGAAAACTCGCTTTGGAAAAAGGTTATAAAAGTACTGCCTGTGCTTATTCTAAAGAAATGGAGGTTGCCCTTGAACTTCAAAGTGTTTTTGGTGAAGAAATTATGAACCAAATAGCATTCATTAGATCAGAAAGACAAATATATATTTTTTTAGTAGATACATTAGGAATAGATGAAGCAAAACTTTATCTTGATGTTTCAAGAGCAATGCAAAAAGAATTTACTGATAAATTTTTTACTGGTAAAGATGCGTATAAAGGATTTAATGGAGTTTTAGAAAAATCAAAAGATTACTCTACTCTAGATTATTCGAATGTATACGAAATGATAAATGAATATAAATTATCTCATCAGAAAAAAGAAGAAGACAAGAAAGACAAATAAGAAATGAAAACTCCGGGATTTATGTAAAGTACTCTTGGAGTTTTTTTATTAAAAAAATAGTTATGCTATAATATGGTTATAGGAGATAAAAATTATGATAGAAAGAAAGTTAAACAAATTACTTGAAGAAGCAAAAGAAATAAGAAAGTATTTAAACGAAAAGGAAAAATCAGGTTACGATAAAGATGTTTTTAGAAATCTAAGTGATTTTATTTCAAAAGAATTAAATAGTTCCTTTTTCAAAGATAAGAATGCTAAAGTAATAGCAAATCATTTTGATGAAATTCTCCCCTTCATAGTTGGATCCAATATAGATATTCTTCTAAAAAACATTAAGTTATTAGTAAAACAACCTAATTTCAAAGAAAAATTTATTGAAGGTCTTAAAAATTATCCATACAAAGATGAAATAAATAAAATACTCAATAATATTCGTGTTGGGTTAAATAGTGAAGCAAATAAATATGATGAGTTTTTAGATTACAAAGTCTTAAGTACACTTGCAAGTATGGATTTAGATAAAGCATCTTGTATAGAGATATTAAATAGATTAAGTAAAGAAAGACAAAAAGAGTTTCTAATTCTTTTGCTTGAAAACAACCGCGATATCTACTACTCTGCCATTGAATATAAAGGAAATAATAAGCAACTTGTCTATGGCAATATAACTCATTTTATTGAAAGTTCACAAAACTTATATGCTTTAATGAAATTTGTAAAAGATGATGCTCGTGCCCTTTCAGAAGTAAAAGATTATATTGATAATAACGAAGAAAAAGCCACAGAGTCTATACTAAATGAAATAAATCGTCATTTAAAAGTAGAAAATCCAACATTAAGAGAAATAATTAAATTAATGATATTAGATGTTGCTAAGAACGAAAATGCAAAGTTATCCGATATTACCTTTAATGGTGGTGGATACTCTCTTGTAATATTAATTGGTAATAAAGTTATTAAACTTGGTGAAAGAGTTTCAAAAAAATTCCCTAATAATCCTTATATAATTGCTCCATTACTCCGTAAAGATTTTCAATTTGATAATGAGCACTGCTTTGTCGAAGTTACAGAACGAGTTGACACAAATATAGATGTAAGTGAAGAAGAATTATATCAATTATTTAAAAAATTACGCGACTTAAATTTAGTTTGGACAGACATTAAAATAGCCAATGTTGGAAGATTAACAAAAGAAAATATAATACACTGGAGAGATAATATAGAACCATCAGAAGAAGTACTAGGATTAGATTCCAAGCGTGGTGAAATTGTTCTTAAAGAAGGTGATTTAGTCGTATTAGATGCCGATTTAATTTATGATGAAAATGACCCAAATATTAAATATTCGGATAACAATTTTTTATACGAGGAATTTGAAAAAAGGTATCAACAAGAGAAAAAAGGATTAAAAGAACAAGAAACTGATTTTATCTTTGATGATGATGAAACAAACATTTATGAAGAAAATGAAAATAAAGGCTTTCATAAATAAAAAGCGATGACTTACTATAGCCATCGTTTTATATTGCTTTCTTCTCAATTATCATTTTAACTTTTTTATATTTATTAAATTTTTTTCACTAGTTGGGGACTCAAGCAAACATATTTCTTTGTTTGTGAAATCAACTTTTATATCAGTTCCTAACGGCAATATGCCAATTGGACAAGCGTGACCAATATTAACATTATATAAAACCGGTAAGTCTTCTTTATTAAATTCTTTCAATACCTTTTTATATACATCTTTATATTCTTCATAATACTCTTCATCTTTTGGTTTACCAACTATTATCCCTTTGATAACATCAAATATTCCCTGAGCTCCTAAATTTCTTAAGTAATATGTTACCAAACTAGGGCTAGGTTTATCTTCACTTGTTTCAAGTAACAATATTTTGTCTTGCCATTCGTCTTTTGAAGACCATATCTCTGTTCCAATAACCATTGGAAATACATCGAGACATCCTCCTAGTAATTTTCCTATAACTGTACCTCTACCTTGCAAAGTCTCATATCCGTGCTCTTCTTTTATTGTTTTCTTAGCTACATTAATATTTTCTTCACCCCAAGGAACAAAATCATTTGACCATATATCACTCGATTTTATCTCATAATTTGTACAATCTTTAAATAAAACATTATCTACTGCTTCTTTTGTATAATCAAACATTTTTACATATTCACCGAATTCACAAATAATAGATGGTCCATAAAAAGATACTAACCCTGCTTTGTTCATCATTAAATGATTAACTGTTGTGTCTGAATATCCCATAAATATTTTGGGATTGTTTTTTATTACTTCATAATCTATATATGGCAATAATCTTATAGTGTCATCTCCACCAATAGCGCAAAATATTCCTTTAATTGTTTTATCTTTAAAAGCATTCATCAAGTCTTCTGCTCTAGATTCTGGGTGTTCATAGATGAATTTGCTTCCCTTTAGGGCATTAGGCATAGTAA
The DNA here is from genome assembly GCA_947629375.1 of uncultured Bacilli bacterium. Taxonomy (GTDB): domain Bacteria; phylum Bacillota_I; class Bacilli_A; order RF39; family UBA660; genus RUG13868. The sequence goes on along the minus strand of CANRDN010000019.1, from coordinate 18,734 downwards.
CTACTTCTAAACCAAAGTCTTCTTCTAACCTTTTCTTAGCAATGTAATACTTATGAATAAACTTATCATCGCCTAACATTCCACTTGATAAACTGACTATTGCTATTTTATCCCCTTTTTTTAATCTCTCTGGTTTTATCATTTCCATCACCAATTTGATTATAAACAATATTAAAAAAATTATCAATGTTTCGGCACATTTAAAAATATTGCCATAAGAAATATTGTTTTAATTTTAATTCAAAAACATTTGTAACTCTATATAAATTAAAATTATAAAATTATTTTATGGTATACTTATTATGGTGATAATAGTGGAATATAATTTAGAAGTTACAAATTTAACTAAAAAGTATAAAGATTTTCAATTAAAGGAAATTAATATAAAACTACCCAAAGGAAAAATTATTGGTCTTATAGGTGAAAACGGCAGTGGTAAAACAACTACCATCAAATCAATACTAAATCTTATGACTTACGATAAAGGAAGCATTAAAATATTTGGTAAAGATTCTAGAAACTTAACAAAAGAAGATCGCGAGCAAATCGGCGTACTTTTAGATGATAGTTTCTTCTCCCCTATTTTAAATGTAAATGATATTAACAATTTAATGAAAAACTTCTACCACAATTGGAATGAAAAATTGTATTATGACACAATTAAAAAGTTCAAAATTCCTTGCAATAAGCAAATCAAAGAATTTTCTAGTGGTATGAAAATGAAAATCAAGGTATTGTGTGCAATAGCTCACGAACCTAAATTATTAATTTTAGATGAACCAACTAATAGTCTAGATCCAATATTCCGTTATGAGATAATTGAACTATTTAGTGATTTTGTAAACAATGGTGAAAACTCTATTTTAATGACTACACATATAACAAGTGACCTAGAACATCTAGCAGATGAAGTAATATTTATCGATGAAGGAAATATCATTTTAGATGTTCCTAAAGAAAAAATAGATAACGATTATGGAATTGTTGAGTTTTTTGATAATAATCCTGATAAGATTAAAAAAGATGATTACATAAAATGTTTAAAATATAAGAATGGATGCTATATCTTGGTAAATCCTAAGAATGAATTTCAAAAGAAATATCCAAAGTTAGAAGTAAGAAGACCAACTTTAGAAGAATTAATGCTAATGCTTGTGAAAGGAGAATAACTATGAATACTATTAAAGGTTTATTATTAAAAGATCTATATGTTTTTAAAAATTTTAAAGGCAATATCATTTTTAGTGCTATTATGTTTGTCTTTTTAATTTTTTTCGGTTCTGTAAAAGATGATATTTTTACTGTTGGTTCAATTGTATTCTTAATATTTTTTGGAATGAATAGTATCTCTTCTTTTTCATACGACGAGAATGCTGATTCTGATAAGTACCTATTATCATTACCAATCACAAGAAAAGATATCGTTTTATCTAAGTATTTATTTGTCTTTTTAAATTCTTTTATTTCCATTTTAGTAGGAATTATAGTGAGTTTTACTATTACTGTTTTAGTAAGAGGTAAAGTATATAATTTAGGAGATTCATTAAGAATATGCTTTATAGCATTCACAAGTGTTTCATTTCTAATGTGCTCCAATATACCTTGTATTTATAAATGGGGAGTAGAAAAAGGAAGAATGCAATCTGTCATAATCCCTGCTCTATTAGTTTTCTTATTAAGTATGCTTGGTACTTTGGTATTAGTATTATTTCCCGATTTATATTTCAATTTAGATTTAAAATACTTGTTAAAAATATCACCATATATTTGTATTGTCTTAAACATTTTATTCTATGTTATTTCTTATCTTATTTCATACAAAATTTTTCTTAAGAAGTCATTTTAAATTTAAGAAATCTATTCTTCCTTTATAATATTTAATCTATAAATCTAAAGAATATACTATTCCATCATTTTCAATATTTCCTGAAATTATTGATTGTTGAAATCTATCATTCTTATAATCTACACTTGCTGTAATTATTAAACCTGATGGCTGTATTATGTCAATTTTCTCTTTTTGCTTTTTAAGATAGGACTCAACTATACATACTGCCATACTTCCACTACCACAAGCAGTTTCATAAAATAATGTATCTATGCTCTTTACCCAAACAATTGGATTTATCTTTATTTTTTCTTTTTTATTTTCACAAAACATTACACCAACTGCTGAATTATCTACAAGATTATAATCATCGATCAATTTTCTTCCAACTTGCTTCAATTTATCTTTGTTGCATAAGTACTTTTGCGCTTGAAAATCTTGAATAACAACAATAGTGATTCCCTTTAAATCAACAATAAATATTCCCTTTTCTATCTCTGTAATAATGTTGCTTTTTTCAGGTAATGGTATTTCACACCAAGCTTTCTTATCCTTATCAACACCTGCTATAATTTTATCTTTTGAATTTACGCATATTTGTATTTTTCCTTGCTTTCCATTTAAATAATTATATGCAGCACTTCTAGTTGCATTTCCACAAAATTCTCCTCCTGCCATTTGTAGTTCTTTTTTTCCATTATCATTAATAAAACCAACTTGTTCAACATTTGTATGTCTCTTCATAATTGCATCATTAATCCTCTTCTTCATTGTTTCATTGTATTGAGTACCATACACTAATGCTGTATCGTTACCTGCTGGCTTATATATTAAATATTTAATTTTGTTCATTTTAATCCCTCCAATTTTTCTGTTTTAATTTATTTTTTTTTATAATTTTTTAATTTTTTTGATACATTTTCTATATCATATCCCCTAAATGACATATTGCATTTTTAATCTAAATCATTTTTTAAACCACCTTCCTTTTAGAATAACTATAAATTTTTAATTCTTAATTTAAAAAAATAGATATACAAAAAAAGACTATTTATAGAATTTTTTCTTCCTACAAATAGTCTTTTAGTATATCTATTCTTAATATTTTTAAACTATCGTAGGCACAGCAAATTTAGCCTGTACCTACGCTTTTTAGCAATAGTTACAAGCTCCTACGATGATGATGTAATTGATTTAAAAATATTTTTAAATTCATAATTATTCCTCTTTTTCTTATACAATATATTTGCATAATTCTTTATTTGTGTCAAGTAAATTTTAAACATCACAATAAAATTTTAATATTTATAAATTTTTTGTTAGTTTTTTTTCACTTTTATATTCTTTTTTATACCATTTAATAAATTCATCTGTGGCACTTGTTCTATTATCATCCCTATTATTTCTTTCTTCATTTGACATTTCAGCTAAAGTTTTACTACAGTTCATTGGAATGAATACAAACCATAAATTTGATTTTGCCCTTTTATTTTGTTCTCCTCTTATTTCATTTGAAAGAGTACCTTTGCTAACTCCAAAAAATTGAAAATAATCTTTACCATCAAAAAATGTTAGGCAATCAAGGAAACAACAATTTCTATTTTTAACTTGTTTCATTGTTTCTAATAGACCTGTAATATTAGATGACACTCCACTTCTTTTTACGAATGCACCAGGATACCCAGGATTTTTAGGATAATCTTCTATGTAAAATCCAGAATCAGCAACAAAGACAGGTGTTCCTAATTTTTCAAAAGCTTGTCTAGCCTTTTCTTTTGATATAAATTTTATATCATTAACGTCAGGCTCTTCTAAATCACAATCAAAATAATCAATCATAATACCAGCATTTTCAAACTTTTCCTTTACAGAAACATATTTACCATAATTCCCAGTTACATAAGTTAAATTTTCCATATTTATTTCTCCCTGCTTTTATATTCTAACATAAAATATAATATGATGATACAAAGAGTATATCAAAATTAAAGTTTTTAAAAAAAATTGAGCAAAAGTGAGAAATTTTTACAACTCTTGCTCAAAGCATAAATATATAATTAATGTAATTCTCCAAAATTATAAATATAGCAAAGATTATCTATAATAATATAGTAATTATTTTGATAACTAAGTATATTCACATTATTATTTTCGGCTATTTTAATTAAATCTTTTAAACAAGTTAAATATATAATACTATCGAAGTTAATATCAAGTTTATTCTGAACCGGTATTATTATGTCTTGATATGCTTTTAAAACTACACTTTCACTATTTTTATTTAAAAAAAGTTCAATTATTAAATAACCACTTGCTATTACAAAAATAATTAAAGCTATTCCTATTTTAATATCAATTTTTTGTTTATTATTGTTTAAAAATTCATTGTCTTCTTTCATAGTAATTTCTATAATATCTTTCCCAATAGGAATAACTAATTCAACATAAGGATTATCTTCATCATTAATCTTTAAATTAAGTTTTACATACAAATAGTTTTCAGTTTTAATATTGTAATATTCTTGAAAAGATTTAACATAATTAACATAATATTGATAATCTAATTTGTAACTTTCTTTTATATCAATTTCTTTTTCTACTTTGTCATCTATATTTTTCAAATAAAAATCTTTTGTCCAAATTAGTTTTGTACCATTATCAGCATAACTTTTAATAGTAGCTTCTATATCATAAGAATAGTTAATACTTTCTTTTGTTTCATCCCTTAGATAGTAATCAAAATAAATATTGATATTTTTAATTGAACTAGCGATATAAAAATTATCAGCTTCTAATCTATCATTTAAAAAATAAGCATTAGGATTTATTACAACTTCGTAATAAGTTTTATTTTTTAATTGATAGATTTCTTTTTTTTGCATATTTTTATTAATATAGATTACTCCTAATAGAATAATTCCTATTAAAACAATAAAACTTAAGATCATTAACAATTTTTTACTTTTTCTTAGCACTTGAATCCTCCTCTTTAAAAAATTCATTTAACCAAATCGAAGGATATCCTAAATATTTGAGAGAAAACTGATAAACTCCTTTTATATCTTCCCTTTTAACTTTTATATAATCGACACTATTATTCGCATCTCCTTTAGTAACATAATATTCATTTATACTTACAACTCGATGAACAATAATTTGATTTTGATATTGAAAGACGATAATATTACCTGGTACGATATTTTCTTCCTTTTTATAAATCACAACATCTCCCCTTTCAAATGTTGGATTCATACTATTTGATAATATCGCTATAGGTTTATAAGAAAATAATCCAAGCATAAATGATACCAATAAAGTAGATGTAATAATAGTTAAAGGATAAAGAGTTATGCCCAAATTGGTAAAGTGATGAGCCTTTTTATCAAAAATAAAGTATTTAAATAAATAATAAATTATTAAAACTTTAATAATTGCAAAAGATCCTTCAATAAACCAGTTACTATAAGGCATAATCGGTAAAATTATTTTAGGGACTTCACTAAAAGTTTTAATAATTATTGGAATGTCATAGTGGGAGTTTAAAGATAGATAAGTAAATAGAATATTCTCAACAATAATAGGCATAATTGTTGAAGCAACATAATGAAAAAAGATAATGTTATGTGATAGAAATAGGGTTTTAAAATCTATTTCGCTTAAAATAATAATAGCAGTTATTAAAACTATAAAAGATAAGTTGTTTTTATTACCTCTAAGAAGTTTATAGCGTATTATTTCAATACCACATATTGATAAGATAACTTTCAATACATTTGTAAAAGTATTAATTAACGAATAATTAGAAAAATTTTTACTAAAGCCAAAAATGAAACCACTAAACAAATAAAGTATTAAAAAGATTATAGATATAATGAAAGTAATATTAATTCCTTTTTTCTTTGACATATTAAAATCTTGGTAATAAAAAATAATTATAATAAATAACCAAAAAGATGGTTTAAAAAAATTAATATAAAAATTGTTAGTGTACAAACAGATATTGCAAATAGTATAAAAGATTAAAAGAAATAATAATTGTTTATTTTTAACTATCTTCTTTTTGAACATATTGAATTATCCCCGTTAAGGTTTTAGTTTTAATATCAGGAATTTCTTTCGTATCTTTAACATATGTTACCATAATGTTAAAAGTAGTCGAATCCCCAACATTTAGGTCTTTTTTAAGTTCAGATGTTGTATAGTTAATTTCTTCAATTCCATCAATTTCTTCTGTGAATATTATGGTCTGTAATTCGGCATCGATTGTTCCTAAATTTTCTATGGTAACCTCGTATATTATTTCATCACCTGGCTTATTAAGCTTAGCTGAAAAGTTAATAGAATCATTGGTAAAAGTAGGAGTTCCTGCATCACATCCATCAGGTACTTGAATTGCAGTTATATTTGTTATTCTAACATCCCACTCACCTTTGATTTCAGTAACACCATTGATAGTAAAATCTGTTGCAAATGTTGAATAACCAACAGCCATTAAAATAATAGTTGCAAGAAAGAAGATAATAATAAATTTTTTATTTTTATGCATTTATATACTCCTCTCTATTTAGCTTTCTATAGTTAAATTTGAAATAGTTTTATCCTATTTCATTAATAATTTATGCCATAATAGAGAATTCGTATGGTTGCTTGTCTTATTTTGCTTTAAATTTGTAAATTATAAGTTATTTTTAGTTATTTAAAAAAATTAAATAATTGCAAAAAAATAAACCTTGAAAAATCAAGGTAAAAAACATATTGGAGCGATTGTGGAAGATATCTACAACTTTTACTCATAACAATTTGATACATAAAATATCAACCTTTAATAAAAGTTTAACACGAATTTTCTCACATATCTCGGAAAATGAGAATTTTTATGATAAAATTATATTGGTGATTTCATGCAGTTAGAAGATTTAAAAATTGAATATGATAAACTTCAATTAAAATATGGTGCTAAAGAATTAGATTCAATATATAATGGCGGTTGTATAAATAATCCTGATATATGTTTTGTCTTTATGAATCCTACTGGGCGAAATATAGCATCTTCTAAAGATTGGAAAGGAATTAAATCTCCTTGGATAGGAACTAAAAATATATGGGATTTATTTTTTGAACTAAATTTGATGGATAAAGATATTTATAGAAAAATAAAGGATATAAAAGGTACAGATTGGTCAGAAGACTTTGCCAAGGAAGTTTATAAAGATGTAGAAAAGCATAAATACTTTATTACAAATTTAGGAAAATGTACACAAGTAGATGCTAGAGAATTGCCTGATAATGTTTATAAAAAATATTTATATTTGTTAGAAAAAGAATTTGAAATAATTAATCCTAAAGTAATTTTTTTATTTGGTAATCAAGTAAGCTCTATTGTATTAGATGAAAAAATATCGGTTTCTAAAGTAAGAAAACAACTTTTTGAGAAGGAAATAAATGGGAAAACATACAACTTTTATTCTGTTTATTATCCAGTAGGTAACGGAAGATTTAACATTGATAAATCTATTGAAGATATTAAATGGATAATGAAAGATTTACCAATACAAAATCGAGAGTTTTTGGAAAATGAAAGCAAGAAAACAACAGTATGAATATATTGAAAATAAATGCTAATAATTAAATTTCCACTTTTATTAATTATTTTGTTTATGACGAAATAGTTAACCCCTAGGAATTTTGACAAGTGTATCAAAATATCCTGGGGGATTTTTTATTTAAATAAAAAAATCATCTCTAGATAGAGATGAAATATATTTAAATGTCCGAAAAAGTTCGAACAGATTCGTCAATGGAGCGATAACTTTACTTATATTCGAAAAATTATACTCCCAAGATTGATTAAATCAACTAAATAAATTGTAACATACTTTTTAACTTTTGCAGTATTTATTTTACCCATTCAGTTAAAATTTTTTCTATGTCTAGTTTTTTCCATTCTTCTTTCCATAAGTCAAAATATGGTATATCATTTGATGACGGCTTTTCTTCACATTCATCAATTTGTACAATCGATGGAATAATGGTAGCATCGCCAATAAGTAATGCTTCTCCCACCTTAAGAGAAGGCATTTTATTTATAAGTTCACCAAATGTATCTGGTAATAATCGTTTTACATAATTTTGATCATTTGGATTAGTTAATCTCATTGCAATAAAATTATTACATTGTGAAAAAATTGTTTCAGAAATTTCAGAAGGCCTTTGACTTGCTAGTAGTAGTGTTATACCATACTTACGTCCTTCTTTAGCAATTCTTTCTATTGATTGTTTTGAAGCTTTATATTTTGACAAATCATTATTTGGTGCATATTTGTGAGCTTCCTCATAAACAAGTAGTAATGGAACATCATTATTTATGTTTTCAGTAGGGTTTTGAGAAAATCGTATTTTTTTATAATAATATCCATATTCAAATAATATTCTTGAAATAAGCGAAACTGTGATATTCAATACATCAAAAGGAACTCCACTTAAATCGATTATTGTAATATTAGAATTGTCATTGTTATATCCAATCAAATTTTTTAATGTTTCGTTAAAAGTTATGTTTTTGGATTTTTCTCCTAATAAAAATTCTAATCTTTTATCATTAATTTTATTTTCTAATCTACTAACAAAGTTTGTTAATTTACCGTTTAATGGACCTGCTTTCATGTCTCTAGCACCTGGCACCATTTCCTCATTTTTTTCTTTTACATCGTTTAAAATTTCATTGATTTCAAAAAATAATGGTGAATCAAAATGAATTTTATTTTTCTGAATTTCGTCTCCATCAAAATGTGATTTCTTACTATTAACTACTGCTTCTTTAAATACATTTCTTTGATTATGATCATTTGCTTCTGTATCAATAAATAATTCTTGTAATTCATCACTGTTTAGCAACCAGTATGGCAAAATTAAATTATCTATATCAATATAATTAGCTTTAGGAAATGCAGACTTATATTCTGAGTGAATATCAAATATAATTATATGTGAATTATTTAATCCAGAGTAATTACTATTTTTGGATGATATAGCATTTTGCAATATTTTAGCAACAGAATTAGATTTACCAGAACCTGTTGATCCTACGATTGCAATGTGTCTGTTAAAAAACTTATTTCCATCTACTGGTACAGGAATTGAACGATCAGAAGAAAGAGTTGAAAAAATAAATTTTTTGTCATCACTTTTTGTAGAGGAGGAAAAGATTTTTATTATATCTTCTTTTTTAGCTGGTTTTACATCTTTTGGTGGAATAGAAATGTTATCGCCACCTCGCTCAAAACTTCCATTACTTATTATTCCTAGTGGACTTGCTTCTAAAATGTATCTTCTTTCACTAGATTCATTTCCTTTTAGTTCTATAGAAAAGTTTTCTATAATTGCCATTAATTTGCAATTATCGTTGTCACTAACTTCAATATATGAACCAATTTTCAATTTTTCTTCTGCAATTTTAAAATCATTTATATCATCTACAGATATTTTAATCTTATTTGGTAATACTGAAATAACTTCAGCAATTATTTTATTTTCTTCCATATAATTTATCCTCCTCAAATCATATTTAAAATGTCATCTAAGTCATCTATTTTAATGTCAACATGATTTTCATTCTTGTTGTCATAAATCTTTTTGTTTATATAAAATTGATAGATTTCTTTTGTTTTACTTATTTTCTTTAATACATTATCAATATCTTCTATATCAAATATTTTAATTTGAATCTTATTTTTATAATTAGCTTCTTGAATTATACTTTCTACAGAAAATTCAGAACCTTTAAAATCATAACCATCAATAAATTTAAAATTATCATTATATAAACTTTGTTTTAGCAGTAATAATTCATCTTCATTTAAATTAGAGAAAATAATATATGGACAAAAAGGCTGTGGAGTTCTTTTAGACAATTTTGACCATTTATTAGAAATTACATTTGTTATTTGCTTTAATGTTGATATTTTGGTATTTTCAGGGCATTCAATAATAAAAAACCTTTCGTAAGGTGATATATTATGAGTTGAAAAATACTTTTTTCTTATTAAACCACAATATTTTTCTTTACTAATTTTTGATATATACCATTTGTCTAATATAATATTAACATCCATCAGTTTATCAATAAACTGTTTTTTGGTTATAGTTCTCTCATCTTCTGTTTCTTGTATAGCAATACTTTTTATAATGCTTCCTGCTTTAAGAAAATATAAATCTATTAATTCGTTGGAACTATTCAGTTCTTTTTTTAATAATTCCATAACATCGCTTTCGAGAGTATCGTAATCAACAGCATTTATATCTATATCGATTTTTTTCATAAATTCTTTTACTTCATTATCGTTTAAGTTAAGTTCTTCATATACTTTGTGAATTATTCCTTTTTCTTTGTAAGTTAAGAAGTTATCTTTAAAAAATTTTAATTGCATAGAACTTGGTAATTTTGATTGTCCGTCTTTAAAATTAGCATATATTTTATATCTTAAATTACTAGATTTGTTATTTGAAAAGTGTCTGAACATATAAATTATTGCTTCTTTTATAACTGAGTGATTATATGTTTGTTTCGAATAATACTTGCATTGAATAGTACTACATGTATTATCTGTTTTTATATCAATATCCTCAATACCTTCAACAACTATTTTTGCTGTTTTATTATTTTGAGATAAAATTTCATAAATTGTTTTATTAAACTGATAAAAATAACCTTTTATAGTATTATTTGCTTGCCTTTTTTTCATAATATTAAATTCTCCTGTTTCTTACTAAAAATATTATAGCACACAAAGCTATCAAGTTATTGATATTATGTAAAAAAATGATGAAAACACAAAAAAGATATTCATACTGCAGTATTATATGTTATAATGAATTTAGTAAATACTGCAGTATGTGTAAATGGAGGTAAAAATGAGCATACAATTTTGTAAAGAAGAAGCAAAAGAAGAATTAAAATCTCTTATAGATAGATATTCTGAGAATCATGATCATTATATTAGTTCAAATTTTAATGAAAGTGAATGTAGATTAGAATTTATTGATAAATTACTTGAGTATTTTGGTTGGGATGTACAGAATAATTCTGGAAAAAAGCCACAATATAAGGAAGTCTTGGTTGAATCGTACGAACAAGATTTGGGGAAACCTGATTATACGATGACATTAAATGGAAAATCAGTATTTTTTGTTGAAGCAAAAAAACCAAATGTAAATATACTTGTGGAAAAATCTTGCTGTTTTCAAGCAAGAAGATATGGATGGTCTGCAAAACATAAAATTGTGTTATTAACCAATTTTGAAGATTTAGTAATTTACGATTCAACTTTAATGCCTAAATATGATGATAATACTAATAGCAACTTAATTGGTCGATATCATTATACAGATTATTTGAATAAATACGATGAAATATATTCATTAATATCACGAGAAACTGTTTATGATGGTACATTTGATAAAAAATTCGAAAGTAATACCAGTTTAGGATTAGATGTAGATGATGTATTTTTAAATCAAATAAATGAATGGAGATTAGAATTAGGAACTTACTTATATAAAAAAGAAAAAAATCTTAAAAACATTAATTTGGAAATACAGACTTTAATTAATCAGGTTATTTTCCTAAGAATTTGTGAAGATAGAGATTTACCTTTGTACAAAACTTTGCAAAAATCTATCCTTGATGAAAATACTCTTCAAAGCGAATTAAGCAAGTTATTTAATATGGCCGATAAAAGATATAATTCAGGTATTTTCAAAGAAAAAGAAATATTAAAAATATTTAGTAATAGTGTTTTAAAAAATATGATAAATTCTTTATATTATCCGATAAGTCCGTATGATTTTACTGTTATAAGTTCTGATATTCTTGGAGAAATATATGAATTATTTTTATCAGAAACTCTGGTTGAAGAAAATGGTTCTATTAAACTACAGACAAAAAAGGACAATTTGAATCGTTCAATAGTAACAACACCTTATGATATTGTAAAATATATGACTGAAAAATCTCTTGATAAGGTTATTAAAAATAAAACACCAGATGAAATTAAGCAAATGAAATTTGCAGATATTGCTTGTGGTTCAGGAATTTTTCTTACATGTTTGTTGGAGCATTTAATAAATTATTGTGAAAGTTGGTATGAAGAAAATAAATGTTTTGATTATATTGAAGAAACTTATACGAATTCTTATAAATTAAAATATATTGAAAAAAAGAATATTTTACTTTCATGTATATATGGTAATGACATAGATTATCAAGCTGTTGAAGTAGCTAAATTTAGTCTTTTGTTAAAAGTGCTTGAAAATGAAAACAAAGAATCTGTTATAGAGGTTGATCCAATATTACCATCCTTGGATTTAAACATTATCAATGGAAATTCGTTAGTTGATTTTGATATGATTTCAGAAGAAACTGATAATTATATGGAATTAAAACCTTTTTCATGGAAATACATAAATAACGATTCTAAATTTGATTTGATAATTGGTAACCCACCATACGTTAAAACAGAAGATATGATTAATTTATTATCCAAAGAGGAAGTTGAAATTTATAAAAAACAATACTATACAGCTTATAAGCAATTTGATAAATATTTTCTGTTTATTGAGAGAGCGATTAATCTATTAAATAAAAATGGTAAATTATGTTATATTATACCGAATAAATTTATGAAAATTGGTGCAGGTAAAAATCTTAGAGAATTAATTACTAAAAATAAATATTTAGAATTATTAATAGATTTTAATTATCAACAAATATTTGAAGATAAAACAACATATACATGTATAATATTAATTAATAAAAATAAAGCAAATAATTTTGAATATAACTATATTCAAAATTATGAAGCGTGGAAATTAAATAATATAAATGATAATAATGTTAAAATAAATAGTAACGAAATAAATTCTGATATTTGGATTCTTTCAACCGATTTAGAAAAAATGGCGAGTTTAAAAAAGTTATTTGCAAATTCATTATTTCTTTCACAAGTTGCTACACCATTTAATGGAGTACAAACTAGTTTAAATAATTTATATGTAATAAAAGGCAAAGAAGTAAAATCAATAGATGATGATTATCTTGAATTTGAAAAAGAAAATAAAATATATAAAGTCGAAAGAGGAATTGTAAAAAGATATTTTCAACCGACAACAAAAAATGAAAAGAATGTAAAGACTTATGATCCATTATTGACAGATAAATATATTATATTTCCTTATGATCAAAATGGAAATTTAATCAAATTAGATGAATATGAAAAATTCAAAGAATATGTAAATGATTTTTATGATGAAATAGTTCCAAAACAAGTTTCGGGGAAAAAACAAGGAAGAGATGTTCCAAATTCTACTAAAGATAGTTGGTATCAATTTGGTAGAACTCAAGCTTTTACTGAATTTAATGATCAAGAAAAGTTAATTGTTGGTGTAATGTCAAAAGAACCTATGTTTATGTATGATAATAATAATTTAGTTATACAAAGTGGAGGAACTGCTGGGTATTGTGGAATTAAAATTAATGAAAATAGTAAATATAATTTATTTTTCCTTCAAGCATATTTAAGTCATCCATTAATGACTAATGTTATGGAATGTATGGGTAGCGACTTTGAAGGAGGATTTTATTCTAGAGGAACTCAGGTTTTAAATAAACTTCCAATAATTGATATTGATTTTTCAAATGAAATTGAAAATAATATATATAATCAAATAGTATCTGATGTAATAAAAATTAATAAGTTAAATGATGAATTAATTAAGAACAAGAATTCAGAGAGTATAAGTCTAACAAATAGAATAAAAGAAGATTTGATTAGAAAGATTAATAATAATATAACAAAATTAATTGATATGAAAGGATAAAATTATGAAATTAAAAAAGGATATATCCTTTAAAAAGGAACGTGGAGGGTATTATACTCCAGAAAAATTAGCTAATTTCATAACTTCTTTATTATATGATGAGGATTTGGAAATACTAGAACCAAGTTGTGGTGATGGAGTATTTTTAAGCAGTATTTTAGAAATATCTAAAGATAAGAAATATAAAAAAGTAGATGCTGTTGAGATAGTAAAAGAAGAATATGACAAATGTGTTAAATTGATTGCAAATAATAAAAACATTAATTTGTACAATGATGATTTTTATAAATTTTATCAAACTACAAAAGAAAAATATGATTTAATTTTAGGAAATCCTCCATATATAAGATACCAATATTTGACTGAAAAGCAACGAAAGAGACAATCAAAAGTCTTATTAGATAATAAAATGATACCAAATAAATTGATAAACAGTTGGGTTTTTTTCTTAGTTGCTTGTGTAAATTTATTGAAAGATAATGGAAAAATTGGTTTTGTCATTCCTGCCGAATTACTTCAAGTAGTATATGCAGAAGATTTGCGTGCTTATTTATCAAGAGAGCTAAATAAAATTACAATTATTTCATTTGATGATTTGGTTTTTGATGATGCAGAACAAGAAGTTGTTGTATTCATAGGCGAAAAAAACAACACTATAAAAGAATGTAATATTGCAAATTGTTCTTTTAAAGATTTAGATGATCTCATAAATGATTTTTCATTAGAAAAATTAGAGTATAATCATTTAATCAATGAAAGAAATAAATGGACTAAATATTACTTAAGTGAATATCAAAATACACTTATTGATAGTATTAAACACGATAATAAATTTCAAAAGTTCGAAGATGTGGCTCTAATAAATGTTGGCATTACGACTGGTAATAATGATTATTTTTCAGTTAATAAGGAAACTGTTGATAAATATGATTTAAATAGTGTTGCTATTCCTTTAATTGGTAGGAGTTCTCAAGCACATGGTTTGTTTTTTGACGAAAAAGACTGGCAATTTAATGTTGATAAAGGAGTAAAAGCATACCTAATAAATTTTGATGAAAATGTTGATTTCATACAATTAAGTAAGAGACAACAAAAGTATATAAAGTATGGAGAAAAAATTGGTGCTAATAAAGGCTATAAATGTAAAATCAGAAATAAATGGTACTCTATTCCATCTATTTGGATTCCTGATGCATTTTTTCTTCGTAGAAGTAATAATTATCCTAAATTTGTTATGAATAAAATAAATGCAGTATCTACAGACACTATGCACAGAATTAATTTTTATGAGGGTGTTAATAAAAATAAAGTGTTGTTATCATATTATAATAGTATTACTTTTGCTTATGTTGAATTAAATGGTAGAAGTTATGGTGGTGGAGTTTTAGAAGTATTACCAAA
Organism: uncultured Bacilli bacterium; assembly: GCA_947629375.1. GTDB lineage: Bacteria > Bacillota_I > Bacilli_A > RF39 > UBA660 > RUG13868. The sequence continues at coordinate 3,631 of CANRDN010000019.1, read as the reverse complement.
GGAAGTATCAAATATATTTTTACCTAAAATTGATAATCTTTCCGATAATAAAACAAACGAGCTTCTAAAAATAGTAGATGAAAAAATTAGAAATAAGAACGATATCGAAGAATTGTTAGATATAATTGATAAAGAAATTTTGATTGACTATTTAAAAATTCCAAAAGAAACAGTATTGGAATTTAGAAAAATATGGAAATTTATGGTGCAACGAAGACATAATAGAGGAAAAAGAAATTAAAAGACAATTTCAAGTCATAATGACCTAGAATTGTCTTTTTCTTTTTGTATATTTTTATCAAAATTATTAATGTTATCTTGTATGGATTCAGATTGTTTTTTAATATTTTTACAATAGTTATCATATTTACGAAGTTCTTTTATTTTAGGCTGAATACCATTTATTTCAGAAAGTATTTCAGATTGTTTTTCGGTAGTTTTTGCTCTATGGTATCTTTTCCAAAGATTTTCTCTTTTACCCATAAGGTTTCTATATTCTTCATAATTATTTTTAGAAAAGATTTCTAAATCTTCTATTGTTTCAATTTTATTATTAGCCATAAATCTAACTTGTTCAGAAAATTCATCTAACTTTTTTATTTCTTGTCTTATAGAATAAGGAAGATATTGTTTCGGATGATTCTTTGGAAATACTCCTAATAAATAACAATAGTATAAATATAAGCCATATATACCTTTATGAGTCTTGTTATTTTTAGAATATTCTTCAAATATAGATTTATGTGATATAGGTTTAAATACAATTTGTCTTGATTGATATAGTCGTTCATTTATTCTATCTTTTGAATATTCATTCCCAAATACTTTTTCAATTCGTACTTTATCACAATTATCCCTATAAATAGTTATAACATTATTACGAGAATAAGTTTTATATCCTAATAATTTCATTCTATCCATTACTTGTCTAAGAGTAACTGAATAACTTATTACATTATCTAAATCTTCTTTTAAAGTTTTATAATAATCATTATCAATTACTTTATGATTAAAGGTACTTTTATAGCCTATATCTTCATCTAAAACATTTAATCCATATTCTGCACATAAAGAATCTGATATATGTCTTAATTTTGCTAGATTTGTTCTATTGTTATTGTATTTCTTTCCATTCTTAAATGAAACAGAGTTGATTATGAAATGGTTGTGAATATGATTTGTATTTTGATGAGTTGCTACAACCACTTCATAATCTTTAAACATTTCTTCTGCAAACTTGACTCCAATTTCGTGAGCAATATCTGCTGTTACTTCTCCTTCCTTAAAAGATTGATATCCATGATAGGCAAGAACTCCATCTTTCTTGCCAAAAATATCTTTTATAAATATCATATCATTATATGGATCATCTTCATCACAATTTAGACAACTTACATAGTGAGTTTTTTCTAACTTATAATTGTATTCTTTATTAAGTTCAAGATAATTATAATTTTCTGTTTTTCCATAATCTTCATTGATAGTTTTTTCGGGATTGATGATATAGTTTATAGATTGCTTTAAATTATTTTTAATACTCCAAATTGATGTTGTTGCCATAGTTAAGGTTTAGCCTTTCAAAATAATGTGGTGGGAGTACCGACACGTTGCTCGCTTATGAGAAAAATTAAACATAGACAAGCTCATTTAAAATAATTTCTTCAGCAATTAGCTTATAATTATTCATCAATTTTATCCATTCAATTTGATTAGTTTCTTTATTTTTTTCAGATAGTCTATTATCATTTTTTATATAATTATCCATTAAAGTTTTTAACCTTTCTTCACATTCATTACTGACTGAAAAAAGATGATTAATTAGTTCATTTTTCATTAATAATGTTTGATATAATGCCTTTTTATTTTGTTTAATATAGTTTAATCTTAAATAACCATACTTTCCAATTTGTTTATTATTTTGATTATCTACTACCAAATTTGGTAATAAATAATCTCCAATTTTTTTATATTTTATATTCATAATTTATCAAATCCTTTCTTTTTTATAACTTACAATTCCGTATTTTTCTTTAATACTTTCCTTTGAAATAGGAAATTCACTATCACTAGAAATGACAACAAACCTAACAATTTTTTCATTATATTTTGGTGTATATTCATAAATTATTTCATCATCTTTGCTATCACTTGATTCATACATTTCATAGAAAGATGTTTCAAAATAGTCGTTCATTTTATTTAAATATTTATCTAGTTGTTCTTGTGTCATTCTGCCACCTTTAATATATTGTTCTTCATTTCCTACCATTACAGGTATAGCAACATCAAATATTCCTGCTTCATAAAATTTAATTAATTCTTTAATAAAGCCTTTTCTAAAGTTGATTTTTTCAAGTAAATAATTACCTTTATCATCTTTTTTTATCTCAATAGTATCAATAAATTTAGATATAAATTCCTGTTTTTCAAACTTTTCCATACTATTCCATTTACTTTTTAACAAAGTATTTAAAGTATCAAGTCTTATCATTTTTTCTCTTTCTACATCTCTTTCGGCAAGAAGTTCGTGAGGAGAGTAGTGAAAAGTTTCAAGATTAACTAACTCTAATTTTTTGCTTTCAAGATTAGCAAGTTTATCTTCAATAAGTTTATAATCTTCTTTAAAATCTTCCATTTCTACAATACCTTTAATATAAGCATTTTTAATTCTATCTCTTTGTTTTTCTAAATCTTTAATTTCTTTATCAATGATTGTTGTATCCAAATTATTTGATTTGTCCTCTAAAATAGGTAAGAAAAACTTTTTGACTGCCATATCATATTCTAGTAAATCATAAATAAAATCTTTTAATAATCTTTCAACATAATCTTCATTAAAGTTAATGTGGCAATGTTCACAAGTATAATACATATACTTTCTTTTCTTTCCACCTGAACCTTTGCATTTCATAATACGACCACAATTAGGGCATTTAAGTCTTTGAAAAAAAGTATAAATTCTATCTCTTGTATAAGTCCTTTGATTTATCTCTTTTTGTCTTTGGCAATCTTCCCATTTAGCACGAGATATAATTGGCTCAACAACATTCATATAAACAATTGGTTGTAAATTTTCTTTTTTGCCAATTCGTTTCCATTGTTCATAATCACCCATATAGATTTTATTATCAATAATCTTTTGAATAGTTGTATCTTTCCATTTCTTTTTAGGATAAATATTATTTTCATTAAAGTAATTAGCAATTGCTTGAAAACTTTTTCCTTCTAAATACATATCAAATATCTTTTCTACATAAGGTTTTGTAGCATTATCAACAATCATTTTCTTATCTTCTGATTTCATATAACCAAATGGTCTTTGTCCTGGAATATGACCTGATTTTATCGCACCATTTAATCCAAATTTTGTCCTTTCTGATACAATTTCAATTTCTAATTGAGATAAAACTGTTAACATTCTTACGAAAAATCTTCCATTAGCAGTAGAGGTATTTACATCATCTCTATCACAAACTAAATAGCAATTGTGTTTTTCAAGTTGAGCGATTAATTCTTCTAAATCACGAACAGAACGAGTGACTCTATCTAATTTGTAAGCAACAATATAGTTAATTTTACCTTTCTTCATATCTGCTAACATTTCTTGAAAAGCAGGGCGATGTTCCATATC